>NZ_LFKY01000034.1:0-283989 GCF_028128965.1 Bradyrhizobium sp. CCBAU 25338
TTGTCGCGCATCGGATCGTCCTCCGCTGGAGCGATCCAATCAGCGAATTAGTGAACATGCACAATTGCGAGGAGCGAAGCGAGGAAGCAATCCCTCCGCGGAGGCCGTCTGGATGGCTTCGCTGCGCCCGCAATGACGATGTTGAAGCAGTAGGCTCGAGAACCGCCTCAGCGCCCCTCCCGACGGTCGCATCGGCGAAGGCCCGGTCCCAATTATCCGCCGCACGGAATCACCCTCGTCCCCGCATGATCGCCCCGCACTCACCGCACGCCGGCGCAATAGACATTTGCCACCCCCGGCGGCATCCTCCGGCCATCAACCGATAACAGAGCGCCACGCAGGCGGGGGAAACACATCATGTTGCAGACACGGTTCACCAAACTGGTCGGCGTCGAGCACCCGATCGTCCAGGGCGGAATGCAGTGGGTCGGCCGCGCCGAGCTGGTCGCAGCCGTTGCCAATGCCGGCGCGCTCGGCTTCATCACCGCGCTGACCCAGCCGACGCCGGAGGACCTGACCAGGGAGATCGCGCGCTGCCGCGACCTCACCGACAAGCCGTTCGGCGTCAATCTCACCATCCTGCCCGCGATCAAGCCGCCGCCCTATGCCGAATACCGCGCCGCCATCATCGAGAGCGGCATCAAGGTGGTCGAGACCGCCGGCAACAAGCCGCAGGAGCATGTCGACGAGTTCAGGAAGCACGGCGTCAAGGTCGTGCACAAATGCACCAGCGTGCGCCACGCGCTCTCGGCCGAACGGATGGGCGTCGATGCCATCTCAATCGATGGATTCGAATGCGCCGGCCACCCCGGCGAGGACGACACCCCCGGCCTGATCCTGATCCCGGCCGCCGCCAACAAGATCAGGATCCCGATGATCGCCTCGGGCGGCTTTGCCGATGCCCGCGGCCTCGTCGCGGCGCTGGCCCTGGGCGCCGACGGCATCAACATGGGCACGCGCTTCATGGCCACCAAGGAAAGCCCGATCCACCAGCTCATCAAGGAGAAGATCGTCGCCAATGACGAGCGCGAGACCGAGCTGATCTTCCGCACCATGCGCAACACCTCGCGTGTGGCGAAGAACGCGATCTCGAGCAAGGTCGTCGCCATGGAGAAGGAGGGCGCGAAGTTCGAGGACATCCGCGAGCTCGTCGCCGGCGCCCGCGGCAAGATGGTCTATGCCACCGGCGATTCCGACGAAGGCATCTGGTCGGCCGGCCAGGTGCAGGGCCTGATCCAGGACATCCCGAGTTGCGCCGAACTGGTCTCGCGCATCGTGCGCGAGGCGGAAGCGATCATCCGCGGCAGGCTGGAGGGCATGATCGTTCATCCGCAACGTGAAGCCGCGGAATAGTCACCGCAAGAAGCGAGAGCAATTCATGAAGGCTTACGTCTACGGCCCTGGTGGCGCTACGATTTCCGATGTCGCTCAACCAAAGCCCAAGGGCACGCAGGTGCTGGTCCGCGTCCGCGCCTGCGCCCTGAACCGCGCCGACACCGGCATGCGCAAGGGGCACGCCCATGGGGCGGCCGGCGGCGTCGGCACCGTGCTCGGCATGGAATGGGCCGGCGAAGTCGCCGAGCTTGGGCCGAATGCTAAAGGCGTCAAGGTCGGCGACCGCATCATGGGCTCGGGCGGCGCGGCGTTCGCCGAATATACGCTGGCCGATCACGGCCGGCTATTCCACGCACCCTCCAACATGAATTTCGAGGAGGCCGCGACTCTCCCCGTCGCGCTCACGACCATGCACAACGCCGTCGTCACCGTCGGCGGAGTGCAGGCGGGCCAGAGCGTGCTGATCCAGGGCGCGAGCTCCGGGGTCGGCCTGATGGCGATGCAGATCGCCAGGCTCAAGGGCGCAAAGCTCGTGATCGGCTCGTCGACCGATGCCGCTCGTCGCAGCCGGCTGAAGGACCATGGCGCCGATCTCGCCGTCGATAGCTCCGATCCCCAATGGGTCGACCAGGTGCTGAAGGCGACGAACGGGGAAGGCGTCGATCTCATCGTCGACCAGGTCTCGGGCAAGGTCGCGAGCCAGAACCTCGCCGCGACGAAGATCAAGGGCCGCATCGTCAATGTCGGCCGGCTCGGCGGCACCCACGCCGACTTCAATTTCGACCTGCATGCGGCCCGCCGCATCGACTATGTCGGCGTCACCTTCCGCACCCGCACCATCGAGGAGGTCCGCGAGATCTTCGAGGAGGTCCGCAAAGACGTCTGGGGCGCGGTGGAATCGCGCAAGCTGCAGCTGCCGATCGACAAGGTGTTCGCGTTCGACGATATCGATCAGGCGTTCGAGCACATGGAGGCGAACAGGCATCTGGGGAAGATCGTCGTGACGCTGTGAAGGTTGCGGCAAGTGAGACAAGAGCGGAGCGACGCTCTCTCCTCTCGTCATGGCCGGGCTTGACCCGGCCATCCACGTCTTTACCCCTTGCGCAGAAGAACGTGGATGCCCGGGACAAGCCCGGGCATGACGGCGTCGGGGGGATACGCTCCTGCAAGTCACTCGCGACTACGGTTGTGGATCGTCGCTTGATGTTCACCCACGCCCTGCTACATCCCCGCCATGACCTCTCAGCACAGCAAAACCTCGGTCGCCGCGATCTCGATCTTCGCCAGTGGCGGCATGGCGGTGGCCAAGTTCGCGGTCGGGATCGCGATCGGCTCGCTGGCGCTGATCTCCGAGGCCCTGCATTCCTCGATCGACCTGGTCGCGACCATCATCACCTGGGCGGTGGTGCGGGTGTCCGACAAGCCCGCAGACGACGAGCACCATTACGGCCACGGCAAGCTGGAAAGCGTCTCCGCGCTCGGCGTCACCGCCCTGCTCTACGTGCTTGCCGGCGGCATCCTGGTCGAGGCCTATAGCCGGCTGAGCGAGGGAACCCCGCCGCCGACCATTTCGGCCGTGCCGTTCGTGGTGCTGGTGCTCGACATCGCCGTCAATCTCTGGCGCGCCCGCGCCCTGCACCGCGCGGCGCGGGAGACCAGGAGCCAGGCGCTGGCGGCGGATGCACTGCATTTCGCCTCCGACGTCATGGGCTCGTTCGCCGTGATCGTGGGCCTGATCCTCGCCGGTCTCGGCTTCTGGTGGGGCGACGCGGCGGCAGCCGCAGCGGTTGCCGTGATGATCGCCCTGCTCGGGCTGCGCATGGCCGGCTCCACCGTGCAGACGCTGGTCGACCGCGCCCCGGAAGGCGCCCAGGAGAAGGCCACCGCCGCGATCCGCGGGGTACCGGGCGTGATCGACGTCGACCGGCTGCGCGTGCGCATGGTCGGAGCGACCACGTTCATCGACACCATCGCAAAGGTGCCGCGGACCTATCCGATCGACCGCGTCGAGGAGATCAAGCGCAGCGCGCAAATCGCCGTGGACAAGGCGTTCGGCGACGCCGACCTCACCTTCACCGCCGTCCCCGTCGCACGCAACAACGAGACCGTGCGCGACCGCATCATGGTGATCGCGCACAATTCGGGCCTCGCCGTTCACCATGTCACGGTGCACGATCTCGGCGCCAAGCTGACCGTCAGCATCGACCTCGAGGTCGACGCCGACATGCAGCTCGAGGCCGCCCATGATGTCGCGAACACGCTGGAGCGCAACATCCAGGAGGAGTTCGGCGAGGACGTCGAGGTCGACGTTCACATCGAGCCATTGGAACCGGAATTGCCGTTCGGCGTCGATGCCGCACCGGAACGGGTGCAGACCATCGCCGCCGCGCTGGCCGAATTCGCCGGCGAAGGCGAGATCCACGACATCCATAATGTGCGTGTCCGCAACACCGACGCCGGCGAGATCGTCAATTTCCACTGCCGCGCGGCACCGTCGATGAGCGTGATCAAGGTGCACGAGCATGTCGACGCAATCGAGCGCGCGTTGCGGCGTGCGTTCCCGAGCGTGAAGCGCGTGATCAGTCACGCCGAACCGCCACGCGCGTGATGCAGAACGTGCGGGGAGTCGCACGTTCTCGTTTCGGACTCCTCGCGCACGCGAATTTGCGGACACCCGATGCACAAACTGCGCGTTGGATAAGAATAATTTCGCGTTAACGATTCGTTGACTCTCGACAGCCCGCGAAAACTGGATTCAAATCGGTGTGATTCGGAAGCGACGTGGGGCTGCTTCCGAGCTTCAGTTGCAAGCTGGTTTTCAGGGGGCCGAAGGCATGTCGCGTGCAGACGCCGCGAACGCATGCGTCCAATCCGATTCGATCAAGGGATTGGCGCAATCGATCGCGAAACCTGCCTATCATCGGCTCCTGATCGCGGAGCCGGCGCTGCGCCGCGCCGTGCCGACACTCATCATCGCATTCCTGATCACGATCTGCCTCGGCGCGTTCGTGCAGGTGGTCGACCAGACGCGGCAGAAGCGGCTGGTGATCAGCCACGACATTTCGGCCCTCGCCGACCTGCTCGCCGAGCGCATCGACCGCCTCACCTCGGTGCGGCAGGAACGGCTGAAGAACATCGAGAGCCTGCCGGCGCTGTTGCCGGATCTGATCCCGTCCTGGGGCACGGCCTCGGGCCGCCATGTCATCGTCACCTCGGCCGGCGTCGACCGCCGTATCCTCGCCCGCATCCCGGCCGACAACGACTCCGTCGGCAACGACCGCCTGCTCGATGCGATCACGGCCGCGCAATTGATGGCGGCGCCGCCACGCGACGGCAACGTCTCCGACTTGACGCTGCCGAGCGGCAACGCAGCGATGGCGACCTCGCGGCAGATCAAGTCGCTGCCGGGCTTCGTCACCGTGATTCAGGAGCGCAACGAGCCGATCTGGGGCTCGGACGCCGCGCTCTCGGTCACGCTGTCGGCGACCACCGGCTTCGTCGTCCTGATCCTCGGCTTCGCCTTCCACTGGCAGTCGACCCGCGCCCGCGAGGGCGACATCATCAACGACGCCGTGCGCGGCCGCATCGACACCGCGCTCAACCGCGGCCGCTGCGGGCTGTGGGACTGGGATCTGTCGCGCGGCCGGATATTCTGGTCGCAGTCGATGTTCTCGATGCTCGGCCTCGACGGCCGCCACGAGCTCCTCACCTTCGGTGAGGTCAACGCGCTGGTGAAGTCCGACGACATCGACCTGTTCGCGATCGCCGACCAGCTCATCTCCGGCGAGATCGACCACATCGACCAGACCTTCCGCATGCAGCATGTCGACGGCCACTGGATCTGGCTCCGCGTGCGTTGCGAGAAGACGCGCGGGGCGACCGATGACAGCGTGCACCTGATCGGGATCGCCGTCGACATCACCGAGCAGAAGAGCCTCGCGGAAAGGACCGTGGAAGCCGACCTCCGCCTGCGCGACGCGATCGAGACCATTCCGGAAGCCTTCGTGCTGTGGGATGCGAGCGATCGCCTCGTGCTCTGCAACTCGCACTTCCAGCGTCTGCACAGGCTACCCGATACGGCCGTCATTCCCGGCACCTCCTACGAGACCGTGCTCGAGGTCGGCCGCATGCCGGAGGTGCGCACCCGCCACAACGAGACCGCCGCCCAAGGCCCGGGCGCGCGCACCTTCGAGGCGCAGCTCGACGACGGCAGCTGGCTGCACATCAGCGAACGCCGCACCAAGGACGGCGGCTACGTCTCGGTCGGCACCGACATCACCCGCATCAAGGAGCACGAGCAGAAGCTGGTCGACAACGATCTGCGCCTGCGTGCCACCGTCATCGACCTGAAGCGCTCGCAGGCCGCGCTGGAGCGGCAGTCGGTCGAGCTCGCCGACCTCGCCGAGAAGTACCAGCGCGAGAAGACACGCGCCGAGGAAGCCAACCAGACCAAGTCGAAGTTCCTGGCCAATATGAGCCACGAGCTGCGCACGCCGCTCAATGCCATCATCGGCTTCTCCGAGATCATGGGCTCGGGCATGTTCGGCGAGCTCGGAAGCGAGAGATACCAGGAATACTGCCAGGACATCCTGACCAGCGGCCACTATCTGCTCGAGGTCATCAACGACATCCTCGACATGTCCAAGATCGAAGCCGGCCGCATGAAGCTCGACATGGAAGAGCTCGACCTCTCGAAGACGCTTGTGGAGTCCCTGCGGGTCGTCACCGGCCGTGCGCAGGACAAGCGTCTGACGCTCGACGCCGACATCGCAAAACCCATCTCCGTCATCGCCGACCGCCGCGCGACCAAGCAGATCATCGTCAACCTGCTCTCCAACGCCGTGAAGTTCACGCCCGAGGGCGGGCGCGTCGTGGTGCGCAGCCGGCAGCTCGACGACAGGATCGTGCTGATGATCGCCGATACCGGCATCGGGATCGCGCCACATTCGCTGGCGCGGCTCGGCCGCCCGTTCGAGCAGGTCGAGAGCCAGCTCACCAAGACCTATCACGGCTCGGGCCTTGGCCTGGCGATCGCCCGCTCGCTGGCGCAGCTCCACGGCGGCTCGATGCGGCTGCGCTCCAAGCTCGAGGTCGGCACCGTCGTGCGCGTGACCCTGCCGCGCGACGCGATCAAGGCGGCGTCCGGGATATCGGCTGCGGCCTGAACCTCTGCCGCAGGGAAAGTGCCACCTACGCTGCCGACGCGTTAACCCCTACAATTGCAGCGTCGGCGCCACTTCCCGCGCCACATTGACCAGCGCCGCGATCAGCGGCGTCATCGGATCGCGCTGCGGGATCACCATGCCGATGCTGTAATTGACCTCGGGGTCGACGATCGGGATCGAACGCACCGTATCGGACAGGCCGAGCGTCTCGGCGAGCTTGGCCGGCATCACGCTCGCCCAACGCCCCGTCTTCACATGCGTGAACAGCACCAGCAGCGAGTTCGAGGTCAGCGTCGGCGTCGCCTCCGCGCCGACCGAGCGCAATGCGCGGTCGATGATGCGGCGGTTCTGCATGTCGGGCGTCAGCAGGCATAGCGGCACCTGGCCGACCTCCTTCCAGGTCACCGTCTCGCGGTCGCCGAACATCGCATCCGGCGCGGTCAACAGGCGATAGCTCTCGTTGTAGAGCGGAATGGTACGCACCTTGCCGATCGGCTCGTTCTCGATGTAGGTGAGCCCCGCATCGACCTCGAGATTTTCGAGCAGCCCAAGCACCTCGGACGAGGTGGTGGACTGGATGCGGAAGCGCACCTCGGGATGCTTGGCGCGAAACGGTGTCGTCAGCGAGGCGACCATACCGAGCACGGTCGGGATCGCGGCGATGCGGATCTCGCCGGAGAGCTGATGCTTCAGCCCGTTGATCTCGTCGCGCATCGCGCGGGCATCGCCCACGATCCGCCGCGCCCAGTCGAGCGCCCGCTCGCCTTCCGGGGTAAATCCCTGGAAGCGAGACCCGCGCTGGACCAGCATCACGCCGAGGATCTCCTCGAGCTGCTTGAGCCCGGTCGACATCGTCGGTTGCGTCACGCCGCAGGCTTCCGCCGCGTGTCCGAAATGCCGCTCCTTCGCCAGCGCCAGCAGCAGTTCAAGCTTGTCGATCAACCGGTTATCCCTTCGGATGCTGTGGTGGCATGCAAGCTAGCACGCCCACTCCTCCGCAACACGCAAAAACCGCCTGCGGGAGCGGATTCGATTGCGATTTGAAATCAGGTGATCGCGCTTGCCAATCGATCCGACTTCGCAATCGCAGCACGGGACAGCTTTATTGATCTTCGAATGATTCGAAATAGTTTGGGAGCAGGAAACGCTCTGGTTGAGAATGACGAATGACAGCGGTTTATGATTGGGACGAGACGCGCGGCGCCGAGATCATCGCCGAACATGCCGGGCAGGAAGGCGCGACGCTCGTCATCCTGCATGCGCTTCAAGAGGCGTTCGGCTACGTGCCGGAGGCGGCAATTCCCATGGTGGCGAAAGCACTCAATCTGTCGCGCGCCGAAGTCCATGGCGTGTTCACGTTCTACCATGATTTCCGCCACAAGCCGGCCGGCCGCCATGTGCTGAAGCTGTGCCGTGCGGAAGCCTGTCAGGCCGCCGGCGGCGACGCGCTGGCTGCGCGCGCCGAGGCAAGGCTCGGCATCTCGCTCGGCAACACCACGGCCGATGATCGCGTCACGCTGGAGCCGATCTACTGCCTTGGCCTGTGCGCGACTGCGCCGTCTGCGATGCTCGATGGCCGCCTCATTGGCCGGCTCGATCAGAAGCGCCTCGATGCGCTGGTTGCGGAGGCGCAGCGATGAGCATCCGCCTGTACGTCTCGCGCGATGCCGGTGCGGTTTCCGTCGGCGCCGACGAGGTTGCCCTTGCGCTGGAGCAGGCCGCAGCCAAGCGCGGCGTTGCAGTGGAGATCGTCAGGACCGGCTCGCGCGGCCTCTACTGGCTGGAGCCGCTGGTCGAGGTCGCGACGCCCCAGGGCCGGATCGCCTTCGGACCTGTCACCGAGACCGACGTGCCCTCGCTCCTCGACGCGCTCGCCGGCAACACGCCGCATCTCCTGCGGCTGGGAGCGACCGACGAGATTCCCTGGCTCAAGCGCCAGACCCGCCTCACCTTCGCCCGTTGCGGCGTGATCGACCCGCGCTCGCTCGACGACTACTGCGCCCATGGCGGCTACAAGGGCCTCGCGCGCGCTCTCTCGCTTGGATCGGATGCAATCCTCGACGAAGTCACCGCATCGGGCTTGCGCGGCCGCGGCGGCGCAGGCTTCCCGACCGGCATCAAGTGGAAGACGGTTGCCCAGGCCAAGGCCGACCGCAAATTCATCGTCTGCAACGCCGACGAAGGCGACAGCGGCACCTTTGCCGACCGCATGATCATGGAAGGCGATCCGTTCCTGGTGATCGAGGGCATGACCATCGCCGGCATCACCGTCGGCGCGTCCAAGGGCTACATCTACATCCGCAGCGAATACCCGCACGCGATCGAGGCGATGAACGCGGCCATCGTCGCGGCCAGGCGCGGCGGCTATCTCGGCACCAATATCGGCGGCTCGAAGCAAGCCTTCGATCTCGAAGTGCGCGTCGGCGCCGGCGCCTACGTCTGCGGCGAGGAGACCTCGCTGCTGGAAAGCCTCGAAGGCCGCCGCGGCATCGTGCGCGCCAAGCCGCCGCTGCCGGCGCATCATGGCCTGTTCGGCAAGCCGACCGTGATCAACAACGTGCTGTCGTTCGCCGCCGTCCCCTTCATCCTCGCCGAAGGCGCCAAGGCCTATGCCGATTTCGGCATGGGCCGCTCCCGCGGCACGATGCCGATCCAGCTCGCCGGCAACATCCGTTACGGCGGGCTGTTCGAGACCGCCTTCGGCGTGACGCTCGGCGAACTCGTCGACGACATCGGCGGCGGCACGTTCACGGGCCGTCCGGTCCGTGCGGTGCAGGTCGGCGGCCCACTCGGCGCCTATTTCCCGCGCGCGCTGTTCGACACGCCGTTCGACTACGAGGCCTTCGCCGCGCGCGACGGCCTGATCGGCCATGGCGGCATCGTCGTGTTCGACGACAGCGTCGACATGCGCAGGCAGGCGCGCTTCGCCATGGAGTTCTGCGCCGTCGAATCCTGCGGCAAGTGCACGCCGTGCCGGATCGGCTCGACCCGCGGCGTCGAGACCATCGAGAAGATCATCAAAGGCGAGCGCGTCAGCGAAAACCTCGCGCTCGTCGAGGACCTCTGCAACACCATGAAATTCGGCTCGCTCTGCGCGCTCGGCGGCTTCACGCCCTACCCCGTGCTCAGCGCATTGAAGCACTTCCGGGAGGATTTCGCGCCGGTCCCGACCACGCTTCAGGCCGCGGAATAGGAGAACGACAATGTCTCTGATCGAAGAAATCGACTTCGGCACGCCGCGCTCGAAATCGGAAACGATGGTGACGCTGACCATCGACGGCAAGGAGGTGACGGTGCCCGAGGGCACCTCCATCATGCGCGCCGCGATGGATGCAGGCCACCAGATTCCAAAGCTCTGCGCGACCGACATGGTCGACGCGTTCGGTTCCTGCCGTCTCTGCCTCGTCGAGGTCGAGGGCCGCGCCGGAACCCCTGCCTCCTGCACCACGCCTGTGATGCCCGGCCTCGTCGTGCATACCCAGACCGAGCGGCTGAAGCGGCTGCGCAAGGGCGTGATGGAACTCTATATCTCCGACCATCCGCTCGACTGCCTCACCTGCGGCGCCAACGGCGATTGCGAGCTGCAGGACATGGCCGGCGCAGTGGGCCTGCGCGACGTGCGCTACGGCTATGAAGGCGAGAACCACGTTTTCGCCAGGACGGACGGCTGCACCAACGACAATTGGATGCCGAAGGACGAGTCCAACCCGTACTTCACCTACGATCCCTCCAAGTGCATCGTCTGCTCGCGCTGCGTCCGTGCCTGCGAGGAGGTGCAGGGCACTTTCGCGCTGACCATCTCCGGCCGCGGCTTCGACAGCCGCGTCTCGCCCGGCATGAGCGAAAGCTTCCTCGGCTCCGAATGCGTCTCCTGCGGCGCCTGCGTGCAGGCCTGCCCGACCGCGACGCTGACGGAAAAATCCGTGATCGAGATCGGCCAGCCCGAGCATTCCGTCGTCACCACCTGCGCTTATTGCGGCGTCGGCTGCGCCTTCAAGGCCGAGATGCGCGGCGAGGAAGTGGTACGCATGGTGCCGTACAAGGACGGCAAGGCCAATCGCGGCCATTCCTGCGTCAAGGGCCGCTTCGCCTGGGGCTACACCAACCACAAGGAACGCATCCTCAAGCCGATGATCCGCGAGCGCATCGAGGATCCCTGGCGCGAAGTGTCCTGGGACGAGGCGTTCTCGTTTGCCGCCGCCAGGATGCGCGGCATCCAGAAGAAATACGGCCGCGACGCCATCGGCGGCATCACCTCGTCCCGCTGCACAAATGAAGAGACCTATCTGGTGCAGAAGCTGATCCGCGCCGGCTTCGGCAACAACAACGTCGACACCTGCGCCCGCGTCTGCCATTCGCCGACCGGCTACGGTCTTGCCACCACCTTCGGCACTTCGGCAGGGACGCAGGACTTCGACTCGGTCGAGGAGACTGATGTCGTGGTCGTCATCGGCGCCAACCCGGCCTCCGCTCACCCCGTCTTCGCCTCGCGCCTGAAGAAGCGGCTGCGCCAGGGCGCAAAGCTGATCGTGATCGATCCGCGCCGCACCGAGATGGTGGAATCGCCGCATGTGAAGGCGCTGCATCTGCCGCTGATGCCCGGCACCAATGTCGCGGTCATGACGGCGCTGGCGCATGTCATCGTCACCGAAGGGCTCGTCAACGAAGCCTTCGTGCGCGAGCGCTGCGATTGGAGCGAGTTCGAGGAATGGGCCGCCTTCGTCGCCCAGCCGCAGAACAGCCCGGAAGCCACCGCCATCCTCACCGGCGTTGATCCGAAGGATCTGCGCGAGGCAGCCCGCACCTACGCGACCGGCGGCAACGGCGCGATCTATTACGGCCTTGGCGTTACCGAGCACAGCCAGGGCTCCACCACCGTGATCGCGATCGCCAATCTCGCGATGGCAACGGGCAATATCGGCCGCCCCGGCGTCGGCGTGAACCCGCTGCGCGGCCAGAACAACGTTCAAGGCTCCTGCGACATGGGCTCGTTCCCGCACGAGTTGCCCGGCTACCGCCACATCTCGGGCGATGCGGTGCGCGAGCAGTTCGAGGCGCTGTGGAACGTCAAGCTCAACCCGGAGCCGGGCTTGCGCATTCCCAACATGTTCGATGCCGCGGTCGAAGGCACCTTCATGGGCATCTACGTGCAGGGCGAGGATATCCTGCAATCCGATCCCAACACCTCGCACGTGGTGGCGGCGCTGTCGGCAATGGAATGCGTCATCGTCCACGATCTCTTCCTGAACGAGACCGCGAACTACGCCCACGTCTTCCTGCCCGGCTCGAGCTTCCTCGAAAAGGATGGCACCTTCACCAACGCCGAGCGCCGCATCCAGCGCGTGCGCAAGGTGATGACGCCGAAGAACGGCATGGCCGACTGGGAGGTCACCATCGGCCTTGCCAACGCCATGGGCTTCGAGATGAAGTACAGCCATCCGTCCGAGATCATGAACGAGATCGCGGCGCTGACGCCGACCTTCGCCGGCGTCTCCTACGCCAAGCTCGACGAGCTCGGCTCGGTGCAGTGGCCCTGCAACGAGAAGGCGCCCGAGGGCACGCCGGTGATGCACATCGACGGCTTCGTCCGCGGCAAGGGCAAGTTCGTCGTGACCGAGTATGTCGCGACCGACGAGCGCACCGGCCCGCGCTATCCCCTGCTGCTCACGACGGGCCGCATTCTCAGCCAGTACAATGTCGGCGCGCAGACGAGGCGCACCGAGAACGTCGTCTGGCATTCCGAGGACCGCCTCGAGATCCATCCGCACGACGCCGAGCAGCGCGGCGTGCGCGACGGCGACTGGGTGCGGCTGAAGAGCCGCGCCGGCGAGACCACGCTGCGCGCGGAGATCACCGACCGCGTCGCACCGGGCGTCGTCTACACCACCTTCCACCATCCGGACACGCAGGCCAACGTCATCACGACCGACTATTCGGACTGGGCCACCAATTGCCCCGAATACAAGGTCACGGCGGTGCAGGTCTCGCCGTCGAACGGCCCGTCCGACTGGCAGAAGGCCTATGACGCGCAGGCGCGGCACTCCCGCCGCATCGCACCGGCCGAGGCCGCGGAGTAACCTCATGCACGTGCCGGTCCAGGCCATCGACCGCGAGATCTGGCGTGATGACATCGCATCAGAGGGGACACGGCTGATCCCGGAGGAGACGCCGCTGGCGCTGACCTATAATGGCGGCACCTACGCCGTCATGATGGGGACACCGCAGAACCTGGAGGATTTTGCGGTCGGCTTCAGCGTGAACGAAGGCATCGTCGGATCGGTCGAGGACATTCGCTCTCTCGACGTGGTCCGTCTCGACGACGGCATCGAGCTGCGGATATGGCTGGCATCGGAAGATGCTGCCCGCATTAGCGAACGCCGTCGTCACGTCGCGGGACCCACCGGCTGCGGCATCTGCGGCATCGAGTCCATTGCCGAGGCGGTGCGGCCGGCGGCCGTGGTGCCGCAGGGGCAGACCTTCACGCCGGAGCAAATTATGACGGCGATGCAGGCGATCGCGCCGCTGCAATCGATCAACATGCAAACCCGCGCCGTTCACGCTGCCGCGTTCTGGTCCCCTGCAGGCGGCATCGTCGCGCTGCGCGAGGATGTCGGCCGTCACAACGCGCTCGACAAGCTCGCCGGGGCCCTGGCGCGCAGCCGCGCGGATGCGCGCGGCGGCATGGTGCTGCTGACGAGCCGGGTCTCGGTGGAGATGGTGCAGAAGACGGCCGCAATCGGCGCCTCCGTGATGATCGCCGTGTCTGCACCGACCGCGCTCGCGGTACGCACGGCGGAAGCCGCCGGCATCACGCTGATCGCGATCGCGCGGCAGGACGGGTTCGAAATATTCTCGCATGGCAGCCGGATCGTCGCGCGCCATGCCACGGAGGTTGCCGATGTCGCCTGACCGCCTGATCTACATGGCCAACCAGATCGGCAAGTTCTTCCGGAGCCAGGGCCATGACAAGGCCGTGCCGGGGATTGCCGAGCACATCAAGAAATTCTGGGATCCCCGGATGAAGCGCGCGATCTTCGCCCATCTCGATGCCGGCGGTGCGGGCCTCGAGCCTGATGTGCGCGAGGCCCTCACCTCGTTGAAGCAGGCGACGTCCCTTCCAGCAGCGTCCTGAACACGCGCCGCACCTCGGTCTGGGTCTCCTTCACCCGCGCCTCCAGCGACGAGAAGTCCGGCGCGTCGCCCGCGCGCGCCATCACGCGCAGGAGGTCGGTGCCGGCGGTCTCAGGCTTGAAGCGCTCGCTGACGCAAAGCCGCAGGATCTGCGTCAGGTCGTGATAGAGCCGCGCCGCGGCACGCAAGATCTCGGTCTCGGACTGCGCGAGCACGCCGAGCCTGCATGCATTTTCCAGCACCTGCATGGTGCCGACGTCGAGAATGTCCGGCTTCTCGTGGGCATGCACGAGCTGGAGATATTGCGCGATGAAGTCGATGTCGACCATGCCGCCGGCGGCATGCTTGATATCCCAGCAATCGGCCTCGCCCTTCTCCTGCGCGATCGCGCGCCGCATGTCGGCGACGTCGTTGGCCGTGATTGCGGGATCGCGGCGGCGGGTCAGGACATCGCGGATGACGCGCTCGATCCGTTCCCGGAATTCGGGCGATGCCGACACCACGCGTGCGCGCGTCAACGCCATGTGCTCCCAGGTCCAGGCCTCGGTGGCCTGGTAGTCCGCGAATGAAACGAGACTCGAGGCGACCGGACCGGCGCGCCCCGACGGCCGCAGGCGCATGTCGATCTCATAGAGCACGCCGTAATTGGTGCGCGTCGTGAAGGCGCTGATCAGGCGCTGGGTGAAGCGCGCGAAATAATGCGCGCCCTGAAGCGATTTCGGCCCGTCGGAGTCCGGATTGTCGCTGTCGAAATCGTAGAGCAGGATCAGGTCGAGATCGGACGAGGCCGTCATCTCGCGGCTGCCGAGCCGGCCCATCGCGATGATCGCGGTCTCCTGCCCCTTGATCCGGCCGTGCTGGGCGGCAAAGCGATCGGCGACGAGGCCATGCACGGTGTGCACGATTCCTTCGGCGACATCGGCAAAGGCGGTGCTCGCCTGCTGCGCCGAAACCGTGCCGGACAGGATGCGCGTGCCGATCAGGAACAGGCTCTCCTGGCCGAACAGGCGCAGGCGATCGAGAAATTCCTCGTAGGAGTCCGCGTCTCGCACGGTGGTCGCGAGCCGGCCCGACAATTCCTGCCTGTCGGGCATGGCGCCGAAGAAGCGCGGATCAATCAGACCATCCATGAGTTGCGGCTGCCGCGCCAGCATTTCGCCGAGCCGCGGCGCCGCCCCCAGCACCAGCGCCACCAGCGCGACGAGATCGCGGTTCTGGCCGAGCAGCGTGATCAGCCGGCCGCCGCGCTGGAGCGCCCCGAGGAAATGATCGAACGCCACGACGGCGCGATCCGGCTCCTCGGCGTGGGCAAGACCGTCGATCAAGGCCGGCACGAATTCGACGAAGGCGCTTCGCGTCGCCTCATTGCGGAATACGCGGTAGTCGCCGGTGATCCAGTCGCGCACGGTCTGCGCGACGGCGGCCGGCTTCTTGAAGCCGAGCGTCACCAGGTGCTGGAGCAGGCGCGGATCGTCGGGACCCGCACTGTAGTCGAGCGCCGGCAGCCTGGCCGTTCCGGTTGGATCGTCGCCCTCGAACAATTTTTCGTAGTGACCCTGGACGATCTGGAGCTGGTGCAACAGGTCGCGCGCAAAGGCTTCGCGATCCTGATAACCGAAGAACCACGCGAAGCGCTCGACCGCTTGCCCGTCCTCAGGCAGCGTATGGGTCTGCTCGTCGGCGATCATCTGGAGGCGATGCTCGACCCGGCGCAGGAATTCGTAGGCCGTGGTCAGCTCGTCGCGCGCCGCAGAGGTGATCCACTTGCTGGAGGCGAGGACGTCGAGCGCCTCGAGCGTCGGCCGCACCCGCAATTCCGGATGGCGGCCGCCCGCAATCAGCTGCTGAGTCTGCGCGAAGAACTCGATCTCGCGGATACCGCCGCGCCCGACCTTGACGTTGTGTCCCTCGACCGCGATCTCGCTCTGGCCACGATAGGTTTGCATCTGCCGCTTCATGTCGTGAACGTCGGCGAGTGCGGCGAAGTCGAGATGCTTGCGCCAGACGAACGGCGCGATCTCTGCCAGAAGCGCTTCACCCGCCCTGGGATCGCCGGCGCAGGCGCGCGCCTTGATCATCGCGGCGCGTTCCCAGGTGCGCCCTTCCCGCTCGTAATAATGCAACGCGGCGTCCCGCGAGATCGCCACCTGTGTCGAGGACGGATCGGGCCGCAGGCGCAGATCGACGCGGAAGACGTAACCGTCATAGGTGCGCTGCTGGAGGATGCGCGCCATCCCCTGCGTCACACGGACGAAGAACGGCTGCGGCTCGATGTCCGCCGCCAGCGTTGTCGCATCGGGATCGAAGAACACGATCAGATCGATGTCGCTGGAATAGTTCAGCTCGCCCGCGCCCATCTTGCCCATCGCGAGCACGATCAGCCCGCAGCCCTCTTCGGGCGCCTCCGGATTGGGCGGCGAGAGCTTGCCGCGTGCGGCTTCCTGCCGCAGCAGATACTGCAGCGCCGCCTGCACGGAGGAAATAGCAACATCGGTGAGCGCCGCCGTCACCCGCATCACCGGCCAGACACCGCCGATGTCGCACAGCGCGATCAGCAGCGCGGCCTCCGCCTTCATCCGGCGAAGCAGCCGCATCACCTCGGCCTCGTCAGGTGCCGCGAGCACCGCGCCTCTTGCCTCGGCGACCAGTGCGGCGAGATGCGTATCCGGATCGCATTCGAGCAGCCGGATCAGGCGCAGGGCATCCGCGCGCACCAGATCGAACAGATAGGGCGAGAATTCCGCGATCCCGGCCAGGATATCGCGGGCGAAGGGATGGCCCAGGAGCACTTCCAGACGGGCCGATTGGGCCGGCTCGAGCTCGGCCAGCCAGCTTTCGAAACGTCGTTCGTCGGTTGTGGAAGCGGCAATATGGGGAGCCTCCGCGAAGCGTGCGGCCAACCTCTCACCATGCTTGTCCGCGTTTCCCGGCGCGGAGTGGTTCATGCCACCTTCTGTGGCACATCCGGCATTGACGGAGCAACCCTGTCGCCCGCGCGCGCCGGCAGCACCAGCGTGGCGACAAGACCGGGATGGGCATCGCCCAGCCGCAATTCTCCGCCATGCAGCGTGGCAACAGCCGAGGCGAGGCTGAGGCCGAGGCCGGAGCCCGGCAGCGTGCGGCTCGCCTCCAGCCGGACGAATCGCTCGACAGCATGCTTGCGGTCGCCTTCGGGAATGCCGGGGCCGCGATCGGTGACGCTGAGCAGCACCTGATCGCCCTCACGCCGGGCCTCGATCGTGATCTGCCGGCTATCCATGCTGACCACGGTTCCCGCGGGCTGCGAAGCGGGCTTGCCGTATTTGATCGCATTCTCGACCAGATTGGCGAGCGCCTGGCTGATCAACTCGCGATTGGCATGAACCGGCGTCGGATCGGCCTTCACCTTCAAGGTCATGCCGTCGTCCTCCGCCAGGGGCTCGTAGAGCTCGTGGATGCCATTGGCGACATCGGCGGCGTCGAAATCGTCCATGTTGCCGCGCGCCTGTCCGGACTCGGCGCGCGCGATCATCAGAAGCGCGTTGAAAGTACGAATCAGCCCGTCGGATTCCTCGATCGTCCGCTCCAGCGCGGCGCGGTAATCGGCCTCGCAGCCTGATTTCGCCAGCGCCTCCTCGGCGCGATTGCGCAGCCGCGTCAACGGCGTCTTGAGGTCGTGGGCGATGTTGTCGGAAACCTCCTTCAGGCCCGCCATCAGCGCCTCTATCCGCTCGAGCATGGCGTTGAGGTTCTCGGCGAGGCGATCGATCTCGTCGCCGCTGCGCCCCACGGGCAGGCGCTCGCTGAGATCTCCGGTCATGATCCGCTGCGCCGTGCCGGTCATCGCGTCGATGCGCCTCAGCACCCTCCGCGCGACGAAAATGCCGCCGGCGAGGCCAAGCACGACCACGATGAGGACCGACCATTGCGCCGCCTTGGCGACGATGCCGAACAGGCGCCGCCGCTCGGCGAGGTCGCGGCCGATCAGCAGGCGGAAGCCGTTCTCCAATTCGGTGACGCGAACGAGCGCGCGATGGTCGCGATCATCCGTATCCTCGATCCGCCGGTAGGCGGTCTCGGACCAGCCACGGGTCGCCATCACGCCGGGCGCGAGCGAGCCGACATTGCCGGCAACCGCCTGCCCGGTCGGGGTGGTCACGAGATAAAGGTTCGCGCCCGGGCGCAGCGCCCGATATTCGATCGTCCGCACGAGGCCAAACAGGCCACGGCGCCCGTAGATCTCGTTGATCTCCGAGGTTTCGGCATTGACCGTCTGCGTGATCTCCTCGGTGATCAGCCGCCGCGTGTTCCAGGCGAAATAGGCCAGCAGCGAGGCCGCGAACATCGCGAACAGCAGCAGATAGACCAGCGTCAGCCGGAACGCCGTGGTGCGGACGAGTTTACCGAATGCCGTCACGGATCATGTATCCGGCGCCGCGGATCGTGTGCAGCAGGGGACGCTCGAAACCCTTGTCGATCTTGGAGCGGAGCCGCGAAATGTGCACGTCGATCACGTTGGTCTGCGGATCGAAATGATAGTCCCAGACGTTCTCGAGCAGCATGGTGCGCGTCACCACCTGGCCGGCGTGCTTCATGAGATATTCGAGCAGGCGGAATTCGCGCGGCTGGAGCGTCAGCTCGTCCTTGCCGCGGGCGACGCGATGCGACAGCCGGTCGAGCTCGAGATCGCCGACGCGGTAGAGCGTGTCCTCCGCCGGGCCGCCGCGGCGGCGCGACAGCACTTCGACACGGGCCAGGAGCTCGGCGAAAGAATAGGGCTTCGGCAGATAATCGTCGCCGCCGGCACGCAGGCCCTTGATGCGGTCGTCGACCTGCCCGAGTGCGGAGAGAATCAGCACCGGCGTCGTGTTGCCCTTGTCGCGCAGTGCGCCGATCAGCGACAAGCCGTCGCGCTTGGGCAGCATGCGATCGACCACCAGCACGTCGTAGTCGCCGCTTTCTGCCATGGCGAGGCCTTCCTCGCCGTCAGCGGCGTGGTCGGCAATGTGTCCGACTTCGCGAAACGCCTTGGCGAGGTAGTCGGCGGATTCACGGTCGTCTTCGATGATGAGCAGGCGCATCGTGCGTTCGGCGGCGGTCAAGGAGGTCAACCTTCTCTAAACATGGCGCGAGCGGCAACGGCATGCAAGCCGAGCGGGAGAGTGTCGAAGCAGGAAAAAGGCGGGCGGTGAAGCTGGGGGGACCTCACCGCCCTAGGCCTTCCGACGGAGGGGGGCGTAATTCCACCGGAAGGTAGACTGGGGAAGCCAGCGTTGCGCTGCTTCCCCGAAGGGCACCGGCGGCGGGGGCGACTGATGCCGGCGATACCCTTCATCTCGTAGGCCTCCTTAAGGCCTCAGCCCTTGGCGAGGGGCACCGCGACGAAGCGCGACTGGCCGCCGCTCTTCACGCGCATCAGGACGCTGTTCTTGTTGTCGGTCCGCGCCGCGTTGATGGCGTCACGGACTTCGCCCGCGGTGGCCACGCTCTTGCCGCCGACTTCGAGGATCACGTCGCCTTCCTTGAAGCCGCGTTCGGCCGCGGCGCTCTTCGGATCGACTTCGGTGACGACGACGCCTTCCTTGCCGGCGCCGGCCACGGAGTTTGCGGGCGCAACGGTCATGCCGAGCTTGGGCACGTCGGTGCCGCGATTGGCACGCTTGCCGCTGTCATTGTCGGTGTCGGCCTTGGCCTCGACCGTGTTCGGCAGCTGGCCGAGGGTGAGGTTCACGACCTTGTCCTGGCCCTTGTGCAGCACGTTGAGCTTCACGGTCGCGCCGGGCGCCATGCCGCCGATGGTGCGGGCGAGCTCACGGGCGTCCTTGACGGATTCACCGTTGACCGCCGTGATCACGTCGCCGGACTCGATGCCCGCCTTGGCGGCCGGACCGTTGGCCTGCGGCTCCGCCACCAGCGCGCCTTCGGCCTTCTTCATGCCGAGGCTGTCGGCGATGTCGGAGGTCACGGGCTGGATCTGCACGCCGATCCAACCGCGGCTGACCGAGCCCTTGTCCTTCAGCTGCGCGACCACGCTCTTGACGGTGTTGGCCGGAATCGAGAACGCGATGCCGACGCTGCCGCCGGACGGCGAGTAGATCGCGGTGTTGACGCCCATCACCTCGCCGTTGGTATCGAAGGCGGGACCGCCGGAATTGCCCTTGTTCACGGGCGCGTCGATCTGGATGAAGTCGTCATAGGGCCCATTGCCGATGTCGCGGCCGCTGGCCGAAACGATGCCCGCGGTCACGGTGCCGCCGAGGCCGAAGGGATTGCCGACCGCAAGCACCCAGTCGCCGATCCGCGGCTTGCTGTCGGCGAGCTTGGCGAACGGGAAGTTCGAGCCGCCCTCGACCTTGATCAAGGCGAGGTCGGTGCGCTGGTCGGTGCCGATCACCTTGGCGGTGTAGGTCTTGCCGTCATCGGTGGTGACCTCGACCTTGTCGGCGCCGTCGACCACGTGGTTGTTGGTCACGGCATAGCCGTCGGCCGAGATGAAGAAGCCGGAGCCCTGGCCCTGCACGACGCGGCCGCGGCCTCCCTTCAGGCCCGGGACACCATCGGGACCGCCGAAGCGGCGGAAGAAGCGCTCCATCGGCGAGCCCGGCTGGAACGGCGAGGAGGAATCATCGCCGTCATCGCTGCTCGCGATCTTCTCCTTGATGTTGACCTTCACCGAGATCACCGACGGCTTCACGCGCTCGACGATATCGGCAAAACCGACGGGACGCTCAACCTGACGAACCTCGTTGTTGACCTGCGCGTGCGCCGGGCTGGAGAACAGGTCGGCCGGCGAGGTCGAAGGGCTGAAGCCGTAGACAGCCGCGCCGAGGCCGGCGACGACCGAGGCCATCAGCGCGAGCTTGCGCGCAGAGAACACCGACCGGCGCGGCTGCCGGTACGACGGAAGGTTCGAAAGGTCGGGACGTTCGGTCATGCAGAAATCTCCAGGGCCTTGAATTCTTTTGGCGCTGGATGCCAGCACCTTACGGACCTGAAGATGGGGGCTCGCGCCTTACCGTGCGCTGGCTGGGGGGTTAAACTTTCGTAATGAAGAGATGAGGTGGATGCGGCAGTTTAGCGCATGCCGAAAATCGTGGTCTTACAGGAACTTAACCGAGTTCCTGGAAAGGCGCATGAACGCAATTCTGGGCGCTCTCAGCTTGCCCTGACACTGACGATGAACTCGTCGACTTCGCGCTTCAGGGTCTCGGCCTGCTGCGACAGGTCAACCGCGGAATCGCGCGCCTCGGCGGCCATGCGGCCGGTCTCTGCGGAGGTCGAGGTGATCTGGACGATATGGTTGGAGACGTCGAGGGTGCCGCGCGCGGCGTCCTGGGCACTGCGCGTGATCTCCTGCGTGGCGTTGCGCTGCTGGGCGGTATCGATCTCGATGCCGGACATGATGGACGAAATCTCCGACAGCGTCCTGGAAATGCCGTCGATCGCGCCGCGGGTCTCCGCGGTGATGCCCTGAATGCTGGCGACATGGGAGGTGATCTCCTCCGTCGCCTTGCTGGTCTGATGCGCCAGATTCTTCACCTCGGAGGCGACCACGGCGAACCCCTTGCCCGCCTCCCCTGCCCTCGCCGCCTCGATGGTGGCATTGAGCGCCAGGAGATTGGTCTGCGATGCGATCGCCTGCACGAGCTGGACGACCTCGCCGATCTTGTCGGCGGCATCCGACAGCGTGTGGATGGTATCGCGGCTCTTCTCCGCCTGGGACGCCGCGCCCTCGGCGCGCTGGGTCGCGTCCGTGACGCGGCGGCTGATCGTACCGATCGAATTCGTCATCTCCTCGGCAGATCCTGCGACCGTCTGCACGCTGGTGCTGGCCTGGTTCGCGGCGCTCGCGACCGCATTGGCCTTGCTGCTGGTGTCGTTGGCCGTCCGCGACAGCGTCTCGGCATTGGTCTTCAGATGCACGGCCGACGACGCCACGCTGTCGACGACGCTGGCGACGAGATCGTTGAAACGCCTGATCCGGTCGTCCAGGAATTTCGACCGCTCGGCCTGATGCTGCGCTTCGTGCAGCTGCTGCTCGGAGAGGCGGCGCCGCTCGAGGCCGTTGGTCTTGAACACCTCCAGCGCACCGGCGAGCAGGCCGATCTCGTTGGTGCGGCCGAGCCCGGGAACGGACGTCTCGAACTTCTGGTCGGCGACCTCGCGCATCGCATGCACGATCGCCGCCAGGGGACTGAGAATGCCGTTGCGCACGGCGAACCAGGTGGTGAGGCAGATCGCGGCGGCAAGGATAGCGATCACGCCGCAGGCGACCAGGAACCAGGAGAACGCGGTCTGCGCCTGCTGATAGATCTGCATGGCATGGTCGCGCACGGGGCCGCTCAGCGAGGCGAAGTCCGAGGACAGGCTGGTGATCTCGTTGTTGAGATAGAGCACCGCGATGAAGCCGGTGCCGCCGCCGATGCCCAGCAGAAACAATAACGCAGCGACGACGGCGCCGACCAGGAAGCGGATCGTCAGATTGCTGTTCGCGAACATCGGGAGGACTCGGAGGCTGGAATCGATCTCGCGACAAGCTTCCAGACAAAGGTCAAAATAGCATGAAGCGCGCGGCAGCGGCCGCAGCCTCCGCTCCATTTTGTGGTTCGACGTCAGGAAGATTTGGCATCGTCCGACATCAACGCAGCGAGCCGCGCCTCCTCCTCGGGCGTGAGCGGCGCCGCCGGTACGTCTGCACCGCTTCGCGCGCGGCGCCGGATCTGCAGCCACAGCGCCAGGGCCCCGCCGAGCAGCAGCACCGGCCCGAGCAGCCACAGCAGAAGATTCTGTCGTTCGAAGCGCGGTTTCAGCAGCACGAACTCGCCGTACCGCGCCACCAGGAAATCAAGCACCTGAGAATTGCTGTCTCCGGCGGCGATGCGTTCGCGCACCAGGAGCCGCAGGTCGCGAGCGAGCGGGGCGTCGGAATCGTCGATCGACTGGTTCTGGCAGACCATGCAGCGCAGCTCGCGCGACAGCTCCCGCGCGCGCGATTCCTTGGCGGGGTCCGACATGATCTCGTCGGGCTGGACGGCGTGGGCCGCAGGCAAAGCCAGCAGCATCAACGCGATGAACGCGGCCATCATGCGGCGCATCGGATCATTCCGCGGGCTGGAGGCGCTGCTTGGCCCGCGCCGGCTTCGGCGCGCCGACACGCAGGCGACGGTCGGAGAGCGAGAGCACGCCGCCGAACGCCATCAGCACCGGCCCCCACCAGATCAGCAGCACCATCGGCTTGTAATAGATGCGCACGGCGATGGCGCCTTCGGCAGTGGCATCACCGAGCGAGACGTAGAGCTGGCTCGCGCCGCGGGTCAGCAGCGCGGCCTCGGTCGTCGACGAGCCGCGCGTGGTGAAGCTGCGCTTCGACGGCGTCATGACCGTGAGCGCCTCGCCATCACGGCTGATCTTGAACTCAGCGATCATCTCGCGGTAGTTCGGGCCCTGGCGCTGAAACAGCCCGTCGAGCTTCAGGTCGTAACCGGCGACATGAGCGACGTCGTTCGGCTTCATCGTCGCGATGTATTCGCTGTTCCAGGTGGTCTCGCAGACGATCCCGATCAGCGCGACGCCGAGGCCGGCATGCGCAAACGCCGTGCCCCAGGCCGATCGCGGCAGGCCGCGCGCCCGCTGCAGCACCGTCGCGAACGGCAGGCGACCCAGGCCCGTCCGCTCGACGATGTCGGTCACGGCGCCCGCGATGACGAAGACGCCCAGCCCGATCGCAAGCGGCGCCAGCGTGCTGCCGCCAGTTGCCCAGCCCCAAGCGATGGCGACGGCGACGAGGCCGGCAACGCCCGCCGCGAGCAGGCGCTGCATCACGCCTAGCAGATCGCCGCGCTTCCACGCCAGCATCGGCCCGAACGGCACCGCGAGCAGCAACAGGGCAAACAGCGGGGCGAAGGTGAGATTGTAGAAGGGAGCGCCGACCGACATCTTGAAGTCGGCGAGCATCTCCATCGCCAGCGGATAGAGCGTGCCGAACAGCACGACCGCGCAGGCGACCGTGAGCAGGAGATTGTTCAGCACCAGCGCGCCCTCGCGCGAGATCGGCGCGAACAGGCCGCCCTGCTTCAACGAGGTGGCGCGGCCCGCGAACAGCGCAAGGCTGCCGCCGATGAACAGGCAGAGGATCAGCAGAATGAACACGCCGCGGGTGGGATCGGTGGCGAAGGCATGCACGGAGGTGATGACGCCCGAGCGCACCAGGAAGGTGCCGAGCAGCGACAGCGAGAAGGTCAGGATCGACAACAGGATCGTCCAGACCTTCAGCGCATTGCGCTTCTCCATCACCAGCGCGGAATGCAGCAGCGCGGTGCCGGCGAGCCACGGCATCAGCGAAGCGTTCTCGACCGGATCCCAGAACCACCAGCCGCCCCAGCCGAGCTCGTAATAGGCCCAATACGAGCCCATGGCGATGCCGAGCGTCAAGAAGATCCAGGCGACCAGCGTCCACGGCCGCACCCAGCGCGCCCAGGCCGCGTCGATCCGTCCCTCCATCAGCGCCGCAATGGCAAAGGAGAACGAGATCGAGAAACCGACATAGCCGAGATAGAGCATCGGCGGATGCACGGCCAGCCCAATGTCCTGGAGCACCGGATTGAGATCACGTCCCTCGACCGGCGGGTTCGCGATGCGCAGGAACGGATTCGATGTCACCAGGATGAAGAGATAGAAGGCGCTGGCGATCCAGGCCTGCACGGCCAGCACATGCGCGCGCAGCGACAGCGGCAGATTGTTGCCGAAGCTCGCGACCAATCCGCCGAACAGCGCGAGGATCGACACCCACAGCAGCATCGAGCCTTCATGGTTTCCCCACACACCCGTGATCTTGTAGAGCAGCGGCTTCGTCGAGTGGGAGTTCTCGTACACGTTGGCGACGGAGAAATCCGAATTCACGTGCAGCATCACGAGCGCCACGAACGACACACCGACGAACAGGAGCTGCGCCAGCGCCGTGGAGCGCGCCACATTCATCAGGGCGGCATCGCGCAGGCGCGCGCCGATCAGGGGCACGATGGACTGAATCAGTGCCAGCCCAAGCGCCAGCACCAGCGCGTAATGTCCGGATTCTGCGATCACCGCATCGCTCCTTGCGGATTACCCTGTGCGGTCGTGGCCGCAGGCTTGGCTCCCTCAGGAGCCTTGATGCTGTCAGAAGCCTTGCCGCCGTAGTCGTCCTTCCAGTGCCCCTGCTTCTTCAGGGCATCGGCGACCTCCTTGGGCATGTAAGTCTCGTCGTGCTTGGCAAGGACGGTATCGGCCTTGAACACGCCGTTGGCGTCGAGTGCGCCTTCGGCGACCACGCCCTGCCCTTCGCGGAACAGGTCGGGCAGGATGCCTTTGTAGGCGACCGGCAGCTTTGCGCTGCCGTCGGCGACCTCGAAGGTCACCGCCAGATTGTCGCCGCGCTGCAGCGAGCCGGGCTGCACCAGCCCGCCGAGGCGAAACCGCTTGCCGGGCTCGACGTGCTTCTCGGCGACCATGGTTGGCGTCGAGAAGAACACGATGGAGTCGCGAAGTGCGTTGAGCACCAGCGCGGCCGCGAGCGCGAGCACGGCGAGCGAGCCGCCAATGATGGTCATACGTCGCTGCTTGCGCGTCATGGCGTATCCGTTCTCCGCTCGTCTCGTCCCGAAATCGTCATCCGCCGAGCCCGAGAGTCCTCAGGCCGTCGTTGAGCTGGCGCAGCCGCTCGGCGTCGCCGGCAACCGCCTGCTGGGCATCGGCCGATGCCCCCATGGCCTTGTCTCGCTCGCCCATCACGAGATAGGCGCGCACCAGGCGCAGCCAGCCCTCGACATCGTCACCGTTCTGCTTCAGCCGCGTGGCCAGACGATCGACCATGCCGCGCACCATCGCGTTGCGATCGCCTTCGGCCATATCCTTGGAAGCAGCAATCGTCTCATCGGACAGCGCGGGCATCGCGCCGCCCCCGCCGACTCGCGCGAGCGAGGACTGCACCAGGGCACGCCACGGCGCATCCGCGGGCGCCTTCGCAAGCAGCGCGCGCCAGATCGTGGCTGCATCGCCTTTGCGGCCGTCCTGCTCGGCCGCAAGACCCAGGAAGTAATTCGCCTTGGGATCGTCGGCGTTCAAGGCATGTGCTCGCTCGAATTCGGCCTTGGCGTCGGCGGTCACCACGCCGCCGGCAGCGGCCGCGATCGCTTCGCCAAGATCGGACCGGCGCTCCGCGCTCTCGCCATTGTAGGTGAGCGAGTTGCGATAGGCGCGCACCGCGTCGTCGAAGCGGCCGAGCCGCTCCAGAACCGGCGCGAGCACGTTCCAGCCACGCCCGTCGGTCGGATTCTTTTCCAGATGTTGCTCGACCTGTACGACGAGGTTCTCGAGCGATTGCGCCATGCCGGACCCGCGCTCGCGCTGCGCCAGGGGAAAGTCCTGAAGCTTGGGTGAGCCGAGCGGCATGTAGACACCGACCGCAACGAGCGGCAGGCCGGCGAGCGCCAGCACGGCCGCCACACGGCGCCATTTGAGGTTCGACTTCGGCGCCATTGCGGGCTCGCTGGCTGCCGCCGCGAGCAGCCTGCGGCTGATCTCGACGCGCGCAGCCTCGGCCTCCGGCGCCGGAATCAGCCCTGCAGCCAGATCACGCTCGATCTCGGCCAGCTGGTCCTTGTAGACCGCGACCTCGCTGCCCTGACCTTGCGCGCCGCTACTGCGGCCAAGCGGCCAGAGCACGGCGAAAATCGCCGCGACCGTCATCAGCGCGAACACGAACCATAGAGTCATCTGGCAAGCTTCCGGTAGCGCACGAAGCGCCTATAGGTGCCTTTACACCACGGCCGGACAATGCGGCAATTGACAATTGTCAAAGCGCTCCACGGCATACAGTCCCGAAGAGTTGAAAATCCAACAGCTTAGCCGATCTCGAAGTCCGCACTTCGCGCCGCGTCCTCGCCGTGCCCGTTGAAGGCCCTCAGGAAGTATGTTCCCGGCTTGATTGCATCCGGCAATCTGATGCGCAACGCTCCGACCGGAACCCGAGATGCAACCCTCGTGGTCGTCTCCGGCAGTTGCCGATCGCTTGCCTTCTCGACCAGTACCACCTTGGCGCCGACCATCAGCCTTTGATACTTGGCAACGATGACGCGGTTCTCAATCTCGATCGAGCTGATAACGGGTTTCATGCGCCCACAGATAGAAATTCCCGGACTTGCTCGGGGACCGTACGGCGCGCCATCGATATGGTCAACCAGAAATTGCGGCGGTGAAATTTGCGCTTAGTCAGCCCGCGCGCGACGATTTGCGCTCGCCAGTGAGTGCGTTCTCTGCGGCCCGGCTCATCAGCGAGGCGTAATCGTCGCCGAACAGCACCTGGCAGAAGCGGATCGCGGCCTGCACCTGCTGCTGTCGATACCCGCGGACCTTGTGATCGGCGGCGCGCAGCGACTGCACCAG
Source organism: Bradyrhizobium sp. CCBAU 25338 (assembly GCF_028128965.1). Taxonomy (NCBI): domain Bacteria; kingdom Pseudomonadati; phylum Pseudomonadota; class Alphaproteobacteria; order Hyphomicrobiales; family Nitrobacteraceae; genus Bradyrhizobium; species Bradyrhizobium sp. CCBAU 25338. Next base: position 27,030 of record NZ_LFKY01000034.1, read on the forward strand.
CTGCTCGGTCGAGCGTTCCACATATTGCTGGAGGTCGGAATAGGTGCGCAGCGTCACCTCGTTGATCGCAAGCTCGCTCGCATAGTTGCGGCAGGTCGCGACGAAGTCGATCAGCGCCACCGCTTCCTCCACCTCCGTGCTGTCGACCCGCGCGCCCGGCGGAATGTCTTTCTCGGGGCGCTGGCGCAGGATGCGGCGAACGCGGCCGGGAACGCTGTCGATTTCGGACTGCAGCGCATTGGAAATGTCGGCGCGGATCGACGTCAACTGCTTGCCCCAGGCGGAATCATTGCGCAGGTCGAGCTCGGTGCGCAGACCGCGCACGCCGTCGTGCAGCGTCTTGAGATTGCCGGCGACGTTGTCGAAATGGCCGCGCTTGATGTCCATGCGAAGGATCGCCGCCACGCAGGACAAATCATGCAGCGCCATCGTGACGGCAACGCCATAAGGCGTTGCCGCGACACGGATCTCGTCGTCGGACGCAGCAATCTTGATGGCGAGGCGGATGATCTGCCAGGGGGCGGTCATCCGCTGCACGACCATCGAGAGCGCGAAGGGCAGCATCTGCGGCGTCTGAAGCGCCGGAATGTTGAGCGCCGACGTCACCGAGGCGATCTGTGGATCGCCGAAGGTGCGCAGGAAGCGCGGCAGCCTCTCGTTCACGGTGGCGATGGCCTCGCGGACCTGGAGTATCGCACCAATCAAATAGAGATCCTCGATCACGTTCGGCGGGCCGACGCGGGCCAAGGCGCGCGATTTGTCGCCTCCGCCCGGTCCCGTCAGCTCGAAGATGGCATCCGCGGCCACCGTCTGGAGCTTCGAGGCCAGGGCTTCGACCTGCCCTGTATTGTCGGCCGGCATGCGCGACAGCAGCGCCTCGACTTCGTTCACCTTGCCCGGTGCGCCGTCACGGCCGAGCCACTGCCAGATCGGCTGGAGCGAGGAGCGGCGAATCTGGCCGACCCGGATCGGAGTGCCCGCCTCGACCAGGAATGGTTCCAACACCTGGAACAACAGCCGCGACAGATCGTCCGTGCGCGGTGGCGCGGCTTCATCGGCTTCGGTCTTGCGGACGATGTTGCGCAGCTGCTCGAGCACCAGGGTCGCGACAGCCGTATCCTGGCCGCGCTCCAGCGCGCGCTCGAACTCTCGCATCAGCAGGGCCTGCGCCTGCGGCGGGAGCTGCGCGAGATATTCCCTCAGCCGCTCGATCGATGTCTGGCTCATGCGCCCGGGTAATGCACGGTAAAATGGCGGACATGGGATGCGTCCGGGCGCGATCATAGGACGCCCCACTTAAGAAGCCGTTTAGGAAGTGGGTCCGAATGCCCGCGGTTTCCACCAGACGGAGATCGACGAAGACGAAAAACAACGTCAAAACAAGGAACTACAGCCCCGGAAGGACCAATTCGGCGCGCAGGCCACCGGTCGGCGCAGCGCCGAGCGAAAGGCTGCCGCCATAGAGCGCGGCAAGATCGACCACGATGGAGAGGCCCAGTCCCGATCCGGGCTTGGACTCATCGAGCCGCTGGCCGCGCCTGGAGACCTGCGCGCGTTCCGCTTCCGACAGGCCACGGCCGTCGTCGTCGACAATGATCCGCAGGCGCGGACCCGCACCCGCCTGGTGCGGCGCCTCGACCAGGACCTCGATCAAGACGCGCGAGGCCGCCCATTTGCAGGCATTGTCGACGAGATTGCCGACCATCTCTTCCAGATCCTGCCGCTCGCCGCGAAATTTCGCCGACGGATCGGCCCTGGCTTCGACGACGATGCCACGATCGCGATGGATCTTCTCCATGGTCCGCCGCAGCGCCTCGATGGCAGGCGCCACCTCCGTCACGGTCGCGACGACCGAGACCCGCGCCGCAAGGCGCGCACGCTCGAGATGATGGGCGACCTGGTCGCGCATCAGGTCCGCCTGCTCCATCACCTTGGCCGCGAACGGATCGGCCAGGTGGGTGCCGGCCTCGTTGACGATGACCGAGAGCGGCGTCTTGATCGCGTGGGCGAGATTGCCGACATGGGTGCGCGCGCGCTCGACGATCTCGCGATTGGCATCGATCAGCGCGTTGGTCTCGCGCGCCAGCGGCGCGATCTCGACCGGGAATTCACCTTCGAGCCGCTCCGCCCGGCCGGAGCGGATGTCGGCAATCGACTCCGAGATGCGCTTGAGCGGCGCGAGGCCGAAGCGGACCTGGAACACGGTCGTCAGCAGCAGCACGATGCCGAGCGCGGTGAAGGTGCCGCCGAGATAGTAGTCGAAGCTTCGCGTCTCGTCGAAGATCTCGGTGTCGTCGCCGGCGACGCTGACGAGATATTTGCCGTCGGCGCCGAGATCGACCGGCCGTTCCACCATGCGCAGATTCTGCCCCTCCGGGCCGTCGACATAGGCGAGGCGGATACCGGCGGCGGTAAGCTCGGCGCCCTGGTCTTCCAGCTTCGGCAGCTTCTTGTCCCAGAGCGAGCGCGAGGACCGCACCTCCGGCTTTTCGGTGTCGGTGCGCGTGATTTGCCAATACCAGCCGGACAGCGGCAGCTCGAACAGGGGCTCGCCCAGCGACTGGAACTGGCGGTCCGGCGGCTCGTCAGGGGTCGCGACCTCGGCGATGAGGGTGCGCAGATATAGATTGAGCCGGCGATCGAAGGCGCGTTCGGTGGCGTTCTTGTAGACCGACGACAGCACCACACCGGTGATGGCCAGGATCACCACGAGCCAGGCGGTCGCCGACAAGAACAGTCGGTTCGCAAGCGAGCTAGCGGCCATCGGAACGGTCCCGGCAGGGGCTGGAAGTCAGGTCGTCGGAGGTCATGGTCCGACCAAGGCCCGTGTCAGGGCGGCCGTCAAGCCCGGACCGCTCGAAGCCCGGACCTCAAGCGCCCGGCGCAGGCGGCGGGGTCAGGAGATAGCCGAGGCCGCGGACCGTCTGGATGATGTCGACGTCGAGCTTCTTGCGAATGCGGCCGACGAAGACCTCGATGGTGTTGGAGTCGCGGTCAAAATCCTGGTCGTAGAGATGCTCGACCAGCTCGGTGCGCGAGACCACCCGCCCGGAATGGTGCATCAGATAGGCCAGAAGCCGATATTCGTGCGAGGTCATCTTGACGGGATTGCCGGACACGCTGACCCGGCCGGTCCTGGTGTCGAGCGTGACGGGACCGCAGCTGAGCTCGCTCTGGGCGTGGCCGGTCGAGCGGCGCAGCAGGGCGCGGATGCGCGCCAGCACCTCCTCAAGATGGAACGGCTTGGCGACATAGTCGTCGGCGCCGGCATCGAAGCCCTGCACCTTGTCGCTCCAGCGGTCGCGTGCGGTGAGGATCAGGACCGGCATGGTGCGGCCGTTGCGGCGCCAAGCCTCCAGCACCGAGATGCCGTCCTTCTTCGGCAGGCCGATGTCGAGCACCACGGCATCATAGGGCTCGTTGTCGCCGAGATAATGCCCCTCCTCCCCGTCGAAGGCCCGATCGACGACATAGCCGGCGTCGGTCAGCGCCTTGGTGAGCTGGCGATTGAGATCGGGGTCGTCCTCAACAACGAGCAGGCGCACGCTTCTCTCCAAAGATTGGCTGCAAGAACAGGCTGCATGAACACTGCCAGAGATGAGCAATTCCGGCGTGAACTGAATATGAACGCAGGGAACCGGCCTACGTTACTTTTTGGTCATATAGAACCTGTCGCAAGCCAATGCGACTGCGCCCGCCATGCCGCGGGACGAGCCGGGGGCATGGCGGGCGCAATGTGCCGCGTCACGCGGCGAGCCGGGGGGAGCCGGCGTCCGGATCCGGCGGTCAGGTCCGGAAGAAGACGAACCAGACGACCGCGAGGATCAGGATCGCAAGCCCGGTCGAGATGGCGAGCAGCGCTGCCACCGAAGGCCCGGGCTCGCCTTGGCGCGCCTCGGTCGGAGTTTCCACGATGCGGTTCTGCTCTCGCGTGGTTGCCATGGTGACCTCAATCTGTGGCTGTCGCTTGCGATGACCGCGACTTCCTCGCGGTTACGAAGTGTCCGGGGCAACGCGTGATCTCGGGCGATGTTCCGGACCGTGGGCCCGTCCGGCAATTTGGAGCAGGCGGCGATTAACGCCGTTGCAAGATTCCGCGCCGGCGGTTGCTATGATTCGCACCTGTGCGATGTTATCCTTGACGTTCGTCCTCTGTTGCGTCTGGAGTAGCCCATGGCCCCCCGCGCCAATTGGAAGGGTTTTCTGCGTCTGTCGCTCGTGACCTGCCCGGTCGCGCTCTATCCGGCCACCTCGGATACCGAGAAGGTCTCGTTCAACCAGATCAACCGCAAGACCGGCCACCGGATCAAATACCTCAAGGTCGACGCCGAGACCGGCGACGAGGTGACCTCCGAGGACATCGTCAAGGGCTACAAGGTCGACACCGACACCTATATCGAGGTCACCAAGGACGAGCTGGACGAGATCGCGCTCGACTCCACCCACACGATCGAGATCGACGAGTTCGTGCCCAAGACCGACATCGACAATCGCTATCTGATCCGCCCCTACTACCTCGTGCCGGACGGCAAGGTCGGCCACGATGCCTATGCGGTGATCCGCGAGACCATCCGCAGCATGGACAAGGTCGCGATCGGCCGCGTGGTGCTGACTAACCGCGAGCATATCATCGCGCTGGAGCCGCTCGACAGCGGGCTGATGGGTACGCTGCTGCGCTACCCCTACGAGGTCCGCAGCGAAAAGGAATATTTCGACGACATTCAGGACGTGAAGCTCACCAAGGACATGCTCGACCTCGCAAAACACATCGTCGAGAAGAAGTCCGGCGCGTTCGAGCCAGAGCTGTTCGAGGATCATTACGAGACCGCCCTGATCGATCTCATCAACAAGAAGCGCAGCGGCATGCCGATCACCGCGAAGGCCGCACCGAAGACCGGCGGCAATGTCATCAATCTGATGGACGCGCTGAAGAAGAGCATCGCGAACGAGAAGGACGCTGCTCCCGCGGCGAAGGTCGCCAAGGAGACGGTCAAGGGCAAGAGGCCGAAGAAGCGCGTCGAGGGCCAGCGCGAGATGCTGCTGCCGATCGCCGGCAAGGGCGGCAAGGACACTGCGGCGAAGACAGCGACCAGGGAAGCGACGAGGGACACTTCGAAGAAGGCCGACAAGCCGGTGCGGACACCGGCGCGGGCGAAGAAGGCCGGCTAGCAGCATCACGCCCGCGATCGCGCCGTGATGTCTCTCCTCGCCGATCGGCCGGCCTGACATGCCCTGGTCGACGGCGTTCGACGATCCCGTTCGCGTGGGCAACAAGCGCAAGCTGCTCACGCTTCAGGATGCGGCGGACTACATCATGCACCTGCCCGATGACGCCCAGCACGAGGCGCACTGGCAGACTGCCATCGAGACTTTGATCAATGCGGCCGAGACGGGCGGCGGGTGGGTGATGTTCGCCCGCATCGCCATGTTGCGGGCGCTGAATGCGGACGGCCGGAGCGGATGAGGCGCGACGGAGACGTCCTTGCCGGCTCATTGACGAACAGCCTCAACAATCGGTTAAGCGGCCGCACGATCACGCCTTGACGGGCACGGCGCCGGTGCAGCCCCGGGGCTGCCGTTTGAATCCACTTGGATGGATCGACGGAACCTTAATTTAATGAATGCCGTCGTATGAGCGGAAGCGCGATCGCCCGGGCTTAATTCTTCCGGCGCGCACAAAGACATATTCGATCGTTTTACGAGTCCAATAAGGACGCGACCATACATTGGATCGGATGAACAGGAGTTGGCAATGCGTTTGCTGAGGTCTTTCCTTGCCGATGAGAATGGCGCAACCGCCATCGAGTATGGCCTGATCGCGGCCGGGATCGCTCTGGCAATCGTGACCGTCGTGAACAACACGGGTGGCGCGCTGCTCAACAACAAGTTCAACTCGATCAGCTCGGCGATGAAGTAACGGCCGCCCCGACCTGCGTAACGGTTCGCCGCGCTCCTCGCCCATGACCGCCGGGCCCGCGGGCCATGATCTGGGTCAACAGCATCAGGACCGGGACGCTTAAGCATGGAGGCCCAACTCCCTGCTGCCGGCCTGTCCATGCATCCAGACCTTCCGCACTCCCAGCTCAAGATTCGCCGCGTCCGCCTCGATACCGGCCGTGAGAACGTCGTCGTCGTCTCCCGGCACTCGAAGGCGCTGCGCGCGGAGATCTTCCGCGGCTTCAGCCGCGTCGAGCTTCGTCGGGGCGACAAGGTTCTGCTGGCGACGCTGCTGATCACGGATGACGATACGCTGGCGGCTTCGGACGAGATCGGCCTCTCCGAACCCGCATTCCGGCGCTTTGCGGAAGCCGTCGGCACGCCGGTCACGGTCAGACCCGCCACGCCTCCCGAGAGCCTGGAGGCGGTGCGCGCGAAGATCCGCGGACGGACCTTGAGCCAGGCCGAGATCGGCGCGATCATCAGCGACCTCGCACATTACCGCTACTCCGACATGGAGATCGCCGCCTTCCTGATCGGTTCGGCGAGCTTCATCACCAGCGACGAGCTTCTCGCCCTCACCGGGGCGATGGCGCAAGCCGGCACGCAATTGGTCTGGCCGAACCCGATCGTCGTCGACAAGCATTGCATCGGGGGCATCCCCGGCAATCGCACATCGATGGTCGTGGTGCCGATCGTCGCCGCCCATGGCCTGCCGATCCCGAAGACCTCCTCGCGCGCCATCACCTCGCCCGCCGGCACCGCCGACACGATGGAGGTGCTGGCACGGGTGAATGTCGGCGTCGAGGAGATGAAGGCGATCGTCTCGGCTTGCAACGGCTGCCTGATCTGGGGCGGGCACGTGAACCTGTCGCCGGCCGACGACGTCCTGATCTCGGTCGAGCGCCCCCTGAGCCTCGATACCCGCGAGCAGATGGTCGCCTCCATCATGTCCAAGAAGATCGCGGCAGGCTCGACCCATCTGCTGATCGACATTCCGGTCGGGCCGACCGCGAAGGTCAGCGGCGGCGTCGAAGCCATGCGGCTGCGAAAGCTGTTCGAATTCGTCGGCGACCGCTTCGGCCGCTCGGTCGAGGTGATCACGACCGACGGAAGCCAGCCGATCGGCAACGGCATCGGGCCGGTGCTCGAAGCCAACGACGTCATGGCGGTGCTCGGCAACGAGCCGGCCGCACCGCGTGATCTGCGCGAGAAGTCGCTCCGGCTCGCCGCCCATCTCCTGGAATACGATCCGAAGCTGCGCGGTGGCGCCGGCTATGCTCGGGCGCGCGAACTGCTCGACAGCGGCGCGGCGCTGAAGCAGATGCAGAAGATCATCGACGCACAGGGGCCCTCGACCTGCAGCAACGAGCTGGGACCGCTCAGCTTCGACGTCAAGGCGATGCATGACGGCATCGTTTCCGCCATCGACTGCCTGCGCCTGAACCGCCTCGCCCGCACCGCCGGCGCGCCGCTCGACAAGGGCGCCGGCATCCGCCTGTTCAAGAAGATCGGCGATCGCGTCGAGCAGGGCGAGCCGCTCTATCGCGTCTACACTTTCGACTACCCCGAGCATGATCTGGTTGCCGACGCCGCCGCCGAAGAGACCGGTTACCTCGTCAACGGTCACGAAGCCCTGCAGGGCACGACGACGCCGTGAGCACGATCGCGCTCCAGACATTGCCGTGCGGCGCCGATGCGGCCAAGCGGCTCGCGGCGCGGCTTGGGCTTGCCTGCGGAGAGATCGCCGTGCACCGCTTTCCGGACGGAGAACTGCGCGTTGCAGTCGCGCCGGCGAGCGACACTGCGATTCTCTACGCCTCGCTCGATCAACCCAACGACAAGCTCATCGCCCTGCTCTTCGCCGCGGAGGCCCTGCGACGTGGCGGCGCAAAGCGGCTCGTCCTGGTCGCGCCCTATCTCTGCTACATGCGGCAGGATGCTGCATTTCATGCGGGCGAGGCCATCAGCCAGCGCGCCATGGGCAATCTGCTTGCAACGACCGTGGACCGCGTCGTCACCGTGGATGCGCATCTGCATCGCACCCCCGACATCCGGTCCGTATTTCCTGGTATCGAAGCGGAGAACCTGTCCGCCATGCCGGCCATCGCAAAGGCGCTGGCGGCGGGCAGCATCGACCCTGCGACCGTCGTGATCGGGCCCGACATGGAGTCCGAGCCCTGGGTGAGCGATGTCGCGAGCCGCTTGCGGTTGCAGCACACCGTGGCGCGCAAGACGCGGCACAGCGATCGTTCCGTGGCCGTCAGCTTTGCCGATCCTGCCCTGCTCTCGGGACGACCGGCGCTCATGGTGGACGACATCGTCTCCTCCGGGACGACGTTGGCGGCCGCAGCTAAGGCGCTGAGAGCAATGGGGGCGACGGTCGTCGATGCGGTCGTGACGCACGCGCTGTTTCCACCCGCGATGATCGCCGTATTCACTGAGGCCGGCATACGGTCGATCCGCTCGACCGACAGCGTGCCGCATCCGACCAATGCGATTGCGCTCGACGAGACTCTCGCGGCCGCCTTGCGGTCCGAACTGGCCACGACACATCTTCCGGAGACGACGACATGAGCATCACCGTTCGATTTTGCGGCGCCGCCCGCACCGTGACCGGGTCGAGCTACCTGTTCCAGACCGCGACGGGCCGCTTCCTGGTCGATTGCGGGCTGTTCCAGGGCCAGAAGACGCTGAAGGAGCTCAACTACGGCGCCTTTCCGTTTCGCCCCGCCGATATCGATGCCGTGCTGCTCACGCATGCTCACATCGATCACAGCGGATTGCTGCCGAAGCTCGTGCGTGCGGGATTCGAGGGGCCGATCCTGGCGACGCGCGGCACGATCGACCTCTGCTCCTACATGCTGCCCGACGCCGGCAGCATCCAGGAATCGGAAGTCACCCAGCTCAACCGGCGCAACGCCTCTCGCGGGCGCAAGGAGGTGCAGCCGATCTACACGCAGGCGGATGCGATCGCATCGTTGCAATCGTTTCGCCCGGTCGACTATGAACGCTGGACCGACGTGATCCCGGGCGTCCGCGCGCGCTACTGGAACGCCGGCCATCTGCTCGGCTCCGCCTCGATCGAGCTCGAAATCGCCGAGCAAGGCTCGGCGCGTCCGCTGCGCGTGCTGCTCTCGGGCGACGTCGGGCCGGAGGCCAAGCTGCTCCAGCCCGATCCCGAAGCGCCAACCGATTTCGATTACGTCATCTCGGAATCGACCTATGGCGACCGGGTGCGCGAGGCCACGACACCTGCGCTCCGCCGCAAGCACCTCGCTGCCGAGGTACGCGACGCCGCGGCGGCCGGCGGCGCGCTGCTGATTCCCGCCTTTGCGGTCGAGCGCACCCAGGAGCTGATCGTCGATCTCGTCGATCTGATGGAGCAAGGCGGGATTCCGACCGCACCGATCTTCCTCGACTCGCCGCTCGCGATCCGCGCGACCGAAGTGTTCCGCCGGCATTCCGAGAGCCTCGACCCAGCCGTTGACGCCGCCCGCCTGCTCAACTCGCCGCATCTCAAATTCACCGAAACCGTGGACGAGAGCAAGGCGATCATGCGTCTCAGCGGATTCCACATCATCATCGCCGCGAGCGGCATGTGCGACGCCGGCCGCATCCGCCATCATCTGAAGCGCTGGCTCTGGAACCAGCGCGCGACCGTGCTTCTCGCCGGCTTCCAGGCCAACGGCACGCTCGGCCGCTTCCTCCAGAACGGGACCAAGGCGGTGCGGATCCAGGGCGAGGAGATCAAGGTCGCGGCCCGCATCCGCATGATCGACGAATATTCGGGTCATGCCGACGGCGCCGGCATGGCGAGCTGGATCGCGGCGCGCCGCCCCATCGCTCGCGGGCTGTTCCTGGTCCACGGCGAGGAAGAAGCGATTGCGGGGCTCGCCGAGCGCGTGGCCGAACGCATCATTCCCGCGGCCAAGGTCTACCAGCCGATGCTGGACGATATCTATGAGCTCGCCGCCCCAGAACCGCGCGTGCTCGACGTGGATCACCGCCGGCGGCTCGCGCCGGAGGCCGTGACCCGTCTCGACTGGCACAACGAGATGTCCGAGCTCATGCTCGACATCAACGATCGTGTCGCAGCCGCCGCCGACGACCGCGCCCGCGGCGTCATCATCCGAAGGCTGCGCCGCGCGTTGGAGGAGAAGGCGTAAACGCGGCACTGCTCGCGCAGTCGTCAGTTCGGACAGGGTTGTCCGGCCGCTCCCCACATCGCCATGTCCTTGACGTGATCCTCGAAGGTGCCCGGCGGCGTCGAGCGGCCCGCTCCGGGCGCCCAGCCCCGCGGGATGAAGCCGTTCAAGGATGCATCGTGCCGCAAATGTTCAACAAGGCCAGCGGCGTCGCGACCGCCATTGCGCTTGGGGTCCTTCATCTGCGCGCATATTTCGGCACCACTTTTGCCGAACCAAATGAAAGCCACCGGCGCGAGTTGCCAGTCGATACCGGCGCGCGGCGGCGACGGTGCCGGCTCATTCGCCTGGGTGGAGGTCATGTGACAGGTCGAGCACGGGATCGCCTCCGCGCCGATGCGGCTCTCGCCGCCATGGATGTTCATGCCATGCGGGCGCGGCTTGGTTTCGCCGGCCGGCGTCCAGATGGGTATGGCCTTGGCATCGACATGGCAGTTGGCACACCGGGGATGGGTCACGACGGCCTCGATCCGCTTCCAGGCTTCCAGTCCCTGGGCGCGGCTGACGCTGCCGGGCGGCAGCACGTCCTTGCCGGCCTCGTCCTTGGCCGCAACGATCCCGGTGAGCGCCGCGATGGCCGAAGCTGCGAAGACGACCGCAGTCAGAGATCTCCTCATGGCTCGCCTCACACGAAATCGATGAACTTGTTGAAGGGCATTTCGCGGATGCGCTTTCCGGTGGCCGCGAAGATCGCATTGGCGAGCGCAGGCGCGGCCGGCGGAACCGGCGGCTCTCCGATGCCCCTCACCTTCGGATCGTTCTCCAGCCCGCGAACTTCGATGACCGGACATTGATAGATCCGCATGGCTTCATGGTGGTTGTAATTGGTCTGCTGCACCGCGCCCTTTGCGTAAGTGAGCTCGCAATTGATCGCATGGCCGAGCCCCCAGACGACGCCACCCTGCACCTGGCTCTCGAAATTGACGGGATCGACGACCTTGCCGACATCGGCCGCGACCCAGACCTTGTCGATCCTGATGCCCCGGTCCGTGGCCGTCACCTCGACGACTTCAGCGGTCGGCGTGCCAAACGATTCCACGAAGGCAACGCCCCGTCCTCGACCGTTTCCGAGCGGTCCCTTCCAGTCCGACATCTCCGCGACAGTCTCCAGTACCTTGCGATAGTGCGGCACGGTGCACATCGCGATGCGCGCCTTCATGGGATCGAGACCGGCCGCATGGATCAATTCGTCGATGAAGCTCTCCGTGAAGAAGCCCGATGTCGAGGCGCCGACCGACCGCCATGTGGTGCTCGGCGACAGTCCCTGCGCTTCGTAGCTCGTGGCCCGGAAATTGGGGATGTCGTAGTAGACGTTCCACAGGCTGGCGGCCAATTGCCCGTCGGGATCCTTCGAGGGTGTGCCCGAACGCTCGAGCAGTCCCTTGAGCGGCGTCGTCGAGGCCAGTTGCAGATCAGCGGCGACGATTTTGCTCTTGTCGACGCTGCCGCGGTGCCGCGCGATCGCAATCTGCCGCGGAATATCCTGGAGGAAATCCTCCTCGCGCGAGAACACGAGCTTGATCGGCGTGCCCTTCATCTGATTGGCGATCTCGGCGAGCACGCGGACGTTCTCATATTCCAGACGGTGACCGAAACTTCCGCCGGTCCACTGATTGTGGAAGGTGATCTGTTCCGGCTTGAGGCCGATCGCGGTCGCCGCGACCCATTGCACGAAGCGCGGGCTCTGATGGCCAACCCAGATCTCCATGCCCTTGTCGGTGACGAGGCCGATACCGTTCAATGGCTCGAGCGGCTGGTGCCCCACATAGGGTGCGCGATATTCCGCTTCGACGAGCTTGCCCGTCTTCAGGCCGGCTTCGATGTCGCCGATTTTTCGCCACTCCTTGCCCAGAAATTCCGGCTTGAAAGAGGATTCCAGCAGCTTCCAATGGTCGGTCTGCTCGGCGGGATAGGCCGAGGGCGCCCACTCGCAAGCGATGGCGTCGACCGCCTTCATCGCGTACCAGCTATTCGTGGCGATCACCGCCACGCCATTCCTGATTTCGAGGATCTTCCTGACACCCGGCATCGACCGCGCCTTGCCGGCGTCGTACGACTTCAGCGGCTGCCCCTTGTTGGGATTCAGCTTGACGGAGGCATAGAGCATGCCCTCCGTTTTCAGGTCGATACCGAACTTCAGCTCGCCCATCACTTTCGAGCGGACGTCGAGCCGCATCATCGGCTTGCCGAGCATGCGCCATTTGGACGGGTCGCGCGGCTGCGCATCGAGCACCGGCGGAATTTTCGACGCCTCCGCCGCGAGGGCGACATAGGCGATCTTGGTTCCGTTGGGCAGGATCACGTGGCCTGATTGGGTGCGAAGGTCGGCCATCGCGACGCCGGAATGTTTGGCCGCAGCCGCCTTGAGCGTCTCGCGCGCGATCGCACCGGCAACCCGCAGCTTCTGATAGGTGTCCGGAATCGTGCTCGATCCGCCCGTCATTTGCAGGCCGGACTTACGCAACCATTCGAGCGTGGCAGCGCGCGCTTCCTCTGCGGCCGGGCTTTGGTCCGCGGCCACGAACGGCGCGAACTCGTCCGCGAAGCCCGTGTTGAAATAGGCGGGGCTAGGCCCCGCAAACCGGATTTCGAACTGTCCGGGATCGAGGTCCATCTCTTCGGCGATCATGATCGGCTGCACAGAGCCGACGCCCTGGCCGATGTCGGCGTGTTGCGCGATCAGCGTGATCTTGTCCGGGCTGATCTCGACCCAGGGATTGAAGGTGACCGAATTCGCGCCGAGGCCGGCGGCCAGCGGATTGTCATCGGCGCTCGACGCGGCCGCTTCAGCGCCACTATAGGCGCCGAAAGCAATGCCGCCGGCGATTGCGGCGGTGCCGAAAACGAAAGCCCGACGCGAAAGGGTCTGCATGTGGCCCATGTCACTTCTCCGCCATCTTCTTCTTCGCCGCCGCGTGGATCGCTGCGCGGATGCGCGGATAGGTACCGCAGCGGCAGAGATTGCCGGACATCACCTGATTGATCTGCTCGTCGTTTGGTTCAGGGATCAATCCAAGAAGCGAGATGGCCTGCATGATCTGTCCGGTCTGACAGTAGCCGCATTGCGGAACCTGATGTTCGATCCAGGCCTGCAAGACCGGGTGGTGGTCCTTGTTGTCCAGGCCTTCGAGCGTGACGACCGTTTTGCCCGCGACCTCGCCGATATGCGACTGGCAGGACCGCACCGCCATTCCGTCGATGTGAACCGTGCAGGCGCCGCATTGCGCGACCCCGCAGCCATATTTGGCACTGGTGATGCCGAGCTCGTCGCGCAGCACCCACAGCAAGGGCATCTCGGGAACGACGTCGACCTGGCGCTTGATCCCGTTCACCGTGAGCTCGATCATGTCGGTATATCCCCTCGCATATCTGGTCGTCGCAACAGCACTGCACGATGCAAATTGAGCCGTATTCCCGAATCCTGCGGGATCATGCGCAATCTCTGCGGAATGCCGTATCGTCGCGATCGGCTTTCACCTCGGCCTGGCCGCAGCACAATTCGCGATACTGCCCCGGCGTGAGACTTGCGGCCTTGCGGAACACGCGCGTGAAATTGGCCTGCGAGCCGAAGCCGAACTCCAGGGCAATTTCGACCAGGGACAGGCGGTTACGTGCGAGCTCGTGCCGCGCAGCCTGGACGCGGCGATCGGTGACATAGCGGTGCGGTGACAATCCGGTCGCTTCGCGAAACAGCCGTGAGAAATGATAGGGGCTGAGGCAGGCCTGGGCCGCCAGATCCTCGAGCCTGATGTCGCCGCCAAGAGAGGCCTCGATATAGTCCAGCACGCGCTGAAGGCGCCGCGGATCGAGCGACGGCGACCTGTCGGGTGCGTGCCAGCGGTCGGTCGTATAATTTCCCAGAAGATGCGCCGCGAGCGCAACCTGGATACCCTCCACGAACAGCGCATCGATCGGCTGGCGGGGACGATGGAGCAGGTCGCGAAGCGGCGAACAGATGTGGAATAGCACCTGGTCCGCCAGGCCGTGAGCGTAGGCGATCTCGACCTTTGCGGGATCGATGTCGAAATCCGCAAGGGCGCTCTGGTCCAGCAGCGCCGGCGGCAGATAGAGATGAAGACATTCCATCCGATCGGAAAGCTCGAGATGGCTCTCCTGCGTCCCCACGGGCACGAGGTAGCTCATGCCCGGCCGCGCGAGGCTCTTCTGGACTTCGCCGTTGCCGGCGCGGCACACCATCCCACCGCCTGACAGCAGCATGACGAGCTCGGTGCAGACGGGAACGGGCGTCGCCTGACATCCCGCCTCGAACTTGCGATGCTCGATGCTCAGTCCCGGCCAATCGCTGGCCTCCGCGAGCTTCTCGCTGTTCTGATATTTCTGATCTCCATGCGTCACGAGCACCATCATGACCTCCGCTTCAGTTGCGGCGAATCCCGGCCCCGTATCGCGAGCGAGCGATCATTCCATCCGGTGGTGAGTTGCAGCCCGGCCGCTGCCACGCCGATGCGGATTTCTCACAAGGCGCTGTAGCGAAGTCCAGAGCCGGCGCGGTTAAAAGAGGTAAAAGGCAAGCAAAGCAAAGGCTTGGACGATGCGTTCGATTGGCTCGAACGGCTGATCCAGTCCTGATCAGCAAGATGCGTCCGTCATCGCGCAGGAATCGGAAATACCGCAATGGCCGGATGAGCCAGTGATGGTCCATCGAACGGCAATCCTGCCGGATCGACGTGACGAAGACCGAACGTGCGATCACCGAGGTCGACGTTGCGGCAGTCGCCGACGATGGTCCCGTCCGTTACCAGCGAGGATATGCAGCATGGCCCTCAAGGATATTCTGCCGGGAAGACTGGGCTTCGGTGCAGCGCCCCTCGGCAACATGTTTCGCGACATCCCGGAGCAGGAAGCCCTCGCGACGGTGAATGCGGCCTGGGACGACGGCATCCGCTATTTCGACACCGCGCCCTTCTATGGCGCGGGACTTGCCGAGATCCGCATGGGCGCAGCGCTCGCCGGCCGGCCGCGGAGCGACTATGTCGTCAGCACCAAGGTCGGGCGCCTGATCCTGGACGAGGTCGAGGATGTCAGTGCCCGCGATCTCGGCGAGAAAGGCGGCGTCTTCAAGCATGGTCGTCCGAACAGGATCGTGAACGACTATTCCCGGGACGGGACGTTGCGCTCGATCGAGGACAGCCTGAAGCGGCTGGGCACGGACCATGTCGACATCGCCTTCGTGCATGACGTCGCACAGGATTTTTACGGAGACGAGTGGCTTTCGATCTTCGAAAGTGCGCGCAAGGGCGCGTTCAAGGCGCTCGACCGGCTGCGCGACGAGGGCGTGATCAAGGCATGGGGCCTGGGTGTCAACCGGGTGGAGCCGATCGAGCTGCTGCTCGCGCTCGAAGAGCCGCGCCCCGACGGCTTCCTGCTCGCGGGCCGCTACACGCTGCTGGACCATGCAAGGGCGCTTCAGCGGGTGATGCCGATGGTTGCGGAGCATGAGCTCGCGATCGTCGTCGGCGGCCCCTACAGTTCGGGCGCGCTCGTCGGCGGTCCGAACTTCGAATATGCGCCAGCGCCTCCGGAAATCCTCAACAAGGTGGCGCGGATCAAGGCGATCGCCGATCGCTACGGCATCAGCATGAAAGCTGCGGGCTTGCAGTTCGCGCTGGCAAACCCGGTGGTCGCCGCCGTGATCCCCGGGGCGAGCCGGCCCGGCCGCATCGCCGAGGACCGCGCGGCCCTTGACCAATCAATACCCGGCGATTTCTGGCGCGAACTTCGATCGGCCGGTCTCGTCAATCCAGCTGCTCCGCTTCCGGACGCCGGCTGACCGGCACATGACATCACTCACAGACCGAGGAGACGAGAATGACCGACGAAACGCAACATTGCCGAAATCGAACGCCGCAACCTGCTTCGCACGGCAGGCGCCGCGATGATCACCGGTCTTGCCGTCGGCAGCATGCCCTCAGCCGCGTCCGCGGCGCCGGACGGGATGTCCCAAGCCGAGCGTAACGACGCGCCGCTCCAGGGCGTCCAGCATTTCGGGTTGACGGTCCAGAACATGGAGCGGGCCTATCAGTTCTATACGGAGGTGCTCGGCGGCACCGAGGTCTTTCGCCATGGCGACTTCCAGGGCGACGGGGTGCAGAACACGCTGCTGGCCGACCAGGAGATCGAGGCGAACGCACGCGGGGTCAATCCGCGGACGATCGGCGTTCCCGACCTGCGAAGCGGAGCGCAGCGGCTCGATGTGCGCTTCATCCAGTTCGACAACATGGTGCTCGAACTGCTGCAATATCGCGAGGCCGATCAGCCCGTGGGCAGTGCGAAGAGCTTTGCCGAGCCGCTGGAGCACATGAGCCCGGCTTTTCCGCGCATGATGCACATCTGCTTCTACGTTCGCGACGATGTCGACTTCAACAAGTTCATCGCCGACCTCGAAGCCGAGTCCGCGCGCCGCGGCATGACACAGGTGAGAGCGATCCGCACCATCCGCGTCATGACGGAAGCAAGGACGGGTTCGCCAAGCTTCCGGAACTTGCCGACGGCGGTGTCGAAGTCATGCGCATGGCGGTTCTCGGCAAACCTCAAAAATAGAGAGTTCGGTCGAGAAGCCGTACCCCCCGGCATCTTCCGGCCGGCGCATGAGCGATTTTGTCGCAACGATCCCGCGGCAGATGCCCGCGGCGATTCGTGCGAATTCAGAACGACTCACTTCAACCATCTTGCAGTGCATGATAATGGCAGGCGATCTGTTCGATCGATTGGCATGGATCAATGCGGGCTGCCACGGAGACACGGCAACGGGCCACACTCCGACAGGAGCTCACATACTGCTTCGGCCCATTTAGACTGGTTCCCCGCCGCCAGTTGCTCCTTCTCGACGGACGCCCGGTCAAACTGGGCGGGCGCGCATTCGAACTGTTGCAAGTGCTGGTGCAGCGCTGCGGCGAACTCGTCAGCAAGAATGACCTGATGGCCGCCGCCTGGCCGGGCACCTTCCTCCACGACAGTAATCTCAAGGTCAACATGTGGAGCTTGCGGCGTTCGCTGGGAGATACCCAGATCGAGCCCGTCTACATCGCGACCGTGGCGCGCCGCGGGTACAAGTTCATCGCCGAGGTGCAAATCAGCATCGGCGAGATCGAGGATGATCTGGCGCTCGCCGAACCGCTCCCGTCGTCCAATCCGCCGTTGCCGCGCGGCATCGTTGGTCGTGAAGCGGAAGTCGTCGAGATCGCCGGCCTGCTGGCCGACAACAGGCACGTGACCCTGGCTGGCGCGGGAGGAATCGGCAAGACGACGGTTGGCGTGGCGGTCGCCCAGGCATTTGCGCCACGGTGTCGCGACGGCGTCTGCTTCGTCGATCTCGCCACGATTTCCGATCCGATGCTGTTCGGCGCGGCACTGGTGACGGCACTGGGCATCAGGGGCAATCCGGACAGCAGTCTGGCTGCGGCGCTCGACTATTTGAGACCGCGGCAGATGCTGCTCATTCTCGACAATTGCGAGCATGTGCTGCCCGCCGCGACGATCTTCGCCGGCCGGTTCATGGCGGACACATCGCGATCCAGGTTGCTTGCCACGAGCCGCGAGCCGCTCGGCACCGCCACCGAGCACGTCGTCCGGCTGGGCTCGCTGGCCTCACCGAAGTCCGGCAACGCCCTGACCGTCGATCAGGCCGTCAGGTTTCCCGCGGTGCAGTTGTTCGTTCGCCGCGCCGCCGAATGGTCGGACTACCAGTTCGTCGATCGTGATTGCGAGGCCATCGCCTGGATCTGCCACTCGCTCGACGGCCTTCCGCTGGCCATCGAATTGGCGGCAGCCCAGATCGGCAGGTTCAATCCCCGCGAATTGGTGGCACTCCTCGACCACAATCTGGGTTTTCGCGCGCACGCCGCCGATGGCGCGCCGCCGCGCCAGGAGACCCTGATGGCGACGATCGACTGGAGCTTCAAACTGCTGTCGCAGAGGGAAGCCAGACTGTTCGGCCTGCTGTCGGTGTACAGCGACGCCTTCGAGGTTGAGGACGCGATCTTCGTCGCCGAGGCGGCGGGGCTCACGCCGGTCGACGTCGTCACCGGACTCGGCAGTCTCGTCGCCAAATCGCTTTTGAGCGCGCAGGCCCAGGGCGCAAGCCTGCGCTACCGGCTGCTCGACAGCACGCGGCGCTATGCCGCCGAGCGGCGCCGGGCCGATCCTGCGTGCGGCCAGGCGCTGCGCCGCCATGCGGAACGCGTCCTCGCGCTGTTCGAACAATCCGAGGAGGAATGGAACTGGCGCGAGCCGGCCGATTGGACACAGCGCTACCTTGGTCGCATCGCCGATCTGCGCGCCGCTCTTTCATGGGCATTCGGCGAGGACGGCGATCCTGTCCTCGGAATCAGGCTCACGGTGGCAGCGATCACCTTGTGGTCGGAAACCTCCATCCTGTCGGAAGCGCAGGCGCGGCTGGAGGACGCGCTCGCCTTGGCCAAGACCGTCGCGTGCGACGATCTTTTGAAGGCAAAGCTCGCCTGCGCCCTTGGATGGAGCCTGTTCTACGCCCGCAAGATGTCGAATGAGAACGAGGTCGCCTGGCTCGATGCCATCGCTTTTGCAAGGAGCGCCGGCAACATCGAGTACCGGCAGCGTGCGCTGGTCGGTTTTGCCTTCTACCTGCTGCAGATTGGCCAGGTCCCGCGCGCCATAACCTATCTCGAGGAGGCCACGGAGCTAGCCGACCGCGACCGCGATTTGACGGCAACGTCCGAAGCCGATCGGGCGCTGGCCTGGGCCCGTGCCTTTGCAGGGGAGCTGAGCAAGAGCCGCGCAGTTCTGGATCGTCTCGCCGCAACCTATTCGCTGGCCAAGGGCCGTTCGCGCAAGGATGCGAACGAAGTCTACCGGTTCATCACCGTGCGCTTCAACCTGCCGTTCGTGGCGTGGATGCAGGGGCAAGCCAACTACGCTGCAAGGCTGGCCCGCGACGCCGTCGAGGCCGCGGATCGCAGCGGCCATTGGGTGTCGCAGTCGAATGCGCTCGGGCTCGCCGCACTTCCTGTCGCGCTCGAAACCGGTAATCTGGACGCGCTCGCGAGCTTCACCGAACGTCTGCGTCGCAACCTGGAACGTGAGCGCATCTCGCGCTGGGTTCCCGTCGAGCGCTATTTCTCCGCCTGCCTTCGTGACCTGCGTGGCGATCGGCGCGCGGTGGAGGATATTCGAGCCGCGATCGAAGAGTTGATCGAATGTCGCTTCTTGATGCGGATCGGCAGCTATCTCGCGGTCCTCGCCCGAGCCTATTTGCGGCAAGGGCGGATCGCGGAGGCGCGCGAGGCCATCACGCGGGCGATCGGCCATCAGGAACGTCAAGGCGAGCGCTGGTGCCGATCAGAACTTCAGCGGGTCGACGCAGCGGTCCTTCTCCACGCCGGCGAGCCGCTACGCGCTGAAAAGCGGCTACAACAGGCACTCGCCGAAGCACGCGCCATAGGGGCAGCGACATTCGAATTGCGCATCGCCACCGATCTCGCCGCACACTGGATCGGGACCGGCCGCAGGGTCAAGGCTGTCCGACTGCTCGCCCCGATCCATGAAGGCTTCGCCGAGGGCTTCGAGACGCCGGATCTGGTTGCGGCCTCGCGCCTGCTGCAGTGCGTGCCGCCGACGGCGAGCGGCTGCGGCCACTATCGACAGCCGAGGCCAGTGCACGCTCGCGATGCATAGCTGGCCTACCGCCGCGCTCACCGCGCGCGCTTTACGCCTCGAGGAATTCCTGATCCTCTCTCTCCAATCGGCCGGGACCAACCGGCCATGCCCCAGGGAGAGAGACGCCATGAAGCTCGGGACCGCGATCGCGGAGATCATGAGGCGCGAGGGGATCGAGATCCTCTGCGGCTATCCGGTCAACCATTTGATCGAGCACGCGGCGAAAGCCGATATCCGCCCCGTCATGGTGCGGCAGGAGCGCGTCGGCATCCACATGGCGGACGCGATCTCGCGGGTCACGTCGGGGCGCAGCATCGGCGCGTTCTGCATGCAGCACGGGCCGGGCGCAGAGAACGCGATGGGCGGCGTCGCGCAATGCTTCGGCGAGTCCGTGCCGGTGCTGGTGCTGCCGATGGGCTATCAGCGCAGGCTTGCGCACATCGAGCCGAACTTCAATTCCAGCGAGGCGATGAAACCGTTCGCGAAATCGTCCGAGCCGATCATCCTCGCGACTGAGGTCGCCAATATCTTCCGCCGCGCCTTCACCAAGCTGAAGAACGGCCGCGGCGGGCCTGTTATCGTCGAGATCCCTTCCGACATGTGGAACGAGGATGTGCCGGAACCGCTCGACTACACGCCGGTGCTGCGCACCCGCTACGGCGCCGACCCCGTGCATGTGAAGGAAGCGGCCGGCCTTCTCGTCAACGCGAAGCGGCCGGTCATCTATGCCGGCCAGGGCGTGCATTACGCACAGGCGTGGCCGCAACTGAAACGGCTCGCCGAGCGGCTGGCGATCCCCGTCACCACCAGCCTCGGAGGCAAATCGTCGTTTCCGGAAACGCATCCGCTTTCGCTCGGCTCCGGCGGGCTCGCGGTGCCGCGCGCGGTCCCGAAGTTTCTGAGCGAGGCCGACGTCATCTTCGGCATCGGCTGTTCCTTTACCGAGACCAATTTCGGCATCGCGATGCCGAAGGGCAAGACCATCATTCACTCCACGCTCGATCCCAATCATCTCAACAAGGACGTGGAAGCGAAGATCGGCCTCGTCGGCGACGCCTCCCTCGTGCTCGACGCGCTGCTGGAGGAGATCGGCAAGTCCGTCACCACGGATCGCGATGCCTCGGCGGTCGCAGCCGAGATCGCGGCCTCTCACAAGGAGTGGCTGGCGAAATGGATGCCGAAGCTGACCAGCCATGACGCACCCTTGAGCCCGTACCGCGTGTTGTGGGACCTCCAGCACACCGTCGACATCAAGAACACCATCATCACCCACGATGCCGGCAGCCCGCGCGACCAGCTTTCTCCGTTCTGGAAAGCGGTCGAGCCCCTCACCTATCTCGGCTGGGGCAAGACGACGCAGCTCGGCTACGGCCTTGGGCTGGCGATGGGCGCCAAGCTCGCAAAGCCCGACAAGCTCTGCATCAATGTCTGGGGCGATGCAGCCATCGGCTTCACGGGCATGGATTTCGAGACGGCGGTGCGCGAGCGTATCCCGATCATGTCGATCCTGCTCAACAATTTCTCGATGGCGATCGAACTGAAGGTGATGCCGGTCTCGACCGAAAAGTATCGCTCGACCGACATTTCCGGCGACTACGCCGCGATGGCGCGCGCGTTCGGCGGCTATGGCGAGCGGGTGACCAGGCCGGAGGACATCGTGCCCGCGATCAAGCGGGGCATCCAGAAGACGCGGGAAGGCGTCCCGGTGCTGCTCGAGTTCATCACCAGCAAGGAGACCGAGGTGTCGCGGCCGGGCACGTGAGCGGGCGCACTTGAGCATGGGTGGCATCAAGCCCGGCTGGTTGCGCCGCATCCACCTCACTCCGACGGGGAGAGGTGATCCTGCCTGCCGGCTTCGTCGCTTCAATCAAGTTCATCTCGGCTCTGTGCCGCTGTCGTCGAGGCTGGCTCCTGCCACGCGGGATGTGATAATCCGGCCCGGTGCTGCGCCTGTCGCGGCATCAAGCCGGATTGCGAATGACCAACCCTCCGAAGGATATCGCCGCTGAACTTGCAGCCGAGAACGCGCGGCTGCGCAGCGAGCTTGCGATTGCGCGGGACCGCCAGAGCGCGAGCGCCGAGATCCTGCGCACCATCGCGGCCTCGCCCTCCGACGCGCGACCGGTTTTCGCGGCGATCGCGTCCAGCTCGAAGCACCTGCTCGGCGGCTTCTCCGCTACCGTGCTCCAGTTCATCGGCGACGAGCTGCACCTCGTGGCGTTCACACCGACCAGCCCGGAGGCGGACGAAGGGCTGAGGGCGTCGTTCCCGCGCAAGATCGCGGACTTCCCGACCTTTGCGCTGGTGCGCGACGGCGAGACGATCCAGTTTCCGGACAGCGAGGCCGCCGACGTTCCGGAGCTGAACCGGGAGTTGGCCCGGCTGCGCGGCTTTCGCAGCGTGCTGTTCATGCCGCTGATGAACCGGGGCGCGCCGGTCGGCATGATCAGCGTCACGCGGGCCGAGACTGGCGCCTTCGCGCCCGACCTCGTGCAGCTGCTCCAGACCTTTGCCGACCAGGCGGTGATCGCGATCGAGAATGCGCGGCTCTTCAACGAGACGCGCGAGGCGCTGGAGCGGCAGACCGCCACGGCCGACATCCTGAGGGTGATGGCCGCCTCGCCGTCCGATATGCAGCCCGTGTTCGACGCCATCGCTGCCAACGCCAACCGGCTGATCGGAGGCTTCTCCACCGCGGTGCTGCGTTATATCGACGGCGCCGCCCACCTTGCGGCATTCACGCCGACCGATCCGGCCGGAGATCGCGTGCTCCAGGCCTCGTTCCCGGTGCCGTTCGCACAGTTCCCGCCCTATCAGCTCGTTGCCAATGGTGCCGCCGCGCAACTGCCCGACACCGAGCTCGAGCCGGCCGCACGCGACATCGCGCGTGCGCGGGGCTATCGCAGCATGCTGTTCACCCCGCTGATGAGCGAGGGCGAAGCCATCGGCATCATCATCGCCACGCGCCGTGCGACTGGCAGCTTCGCCGAGCATCATGTGCGGCTGCTCCAGACCTTCGCCGACCAGGCGGTGATCGCGATCAAGAATGTCAGCCTGTTCAACGCGACCAGGGAAGCGCTGGAGCGTCAGACCGCGACCGCCGATATCCTCAAGGTGATCGCGGCCTCACCATCAGACGTCACGCCGGTGTTCCAGGCCATCTCCGACAGCGCCAAGTCGCTGATCGGCGGGCACTCCTCCACCGTCACCCGCGTCATCGACGGCATGCTGCATCTGGCGGCCTTCACCACCGACAATGAAGCCGGCAACGCCGATCTGCTCAGCTCCTTCCCGGCGCCGCTGTCGGGCTCGGGCATTCACAGCCGGGTGGCAAGGAGCGGAGAGTATGCATTCCGCAGCGACATGCAGAACGAGCCCGGCCTCACCGAGGCCATGAAGGAACTGGCGCGGACCCGAGGCTATCGCAGCATCCTGGTGGTGCCGATGCTGCGCGACGGCGTCGCGATCGGCACCATCGCCGTCACGCGGCCGGAGCCCGGCCATTTTCCTGACAAGGCGATCAACCTGCTCAAGACCTTTGCCGACCAGGCCGTGATCGCGGTCGAGAACACGCGCCTGTTCAACGAGGTGCAGGACCGCACAAGCGAGCTCGCCAGATCGCTCGACGATTTGCGCGCCGCGCAGGACCGGCTGATCCAGACCGAGAAGCTCGCATCCCTCGGCCAGCTCACCGCGGGCATCGCGCACGAGATCAAGAATCCGCTCAACTTCGTCAACAATTTCGCCTCGCTGTCTGCCGAGCTGACCGAGGAGCTGAACGATGTGCTTGCGCCGGTATCGCTCGCCGAGAACGTGCGTGCGGACGTCGAGGAGCTGACGGGCCTCCTGAAGGACAATCTGGCGAAGATCGTGCAGCACGGCCGCCGCGCCGATTCCATCGTCAAGAACATGCTGCTGCATTCGCGCGAGGGCGGCGGCGAGCATGGGCTGAGCGACATCAATGCGCTGGTCGAGGAAAGCCTCAACCTCGCCTATCACGGCGCGCGCGCCGAAAAGCCGGGGTTCAACGTGACGCTGGAGCGCGAGCTCGATCCCGCGGCCGGACAAGCCGAAGTGTTTCCGCAGGAGATCACCCGGGTGCTGCTGAACCTGATCTCGAACGGCTTCCATGCGGTCGCCAAGCGCAGGGCGGACGGCGCCGCCGACTACGCGCCGGTGGTGCTCGCCGCGACGCGCGACCGCGGCGACAGCGTCGAGATCCGCATCCGCGACAACGGCACCGGCATTCCGGACGAGGTGAAGGAGAAGATGTTCAATCCGTTCTTCACCACCAAGCCGGCCGGCGAAGGCACCGGCCTGGGGCTGTCGATGAGCCACGACATCGTGGTGAAGCAGCACGGCGGCACGATCGACGTCGCGACGGCGCCGGGAGAGTTCGCCGAATTCACGATTCTCCTGCCGCGGAAGAGCGGATCCATGAGGAGCGACAAGGGGTAGCATCACCTCGGAGGATTCATTGAAGAGTCTCGCGTGGTTCATTCGGCGCCAATTGCTCTCGCTCTCCGGCGTCGGCCTCATGCTGGGCGCGCTACTCTTCGCGGCCGCGCTGACGCCGACGCTGATCCCGCGCAGCTATCTCACGCAAGGCGCCCTCGCCGGCGGCTGCTTTGCGATCGGCTATTTCGCCGGCGTGCTGTGGCGGCGGCTGTGGCACTATCTGGAACTACCCGAACCGTCGGCGCCCGCGAGATCGATTGCGAATGCGCTGGCCGCCGCCATCTGCCTGCTCGTCGTCATCGTATGCCTATGGCGCACCGCCGAATGGCAAAACTCGATCCGCGCCCTGATGAAGATGGCACCGGTCGAGACCGCGCATCCGTTCAAGGTCTGCGCCATCGCCCTGGTCACGTTCGTGGTGCTGTTGGTGCTGGGACGGCTGTTCACGCTGGTCGCCGGCTTTCTCGCCGCGCGCGCGCGGCACGTTATCCCGCCGAAAGTGGCGAACGTTATCGGCGTGCTGATCGCGGGCTTGCTGTTCTGGTCGATCGCCAGCAATGTCCTGATCCGCACCGTATTCAACGCGCTCGACTCCTCCTTTCGCGAGCTCGATATCCTGCTCGAGCCCGAGCGGCCGCAGCCGACCGCGTCGAACCGGACGGGCAGCCCGGACTCCCTCGTGAAGTGGCGGGAGCTCGGGCGCATGGGACGCCGGTTCATTGCCTCGGCCCCGACCGCAGCCGAGATCAGCGCCTTCACGGGACGGCCCGCCCAGGATCCCGTGCGCGTCTATGTGGGGCTCGCCGGCCGCGACACGCCGCGGGCGCGCGCCAAGCTCGCGCTCGACGAGCTGAAGCGTCAGCACGGTTTTGAGCGCAAGGTCCTGGTCGTGATCACGCCGACCGGCACCGGCTGGATCGATCCGGCCGCGATGGACACGGTGGAATGTCTCCACCATGGCGATGTCGCGAGCGTGGCGATACAATACTCTTATCTCAACAGCCCGCTGTCGCTGCTCTTCCAGCCGGAGTACGGAGCAGAGGCCTCGCGTGCGCTGTTCGCTGAAATCTATGGCTACTGGACGACGCTGCCGAAGGACGGCCGGCCGCAGCTGTATCTGCACGGCCTCAGTCTCGGCGCCATGAACTCGGAGAAATCTGCGGAGTTGTTCGAGACGATCGGCGATCCGATTGCGGGCGCGCTCTGGAGCGGGCCGCCGTTCGAAAGCCGCATCTGGCGTTCGATCACCGCGAACCGCAACCCGGGCACGCCGGCGTGGCTGCCGAAATTTCGCGACGGCCGCTTCGTCCGCTTCATGAACCAGAATGGAGCGACAGTGACGGCAGATGCGCCCTGGGGGGCGATGCGCGTCGTCTATCTGCAATATGCCAGTGACGCGATCACGTTCTTTTCCTACCGCGACGCCTACCAGGCGCCGGCCTGGATGACGGTGCCGCGCGGGCCCGACGTCTCACCTGAGCTGCAGTGGTATCCCATCGTCACGATGCTGCAGCTCGCCCTCGACATGGCGGTCGCGACCCATACGCCGATGGGCTTTGGCCATGTCTACGCACCCGAGCATTACGTCGACGCCTGGGTCGCGGTGACCGATGTCAATGACTGGTCGGCCGAGGCGCTCGCACGGCTGAAGGGACAACTTGCGGCGAAAGCGCGGCAGACGACGAGCGCAGGGGATGACGATCCCGATCGCGGCGGCTAAAGCGCGATGGGATTTGGATGAATGGCCATCGCGCTTCAGGTTGTTGCTTACGCATGATCTTTACGGAAAGCCGCTTCGCACTTTTCCGGATCATGCTTTGGGCGTAATCCGGAAAGGCCGTGGTCCTCCGAAGGATCATGCTCAGCCGGCGGCGCCGCTCACTCCGCCATCTCGACGTGCTTGGTCACGGTGGGGCCGGCCAGCGGCCGCTCCTCCATCGCGATCAGGCACAGCGCAGCACCCGTCATCAGCGCGGTGGCGGCGCCGAAGACGTAACGGAACGCATGCCGCATGTCCTCGGCGGGAATGGCATTGACGACGCCTGCGGCATGATGCTCGCCGGCGAGCGGGATGTCGGTGCCGAGCGCGATCAGTAGGATGGCTGCGAAGGCCGCGACCGTGAAGGACGACATCAGCGAGCGGAAAAAGTTCAACGCGCCGGTGATGGTGCCGACCTGCGGCCGGGCGACCGAATTCTGCACCGAGACCACACAAACCGGAAAGGTGGTGCCGAGGCCGAGCGCAAACGCGGCCATCAGCGTCAGCAGGCCCCATAGCGGCAGCGTCGTCAGCGTGAGACCGAGGCCGCACAGCGCGGCCCAGGATGTGCCAATGATGGCGACGCGCTTGTAGTGCTTGGCCCGAGCCATCGTGCGCCCGGCGATGGCCGCGCCGAGGGTCGAGACGGCCGCCAGCGGAATCAACGCAAGCCCCGCCTCGCTGGCGCTGAGGTGATAGACGGATTCGTAATAGAGCGGCAGCTGGACCGTGAGGCCCGTGATCGCGCCGAGCGCACAACCGCCTGCCATCAGCCCGAATGGCACGACGCTTCCGCCGAGCAGCGGCAGCGGCAGGAACGGCTCGTCCGCGCGCCGGGCGTGCCAGACGAAGCTGACGACGAGCGCGACCGCGCCACCGACCATCGCGAGCACGGTCGGCGACAGCCAGGGATAGCGCGTGCCGCCCCAGGTCAGCACCAGCATGAAGACCACGGCAGAGGCCATCAGCAACACGCCGCCGAGCCAGTCGACCTTGCGCTTGCGGTGGAACACCGGGATCTTCTTCATCTTCGGCAGCAGAAGCGCGATCGCGGCGGCCGAGAGCGGGAGGTTGATCCAGAAGATCATCGACCAGTGCAGATGCTCGGCGAACACGCCGCCGATGACCGGGCCAAGAATGCCGCCGACCATCCAGACGCTGGAGAAATAGGCCTGGTATTGCCCGCGCTCGCGTGGGCTCACCACGTCGGAGATCACGGTCTGCACCACAGGCATGATGCCGCCGCCACCGAGGCCCTGCAGACCGCGCGCCAGGATCAGCATCGGCATGTTCGGCGCGATCGCGCACAGCACCGAGCCCGCGACGAACAGGCTGAGCGAGATGATGATCATGACGCGACGACCGTAGATGTCGCTGAGCGTGCCGAACACCGGCGCGACCGCGGTCGAGGCGAGCAAATAGGCTGTGATCACCCAGGAGAGATTGGAGACGTCCTGGAACTGCCGCCCGATGGTCGGCAGCGCGGTCGCCACGATGGTCTGGTCGAGCGCTGCCAGGAACATCGTCAGCATCAGGCTGATGACGATGGTGCGAACCTCGTCGGAGGTCAGCGGCACCGGCGGCGCGATGGACGGCGCGTCATCGACGCTCAACACCTCGCTGGGAAGGCGGGACAGCTCGTCGGCAATGTCGTCAGGCAATGTCTGGACGTCGGCAGCACTCTGCCGTTCGATTTTGTTCATCTCGTCGGACGTCATGTGGCGGCGCAACGCCGCGAAGGATTCGTTCTATGCAATCCAATGTAGACAGCAAAGTTCTTCCCAGGCAGGCACCACGGCGCATGGGTGCATCCCGCCCCGAGGTCATCCCGAACACGTGATCGCAAGGGGGCGACGGATCAGTCCCTTGTCAGTCCCTTGGACGTCGCTTCAGACGGGCCCGTTTCGGCAGCACGGCCGGCCACTGCACGATGTGGTTCTCGAGCTCCTCGTCCGGGATCTCCTCCTCGCTTCCCTCGACGCGGCCGCGCACGGAGACGCCGGCTTCATGCACGGTGTTGGGATCGCCCGAAACCAGCGGATGCCACCAATAGAGGTCGCGCCCCTCGGCGACGAGCTTGTAGCCGCAGCTCGGCGGCAGCCAGTTCAGGCTGCGGACATTGGCCGGGGTCAGACGGACGCAATCCGGAACCTTGTCGGAACGATTCGGATAGTCCTTGCAGGCGCAGCTCGCCCCGTCGAGCAGCTTGCAGCCGACATGGGTGAAATAGATCCGGCCGGTGTCCTCGTCTTCGAGCTTGTTCAGGCAGCAGCGGCCGCAGCCATCGCACAGGCTTTCCCATTCGGATCCCGACATCTCTTCCAACGTCTTGGTTTTCCAGAAGAATTCTTCCTGGCCTGAGGGTCGTTTGGGAGCTGCGGTCATGCGCCTCAACAAGAATTCGAAAGAGCTACGGCGACGCCATCTAGGCGGCGCGGCCGCAAGGGTGCAAGCGAGGCCTCTCTGAAGCCCGTAATGAACCGGGGTCAATTAGGCCCGTTGTTCAAAATCGCGAGCGTGGCCATTGGTTTATGGGCCCCGCTCGGCTAGAAGGAACAGTAAGTCCCTCGGATGCTGGCGGGGCGCCTTGGGTTTGCCGCAACATTCCCCCAAGACGTCTCGATGCCGCCCCGGCCGGGTGCTTGAACGCTCGAAGCAAGCCTCAAGGGTTCTAGGTGCGACAGATCATACCACCGCATTGGAAGCAGAGGGTCCGGAATTTCTTCCTCGACCTCGATGCGCGTATCGACTCCTCGCTGTTCTCCTCGGCCAAAGGCATCCGCGAGCTCTACGAGCGCTACTCGACCTTCATGGACCGGTTCTATGTCGGGCGCTGGAAGCGCTGGGTGTTCATCGAGCCGCTGTCGGAGGCCGCGACGCTCGGGCTCGGCGGCCTGGTCGTGATGCTCACCCTCGCCATCCCCGCCTTTCGCGAGACCGCGGACGAGGACTGGCTGAAGAAGTCCGATCTCGCGGTGAGCTTCCTCGACCGCTACGGCAATCCGATCGGCAGCCGCGGCATCAAGCACAACGATTCGATCCCGCTGGAAGACTTTCCCGATGTCCTGATCAAGGCGACGCTGGCGACCGAGGACCGCCGCTTCTACGAGCATTTCGGCATCGATATCGCCGGCACCGCGCGCGCGCTCGTCACCAACGCCCAGGCCGGCGGCGTCCGCCAGGGCGGCTCCTCGATCACCCAGCAGCTCGCCAAGAATCTGTTCCTGAGCAACGAGCGCACCATCGAGCGCAAGGTCAACGAGGCCTTCCTCGCGATCTGGCTGGAATGGCGCCTGACCAAGAACGAGATCCTCAAGCTGTATCTCGACCGCGCCTATATGGGCGGCGGCACGTTCGGCGTCGACGGCGCGGCGCATTTCTACTTCAACAAGTCGGCGCGCGACGTGACGCTGGCGGAAGCTGCGATGCTCGCCGGCCTGTTCAAGGCACCGACCAAATACGCCCCCCACATCAACCTGCCCGCCGCCCGCGCCCGCGCCAACGTCGTGCTCGACAACCTCGTCGATGCCGGCTTCATGACCGAGGGCCAGGTGTTCGGCGCCCGCCGCAACCCGGCCTTCGCCGTCGACCGCCGCGACGAGGCTTCGCCGAACTACTATCTCGACTACGCCTTCGACGAGATGCGCAAGCTGGTCGACACCTTCCCGAAATCCTATACCGAGCGCGTCTTCGTGGTACGGCTCGCGATCGACGCCAACGTGCAGAAGGCGGCCGAGGACGCGGTCGAGAACCAGTTGCGCCAGTTCGGCCGCGACTATCACGCGACGCAGGCTGCGACCGTCGTCGCCGATCTCGACGGCGGCATCCGTGCCATGGTCGGCGGCCGCGACTACGGCGCCAGCCAGTTCAACCGCGCGACCGACGCCTATCGGCAGCCCGGCTCCTCGTTCAAGCCCTACGTCTACACCACGGCGCTGCTGAACGGCTACACGCCGAACTCGATCGTGGTCGACGGCCCCGTCTGCATCGGCAATTGGTGCCCGCAGAACTATGGCCATTCCTATTCCGGCTCGGTGACGCTGACGCAGGCGATCACGCGCTCGATCAACGTCGTGCCGGTGAAGCTGTCGATCGAGATCGGCCGGCGGGATCAGCCGAAGGCGCCGAACCCGGCCAAGATCGGCCGCGCCAAGATCGTCGAGGTCGCGCGCCGCTTCGGTCTCAAGGCGCCGCTGCCCGACACGCCGTCGCTGCCGATCGGTTCGGACGAAGTCACCGTGCTCGAGCATGCCGTCGCCTACGCGACCTTCCCCAACCGCGGCAAGGCGGTGACGCCGCATGCGGTGCTCGAAGTGCGCACCGGCGCCGGCGACCTCGTCTGGCGCTGGGACCGCGACGGTCCGAAGCCGCGGCAGGCGATCCCCGCGTCCGTTGCCGCCGACATGGCCGGCATGATGAGCCACGTCGTCAGCGAAGGCACCGCACGCCGCGCCGCGCTCGACGGCATTCCGACCGCGGGCAAGACCGGCACGACCAATGCGTATCGCGACGCCTGGTTCGTCGGCTACACCGGCAACTTCACCTGCGCGGTCTGGTACGGCAACGACGACTATTCGCCGACCAACCGCATGACCGGCGGCTCGCTGCCGGCGCAGACCTGGCACGACATCATGCTCGCGGCCCATCAGGGCGTCGAGGTCCGGGAGATCCCCGGCATCGGCATGGGCCAGAAGCTGCCGCCGCAGCACGTGGCCAACGCGCAGGCCAATGCGGCGGCGAAGGTGCTGGAGACCAAGCCGGGTCCGCCGCCGGTGCTGACCAAGCGCGGTGCCGACGTCCTGGTGCGCGTCGAGAAGCTGCTCGACGATGCGGCCAGGACCGCGAATAAATCCGCGGCCGACGACAGCAAGGCGGCCAAGCCCTCCTCGGCGACGAGCGCGCTCGCCTTCCCGCAGAACTATGCGGAAGAGAACGTCAACGCCTCCGCCCCGCGCAAGAACTGATCGAAACCCGTGCGGCTGATCCTGATCACATTGACGGCGCTTCTTCTCGCAACGGTGGTCGGCGTCGGCGCGACCTGGATGACGACGACGCGCGGCACCGAGATCGGCACGCTGACCATCGGCGCCTGGACCGCGCGGCCACGCACCGGCACCGCCGACGCCGACCCCTATTCGCGCGCCACCATCGTGCGCAACGGCGAGCTGCCGATCGGCACCGGCGACGGCGTCGCCTTCACCGCCACCACCGACGACAAGAAGAAGGCGCTCGACGGCCGCTGCGACGTCGTCGTCTCCGGCGTGACGCCGCCGGCGCGGTTCTGGACGCTGACGCTGTATGATCGCAAGGGCCATCTCGTCGCCAATTCGCTTGCCCGCTACGGCTTCACCAGCCAGGAGATCGTCCGGCAGTCCGACGGCTCGTTCGAGATCCGCATCGCCTCGCGCTCCCGTGCCGGCAACTGGCTGCCAACCGGCGGCATCGAGCGCTACGCCCTGATGCTGCGCCTCTACGACACCCCGGTGGGGGTCGCAACGCGCACCCAGCGCGACGCGCCGATGCCCAGCATCACGACGGCAGGCTGCTCATGATCCGGCTCGTGTTCACCATCGTTGCCGGCGTGGTGCTGGGCCTCGTGGTCCATCTCGTCAGCGTGCTGGCGCTGCCGCGGATCGCGACGCAGGATGCCTATTCGCGGCTGACGCCGATGACGAAGGTGAACGCCGTCACTCAGCTCCCCCTCGCCGACCCCAACAATTCGCCGATGCCGTTCATGGATCCGGCCTTTGCGCTGGCGATCTGCCGCTACGATCTGTCGGGCGGACCGATCAAGCTGACGGTGCCCGTCAGCCAGGCCTACACCTCGGTGTCGTTCTACACCCGCAACGAGATCGCCTATTACGCCATCAACGACCGCTCCGCGGGCCGCAAGGTGATCGAGCTCGACCTGATGACCGAAGCGCAGCACAGCGAGCTGCCCGAGGACGAAGAGGTCACCGCGGCCGACCGGCTGATCATCGATTCCCCGAGCACGACCGGCCTGATCCTGATGAAGGCGCTCGCCCCCGAGCCCGGCCTGATGCCGCAGGCGCAAGGCTCGCTCGCCGCCGCGAGCTGCGTCCCGCAGACCGAGCCGCCGGCCAAGGCCGAAGCGCCACGCAGCCGGCGCTGAGCGCGGCCGTTTTGGCGCTGCAAAACATAAAAGCGCGAAAACAACCCCATGCACAGTAGCGAGGCCATTGAAATCATTATGCCCCTCGGTCAGCGATAACGAAGCTGCCGCGCGACGCGCGCTCCTTTGACTCGTCGGGCAAAACACCGGCATACTGGCATCATCGAAAGTTCGTCACACCCGCGCGGAGCAATCCGCCGCGGGTTTTTTCGTGCTGGAGCGCCGGCAGACCCGGCGGCCGAAACTGCGCTCTCGCGCTCGATCCAGCAAGCATGCGAAGCTGACCCGCGTCCCGTCGCATTCCTGAGACCACACAGCGGCAAGATATCACCACCGCCCGGGTGGTAGCCGAGCAACACAACGAGATGCTCGGCCTGATGCGGGCTGTGCGCGTTTGACTCGGTCTTCCGCTGTGATACCTGTGCCGCAGGGGGCAGGTGAATGACGGGGTTCGCTTACAAGCGACGGATCGGCTGGGGCGCTGCCTTTGTTGCAGCCTACGCCCTGGTTTTCAACGTCATCCTGTCGAGCATGCTGGTTGCCAGCATCTCCCCTCTCGCCGGCGCGGCGGCTCAAGAGCTCTGCATCGGCAGCGACAACGGAGATGCCGCGCGAACCGATGCGGACAAGCACGGCAAGAAGACGAGCGTACACTGCCCGCTCTGCGTGGGACACCACGTCTCCGGCGCTCTGCCGCCGCCTCAACCCACGTTGACCGATCGCATTCCGCTCACGGCAAGTGCGGTCTACTCGTTTCGGCAGCGGATCATCGCCTACGCGCGATCTTTCGACCATTTGTCGCGTGGACCACCCGCTCTGACCTGATGTTGCCCCCAGGCCGGCGCGAACATTCGCGCTCCCGGCTCTGATCGCATGCCTGCCCCAGCGGCGGGGCGTGCGCGCGGAGCTCGATCGGGCCTGGCCATCGCTCATTCCCGACATCATCGGCAGGGCCGCCAGCGCGCGCCCCGCTTCCCTCATGCGCCAGCGTGATCACTGGCCTCACATAGAAACGCTCATGTCGAACACATCAACCAGCCTGCGCCGGTCCTTCCTGGCCGCGACGACGGCACTCATCTCGCCTGCCCTGCTTTGTGCGACCTCGCTGCTTCCGCCTTTCGCCACAACGGCCTCCGCGCAATCGGCGGAGCGGCTGCCGCCCGTAACGGTCAATTCTCCGCAACAACGCAAACGAAAGCCGCGAGGCGTCGTCACGGCCGCCCCGCCCGCGGCAGCACGGAGCGGAGATATCTCTGCGGCAGATCAGAGTCCGAGTTCAGTGCCCGCATCCGCCAGCCTGCCGCCAAGGGCGGGTTTCGATCGCGGCCTGTCGTCGAGCGACTCCGCCTCTCTCGTCACTGACCTGCCGGGCGGCGCGGCATGGGGTGCCGGCGGCGTCTCGAGCCTGCCCGCCATCAACGGATTTGGGGCCGACCGGCTGCAAGTCGCCGTCAACTCGATGCTGATCAGCCCCGCCTGTCCGAACGAGATGAATCCGCCGCTGTCGTTCGTCAATCCGGCGATGATTGCGAAGATGCGGGCCTATCTCGGCGTCGGACCGGTGTCGGTCGGCGGCGACTACATCGGCAGCCGTATCGACGTCACCACTGCGCCGCCGGCTTTCGCGCCGGCACAGGCCGGCTGGGTGGCCAGCACCCAGCTTTCGAGCTTCTTCCGCAGCAACGGCAACGCCTATGGCGTCGATGCAACTGCAACCCTGGCCAACCACGACACGAGCGTCACCTACACAGGCGGCTGGGTCCGCTCGGGCAACTACAAGGCCGGCGACGGAACGACGGTCAAGTCGACGCTCTACGAGACGCAGAACCATGCCATCAGCATCTCGAAGCAGACGTTCGGCAATCTCTTTACCTTCCAGATTGGCGGTCAGTTCATTCCGTACCAGGGCTATGTCAACCAGTACATGGACATGGTCTATAACCGCGGCCTGTATGCAAACGGCCGTTACGAGGGCGTGTTCGACTGGGGCAAGTTCGAAGCCAGCGCCTTCGTGCACCAGATCCGGCACACCATGGGATTCATCGCCCCCGACAAGATCGGCGAGATGCCGATGGACACGAAAGGTCTCGACGCCGGCTATTCGATGAAGGCAACAGTAGCCGTCTCCGGTCATGACTTGCTCCGCATCGGCAACGAGCTGGCGCTCAACCGGCTCGACGACTGGTGGAATCCGGTGGCGGGATCGATGATGATGAGCCCGAACACGTTCATCAACATCAACGGCGGCACGCGCGACCGCGTCGGCGCGTTCGTCGAATGGGAACGCCATTGGGACCGGCAGTGGACCTCGATCGTCGGCCTACGCAACGACGTGGTGTGGATGAACACCGGCAACGTGCAGGGCTACAATGCGATGAGCTACGGCGCGGATGCGGCTGCCTTCAACGCGCTCGACCGTGCCCGCACCGACGTTCATGTCGACGGCTCCGCCCTCCTCCGCTACGAGCCGAACGACATGAGCCAGTACGAATTCGGCTTCGCCCGCAAGACGCGCTCGCCCAATCTCTACGAACGCTACGCCTGGTCCACCAATGCGATGGCGATGAAGATGATCGGCTGGTTCGGCGACGGCAACGGCTATGTCGGAAATCTGGACCTCAGGCCGGAGAAAGCTCACACCGTCAGCTTCACTGCGGGCTGGCACGATCCTGCGCAACGGGTCTGGGGCGTGAAGCTCACGCCCTATGCCAGCTATGTGCACGATTACATCGATGTCGATCGCTGCTCGACTGCAAGCTGCCTTGCGAGCAACCCCGCGAACCTGACGGCGAACACCGGCTTTGTGTACCTGCAGTTCGCCAATCACGACGCGACGCTCTATGGCATCAATGTCGAGGGGCGGCTGACCGTATGGGACAATCCAATCTATGGTCAGGGGCAGGTGCGCGGCCTGATCGGCTATGTTCGAGGTCAACGAACCGATGGCGTTGACCTCTATCACATGATGCCGATCAACGCGAAACTCGCGCTCGACCATCTCCTTGGCGGCTGGACCAACAGCATCGAACTGCAACTCGTCGGCTCGAAGGATCAGGTCAGCCAGGTTCACAATGAGCTCACGACACCGGCGTATGCGCTGCTCAATTTGCGTACGGGTTACCAGTGGCAGCACGTCCGGCTGGACCTCGGCATCGACAATCTGTTCAACCAGAACTACTACCTGCCATTGGGTGGCGCCGATCTGGTCGACTACAAGGTCGTCTCGATGATGGGGTCTTCGGCCGCCTACGGCTACAACGTCAGGGGACCCGGCCGCTCGTTCAACGCGCGGCTCAGCGTCAGCTTCTGACCGGACCAGATGCCACGCGACGATATATTCGAAATCGCCGCGTGGCGGACCGGGGCCGTCGATCGTCCGTTGCGCGAAGCCACCGTCCGGTCGCGGAAATCGCCAATGCGCTGTCACTGCCGCTGCCGACTGCGCCGACTGATCGGGAATCTGGAGCAACTCGGATTTCTGCAGCAGGCCCTGGGGCAAAGTGCCATGGTGGGCCATCAACCGGTCACGCTGTCGCCGGCGGTTTCCAGGGGTGGACAGCGTCTTTCCACAGACACCGCTTTCGTGAGGCGCCGATGCGCTGCGAACACCCGACGTCCAAACACGCAACACCCTGAATCCCGTCAGCTTTCCCGCCGCACGCGTCCACGCCCCCCTGTGATTGGCCCGCAACTTGCTCATGCAAGTATGACGATCGACTCAAGTCGTCATACTAATGTATGATCACTCATACGAAACATCACATCGCTTGCCGGAGACCGTCGCGCGGCCGCCGATGTGACAGCGGGGGGCTAAGTTGCGTAGAATTTCCTGGCGCCTGGTTCTGGCCGGCATCGCGTTATCAGGCGCTTCGGCCGAAGACTCAGTTCACGCCCAGACGGCACCGGCGGGATCTGCGGCCGGGCACTTGCCGCCGGTTACGGTCGCGGCGCCCGACGCGGCCCCCAGACGCGTACGGCGCGCAGAGCCTTCGGCAAGGACAAGCACCGCGCGCCGGGCGCAGCAGTCGCGGCCTTCATCGCAGCAGCAATCGAGTGCGGGCCTCTCCTCCGGCGCGACACCGGGACGGGTGGACGTGTCGAGCGCGGTGACCGCGCTGCCGGCGGCGGTGACGGTGATGGACGCACCGGCAATCAGCCGGCTGGCGGTCGCAACCTATGGCGACCTGTTCCGCTCGCTCCCCGGCTTCAATGTGTCCAACTATGGCCAGGGCGGGATCGGCTACGGGCTTTCGCTGCGAGGCTATACCGAATCCGAGCACGGCCGCGACATCGCCTATTACATCGACGGCGTTCCGCTCAACGAGGTCTCCTCGCTGCACACGCCGAACTATGCCGACCTCAACGTGCTGTTTCCGGAAACCGTCAAGAGCATCGAGATCGTGCGCGGGCCGTTTTCCGTCGAGTACGGCGACTCCAATATGGGCGGCTCGGTCAACATCACGACCAAGCAGGCCGAACCCTTTGCCAGCGTCGGCGTCTCCGGAGGCACGCAAGGCACGGCGCGGGGCGTTGCGACCTACAGCACGACGCAGGGCGCGTGGCTGCCCTATCTGGCATTCGAGGGCTATCACACCGACGGCTATCGCGATAACAGCTTCATCAACCGCTACAATTCTTTCAACAAGGTCACGACGACGCTTCCGGACGGCGCCACCGTGTCGTTCCGTGCGCAGGCCTACGGCACCGAATACGGCTCGCCCGGCTATGCCAGTCGCGACGCCATTGCCGCCGGAACGGTCTCCGAACGCTCGGCGACCAATCCGACCGACGGCGGCAACAAGCAGCTCGAAAACCTCGTCACCAGCTACAGCTCCGGCGCACAGGACCAGGAGCTGAAAGGCACCCTGTTCGTCAGCCACCAGTTCTCGAACCGGTTCGCGGATTTCGGCGGCGGCCAGCGCCTGCAGCACGAGGACCGCACGATGGTTGGCGGCCGCGTCAGCAAGGTCTGGAGCGGAGCCATCGGCGACGACATCCCCGTGCAGGTCCTGCTCGGCAGCAACTGGCGCACCGATTTCATCGAGGCGTTCCAGGCGCCGACCATCGCACGCGCAGTCTCCGGCCCGGCCGTAGTCAATGTCGGATTGACCGAGACGAACATCGCCGGCTTCGGTCAGGTCCAGGTCAAGCCGCTGCCATGGCTCAAGTTCACGGCCGGCGGGCGTTACGACCAGTTCTACTACGACATCAACGACCGCATCACGCCCGGCGGCACGCCGAACATTTCGAACGGCATTGCAAGCCCAAAGGCCGGCGTCGCCATCGCGCCACTCCAATGGCTGGAGCTGTTCGCCAATTACGGCGAGGGTTTCCGCAGCATCGACGTACCCGCGGAGCTGATCGGCAATCCCGGCATTCAGCCGTTCAGGATCGTGAGCCGCGAGGGCGGCGTCCAGTTCACCTTCGATCGCTTCAGACTGCTCGCGAGCTATTGGACGACGGACTCGGCCAACGAAGCGTTTCAGGCGGCGCCCGGTCTGCCCGTGACGTTGCTGGGTAAAGCCCAGCGCAACGGATACGACGTCGATGCCCGCTGGTCCGTGATCAAGGATCCCGTCAACAACGTCTCGCTATTCGCCAACTATGGCGGCGTCTCGGCTCGCCTCGTCGACGCCGCGCCCTCCTATTTCGTCCCGAACGTGCCGAGCTACGTCGCCAATGTCGGCGTTGACTTCAACGTCGCGACGGTCAATGCGCAAGTCCTGTCCGGTTCGGCCTATGTGACCTTCGTCGGCAAGAAGAATCTGACGCAGGACGGGCTCATCACGACCTCACCCTACTCCCGCGTGACCGGCAAGCTCGCGTATTCCTGGCCCGAGGGGTGGACCGCGTTCACGCAGGCGACCTGGTATCCCGGTGATCGCCTCAGCGAAATCGCCATCAATTTCGGCGATCCCGTCGGCGCAAGAACCTCCGACATCTTCGTCAGCGCGCAGCCGACAATCGCCGTGCTTGCGGGCGTTTCGTATCGTTTCCCGACCGTGATGGCCGGGACAACTCCAAAGCTGGTGACCAAATGAGCCATACCTTCCCTCGTCTCGCCCACACGCTGCTCGC
The DNA here is from genome assembly GCF_028128965.1 of Bradyrhizobium sp. CCBAU 25338. NCBI lineage: Bacteria > Pseudomonadati > Pseudomonadota > Alphaproteobacteria > Hyphomicrobiales > Nitrobacteraceae > Bradyrhizobium > Bradyrhizobium sp. CCBAU 25338. The sequence continues at coordinate 65,257 of NZ_LFKY01000034.1, forward strand.
GACCGGACTCGTTCTCGGGTCGATAGCCTCCGCTTCGGCGCATGATGTCTGGCTCACATTCTCGGGGCCGGTCACCGCACGCCGCGCCATCGTCAACTACGGTCATCCGGACGACCGGCCGCCGGCTTTCGCGGACAAGGTCGTGGACCTCTTCATGGTGACGCCGAAGGGCCGCAGCTCGCTGCTCGACGGACTTGCGGGCGCATCGGACAACGGCATCCAGATCGCGCGAACAAAACCGTTCGACGATGCCGGGCATACGCTGCTCGCGGCGCGCTACGACAACGGATTCTGGGTCAAGACGGCAGACGGCCTCTATCGCAACGCCACCCGGCGGCTGGTGCCTGACGCCACCGAGAGCTTCTGGTCCGGTAAGTTCGCAAAGGCGATCACAGGGGCTGACGCGCCGTGGCAGGAGGTGCTCGGACACGACCTCGAACTCGTGCCGCTCACCGATCCAGCCAAGGCGAGGCCAGGTGAGACGCTCAAGGTCAAGGTGCTGTTTCGCGGCAAGCCTCTCACCGAGGCGGAGGTCGAACGTGGCGACGGCAAGACGGTCGTTGCGGAGAAGGACATTCCAAAATTCAGGACGGACGCCGAAGGCGTGGCGACCGTTCCCATCGCCAAGCCCGGTCCCCATCTGCTGGTGATCGATCATCGCGCGGCGCCGTCCGTCACGCCGGATCAGGCGACGGCCGACCTCTACAATGCGACGCTGTGGTTCAACGTGGCGGCCAAGCAGCGCTAAAGCGCGATGAGATCAGGACGAATCGTCATCGCGCCTTAGGTTGTTGTTTGAGCATGATCTTTTCGGAAAACCGCTGCGCACTTTTCCGGATCATGCTTTAGCGCGGTCCCTTGAGTGCGTGCCCTGCCCGCGCTCAATGGCCTCTGCAACCGCGGTCCTCGTCCTCGACCCGATCGTGACTGTTGACGATCCTCGGAAGCGCGGCGTTGTCGCTCTCGCGCGGAACGGCCGCGCCCATTCTCCGGAGCCGATCTCGCATCAGTGCACGATGGCAGCAGCTGTCACGCGACAGTAGGACGCAACTTCAAATCGCCTGCGCTGTTGAAGCCGCACGTCTCGATGGCTATCGATTCAAAAAATCGTCTCGATCGGAGGAACGCATGAACACCATCACCGGCGGCTGTCACTGCGGCGCCATCCGTTATGAGGTCCAGGGCGATGCGATCGTGCATGCGCTGTGCCACTGCCGCGATTGCAGACTTCACGCCGGCGCACCGGTCGTCGGCTGGACGATGTACGCGGAGGATGCCGTCAAGGTGACCAAGGGCGAGCCGAAGGTGTACCGCTCCTCGGAACATGGCCGGAGGCACTTCTGCGGCGACTGCGGCACCGGTCTGTTCTATGTCAATGCCAGCATGCTGCCCGGGATGATCGACATCCAGAGCGCGACCTATGACGATCCCGAGGCCGTGCCGGCGACGATGCAGATCCAGGTCGCCGAACGTCTTCGCTGGATGGAACATGCGCACGAACTGCCGGCGTTCGACCGCTATCCTCCACAGCCGTAGCGGCGGAAGATGACACCGGTTCTTTTGGCATCATCCAGGGATTGGCAACGCTCCGCTCGTGCGCCAGCTCATTGATGGTGGCGATGGCGCTGCGCCGCGCCGCCGGACGTGTACCCGCGCAGCTCGGCGTATCTTGCCAATTGCGCCTGATCGAGAACCGCCGCGGTGCGCAGGTGATATTTGAGATGGGCTTGCCGCAGCTCTCCCTGCGTCTTCGCGATCGCCGCGGTGGCGGATCCCAGACTCTCGTCGGTGATCGTGCGGCTGGCGAACTGCCGATCCAGATCCGCCTCCCTCTCGATCAATCTGCTGCCGATGGGAGTGGTCTCGGCCTTCATCTCGGAGAACATCGCCTCGACCTTCCTCCGCTGCTCCGCGTTCAATCCCAATTGGTCCGCGAGTTCGAGCACGTGGGAGGGCCCGGGATATCCATTGAGCTCGGCCGCGAGTGCGAGCCCCATGCCGCGCCCCGCCCGCAGATCGCCGATCTGCTGGTCCGAGAGCGCCTTGATGTGGCGGGACTGCATGCCGGCGTACGGTGTCTGCGCCCAAGCGGCAGCCGGCGCGAGCAAGGCGATGATCAAAACGACGATCTTCATGACTTTCCACCCATGTTGCAGGACGTCAACCAATCATGACTCGGCGATGGCGCAAACGGCAACATCGTCCGTGATCTACGCGCGACCTTCGGCAGGTGGCGATCTCGGTTTCCATGGCCGGAGGCTGGGAGCGCTCCCTGATCAAGGGGCTCTCAACCGATCACCTGCGAGCCGATAAAGCGCATGAATGGCCTTTGACCATCGGCACCGAACAGCACGACCGTGTAAGGCTCCGGCTTGCCGCCTTCCATCCCGGGCGATCCGACCGGCATGCCCGGCACGGCGAGCCCTTTCGCAATGGGGCGCTCCGAGAGGAGGCGCCGCACGGCTGCGGCCGGCACATGTCCCTCGATGAGATAACCTGCGACCTCCGCCGTGTGACACGCGGCCAGGTCCGAGGGGATGCCGAGACGATTCCGAACCGCGTCGAGATCGGCGGTCTCCTCCACCTGGACGACAAATCCTGCGTCCCGGAGATGCTGCACCCAGCCCGCGCAACAGCCGCAGCTCGGATCCCTATGCACCGTGACGGTCGTTTCTCCGGCCTGCGCCGCAACGGCAGGCCTGGCCAGGACTGCCGCCGCTGCGGCCGCCATCAGCCCTGCAAGCGACCGACGGGTGATCACATGTTCGCGTTCCCTCATCTTCGGATTCCTTTCTTCATCGTGGATTTCAAGGCCGGAGCGTCGCAGGCATCAACGGGGGCTCGCCTGGCCCTCGTACATAAACGTCATGGGCTTCAGCCCGTTCATGTAGCCGGTGCGCATCTCGTCGATGCGAAAGCCGTTCCGGGTCAAGACGTCAGAAATGTCCCGGTTGAGATGACAACCGCCCGAGATGCGCATCCACGCGGGAGTCAGGCGATCCTGCCACCAGCGCACGTTCGGTTCGGGCGCGCGGCCATGCTCGACGAAGACCAGCTTCCCTCCCGGTTTCAGCACACGCCGCGCCTCCGTCATCGCGCGATCGACGTCCGGAATGCTGCACATGGTCCAGGTCGTCAGGACCGTGTCGATGCTGCGGTCCTCGATCGGAATCGCCTCGGCCGAAGCTACAACGAGATCGACTGGAGTTTCCGGATGTGGCGCGTGTCGCGCCATCTCGAGAAGCTTTGGAGCGGGTTCGAGCCCCACAAGCTGCGTCACCGTAGCCCCGTAGAATGGCAGGTTGCGGCCGGACCCGACGCCGATCTCGAGTACCCGGCCCTGAGCCGCACGGGTCGCGCGTTGCCGGTAGGGCGCAAGTTCCTTGCTCCGCATCGCAAGGTCGCAAAGCCGTGGCAGAATGACGTCGTTGTAGAAGCCCATGCGCGCATCTCCTGGCATCGCCGCTCGACGGTCCTGCTGATCTCTTCAGGTGCGGCAAAGATCACCACCGCACGTTCGCCTCTCATGCCAGCGCCGTCCCCAATATTAGCGCGACGACCAATGCGGTGATCAATTCCATCGCCCCACCATTCCTGACAGCCGTTCATCATGACTCACCTCATTCGGCAGACTGCAGCACCCGCAATCTCGGACTGATCGGCTTTGACATTTCGGTCGTTTGTCCCTTGTCCTCGGACTCGGGAAGCAGGTGGAAGCCCTTGACCAGCCCGAAGATCGCCGGGATCACGATCAGCGTCAGCAGCGTCGACGACGTCATCCCGCCGATCATCGGCACCGCGATGCGCTGCATGATCTCCGAGCCTGTGCCGGTGCTCCACATGATCGGCAGCAGGCCCGCCATGATGGCGACCACCGTCATCATCTTGGGACGGACGCGCTCGACGGCGCCCTCCATGATGGCCTCGTGGAGATCCCGCCGGGTGAAGACCCTGCCCTCGGCGCTGCGCTTCGCCTTCAGCCCGGCCAGCGCGTGCTCGAGGTAGATCAGCATCACCACGCCGGTCTCGGCGGCGACACCGGCGAGTGCGATGAAGCCGACCGCGACGGCGACCGACAGGTTGAAGCCGAGCCACCACATCATCCAGATGCCGCCGACCAGCGCGAAGGGCAGCGACAGCATGACGATGAGCGTCTCGGTCATGGCCCTGAAGTTCAGGTACAGCAGCAGGAAGATGATCGTGAGCGTCACCGGTACCACGATCTTCAGGCGGGCGGCGGCGCGCTGCAAATATTCGTACTGACCGCTCCAGACGACATAGTATCCTGGCGGAAACTGGATGCTGTCCGTCACCGCGCGTTGGGCGTCGGCGACGTAGCTGCCGATGTCGCGATCGCGGATGTCGACGTAGACATAGGTCGCGAGCTGGCCGTTCTCGGTCCGGATCGAGGTCGGCCCCCGCGCCGGCTCGACCTTCGCGACCTCGCCGAGCGGCACCGCGCCGCCCGCCGGCATCGGCACCAGGATATCGCTGGCGATGACTTTAGGATTGTCGCGCAGGTCGCGCGGATAGCGCATGTTCACCGTGAACCGCTGCCGGCCTTCGACCGTCGTCGTGACCGTCTGACCGCCGAGAGCGGCCGCGATGGTGTCCTGAACATCCTGGACCAGGATGCCATAGCGGGCGAGCGCCTCGCGGTCCGGGACGATCTCGAGATAGTACCCGCCGATGCCGCGCTCGGCGTAAGCCGAGGACGTGCCCGGGACGGCCTTGATCACCCGTTCGACCTGCTTCGCCAGCCGGTCGATCTCGACGAGGTCGGTGCCCATCACCTTGACGCCGACAGGCGTGCGGATGCCGGTGGACAGCATGTCGATGCGCGCCTTGATCGGCATGGTCCAGGCGTTGGAGACGCCCGGAAACTGCAGCGCCTTGTCCATCTCCGCGACCAGGCTGTCGATCGTGACGCCGGGACGCCATTGCTCCTTCGGCTTCAGGTTGACGATGGTCTCGAACATCTCGGTCGGCGCCGGATCGGTCGCGGTCGCCGCCCGTCCCGCCTTGCCGTAGACGGACGCGACCTCCGGGAACGACTTGATGATGCGGTCCTGCGTCTGCATCAGTTCGGCCGCCTTGGTGACCGAGATGCCGGGTAGCGTCGTCGGCATGTAGAGCAGCGTGCCCTCGTTCAGCGTGGGCATGAACTCGGTGCCGAGCTGCCGGGCCGGCCAGATCGTGACGGCGAGCACGACGAGCGAGGCCAGGATCACTAGCGTCTTGGCACGCAGCACGCCCTTAATGACCGGCCGGTAGATCCAGATCAGGAAGCGGTTGATGAAATTCCTGTGCTCCGGCACGATCCTGCCGCGGACGAAGATCACCATCAGCGCCGGCACCAGGGTGACGGACAGCAGGGCCGCAGCGGCCATCGCGAAAGTTTTCGTGAACGCCAGCGGACTGAACAGCCGCCCCTCCTGCGATTCCAGCGTGAAGATCGGCATGAAGGAGACGGTGATGATCAGCAGGCTGAAGAACAGCGCAGGGCCGACCTCGGAGGCCGCGTCGATCAGGATCTGGACGCGCGACTGACCGGGCTTGGCGCGTTCGAGGTGCTTGTGGGCGTTCTCGATCATGACGATCGCGGCATCCACCATGGCGCCGATCGCGATCGCGATGCCCCCCAGGCTCATGATGTTCGATCCCAGGCCCAGCAGCTTCATGGCGCCGAACGCCATCAGCACGCCGACCGGCAGCATCAGGATCGCGACCAGCGCGCTGCGGACATGGAGCAGGAACACGATGCAGACGAGCGCGACGACGATGCTCTCCTCGACCAGCGTGTGCTTGAGCGTATCGATGGCCGCGTAGATCAGGTTGGAGCGATCGTAGACCGGGACGATCTCGACCGATTTCGGCAGGCTGCTCGCGATCTCCTCGAAGCGCTTCTTGACGTTCTCGATCACGTCGAGGGCGTTGACACCGAAGCGCTGCAGCACGATGCCGCTTGCGACCTCGCCCTCGCCATTCAGCTCGGCGATGCCGCGCCGCTCGTCCGGTCCGAGCTCGACATTGGCGACGTCCCGGAGCAGCACCGGCGTGCCGTTGCTCGTCTTCAGGACGATGTTGCCGAGATCGTTGATGCTCTTGACGTAGCCCTTGCCGCGAATGACGTATTCGAACTCCGACAGCTCGACCGTGCGTCCGCCGACATCGGCATTGCTGGCGCGGATCGCCTCCCGGATCTTCTGCATGCTGATGCCGCGATCGCGCATCCGCTGCGGATCGAGCACCACGTTGTATTGCTTGACGAAGCCGCCGATGCTGGCGACCTCGGCGACGCCTTCGGCCTTGGCCAGCGCGAACTTCAGATTCCAGTCCTGGATCGTGCGCGTGTCGGCGAGGTTCAATTCCCTCGACATCACGGCGTACTGGTAGACCCAGCCGACGCCGGTCGCGTCGGGCCCGATGGTCGGGGTGACGCCGGCGGGAAGCCTGGACGACGCGCCGTTCAGGAACTCCATGACGCGCGAGCGTGCCCAGTAGATGTCGGTGCCGTCCTCGAAGATCACGTAGACGAACGACACGCCGAGGAAGGAGAAGCCGCGCACCACCTTCGATTTCGGCACGGTCAGCATCGCCGTCGTCAGGGGATAGGTGACCTGGTCCTCGATCACCTGCGGCGCCTGTCCGGGATATTCGGTGTAGACGATGACCTGCGTGTCCGAGAGGTCGGGGATCGCATCCAGGGGCAGGTGAAGCAGCGCGTAGAAGCCGGCGGCGGCCGCAAAGCCGGTGCCGAACAGCACCAGCAGCAGGTTGCGCGCCGACCAGGCGATGATGCGGGCGATCATTTGTGCTCTCCCATCGCATGGCCCGCGTCGGAGGCTTGAGGAGCAGCCTCGGCAAAGCCTTTGAGCGCGGCCTTCAGATTGCTCTCCGCATCGATCAGGAAGTTGGCCGAAGTGACCACCGCCTCGCCGTCCGCAAGACCGTCCCGCACCTCGATGTAGCCGCCGCCGCGCCGGCCAAGCTTCACTTCCCGCGGCTCGAAACGCCCGTCCCCCTTGTCGACGAGAACGGCCTGGCGCGTGCCGGTGTCGAGCACCGAGCTATCCTGGATCGCCAGGACGGGCGCGCCATCTGCCGTGTCGATGTCGGCATCGACATACATGTCCGGCAGCAGCACCGCGTCGGGATTGGCGAGTTCGATCCGGACGCGAACCGTCCGGGTCTCGCGGTTCACCTGCGGATAGATCACGGCAATCCTGCCGGTGAACGCGCGGCCGGGAAAGCTTCGCGCGCGCACCGCAACGGACTGCCCCACCGCGATGTTGCCGAGATCGCGCTCGGCGACGTCGACCAGCGCCCAGACCAGCGAGATGTCCGCGATGCGGAACAACACATCGCCGGGATTGGCACGCATGCCTTCGATCGCGTTGCGCTCGAGCACGATTCCGTCGCGCGGCGCCGTCCAATGGATGGTGACGGGCGCGACGCGCGTCTTCTCCATCTCGGCGATCACCTGCTCGGGGACGTCGAGATTGACCAGCCGCTGCCGCGAGCCGCGGCCGTACGACTCGACGCCGCCCACCGTCTTCGAGGTGATCGTCGCGAGGTATTCGGCCGCCGCGGACGCGACCGCCGAGCTGTAGATCTCCATCAACGGCTGGCCCGCCTTCACGCGGGTGCCGGTGGTGACGTCCGCGATCCTCTGCACGAAGCTCTCGGCGCGCATCGCGATCACCGAGACGCGGCGTTCGTCCAGCTGAATCGTGCCGGGCGCCTTCACCAGGACCCGGATCGACCGCCGCGCCACCGGCTCGGACTTCACGCCGCTGCGCTGGATCTTGCCAGGCGACAGCTTCACCGTCCCGTCGTCGACGTCGTCGCCTTCGTAAACGGGGACATAGTTCATCCCCATCGGATCCTGCTTCGGCACCGGCGAGGTGTCGGGCAACCCCATGGGGTTGCGATAGTAGAGGATCTTTCGCGGCGAGGTCGCCTGCTGCGGCTTTAGCGCCGCCGGGGCGGCCTGTTCGTCGTCGTAGACCGGCAGATAGTCCCGCCCCCGCTCGTCCTTCCTGGGCCCGGCCGACCAAAGCGGCGCGCCGCTCGGATCGCGGTAATAGAGCGGAGTTCGGGCGCCGTCGGCCGTGGCCGAGGCGACCTCGGCACGGACGGACCAGCGCCCGTCGTTCATGAGCCAGGAGCCGCCCAGGGCCAAGCTGCCGGTCAGCGCGAGTGCGGTGAGAAGACGCTGCGTGTTCATCGCCAGATACCGCGCGCCCAGGGCGCGCGTCCATGTAAACGGGAAAGAGAAGTTCGGGCGCCGTCCGGTGGCGCCCGAAGGCTCACTTCGTCGCCTTGACGATGACCTTGCCGGTGACCGTCTCAGGCTCGCCCTGCACCTTCGCCGAGAGCGTGACCTGGTAGCGGCCGGCCATCGGCAGGTCGGTCTTGAAGGCATAGACGCCCGGCTCCTGGGACGGCAGCGGCGCAACCGCCGACTCCATCTCGGCCATGCCGTCCGGCGCCATGTCCACGCGAGTCCTGAAGATGACGGCATCCGCGACCGGCTTGCCGGTCTGCCTGTTGGTCAGGCGAATGGCGAGCGTGATGTCGTCGCCCTTCTTCATCTCGGGATTGACCGGCTCGAAGGCGTAATCGCCCGCGCCCGCCATGGCGACCGAAGCGGCGAGCGAAAGGGTGGCGGCAACAGCCGCGGTGCTGAATTTGGAAAGCATTGTCTGTCCTCATGGATTGATCTTCCGCCGTGACGCATGACGCGCGCCCGTCAGTCATCGTCGCGCGCAGGCGTCGTGCTGCACGCGTCGTCGGCTTGGCGAGATCAGATTCGAGGGGGCCGGAAGGGAGGGCTGCCGCCGAGCAAGGAGACGACCTGGTCGGCGGGAATGGCGGTTTTCCCTGCCGCTACGGCAAGAAATTCGAAGGCCAGCGGACGGATGTCTGCAAGCGCGACGGTGCCGCCGACGCAGCAGAAGCCCATCCCGCATTTGTACGCGCCGGTGTCGGAGCCCGTTCCCTTCATGTCGGGACAACAATCGTCCATCGACATAGCGTCGTCGCCGCTCATGACCATGGCCGCGTGCATGTCGTCCGACGACACGGCGAGGCCAGACGCGGACACGCCAGCCGGCAGCATCGCCAAGGATATGGCGATTGCGAGTGCCAGGACGGTACGGACGATCCGCATCAATCTGCTTTTACTGTTTGGATACTTTCTGGAACCGCAGCGCTTGTAACATATCCCGCTGCCGAAAGCATTCTTTGATCCGGGTCAAGCATTCGTGACCGCGGGTTCGGCACCTGTCACCGCGATCACCCCGACCGAGCAGCGACCTCCCGGGTTCGCTATCTTGACCTCGATAGATGCTTCTCGGACGAAGTCATGCGCGCCCACAGCAACGCGAGCGGGCCCAACGCAATTCCGGCCGCGAGCACGATGAAGACGAGCAACCAGCCCTTCGCACTCTGCGGACCGCCAGCAGCATCGAGCGCAGCCCCGGTTCCCCACGCTCCAATCGCGGACAGGCCGAAGCCGACCGTCGAATGCAGGGCCAGGGTCGCCCCGCGATGCTCGGAAACAGCCGCGGCCGACATGCCCGCCGTCAGCGCGCCTGAATCCGCCGGCACCGTCAGGCCATAGATCATCAGCAGCAACGCCAGCGCCCATGCCGGAGCCGTCGCGTTGAGGCCGATGACGAGCGCAACGCAGGCCGAAGCGATCATCACCACCGTGATCGCACGATGCCGCCCGAATTTCAGGGCGGCCTCATTGCCGAGGATACTGGCCGGCATCGAGATCACCGCGAAGCAGAAGCTCATCAGGACGGGAGAGAGCCATGAGGGCGCGCCTTGATGCGCAACGACGAAGGTCCAGAATCCGACCAGCCAGGTGCGAATACCATAGAGTTCGAAGCAGTGAGCGCCGTAGCCGAAGATATAGCCAAGCGCCTCGCGGTTGGCGAAAACGGGCGCAAAGTTCAGCAGGCGTCCTGCTCTGGGAGTGGGGCGGCGGCCCTCGATCGCAAGACACGCGACCACCATCGCAGTGGGCCCGATACCCGTCACGTAGAATGCCGTCCGCCACCCCCAGCGATCGGCGAGGACTTGCGCGATCAGGAAGGACAGGCCGACGCCGACCGAGAAGCTCGACGTGTACAGCGTCACAGCTCGCGAGGTGTCGCCTGCGGGCAACCGGTCCGTCAGTGCCTTGAGCCCTGGCATGTAGGCACCGGCAAAACCCAGACCCGCGAGCGACCAGATGATGGTCCCTGACCAGAACCCTTGCGCGAAAATTCCAAACGCGACGGTCGCAACTCCGCTGACGACAGAGCCGCCCAGGAGCACGAGTCGTGCATCGATGCGATCGGTCAAGGTCGTGAGCACGGGCACCGCCAGCATGTAGCCGAACGCGTAGCCGCTCGCCATCAGCCCGCCTTCCGCAGCGGACAACCCCCACGCCGGCATCAGGTGCTGCGCCAGATTCGCGGACAACGTCACATGCGGCAGTAGATTGCCGAGCTGACCGATGCACATTGCCGCAATCAGCGGCCAGCCGCGCAAGCTACGAATGCTCTCCTCCCATCCCGCGGGTGCTCACGTCGTCCGATCTGCACGAAGCAGCAGCAGCGCGAAGAAGGCTGATGCCGAGGCCAGCGCGCTGATCCAGAGTGCGCTGCTGCCGAAATGCTCTACCATCAGTCCCAGCGCAAGCGGCGCGAAGGCGCCTGTTGCCCTCGAAGGCAGCGAGATCACACCGACACGCCTGCCGAACCCCACCGGCCCGAACAACGCCAATGGCAGCGTACCACGGGCAATGGTGATGATGCCGTTGCCCGCGCCATACAGCACTGTGAAGGCCGGTGCGAGCCAAGGGCCGCCCGCGACCAGTGCAAGCACGCCGATCGGATTCATGAGCATGGCGAGCCTTGCCGACAGCAGTGGATGAAACCGGCTGAGCCATCCTGCCTCCAGAAGGCGGGCGCCGACTTGCGCAGGTCCGACCAATGCTCCTGCGAACAACGCCTGTGCCGGCGTGGCGCCGAACGCAACCAGCATGGTCGGCAGAATGGCCGAGACTCCGGAGCTGACGAAGCTTGCCGCCGCAAAGATGTACGCCAGCAGCATCATTGCGAAGGTTTCGCTCTGGCCGCCGGATTGTTGGGTCGTGCCGGTGCCCGGCCGGGAGTCCTGGTCCAATGGAGCGGCACGGGGCAGAGAAAGGTTGAGCGGCAATGCAACGCCGATATGGATCGCCGCCCATACCTGGCAGGCAACGCGCCAGCCGTACTCCGAGGCGAGCCACGTCGTGAGAGGCCAGCCGAGGGTGCTGGCGAAGCCGGCGATCAGGGTGATGCCGGTGATCGTTCCTCGCGCATTGGCGCCGTAGATGCGCGCAAGCGTCGCGAACGCAGCTTCATAGAGACCCATGCCCATGCCGATCCCGAGCAGGATCCAGGCCGTGATCAGCAGCGCCACACCATGGGACACGGAGAGCAGGAGCAGGCCTGCCGCGAAGACGAGGTTCGAGACGGCAAGCAGGCTGCGCCCTCCAAACGTGTCGATGGCATGCCCGACTCTCGGGCCGAGCAGGCCGGAGATGACGAGCGCTCCCGACAGCGCGCCGAACAGGTAAGTCGGCGCAAGGCCGAGATCGTGCGCAATCGGCGCAGCCAGGATCGCAGGGAGATAGTAACTCGACGCCCAGGCAATGGTCTGGGCGCTGCCGAGCGCGACGACGACAGCGAGTGGGCTCGCAGTGCCTCCCGTCATGAGCAGCCGCATCCCGCGCCGCCTGCCTTCATGGCCGATTCATCGGCCGCACAGCAGGCTGAGGGTTCGGCCTTGGCCGGACCGCCGCAGCATCCCGCTGCGCCGGCGGACTCGACGCCGGCTCGCGTGCAGACGCCGGTCTCGGGCAGCACGAGCTCGACCCGTGCCGCAGCCTCCTTGTCGCCCGCGATGTCGGCGACGATCGAGCGGACCTGCTCGTATCCGGTGGTCATCAGGAAGGTCGGCGCCCGGCCGTAGGATTTCATGCCGGCGAGGTAGAACCCCGGCTCGTCATGCGCCAGCTCGCGAGCGCCGTGAGGCCGCACCGTTCCGCAGCTATGCTCGTTGGGATCGATGAGCGGCGCGAGCGCGACGGGCGCCTCGATCGCCGGGTCGAGCCGAAGCCGCAGCTCGGACAGGAACGAGAGATCGGGACGGAAGCCGGTCGACACCACCAGCTCATCCGCAACCACACTCCGCGCGCCGCAGCAGGCACCTGCCGAAATCCTGAGACGTCCTTCGAAGTCCGAGATGTGGGTGACACCGAAGTCGGTCTCGACTCGAATCCGTCCGGCAGCCACGAGCGCGGCGAAGGTTGAGCCCAGCTCGCCGCGCGCGGCAAGCTTGTCGTTGCTGCCGCCGCCGAAGGCCTTTGCAGGATCGCCGCCGCGCAACAGCCAGACGGGCTGCGTGCCGGGCACCTCCTCGGCGAGCCGCGAGAGATCGATCAGCGTGCCCAGCGCGGAGTGGCCGGCACCGAGCACGGCCACGGTCTTGCCGGCATATCTGCCGCGATTTGTGCCTCGCACATCCGGCATGCCATAGGCGATGCGATCAGTGCGCTCGCGTTCGCCGATCGCGGGCAGACCGTTGCTGCCGGCAGGATTGGGCGAGAACCACGTGCCTGAGACGTCGATGACGGCGTCGGCGCGCAGCACCTCGGGACCCTTGCCGTTCTGATAACGGAGTTCGAAAGGCGCCTGCTCCCGTCCCCTGGTCTTCGCCTTGTCGAAGCCGACACGGCTGATCGCCGTGACGCGGCTCGACGTCCGGATCGTCTCGCGCAGCTTCGTTCGCGTTGCAAGCGGCGCGAGGTAGCGCTCGATCAGTTCGCCGCCGGTCGGGTAGGACTGAGGGTCCGGCGAATTCCAGCCCGTCGGCGCGAGCAGGCGCGCCGACGCCTTGTCGACATTGAATTCCCACGGCGAGAAGAGCTGGACGTGCTGCCATTGCCGCACCGCATGCGCGGCCTCGGGTCCGGCTTCGAACACGACGGGGGACATGCCGCGTTCGAGCACATGTGCGGCGGCTGCGAGACCGACCGGCCCCGCCCCAATGATCGCTACCGTCTTCTTGTCCATTGCGAATTCTCCATCCTTCTAGAATTATGGAATAATTGGCCAAATGAATCAGGCTGCCGTCTGGGCGTCCTTACATCCGGCTTCGTCCGCGCAGCACTCCGCAACAAGGAAGTCGACCAGGCCCCGCATGGCGTCGAAATTGGCGTGGCAGATCAGGGTCGTCGATTCCCTGATCTGACTGACCAGCCCGACCGAGACCAGGGTCTTGATGTGGTGCGACAGCGTTGACGCCGGGATCTTCAGCTTGTCCTGCAAGCGGCCAACCGGCATGCCCGCGTGCCCGGCCCGGACCAATGCGCGGTAGATCTGAAGCCGGGTCCGGTTCCCCAGGGCTTCCAAACGCGCTGCTGCGTCATCGATCTTCATGGGGGCCACGATGCACCAGCGCGACATCAGCTGTCAAACGCTATTTCTAGAAGATTCGAAATATAAGCTCGGCGGTAACCGGATTTTTCAGGTTGACGCGGCCCACATGATTCCATAAATCTGGATATATGGAAACAGAAGAAGCCGTCCTGGCGCTCGCCGCGCTGTCTCAACCGACCCGCCTTGAGGCGTTCCGGACGCTGGTCAGACACGAGCCTGACGGTCTTGCGGCAGGCGACCTCGCGCGCCTGCTGGAAGTCCCCCAGAACACACTCTCGGCGCATCTGTCGATTTTGAGCCGCGCGCGCCTCGTGTCTTCCGAGCGACACAGTCGCTCGATCGTCTACCGCGCCAACCTCGGCGAATTTCGCGACGTCGCACTCTTCATGCTGCGCGATTGCTGCGGCGGACGGCCGGAAGTTTGCGAACCCGTCGTCGAGAGCCTGCAATCGTGCTGCGCTCCCAAGCGAAGGAAGAAGGTCCATGCCTGATCGCGTCTACAATGTGCTGTTCCTCTGTACGGGCAATTCAGCCCGGTCCGTGCTCGCGGAATCGATCCTTCGCAACGACGGTGCCGGGCGCTTTCGGTCCTTCTCCGCAGGGAGCACGCCGAAAGGCGCCGTACATCCGCTGGCGCTGCGCACATTGCAGAGCATGGACTACCCGATCGACGGGATGCGCTCGAAGAGCTGGCTGGAATTCGCAGCCGCCGATGCGCCGGTGATGGATTTCGTCTTTACCGTCTGTGACAACGCCGCCGGCGAAGCATGTCCGGTCTGGCCGGGTCAACCGACGACTGCGCATTGGGGCATCGAAGATCCTGCGGCCGTCGAAGGCACCGAGATTGAAAGACTTGCGGCCTTCTCGCGGGCCTTCCGCTACTTGAAGAACCGTATCGGCGCGTTCGTGAACCTGCCCCTCAGCGGCATCGACCGGCTTTCGCTGGGGACCAAGCTCCGGGAAATCGGCCGCTCCGAGGGGGCGACGTCCGGCAAGAGCGACGTGGCGTGACGATGGGCATCTTCGAACGATACCTCACCTTGTGGGTCGCGCTTTGCATCGTGGTCGGCGTCGCGCTGGGGCACGTCATGCCCGGCTTCTTCAGCGCGGTTGCAGCCGCTGAGGTCGCCAAGGTCAACCTGCCGGTCGCGATGCTGATCTGGCTCATGATCGTGCCGATGTTGTTGAAGATCGACTTCGGCTCGCTGGGCCAGGTCCGGGAGCATTGGCGCGGCGTCGGCGTCACGCTCTTCATCAATTGGGCCGTGAAGCCGTTCTCGATGGCGCTGCTGGGCTCTTTTTTCATCGGTCACCTCTTCGCACCGTGGCTGCCGTCCGACCAGATCCCGTCCTACATCGCCGGCTTGATCCTGCTTGCGGCTGCACCCTGCACTGCGATGGTGTTCGTATGGTCCAATTTGTGCGAAGGGGAGCCCCACTACACTCTGAGCCAGGTCGCACTCAACGACGTGATCATGGTTTTCCTGTTCGCGCCGCTCGTGGGGTTGCTGCTCGGAGTGGCCTCGATCAGCGTCCCCTGGGACACACTGCTCCTGTCCGTTGTGCTTTACATTGTTGTTCCCGTGATTGTCGCTCAGCTGTGGCGCAAGGTGCTGCTGCGAGGCGGCGATGCCAGCTTCAACCGCGTCATGCGGATGCTGCAGCCTCTCTCGCTTGTCGCGCTCCTCGCGACATTGGTGCTGCTCTTCGGCTTCCAGGGAGAGCAGATCGTCAGGCAGCCCGGCGTCATCGCGATCCTTGCCGTCCCGATTCTTGTGCAAGTCTATCTCAATGCGGGCCTGGCCTATTGGCTGAGCCGGCGGTTCGGCGTGGCCTGGTGCGTCGCGGCCCCAGCTGCCCTCATCGGCGCGAGCAACTTCTTCGAGCTGGCGGTCGCCGCCGCGATCAGCCTGTTCGGCTTGGACTCCGGCGCGGCGCTGGCGACCGTGGTCGGCGTCCTCGTCGAGGTCCCGGTGATGCTGTCCGTCGTCCGCATCGTCAAGGCCACGCGGGGCTGGTACGAAGCAGGCGCGGGTAAAGTCCCGACGGCTGCCGAGGCCCGCCAATGAACTCATCATTTGCCGGCGGCGGTGCGGCAACGATGGATGCCGGTCTGCCAGTCACGGAGATGCGTCGATGAGCGTCACGATCTATCACAACCCCGCTTGCGGCACCTCGCGAAACACCCTGGCGATGATCCGGCAGAGCGGCACTGAGCCTGTCGTCATCGAATATCTCAAGACGCCGCCGTCGCGGGACAAGCTCAAGGAGCTGATCGCGGCGATGGACGTTCCGGTCCGCGCGCTGCTGCGCGAGAAGGGAACACCGTACAAGGAGCTCGGCCTGGACGATCCCAAATGGACGGACGACCAACTCCTCGATTTCATGATCGCCTATCCCATTCTCATCAACCGTCCGGTCGTGGTGACGCCAAGGGGCACGCGCTTGTGCCGGCCGTCGGAAGCCGTGATTGATCTCCTGGACAATCCCGTCGGCCGCTTCGTGAAGGAAGACGGCGAAGTGGTCGAAGCGCGATAGGCTTGCGCCTCCTCGCGCCAGGCGATTGGCCGGCGCGCAGAGTCTCGGGACCTCTCGCGTGCTCGCGGTCTTGTCGAGCCATAATCTGCCAGTTCCGGTTCTGCTGCCGCAGTTGCGACCGTGCTGTCTCGATGGCGGCTTGCAGCTCCACGAGCAAACAAGGCTTACTTGCCGCTGGAGTGCCCCTGAATGCATCCGGCACTCCCGACGATCCGTATCCGCTCACTAGTGCATGTACTCATGAATCGACAGCCCGCCTGACGTCCGGTTGACTGCCAGCATCGGCCGAAGAGCAGATGCCTCCGAGGTCGCAGACGGGCCAAAGGCTGACATCTCGACGCCGTTTGGTTCGAGCCAACCAGTCAGTCGTTGGCAGGCGGGCGAGATGTTCGTCAGTGGTCTCCGACGTCCGTTTTTAGGTGCGTTGCACCGCTCGCGGTCCAATAACAGCAGCCGCGAGTTGCGGCCAAAGATTGAAGAAGAAGACGTAGATGATCGCAACGGCCCACCCGTAGACCATGCTGGCGACAAGGCCGTAGATGAAGCTGCCGACCGCAATCATCTTGAAACCGGGAAAGACAATCGGCAGGAGTTCATGGCCCTTCAAGTCCGGGAAGGCCACCCAGAGAAGCACGCAAAGAACGTAGATCACCTGAAACAGCATGCATGTTGCGAACATAGTTCGGACATAAGGGAGTTTGGTCATGCCAGTTACTCCTATAAGGCGGGCGTATCATCGGTGCGCCACGCCATCCGGCCGCTTACTTCTTGTCGCCCTTGTGATGCGGCGTCGATGTTGCTGGTCCGCCGGTGTAGTGATGTCCGCCGGACTGGCCGCTTGAGGCCTTTCCGGTAGTTTCCTTCTTGCCCATGTGATGAGGCACTTCGGTCTTCGGCCCACCCTGATAGTGGTGACCGCCGCCTTGAGTGTCTTTCGTTGCGGTCTGAGCCATTGCGGGAGCAACTAGGAGAGAAGCGACCGCCAGCGCAGCAAGAAAATCCTTGGTGATCATGGACGTTCCTCCGGTTGAGACAGATCGGTGAAAATTGCTTCATTAAACCACCGCCCTGAAGTCGGGATTTGACGCACATCAAGCTGCCGTTGCCGACCCGTTACGGGAACCGCAGTTGACAAAGGTCAAACTCGGAAGTCGGCGCGTCCATAGGAGACGGTCTGCTCTGCCCGCTGTGAGCGGACATCACCTGATCCGCGGCTCGGGTCTGCGAAGGTCCACATTCGGACATGTGCGTCGTTAGGCTGACGAAGGTCCTTCAACAATCTTCCAATACGAGTCCTTGCGGATCACCTCGTCCGCGCGAAAAGTGTAAAAGTCACATCCTCGGACCTCGATCTTTCTTCCTTCGCCTGTAGTGCCCGTTAGCGTCCATTTTGAAATGCCCGTGTTTGCCATCGTATCCACAAAATGCTCGGCGTCGCCGTAGTGAACATCCGGTAAGCCTTCAAAGCGCGTCGCGAGCCCGTCTCGTACGTTGCGTTTGCCCTCGAAGCGGGAGCCCCAAGGCTTGCTTCCCCTCGGCATCTCCAAGACACAATCGTCAGCAAAGAACTCCATGATGGAATCCAAGTCGTGCGCGTTGAACGCTTCACACAGCGCCGTCAATTTCGATCGAATGTCCATCCTTCCCTCCATCAAGTTCTCGAAAGGGATACAATAACACAAGGGCACACAGGTGAGTTGAAGGGCCGATTAGACGTCTGGTCGATGTCGCCTTCGGGTCAAAATGCGAAGAACTTAGAGTGAGCAAAGTCAGTCCGCTCTACCCCACCAACCGGACTCAATGAATGGTCTCACCGCTTCGCTGATGGGCCATCAGCGGACCTCGGATACACCGACAACTGAACATCTGCCCCTGCCTCACCCGCAGCTAGTTGAAGCCGGAACGGTCAAGGACTTAGACAAGGACCGTGGAAGAGCCCATCAAAGCTGGGCCTTCTAATCACTCCGCCAAAAATTGACCGGAGACGGTCGAGAGCGGCTTCAGTTGCGAAAGGTGTCAACCTATATTCGCGATGGTGGTACCTCAGATCAGCTGCACGAGATGGCCAGCGCTGATTCCGCTCCCTCGTTGTGAGCCGGCCTCCTCAGCCGAAAGCAAGCAACCCTGATGGGCGCGTGCGTGATCCGCATTTGCGTCCATCGTTTGCCGCAGGGTACGGCCTGCAGTTATCGTCCCGGCAGAGCCGTGACTTCCCGGAGCGGCTTGATGCGCCAGAACGGATATGCCGCCAGTTCTTTCGAATGCTGCGCGAACATATCGACCCGTCTGCTTGTAAACTCCGCAATGACGCTGAAAAATTCGATTGGTGACCTGATCGTCGCAAGTCTCAGGCCGAATTCAACAGCAAATTGCGCGTTGGCCCCGGCTATCTCAAGAAGCTTCGCTTGTTGCGCCTGCATGTTTGCTGTCGCTAGAGCAAAGCCTTTCGTTGGATCGCTATCTGTCATTCTCTGGCTGCGATCATCTATTAAAGCATCCGCTTCAGGCTCAATGACGGGAACCTGGTGCTTAGGATCATCATGAAGAGGCGATTCGACCGAGTCTGCCGCAGCAGGGTGAAGTGAATTCTCTTTCGGGCTTCTAACAATGGCCTGCTTGTTCCGTTGGGCCCGCGCGGCCATTTTCGGGTTGCGGGCACGCTTTGCCGCTGTCGCCGCTTTGCGTTTGCTCATCTGACGCTCCAAGAAAATGGGGGTGCGACCAAAACGGTCATTTCTGCAAGGACAACAAGCTTTGTGACGTGGCGTTCCAAGCCCGTGCACTGTTGGTCGAATAACCTGAGATAAATCGCACGCGCGCTCTCTGAGCGCCCTGTGAAGCCAGACTACTCACCGAGCGAATGCTCGAGGAAGAAGCGCAGCATTTCCCTCGTCGCATCCGGTCCTTGCGGATCAGTGTAGGACCCGGCAGGGCTGCCGCCAGACCACGCGTGTCCGGCGCCATCGATGTTCCAGTGTTCGGAAATCGCCCGACCGGCGCCGTCGATCAGGACGGTGCGAGTATAGGCATGGCCGTGGGGGACGCGTCCGTGAAGCACCTTCATCGCCGGCCTCGTTGCCCTGGCGGACTGCTCGATAATCTGATCGCCATTCTTTGGATGCACCGTTGTGTCGCGATCGCCATGGAAAACGATGGTCGGTACAGAAGTCTTGCCGTCCGCAATTGCCTTGGAGCCGCCTCCCTGCCGCATGGCGACGAACGCGGAGGGAAGATCGCTCGCGGCTCCGCACGCGAGGCCTGAATGAATACCGACGGCCGCGTACAGGTCGCTATACGTTGCGCCCATGATGGCGGCGGCGGCCCCGCCGGCCGACAGACCCGCGACGTATACGCGCTTCGGATCGATCAAATGGTCGCGCATGATCCGGCGGGTAATGCCGGCGATCATCGAGGGCTCACCCCCGCCGCGGCGCTGGTCGCTCGTGCGGAACCAGTTCCAGCACTTCGACTGGTTGGCTCCGCTCGGCTGCTCAGGATAGGCCACGAAGCAATTCTGCTCTTCTGCCAGGAAGTTCATCCGGGTGCCGGCCGCGAAATCGTCCGGCGATTGGGTGCAGCCGTGAAGCATGATGATCAGGGGAAGCCGTTGTCCCTGGCAGCGGCTTGGGATGAACAGCTTGTAGGTCCGGCTTCCCGCGCCGTTACTGAAGGTACCGGCGATGAAGCGTGTGCCCTCGGGCACGATGTCCGATGGCGACAGAGGAGCGCGCGTGATCGGACTTCGCAGGCCGAGCCCGGAAAAATCTCGCATGCCGCCGAGCGATAAGGAGCGTCTGCGTCCCTGAGCAGAGCGGGCCGGTGCAATCTGCGGAGCTTCCCGCTCCTCGACAAGCTCGGCCGTGGCGTCGATCGCAAGCGGATCGAGCCGCGAGCGCGGAGCCTGAGAGGCGCTGCGCGACTCCGGTCTTGGAGCGCTACCGCCCTGGAGCATGCGCTGCAGCAGCGCGGTGGCCTCGACCAGTTGGCCGGCACGCGTCAGGCGGGTTGCTTCGCGGACTATGTCTCGATTCAGCATCGTTCACCTCGTTCTGTCGGCGAGAGCGGCCTTGACCGCGGGAGTGGCGTGTAGGGCCCCCAGCACCGAGACCGACGCGATCGTGGCGCGAGCCAACTCGGGAGTGACGTCCTCGGCGATGGTGGCTAGGCCCAAAACATTGATCTGCAGCATCTCGCCGGCGCTCCGTGCCGCTTCGAGATCCTTGCGAGTGTAGTTGCGCAGCCCGAGGTCCAGGTTCTTCCGGGCCGTGGACTGTCTGACGACTTCTACGTGACGCTCGAGCTGGTTCCGGATTGCTGTCCGGATGAAATCGGTCCTGTTCGAATAGAACCCTTCCTGAACCATAAGATCGACATGACCGAGGTCGACATAGCCAAGGTTGATCGTGATCTTCTCGGTGTCGGGGGCTTTGGGTCGCAGCTCATGTATGTTACCGGCCATATCGAAACATCCGTATACCATCCCCCTGGATGGTCTTTGGATGTTATCTAGATGCTCCCGAGCGTCTTTCAAGTGATGGAGCCGTTCAATCCTGGACCAGCAGCTCGCGCAGACGGACCGTCTTGTGGAGCGTTAGACAAATTGTGGCGACTCTCGCGAAACACCTTGCGGTGCACCTAATCTGTGAGTTCGCGGAACGAATCGGTCATAAGTCCTTCACCTTCGGCAGGTGCCGTGCCCATGATTTCTCAGGCCAGAGAAGGCGCATGTGCGTTCGCTGGGCGGAACGACTTTCTGGAACATCTCTGCAATTGCCGAGTTTTCCCGTTGCCCTTCCCCAAGGGCGACCCCGAATGGCCCCAGCTCAATGCCCCCCAATACCGCCGCGAGCTGGGGCCTCTTTTTCCGCTATCCGAGCAAGAAGCCCTTCAACCCCGCATAGATCGAGCCGACGCCGGTCGCGGCGACGCCGGCCAGCGGCCCCGCGGTCTGCATCAGGTCCTGGATCAGGCGGGCGCGGCGGCGCAGCTGCTCCTCGCCGACGTGTTGCCCGAGCAGTCGCGCCACGCGGAAGGCGAACGCATTCGGCTTGCCGCCCTGGGTCAGCACACGCGGCAGGATCTGGAAGATCACGACGCTGAGAATGTTTCCCGAAACGAAAGCGAGCAGGATGCTGGCGCCATATTCGAAAACCTCGCGCCACTCGATCCAGACCGTCGGCAGGATCGGGACATCATCGTGCAGGCCGGTGACCGTCAGCATCGCCAGGATGCTGACGCTCGCGGCCAGGAACGCCAGCACGAATGCCGTCAGGGCGGAGACCCGGTGCAGCGGATAGGCCACGAATCCGAACAGGAGCGGGATGACGATCGATGCAATCCGAAGCGGGATCGGCGACACGTTGAAGGTGATGGTCACGAGCACATGCGCGATCACCAGCAGCAGGGACGGAATGAGGACGTAGAGCACCGCATGCGTTCCATAATAGCACAGCGGGTTGTTGTAGCGCTCGAGGCGGACATTGACGCGATCGAGATCGCGCCTGAGCTTGTCCAACTCGGCGACGATCTCGTCAATCTCGAGCAGCGTCGGCCGTACGACGCGCAAGTCTCGCGAACAATGCTTGCACGCGATGGCTTCGTCCTTGATCGTCTCGGAGCAGAACGGACATTCCGTCGCTAGCGCGACTTTCTCCGCCTCATGATGGCTTCGACCTCGTCTCTGGCCCGCCGCAGTTCATCGCGCAGCTCCTCGCGCTTGCGCAGGAGATCGTCGCGCTCGGCAATCAGCGTGGCGGGAACGGCGATGTCGCGCCCGCACGAGGCGCAAACCAGCGCGCCCTCTGCACTATCGGACCGG
This sequence comes from Bradyrhizobium sp. CCBAU 25338, assembly GCF_028128965.1. Lineage (NCBI taxonomy): Bacteria > Pseudomonadati > Pseudomonadota > Alphaproteobacteria > Hyphomicrobiales > Nitrobacteraceae > Bradyrhizobium > Bradyrhizobium sp. CCBAU 25338. The sequence continues at coordinate 87,097 of NZ_LFKY01000034.1, forward strand.
CAGTAGGGGCACGTCACTTGGGCGCCACCTTGAGGGTGAACATTGCCGTACCCGGCCGGCCATCACTGTCCTTGATATCGACGCGCACCGTGTATTCGCCGGGCGGCAGCTCCGCATCCTGCATGTTGATGCCGTCGGCCTGCACGAAGGGCTTGACCCTGGGGGTCAGGTCGACGTTCGGCGTCCGGAGGAAGATCACCTTGACCGACTCCGGATCGATCTTGGCCCCGCCATAGGATTGAAATTTCAACACCAGCCGGAGAGGTGAGCTCGCCGAGCCGCCCGGCGAGACGAACTCGACCTTGGGACCGCGCAGGATGCCGCGCTGATCGACGGCAACCGCGCCCTTCGGCGGCGGCAATTTCGCTTCCTCCTCCGAGATCAACAGCGTGGCGCGCGACGGTGTCGAGAACGACAAACCTGCAGCCACGAGGCCCAGCAAGACTCTCCGCTTCATTTCCCTGCCCCCTTCCCCGTTCGTCAACGCAAGCCGCCATCGCCGATGATGGTGTAGGGCGCCCAGAACAGCGGATGCGCATAGGCAAACTCGGTCTTGCCTTCGCTGTTGAGATAGCCAGGACCATCGACGAGGGCCATCGCCGCCTGCCGCAGCGCTTCGCTGCGCGACAGCTTGGGATCGTCGGCCTGCCGCTTGAACAGGTCGGTCACCAATTGCCGCGCCGACTGTGAGTGGACCGACCAGTTCGTCACCAGCAGCGCGCGCGTTCCGGCGTAGAAAAACGCGCGCCCAAGCCCGGATGCCGCCTCCGCCCCTGCTCCGGCACCGGCGCCGGTGTTACAGGCCGACAGGATGACCCAGTCCGCATCCAGCTTGAGGCCCAGGATCTCCTCCATGGTCAGGAGGCCGTCGCCACCCTCACCCGTCACCGCCGGTGACGACAAAGCGAGCGCCGGCTGCGTCAGCCCGTTCAGCTCGCCCGGGACCAGTCCATGGGTCGCAAAGGCCAGGATCCTGAAGCCGGACAGATTCATGGTCTTCACCGCGCTCTCGGTTGCGCTCTTGCCGAGAAACAGCACCTTGGAGGGGTCCGCCTGCAAGGCCAGCGCGATCGATTTCAACTCGTCGGCGGTGTCGGGCAGGCGGGGCAGGAGACCGAGCTCGGCGCTGTCGACGCCTTCCAGCTTGGGACTGTTGCGCCGCTTCAGCGGGCCGCCGCGGGTGATGTTGCCGCCGGCGTCGGCGACCTGAATCTTCTCCCCTCCGCCCTCCGCCTCGGCCTGCTGCTCGCTGTTGAAATAGGGATCGCCAAAGGCCACGAGGTCGCCGCGGCCGGGCTTGCCCGGCGGCAATTGCCGCAGCGTGCGCAGCGCCGCCGCCGAAGGCACCGTCGACACGGCATGGGTTCGCGCCAGCCACGGCACATTGCGATAACCGATGAAGAGCGGGTCCTCGTCGGCAGAGACTTCCGCCGGCGCCGTCGGCAACAAGGACAGCGGCAACAATCCCAGCGCGCCGTTGGTCACGACGATCACGTTCCTGGCCGGCTTCCAGCCGCTCTCGACCGGCTTGAGCAGCAGTTCGTAGAGCTCGTGGCCGAGCTTGAGGTCGAAGGGCGGAATGTCAGAGATCATCGCAGCTTGCGGCTCGAGCGCTTCGCGCAGCTTGCGGATCTTCGTCTCGATGTCGCCGATCCTGGCCTGGACGGCGGCGAATGCCACCGGCCCGGACTTCGGCACGGCCCAGACGAAACTACCGTTCTGGCCGAAATAGAACGACAGCATGGCCTCATCGTCGGCCAGCGTAGCGCGGATCTCGGCGACGCTCGGCGGCCTGGGCGAAACGAGATCGGCGTAAATCGGAAACTTCTGCTTGATCTCCTGGCGCGCCTTGTCGCGCTGCCCGCGCAAGGCGCCAATCGAAGCCTGGATTTGCGCAACGCCCTTCTCGTCCCGTTCCGCCGCGGGAAGCGCGAGCACGTTGTTGAGCGTGCCGAGCTGGGCGTTGACCTGTTTGGTGAGGTCCTGCTCCTTGCGCACGAGCTCGGCAAGCGCAGGGTCCTTTGCCGCCGCACGCGCGCTCGAAGCCGCCAGCGCCTGCTGCACCGAACGGCCGCGGACAGCATCAGCGAGGCCGAACGTCTCTTCGCCGACCTCCTTGCCGGTTCCTACGGCCCTGGCAAGCAGCAGCAGATAGCTCTCCACGATGGTCTGCAGCCGCTGGCTGCGCGCGGCCACCACCGTCGTGTTCTCATCGTCGGCGTTTTCTCCGGCGCTCGCCACCATGACCGGGATGGCAGCCTTGAACTCCCGGATAGCTTCCGCATCGCGGCGTGCGCGCATCAGTCCGACCGCCAGCGTGCCGCGCGCCGAGGCGGAATCGAAATGATTCTCGCCGACCCGGGCGACCTGCTTCTTCACGAGCTGCTCGGCCGCGGCGATGCCTGCGTCCAACTGACCGGAGCCATAAAGCGAGAGGATCCGGGACGGATTGAGTTCGAACACCTGACGGCGCTGCGGATCCCAACCCGCCACGGCCTTGTCGATCCTCGCAAACATCTCGTTCGCTTCGGCGTTCTGGCGCCGAAGCGTCAGAATGCCGGCGAGCTGCGCCAGCAATTGTACCGTCGTCTGCGAGTCCTCCGGCACACCCACGCTCTTGTTGATCTCGAGCGCCACACGCCCGAGCTTCTCGGCCTCCTCGTAACGGCCCTGATCGACCAGAATGCCCGCCAGCCCCATCACGAAACGCGGCGTGACGGGATTGTACTTGCCGGTGTCCTTCAGGCGCGAGAGCAGCGCGCGGCGCGCGTCCGCCTCGGCCTCGGCGAGCCTGCCCTGCTTCGCCTTCATCCGCGCCTGGTTCAACACGGTGCCGTCGATCGCCTGCTGCAGGAGTGTTTCCGCCGGCGCGTTGTCCGACTCCATGATCGCCTTCGTGCTTGCGCGCTTGCGCACCTCCGCATTGCGATACGCGGTCTCGGCGTCGGCAAACTGTCCGCGCGCCTCGAAAATCAGGGCGCGAGCCAGCTCCAGCTCGCCTTCCCAGCTCTGGCCGAACCTGGAATAAGCCGATCGCCAATTGGGATGGCCGCTGGTCCGGGCCTCCTGGATCGCGGTCTGGCTGCGGCGCAGATAGGCTTCAGCCTGCGCGACGTCGCCCATCTGGATGAGAACGGCCGCGACCGCGCGGTTGGTGTTGAACTGCCATCCCTTGGCGCCCGGCATGCTGGCCGCTTCGCGCAGAAGCCTTTGCATGATCTCGAGCGCGCGCTTCGGGTCCCCCGCAAGAGCGTGCTGCAGCGACTGAAGCTGCAACATCCGCGCCAGCAAATTCGGACTGACGGCGCCGCGCCCGACTTCCACTGCCTTGTCGGCGTCGGACATCGCCTCGGCGAGCCGGCCGAGCTGCGCGCGCGCGTTGGCGCGATCGAAATAAAGCTCGGCGAGATCCTGACGGGATTGCTTGCCGGTCGGTGCGGCTTCGGCGTCCGACTTCAATTTCGCGATCGTCTTCTCGTCGGGCTTGTCGCCGTCGAGGATCGCCGTGATGTCGGCGATGCTGCGGGGCGGCGCGACGAAATCCTTCGGGAGCGCGGTGCCTGCCTCGAGCTTGGGTGCCATTTCCTTGGGAAGCTCGACTGCGACATTGGCGCGGCCATTGGCGGCATTCAGTGCCGCCATCACGCAGGCCTTGACCTGGGGCGAGGCCTTGGCGCGGCAAGCTTCGAGATTGGCACCGCCGGCCGGCCCTCCACCTGCGCGCATGCAGGCCTGCACGATCGGCTTGCCGACCGTCATCCGGCAATTCTCGAGCGCCGCTTCCTTGGTCAGCGCGGTTGCAGAGCCGGTTGACCCTAGCAGAAGGGCAAGGGTCAGCAGTTGGCGTGGGGTAAGGTCCAGACGGCTCTTAAATGGACCAATGGCGTCCAAGCGCATCTCGAACAACCTTTGAAAAATTAACTTGATGAAACGGGACCATCCTATCCGGACCGTACGGAAGGACAAGGGCAATCGAGGCGGTTCCCGGATGCCTCAACGGGCCAGGCGGCTGCGGCCGGCATGAGGTGGCGGCGGCTTCAGGCTAGCTTCGCTGACTTGGCCGCAAGGGCGAGATGGTTGCGCTCGGCCGGCAGCGAGGTTGTATGGTCAGCCCTTCGAGACGACCGCCCGGCCGTAGGGCGGCTGTGCCGCGACCGGTGGATTGGCGGTCTGGGCGGCGAGCTCGCCGATCAGGCGGTCGGCATCGGCGGCCATGCCGTCGGGGGCCTGGATCACCAGGCGTTCCAGAGCCCAGCGGTAGGACGAGATGCGCTGCTCCAGGCACTGCTGCACCCACTGGATGATCAGCGAGTTCTCCTGCATGCGCGCGACCGCATCGTCCCTCTCCCTTGGCGAAAGCGCGGAGACGCGTGCCATGCTGGCATCGCGCTTCCTGTCGAGATCGATGACGCGGATCGCGCTGGCGAAGAACGGCTCGAACCGCGTGATGTCGTTGCGGACGTCCTCGATCAGCTGCGCATAGCGCGAGGAATGCGAGCGGTGCGGCTCGTCGATCAGCGTGCGTCCGTACATGGTGCGGTCGAACACGACCTTCTGCCGCCAGGGCGAGGGCAGCGCCTTGTAGTCGCCGAACACGCTCTTCCAGGCCGGCCGCGACAGCGGCGGCTCGATCATGGGATAGGCGAGATCGCGAAGCTGGCGCTCTTCGTCGGTGAGCTGGAATTGCGAGGGCTGCAGGCCGACGCTGGAGGTGACCTCCGCGCCCAGCCAGCGGTGCATGTCGTCGCTGCGCATGTCGGCGCGGGTGCGGCCGAAATCGCCGCCGCTGCAGGCGCACAGCCCGGCGCCAAGCAGGGCGAGCACGACGGCCGAGAGGACAGGCCGGATCTGGCGGATGGATTCCGGCATTGCGTGAAGCCGGATGTCAGCGGCGGCGACGACGGCGCCCCGGCGCTGCGCCCTGCTCCGGCCCGCGATCGCCGCTGGTTTCGTCCGCCTCACGCTCGATCCGGATCACGGGAAGGATCACGACCGTTCCCATGTCCGCGCGCGGAACGACATCCCCCGACGAGCCCACCCGGCGACCGGCCGGAAATTCGATGATGGTCCCCATGTCAGCTCTCTCAATTGCCGTGCGACCGAACGCGCCTCTGCAACGTGGCGATCATTAAGATCAGTTCATGGTTAACGGGATGTAAACGCGCCCCCTTGGACCGTAACCGCACGGGCGCGCCGCGCCGTCCCGTTGCGGCACGACAACGCCTCGAATTACAGGGCCGGCTTCACGCATCATTTTCCTTAACGAGGCTTTAAAAGAACCTGCGCTAGACTCGCTCGCAAGTATCTTTTCCGAGTTGCGTACGCCTCCATGACCAAGTCGCTGTTTCCCGGATTCGACGGGCTGATGAACCTGTCCCGTCGCGAAGGTGTCGACGTCCGTCCGACGCTGCTGCGCGTGCTGACCGACCTGTATGTCCAGACCGGCACCCACAGCGAGGACGAGCAGCGGCAGTTCGTCGAGCTCGCCACGCGGCTGATCGACCAGGTCGACGATGCGACGCGCGCGGCCGTCAAGGCGCGGCTCGCGGTCTATCCGCACACGCCCGTCCCGGTCCTGCAGAAGCTCGGGCTGGTCGCGACGCAGGAAGGCCGCAGGGTTCCATTACCTCCCTCTCCGGCGCGCGCGCCGGCCGAGCCCGAGCAGCGCATGACCGCCGACATGGCGATGCAGCCGAAGGAGGCCGCCGAGATCCACGACATGTTCTTCCGCGCCGGCGCCTCCGAGCGCGCGCTGATCCTGCACAATCTGGCACAGACCCCGCTGAAGGCCGCGCCCCGCATCCCGACCGTGCGCGCCAAGCGCGCGATCCAGATCCTGGAAATGGCGGCGATCGCGGGCGACGTCGAGAACTTCACCTTCGAGCTCGGCGACAGCCTGATCCTGCCCTCGCGCGTCGCAGCCCAGATCGTCGACGATACCAGCGGCGAGGCGCTCGCGGTCGCCGCGCGCGCACTCGACATGCCGAGCCCCGTCTTCCAGCGCATCCTGCTGTTCTTCAAGCCGGAGATCGGGACGTCCGTGAACGCCGTGTACCGGCTGTCGCGGCTCTACGACCGCCTCGCCGAGCGCTCGGCGCTGGTGATGCTGGCGGCCTGGCGCGGCTCGACGCTCGCCGTCACGCGCGCAAAGTACCAGGCAGCACTGCATGACGGAGAACGCCAGCGCGCGCGTGCGGTCGCGGGCCAGACGCGGCCGGGCGCGCAGCCCGGCTCCAGCCCGACGGTGCGCAAGGGCACGGGTTCGTCGGACCGCTGACTGCTCGCGCTCGGGTGCTGACGCCGGGTGTGAAACGCGCGAGCGCCCCAAGCTCGTCATTGCCAATGCAGCGAGAGACACCTTTCCCCTTGTGCCCCGGACGCAGCGCAGCGCCTCTTCGGCGGTGCGCTGCAGAGCCGGGGCCCATTTCACCGCGTCCATTCATGCCGCTTTCTGGGTCCCGGCTCTGCACGGCAACGCTGACGCGTTGCCGCTTGTCCGGGACACGACAGGGCAGCAGTTACGTCTTCGCCAATTCCAGAAAATGCCGTCCGGCACGGTCTTCGGTCTCGACGATCCAGGCGTCGGAATCGAAGCGGATCTCCTTCGTCAGCCGCTCCTCGATCGTGTGCTCCGGCAGAGGCTGCGGCGAGACGGGCACGAAGAAGCGATCGATCGGCCGGCCGTCGTCATAGACGGTCTGCGGCGCCGGCGCGTACAGCATCGCATTGCCGTCGAGCAGCGACACCTTGACGAACACGGCGCCCGCCTCCTCGGCGCCGCGGCGCCGCACGGCGCCGAACACGCCCTCGGTCTGGCAGCGGCGCAAGTAAGCCGCCACCCAAATGTTGGATTTCAAACGCATGGATTCGACGATAGGCCAGCGCGAGGTCTCACGCCAGCCTCACTTCGTCCGCCTCACGCCTTGCGCGCGCCATCCTGGCCACCGCGAATCTGGGTCGCGACGAAATATGACAGCGGCATCGCGAGCGCGAATCCGACGGCAACAGCGTAGGGAATGTTCTTGATGGCGTCCGCCGCAAGGCTCGGCACCATCAGCACCACGATCAGGCTGACTCCAGCCAACGTGGTTCCCAACATGATCCAGACCAGAATCGAAACCTTGAACATGACGACCTCGCTCTTCCCTGATGAGGATGAGCGATCATGTTCCCCGAAGCCGCCGGCCGTCATTGATCCTCAGCAAATCCCGCGCCCGCGGACGCCGAGCTGATGTGCGGACGCGCGATATGCGGAATTGATCGGCGTCAATGACAGGCGGTGCGGCTACTCGACGGGATGGCCGATCGCAGCGCCGAGCTCGCGCAGCAGCCGGTCGGACACCTGCCCGGTAACGGGCATCTTGTGCTCGCGCTCGAACTTCTGGATCGCGGACTGGGTTTCGCTGCCCATCGTGCCCGTGATCTTCAGATTGCCGTAGCCATATTCGGACAGCGCGCGCTGCACGCCGGCGATACGCCGCGCGGCCGGGCTTTGCACCGGAATCGGCGCCGGCGGTCGCAAGGCCGAGGACGGCGTCGAGGTCGTCGCCTTGACCAGGTTCGTCATCGGATCGTTCGCGCGCGTCGAGGCGGTCGCCTCGACGGGCTTTTCGGGCGCCTTCTCGACGGCACGCTCGGCAGGTTTGGGCTCGACGCGGAACTCCGTCGCACGCGGCTCGAGCGGCGAGGTATCGGCACCGACAGGCCGCGGACGCGGCATCGGGTTCGCCAGCGGCACGGACGACGGCGCGGGAAGATTGATCACCGTGCCGAACATCGGCGCGGGATGCCGGCCAGTCTGGAGAAACAGCGCATTGGCAACGATCGCACTGATCGCGGCGGCGGCGACGAGGCCGGCCAGCGTATCCTTGGGACTGTGCAGCAGCACGCGCAGCACGAGATTGCGCTCCGTCTCGACATCGACGACCGCGGCCTTGGCGCCACGGCGGCGCGGAGCGGCTTCGTCCTTGGCAGACTTCTTAGGCACTTTTCTTCACCAGAGCGGGTTGGTCCTGAGACTGGTCGTGAGCTTGGTCGTGAAGGTCCTGGCGCAGCACCGGCGTCAGCGTCGCGATCTTGCCCTCGGCCGGCCTGACTTGCGGCGGCGTGTAGACGAGCGGCAGCTTGACGGTGACGGCGGTGCCCTCTCCCAACCTGCTTTGTACCGTCAATTCGCCGAGATGCAACGCCACGAGACTCTTGACGATCGAAAGTCCGAGACCGGTGCCTTCGTGACGGCGCTGATAGGTCCTGCCGGCCTGGAAGAACGGCGCGCCGATGCGCTTGAGGTCGTCGGGCGCGATGCCGACGCCGGTGTCGCTGACGCGCAGCGTCAGCTGCGAACCCGACACCGCGGCTGATACGGAGACCTGGCCGCCGCGCTCGGTGAACTTGATGGCATTGGCGACGAGGTTGAGCACGATCTGCTTGAAGGCCCTGGGATCGCCGGTCATGACGGGCAGGTCCTGCGGCGCGTCGGTGATCAGGTCGATGCCGTTCTCCCGCGCCTTCAGCGCCAGCAGATTGCAGCAATGGAGCAGCGAGGCGCGCGGTGCGAACGGCTCGGACGCAATCTCGAAATTGCCCGACTCCATCTTCGACATGTCCAGGATGCCGTTGACGACCGACAGCAGATGCTGGCCGGAATCGTTGATGAGCTGGGCGTATTCCTTGCGCTGGGCCGCCCCCAGCATCAGACTCTGCTCCTGCGCGATCATCTCGGAGAAGCCGATGATGGCGTTGAGCGGCGTGCGCAGCTCGTGGCTCATGGTGGCGAGGAAGCGGGTCTTGGCGGCGTCGGCCGCCTCGGCGGCGCTGCGCGCCTGATCCAGCGCCTGCTCGAAGAGCTTGCGGTCGGTGACGTCGCGCATCACCGCGACCACTTCGGCTTCGCGGGTGGAGTCACGATCGGCATCCTGGCGGCCGAGATCCAGATCGAGCGGGCGGCAGCGCATCTCGACCCAGATGAAATCGACCTCACCGCGCTCGGAACCAACGGGCTCCCGCCGCAGCCGGAACTCGACGCTTGCGACGTCGCCGCGCGCCGCATCCGACAGAGCGGTGAGATAGGCCGGCCGATCGGCGACATGGACGCGGTCGAACAGGCCGTGGCCGATCAGTTGCGCCACTTGCACGCCGAGCATGGCCTCCACGGCCGGCGAGATGAACTGCACCGCCCCGTTGCGCTGATGCCGCGAAATGACGTCGCTCATGTTGCGCGCGAGCAGGCGGTAACGCTCCTCCTCGCGCGACAGGAGCGCGACGCTGGTGCGCGCCAGCGATTCTGCGCCGAAGGCCAGGCCTGCTGCATAGAGAGTCGCAGACGCAACGCCGAGGGCCATCAGCACGCCGCGCTCGGCCGCGCTCGGCTCCTCCACCGGCAGCCAACCGAGCTGGCTGATCAGGATCAGCATCCCGGCGCAGGACAGCGCGAGCAGCGAGGCAAAGGCCGCGACGCGGCGCGAGGCCGACAGCGCAGCTTCGAGGGGAACCACGACCAGCCAGACCGCGGCGAATGATTGGATGCCGCCCGTCGTGACCGCGACCGCCATGATCAGGCCGGCGAGCGCCAGCGACGACAGCACATGCGCGCCTTCGTAGCGTCCGGTGCGCGACAGGAACCAGGCCAGCATGATGGGCGCGATCAGCCAGGCAAAGGCCGCGACCTCGACCGCGCTCGGCGCACCGCGCATGGCGAGATAAACCGGAAATGCGGCGAAGGCGGCCAGGCTGCCGAGCAGCCGCGGCGCCATGAAGGCACGATGGCGCGCTCGCATCAGCGCATCGTAACGCGCGGAGGGATGCAGCAGCGCATCGAGACAATCGCGGATGATACTCAAAACTGTCACGGGTCTCGCGCTTCGGCTCAATCGTCTCTTGGAAGACGCGCCGGAACGCCTCCTTGTCGTTGAGCCACCGTGTCAGAGCGACCTTAAACGAGTGCTAAGGCGACGCCGCGTGTGGCCGGACACCGCGCGATCGCGAAGCTTTTTAGACGATTTGGCGACGTCTTCGGTCGGGATGGTGAACACAGGGTTTCACCTTCTTCCGCATGGTTTCGAATTGGTGGATGCGGCTAGCCGGCGGAATCACGAGCGCGGGCGTCAATCGAAAATTTACGACACCGTCGGCTTCGAAGAATCCTGCGCAAATTTTCCGCGAATTAAGCTCAAGGCAATCACTTGCGATTTATCGAGAGTTGCTAGGTCCGACTTCCGCGGAGATCGCCGCGGGCGGAATCTAACGGACAGGTCGCAAGATGCGCTTTCTGCTTCGCATCACATTCTGGCTCGGGCTGGTGCTGGTGCTCCTGCCGCGGGACAAGACGCCCGAATCGGAGAAGCTGCCGCAGATCGGCGCCGCCGACGCGGTGCAGGCTGCGACTGCGGCCGTCTCCGACATGACCCATTTCTGCAAGCGCCAACCGGCCGCCTGCGAGGTCGGCGGACAGGCCGCGACCATCATCGGCCAGCGGGCCCAGGACGGCGCCAAGAAGCTCTACCAGATCATCAACGACAAGAAAGAGCAGATCACCAACGACAAGGACAAGAACGAGAAGACCGACAAGAAGGCGCCCGACCATACCGGCTCGATCGCGATGGCCGGCGAAGGCGACAGCGCCGCGAGCGAGGCGCCGCGCGACACCCTGACCCAGGACGACCTTGCGCTCGAATGGCGCGGACCTCAGATCTCGAATTAGCGGCCAAACCCTATCGATTTCACGGCTTCGCGACCTTATATTGGCCTAAACGCGAACATGGGCCAGCATGACGACGATCGACGAAATCAGGGACAATTTCGAGCTTCTGGACGACTGGGACGACCGCTACCGGTATGTCATCGAGCTCGGCCGCACCCTGGAACCGATGCCGGAGGCGGAACACTCCACCGCCAACAAGGTGCAGGGGTGCGTCAGCCAGGTCTGGCTCCAGAAGCTGGTCGACCGCAGTAATGGCGAACCGATCCTGAGATATCGCGGCGACAGCGACGCGCATATCGTGCGCGGGCTGGTCGCAATCGTGCTCGCGCTCTATTCGGGCCGCACGCCGCGTGAGATCCTCGATACCGACGCGATCGCCGTGTTCAACGAGTTCGGCTTTCGCGATCACCTGACGCCGCAGCGCTCCAATGGCCTGCGCTCGATGGTCGAGCGCATCAAGACCGACGCAAAAGCGGCGCTCGCGGCGGCGTCGTAGGAAATTACTTCCGCTTCCGCTGCTGCTGTCCGAGGCCCATCTGCTTGGCAAGCTGCGAGCGCGCCACCGCATAGTTCGGGGCGACCATGGGATAGTCGGCCGGCAAGCCCCACTTCTCGCGGTATTGCTCCGGCGTCATGTTGTACTGCGTGCGCAAATGGCGCTTCAGCGACTTGAAGCGCTTGCCGTCTTCCAAACAGACCAGATAATCGGGCGCGATCGACTTCTTCAACGACACGGCCGGCTTTGCGGGCTCGAGCGGTGCCGTCTCAGTGCGGCCCGACGACACCCGCACCAGAGCGCCATGCACCTGACTGATCAGGTTCGGAATCTCAGCCGCCGGCGTCGGATTGTTGCTGAGATAGGCCGACACGATGCTTGCCGTCAGTTCGATGAAATTCCTGGCCCCCGCGTCCGACATCAGCCGCCCTCCCCTCCACCTTGCGTCTCACGGGATTGACGACGCCAGAGTATTCCATGTCAACAACACGTTCGGCTGAAATAAGACAACGGACGACGACGCGCTGATTACTGATGAACGGCGCTGCTTTACTTATGCGCGGCAGCCTCAACCGCGCTGGTCGAGATGGGCGCGGAGCTCGTCGATCGAGGCAAAGCGCATCATACCTTCCGGCATCTGCGCCTCGATCGAGCCGTCGGAATAGAGCGAATAGGCCATGCCGTCGACGACGCCGGATTTGAGCACGGTCACGGGTGCCGGCTCGACGGGTGGCGGCGGCTCGGGTGCAGGCGGTGGGGCGGCCTCCGCGAAGGTCGAGGGGGAGCGCGGCGGCGGACGGCGCGGGGGAGGAGCCGGCGGCTCCTGCGGGCGCATACGATCCGGCTTCGGCCAGGCCACGTCAAAGCTCGCGGGCGGATGGTCCGGCGCCTCACCGGGCTCCTCCGCAGGCGGCTGCGACGCCGCGCCTTCGGTGGCCTTCTCCGCGCGCTCGCGCTCCTTGCGCGAGGTCGAGGTGAACAGCAGGTTGCGCCGGCGCGGCGCTTCCGGGGCGGGTGGCGGCGCAGGAGCTTCGGCCTCCTGCGGTCCCTCGACCCGCGGACGCTCGCGCGCGGCAGCTTCGCTCTGCCACGGCCGCGGGCCTGCGGGCGGTGGCGGCGGCGCCGGCTCGGGCGCGATCGTGCCTGATACGGCGAGGCCCGGCAGCACGGGCCTGACCCGAACCTCGGACGGAGCGATCGCAGCGGCCAGCCGGCGAGCTATACCCTTGAGCTCAAGCAGCACGAGATACAGGCCGACCAGTAACATTCCGGAGCAGACGCCGATGGCGCCGGAGATTATGAGAGTTCCTCCGAGGCTGAATTCCCTGATCGTCAGGCCGAAAATGATCGCAAGGAGACCCGCCAGGACGGCGCAAATCCCCACGATCAACAATGCCAAGCTCATCGAACTCACCCCCGGCCGCGCATCCACACGCGACAACCGCTACGCCACGATACCGTCATACGATGTTCCACGCCAACGGCCAATTGTAGGCGGTGTTCCTAAAGGGAAGGAAATCAGGGACTTATTCACATTCCCTTCAGCTCCGGCTCGGTACTGCTCAGGGTCCTCCGAAGAACGGGAATTGCTGCGTCGCATCAGGATTTTAGCCATAATGCCCAATTACTTGGTAATGGAACTGCGCTATAGGGAGTCCGGGGAGCAGGCCCGCGCGCACCGGCAGGGCCAAGAGGGGATCCCGGGGCACCGACCGCTATGACATCCATCACGACTTCGGTGATCGACACGCCCCTGCGGCGCTCGGTTGAGCGGACTTGCGACGATCTCGCCATGCTGGTGCTGGCTGCGGTCGCCGTCATCGCAGGCTTGACGTTCCGCGATTACGGGCTCGGCTGGGACGACTACACCCACGCTGAATACGCCGACCTGCTGCTGCGCATGTTCGGTTCCGGCTTCAAGGACACCGCGGCGCTCTCCTTCGCCAATCTCTACATGTATGGCGGCGGCTTCGACATGGTCGCGGCCCTCCTGCACAAGTTCATCCCGCTCGAACTGTTCGAGACGCGCCGCTTGGTCGGCGCCATCGTCGGCGTGATCGGCCTTGCGGTGACGTGGCGGCTCGGCCGCCGCGTCGGCGGACCTCTTGCGGGTCTTGCCTCGCTCCTGCTGCTCGCGCTCTGCCCGATCTTCTACGGCCACATGTTCATGAACCCGAAGGATGCGCCCTTCGCGGTGGCCATGATCATCCTGATGCTCGGCCTCGTCCGTCTCGCCGAGGAATATCCGCGGCCGTCGCCGCGCACGGTCCTCATCGTCGGCCTGGGTGCCGGCCTTTCGCTGGGCTGTCGCATTCTCGGCGGGCTGGCACTCGTCTACGCCGTGCTCGGCTTCATACCGCTCCTCCTGGAGGATTTGCGCAACGAAGGTTTGCGCGAGTCGGTCCGCCGCTTTGCCCATGTCGTCTATGTGCTGCTGCCCGGCCTCGTGCTCGGCTACCTCGTGATGGGCCTGATCTGGCCGTGGTCGATCATGGAGCCCGGCAATCCCTTCGACGCGCTGACCTACTTCTCGCATTTCTTCGAGAAGCCGTGGAAGGAGATGTTCGACGGCGCGATCGTGTCGGTGCCCGACATGCCCTGGTCTTATCTGCCGACGCTGTTCGCACTGCAGCTACCGGAGGTGATGCTGGTGCTGACCGCCGGCGCCGTGTTCAGCACCTTCGCCATGCTGCCGCGACGCGGGGTTCCGGCGCGCCGCAAGACCATCCTCTTGATGCTGACGCTGGCTGCGACCCTGCCGCTCGTGATCGCGATGGTGAAGCGCCCGGCGTTGTACAACGGCATCCGTCATTTCGTCTTCGTGATCCCGCCGATGGCGGTGCTCGGCGGCGTCGCGTTCGCCTGGGCCATGGAGCGCCTGCGCGCCAATCACCGCACCTGGCAGCCGGTCGTGCTCGCCACCTTCTGCTTCGGGCTCGCGCTGTCGCTCGCCGAGATGATCCGGCTGCACCCCTACCAATACACGCATTTCAACCACATCGCCGGGACCGTTCGCGGCGCCGACGACCGCTTCATGCTGGACTATTGGGGCCTCGCCTTGAAGCAGGCCTCAGACGAATTGCGCGAGCAGCTCGTCGAGCGCCAGGAAGTGCCGCCCAGCAACCGCAAATGGAAGGTCGCGGTCTGCGGTCCACAACGCCCGGCCCAGGTCGCGCTCGGGCCCGACTTTACCATCGGCTGGGATTCCAACGCGGCCGATTTCGCCATGACGCTCGGCGAGTTCTACTGCAAGGGCCTCACCGCGCCCGTCATGGTCGAGATCAAGCGCGACGACGTGGTGTTCGCCCGCGTCTACGACATCCGCGGCCGCGGCATCTCCAGCCTGCTGTCGATCCCGGCGCCGTAAATTCTTTCCCCGGTCTCTGGGCTGCACAAGAAGAACGCAGTCGCGGCCTGGATGAGCGCCAGCGACGTCCGGGGCTTACGGGCAACCCCGCATGTCGCTTTCGCTCATGCGGGCTACGCTGAACTGCCGCGCTCCCGACGCGCCTTGCGGCCGGCCACCGCCACGACTACGCTTCCTCCCCGCAACAACGATGTTTCGGAGAGACCAGCCATGTCGCCAGCGGAAGCGCGCCTCAGGGAAGTGCCGTCGAACATGACGGAGGCGGAGTGGCAGCAACGGGTCAATCTCGCCGCCTGCTATCGCCTCGTCGCGCTGTACGGCTGGGACGATCTGGTCGACACCCACATCTCGGCGCGCGTGCCCGGTCCCGACCATCACTTCCTCATCAACCCCTACGGACTGATGTTCGAGGAAATCACGGCCTCGAGCCTCGTCAAGGTCGACCTCCACGGCAACCAGCTCTCCGAGAGCGAATACAGCATCAACCCGGCCGGCTTCACAATCCATTCGGCGATCCACGAGGTGCGCGAGGACGCGATCTGCGTGCTGCATCTCCACACGCTCGACGGCACTGCGGTGTCGAGCAGTGCCGAAGGGCTGTTGCCGCTGAACCAGACTGCCCAGCTCGTCACCCATGACCTCGCCTATCACGACTATGAAGGCATTGCGCTCGACCACGACGAGCGGCCGCGTCTGCAGAAGGATCTCGGCGACCACAACCACATGCTCCTGCGCAACCACGGCACGCTCACGGTCGGCCGCTCGGTCGCCTCCGCCTTCGAGCGCATGTATCACCTCGAGCGCGCCTGCTCGATGCAGGTGCGCACGCGCGCGCTGGGCACGCCGGTCTACCCGGTCGACGATATCGCGATCGACAAGAACACCGAGCTGCTGTCGAACCGCGACCGCGCCGAGCTGCGCGCGACCAACCTCGTGTGGCCGCCCTTGCTGCGCAAGCTCGACCGCGTCAACCCCGGCTACAGGTCTTGAGATATTCTGGATCTGGTGTAGAGTAGCGCCCAACGAACCTCTACGCCTTTTTGGAATGAAACGCCGCCCAATCCCGGGCGGCGTTTTTGTTTCAGGGCTTCGTAGGGTGGATTAGCGAAGCGTAATCCACCACGTTTCAGCGAATGCGGAACGAAGTTGGTGGACTACGCCTTCGGCTAATCCACCCTACCGCACCCTGCCTACTTCACCTCCGCCAGCGCGGCGAGGATGCGGGCCCAGGAGCGGATGCCCTTCTGGAAGCTGCGCAGGTCGTATTTCTCGTTCGGTGAATGGATGTTGTCGTCGTCGAGGCCAAATCCCACCAGCAGCGAGTCGAGGCCCAACGTGCGCTTGAAGTCGGCCACGATTGGAATCGAGGCCCCCGAGCCCATCAGCACGGTCTCCTTGCCCCACTCCTCGGCCAGGGCCTTGCTGGCGGCGGCGAGCGGCTTCATGGTCCAGTCGAGCGCGACCGCGGGCGCGGCGGAATGGTCGCCGAACTCGACCTTGCAGTCGCCGGGAATGCGCGCCGATACGTAGTCGCGGAAGGCCTTGCGGATTCTCGCGGGATCCTGGCCCTGCACGAGGCGGAACGACACCTTGGCCGAAGCATGTGACGGGATCACGGTCTTGGAGCCTTCGCCGATATAGCCGCCCCAGATGCCGTTGACGTCGCAGGTCGGACGCGTCGAGGCCTGCTCGACCAGGAGCCTGCCCTTCTCGCCAGCCGGGAGCGACAGCCCGACCGGCTTGAGGAAGGTCTCGGGCGTGAACTCGAGCTTCTTCCACTGCTCCAGGATGTCGTTTGGCGTATCCTTCACGCCATCATAGAAGCCGGGGATGGTGATGCGGTTGTCGTCGTCGAACAGGCCGCCCAAAATTTTCGTGAGCACCCGGATCGGGTTCATCGCGGTGCCGCCGAACACGCCGGAATGCAAATCGCGGTTGGCTGCGGTGATCTTCAGCTCTTCATAGAGCAGACCGCGCAGCGAGGTCGTGATCGCCGGCGTGTTGCTGTCCCACATGCCGGTGTCGCAGACCAGCACGTAGTCTGCCTTGAACTCGTTCTTGTTGGCCTCGACGAAGGGCACGAAATTCTGCGAGCCGACCTCCTCCTCGCCTTCGATCAGGAAGGTGACGTCGACCGGCAGCGAGCCCGTCACCTTCTTCCAGGCGCGGCAGGCCTCGACGAAGGTCATCACCTGCCCCTTGTCGTCCTCGGCGCCTCGCGCGACGATGATCTTGCGGCCGTCGGCATGATCCGCGACAACGGGCTCGAACGGCGGACGGTGCCAGAGATCGAGCGGATCGACCGGCTGCACGTCGTAATGGCCGTAGAACAGCACGTGCGGCCGCCCGCCCGCTCCGGTCCTGCCGACGACGGCTGGATGGCCCGCGGTCGGCCTCACCTCGGTCGCGACACCGAAGCTGGCGATGTCCTTGGCGAGATGCTCGGCCGCAGCCTTGCAATCATCCGCGAAGGCCGGATCGGCCGAGATCGACTTGATCCGCAACAACGAGAACAGGCGCTCCAGGCTGTTGTCGAAATCCTTGTCGATGTGGTCGAGCACGGATTGAAGCTGCGTGTTGGACATTGTGGTGTTCCTGATTGCGGGGTCTCAAGGTGTCTGCGCTTTTAACGCCGGAGCGGCCTTCGGGCCAGCCGCAACTGGCGGATGCCGGATGTGCCAGGCGAGGCACCCTGCGAGGACGGCCGTCGCAGCGAGGTTGTTGCCACAGGCCTGGATGACCTTGGGAAACCACGGCAGCGACAGCAGCATGAGGATGCCGGCGGCGGCCAAGGCGAGCCAGGTTCCCAGCCGCACATGCGCCCGCTCGTCGAAGGCGGCGCGATGCATCAGCACCGTCATCGGGAAGAACAGCCACATGAAGTAGTATTGCCGCGCCAGCGGCGAGGCCACCGTCATCA
Organism: Bradyrhizobium sp. CCBAU 25338; assembly: GCF_028128965.1. Classification (NCBI taxonomy): domain Bacteria; kingdom Pseudomonadati; phylum Pseudomonadota; class Alphaproteobacteria; order Hyphomicrobiales; family Nitrobacteraceae; genus Bradyrhizobium; species Bradyrhizobium sp. CCBAU 25338. The sequence goes on from NZ_LFKY01000034.1 coordinate 104,579, forward strand.
GGCAAAACAGGATGGCGAGCTCCTCGGCGTCCGAGCGCTCGGTCCGCTGCGCCTCCCGCGGCATGATCGCGACGAAGCCGAGCCCGAGCAGTGCCGACAGCGCCAGCACGATCCAGTTCGCCGTCCCGTAATCGACGTCGATGACGTTCATCGTCCGCGGCGGCTTGTTGCGATCGTCCTGATTGTAGTTGATCGGACGGACCAGGCGATGCGTGACGGCAATGAGGGACTGGTTGACCCACGACCAGTTCTGCTCCGCGCGCTGGCCAAAGCCCTTTTCCGAGCTCGTCCCGACCATGCCCTGATACCAGACCGAAAGCTCGGCCGCGTTGCGCTCGAAACCGCGGATCGGCGCCGGCACGACATAGAGCAGGATGCCGGTGAAGGCGATCGTGCTGACGAGGGCGGCCCACTTCCGCCGCCAGAGCAGATAGGGCAGCACAGCGATCGGAAACACCTTGATGGCGGCGGCGAGCGCGAACAAGAAGCCGGCGAGCCACGCCCGCTGATGCCGCAGACTCCAGAAGCCATAGAGCACCATCGCGAGCAGGACGAGATTCGGCTGGCCCAGATCGAACATGTCGAACACGAAGGCCACGGTGACCAGGACCGGCAGCGCTTCCAGCCAGCGGCCAGGCTTGCGGTGCGAGCCGGCCATGACGTGGGAGAGCGTCCCGGTGTACCACCACGCCAGAGCATTCAAGATCGACAGGACGACATAGAGCGGGATTTTGCCGAACCAGGTCGGGATCGCCAGCAGGATCGCGGGGAGCGGTGGATAGATGAAGTCGAAATAGTCGCGGGCCGTGGCAGGATAGAGCGGCCCATCCTGCAAGACCTGCTGTCCGGCCCAGTACCAGAGCACGTAATCCTTGGTCTTGCCGTGGCCGAAAATCTCGGGGACGAGCACGTCAGCCGTCAGGAGGACGCAGCAGAACAGAAAAAGCAGATCCAGCGGAGCACGCAGCGACAAACGTCTCGGCGCATCAGGCTTGGCTAAGGGGGCGGGCGGGGTCACGGTGCGAGGGCAGTCCGGTGCGGCGACGAAACAGGACGTAGCAGACCGGCAGAGGCTTGGAGTAGCCCCCCTCACCTGAATGTGTGCGACGTTCGGCCCCTCCCACATCAGGACCAGATCAGGGGAGAGGTCGATGAGCTCGGCGGACGAATTGCCTTCCCGTCGGGCGTTCTGCCTACCGCCGCAGCAATCCACCGAGCGCGCCGCGGACCAGCGTGCGGCCGATCGAGCCGCCGAGCTGACCGCCGACCGACTTGCCGATATTGGCGGCCATCCCACCGATCACCTGATTGGTGACCGATCGCGTCACGTCCCGCGCGATGACCTGGCCGGTCGACAGACGGCCTCGCTTGACGTTGGTGCCGAAGATGGTGCCGACGATCGAGCCGATCTGGCCCAGGATGCCGCCGCCGCTTCCGCCCGCTGGACTGTCCGCCGTGGCCGCCGTGTCGGCGATGCGCTTCTGGAGCATCTCGTAGGCGGATTCGGAATCGACGGCGGTGTCATATTTGCCCTTCACCGGGCTTGCAGCCATGATCGCCTTGCGCTCGTCCGGCGTGATCGGTCCGATGCGGGCCGACGGTGGCCGGATCATCACCCGCTCCACCATCGACGGCGTGCCGTTGCCCTCGAGGAAGGACACCAGCGCCTCGCCCTTGCCGAGCTCCGTGATCACCTTGGCAGTGTCGAGCTTCGGGTTGGGCCGAAAGGTCTGCGCCGCAGCGGCGACCGCCTTCTGGTCGCGCGGCGTGAAGGCGCGCAGCGCATGCTGCACGCGACCGCCCAACTGGGCCAACACCTTGTCTGGCACGTCGATCGGATTCTGCGTGACGAAATAGACGCCGACGCCCTTGGAACGGATCAGACGAACCACCTGCTCGATCTTGTCCATCAGTGCCTTCGGCGCATCGTTGAACAGCAGATGCGCCTCGTCGAAAAAGAACACCAGTTTTGGCTTCGGCAGATCGCCGGCTTCAGGCAGTTCCTCAAACAACTCCGACAGCAACCACAACAGGAAGGTAGCGTAGAGCCTGGGGCTCTCCATCAGCTTGTCGGCAACCAGAATGTTGACGATGCCGCGACCGTCGCTATCGGTCTTCATGAAATCCTTCAGCTCCAGTGCCGGCTCACCGAAGAATTTCGTTCCGCCCTGGTTTTCCAGCACCAGGAGCTGGCGTTGAATGGTTCCAACCGTCGCCTTGCTGACATTGCCGAAGCTCTGCGCGGCCTTGCGGATCTCGGCAAATGGATCTTCCTCGGCATCCGCTGCCTTCTTGCCGCTGGCGGGAACGATCGCATCCAACAGCGACCGCAGATCCTTCATATCCAACAATGGCAGAAGACTCTCGTCCGCAACACGGAAGGCAACGTTGAGCACGCCTTCCTGCACGTCGTTCAGGTCGAGCATGCGCGCGAGCAGGAGCGGCCCCATTTCCGTGACAGTCGCGCGCACGGGGTGGCCCTGCTCGCCGAACACATCCCAGAACACCGTCGAGAACTGATCGGGCTGGAATGTCAGCCCCATTTCGGTGGCGCGCTTGAGGATGAAGTCCTTGGCCTCTCCCAGCTCGGAGATGCCGGAGAGGTCGCCCTTGATGTCCGCCGCAAAGACCGGCACACCGGCGCGCGCAAATCCTTCCGCCATCACTTGAAGCGACACGGTCTTGCCGGTTCCGGTCGCGCCCGTGACGAGGCCGTGGCGATTGGCGAGCGCCAGCGTCAGCCATGCCTGCTCGTTTCCCTTGCCGACGAAAATCTTGTCGTCGGTATCGCCGAGCTTGCTGTCCTGTGCGGTCATTATTCTCTCTGATCTCTTTGCCGAGTTTCGCGTATTGAAACTCAAATGCACCAGTTCCGTAGTTTAACGCATGTCGCACACCGATTAAAACCGTTCAACGCGCCCCGAGCATGCGACATTGTCGGACACGAATGGGCAACATCAGCCGAAAGTAGGAACGGGGTATTCGCAGCGCGGCAATTTTTTGCCGATTCGATCTCGGCTCTTGCACGGCTGCAACACTTTTCGCGCGTTCGAGGATGAATCGCGACCGCACGTGCGTTCATCGCTTGAATTTCACATCACACCGGCTCAAGATCATTTTCGAAAGCAATACTCCGGCGTGCAAACCGGCTGAGGGGCCTTATGGACGAGCTGATCGGACGGCTGGCGGCAAGCGCCAGCATAGATGGTGCTGTCGCTGAAAAGACCGTCGGCATTATCCTGGGCTTCCTCCGCAGCGAGGGTCCTTCCGAGAGCGTGCAGGCCCTGATCGACCAGATCCCTGGAGCGGAAGCTGCGATCGAGGCGTCCAGGAGCGGCGGTGGCCTGTCGCGGCTGATGGGTGGCGGCTTGATGGCGGTCGGCACGCGCCTGATGGGCCTGGGACTTGGCATGTCCGATATACAAAAGGTCGCCCGTGAACTTTTCCGCTACGGGCGAGACAAAATCGGAGCGGATCAGATGGGCAAGATCATCGCTGGGACTCCAGGCCTCAGCCAATTCGCCTGAAGCCACGCATTTCACATCGAGTGTCATGACATATCCAATCTCCGAGATTGAGGGCCTGTCGACCTTTGCAGCCAACAAGTTGAAGGCGCAAGGAATCCGCACCACCGACGCGCTGCTCGAGGCGGCCTCGACCGTGAAGGGCCGCAAGGCGCTTTCCGCCAAGACGGGCATCAGCGAGCAGTCGCTGCTGGAATGGGCCAACGTCTCCGACTACATGCGCATTCCCGGCATGGGCAAGGCCAAGGTCGGCCTGGTCCGCGCCGCCGGCGTCACCACCGTGCGCGAGCTCGCCTATCGAAATCCGGCGAGGCTCGCCCAGAGCATGCGCGAAGCCAACGAGAAGAAGAAGCTCGTCCGCATCCTGCCTTCCGAGAAGTCGGTCGGCGACATCATCGCCAAGGCCAAGAAGCTGCCGCCGAAGATCACGTATTAGGGCGGTCCCCTCGAACGGATTCTCGCGCGGCGTTCTCGGTGTCGTCCCGGCGAACGCCGGGACCCATACCGCGGAATCTATCGATCGTAGACGGTGGAGTACCGGACTACGAGTCTTCGCCAAACTTTTCCCTGGGGCTATGGGTCCCGGCGTTCGCCGGGGCGACAACTGGGGTGATGCGCGAGAGTGCCACAATATCGACGCCGCCCGCAGACACCGACACCGCCCATCCCGTCTTGACTCCCTCTCGCCGACCGCGCAAAGCGGGCCGCATGAACGCCTCGCTCTCCCCTTCCGTCCCGCCGGCCGGCTCGGCCGGGCTTGATGCGCTGCGGACGCTGCTGAAACGGCCTCTTCCCGCGGTGATGGGCGTGCTCAACATCACCCCGGATTCCTTCTCCGATGGCGGTGAGTTCATCGCGCCCGCGCGGGCGCTGGAGCGGGCTCGGGCGATGATCGCCGATGGCGTCGACATCATCGATATCGGCGCCGAATCCACCCGGCCCTACAAGGGCGCCCGGCCGGTCACAGCGCAAGACGAATTGGCACGACTTGAGCCGGTGCTGGCCGATGTGGTGGCGCTCGGCGTGCCCGTCTCGATCGACAGCATGAAGGCACAGGTGGTGGCCTTCGCGCTCGACCAGGGCGCGGCGATCGCCAACGACGTCTGGGGCCTGCAACGCGATGCCGACATGGCGCCGCTGATCGCCGCAAGAGGCGTTCCCGTCGTCGTCATGCACAACCGCGACAGCGTCGATCCCGCGATCGACATCATCGCGGACATGAAGGCGTTCTTTCGGCACTCGCTCGATATCGCCGCGCAGGCGGGCATCGTGCGCGACAAGATCGTGCTCGATCCCGGCATCGGCTTCGGCAAGACGCCCGAGCAGAGCATGACCGCTCTGGCGCGGCTGCGCGAGCTGGACGTGTTCGGCCTGCCGATCCTGGTCGGCGCCTCGCGCAAGCGCTTCATCGCCTCGGTGTCGCCGTCGGAACCATTAGAGCGGCTCGCCGGCTCGATCGCGGCCCATCTGATTGCCGCGCAGCGCGGCGCGAAGATCATCCGCACCCATGACGTCGGCGAAACCCTGCAGGCCCTGCGGGTGGCGCATGCAATCGAGAGCAAGCAATGACCGATACGATCTTCGTCACCGGCCTGTCGATCCATGCCCGCCACGGCGTGATGGATCACGAAACCGAAGTCGGCCAGCGTTTCGTCATCGATCTCGAACTCTATACCGACCTGTCCGAGCCGTCGCGCAGCGACCGGCTCGCGGACACGGTGTCCTACGCCGATGTCGTGGCGACGACGACAGCGGCGTTCAAGAACACCAATTACAAGCTGCTGGAGCGCGCGGCCGGCGCGGTGGCCGACGCCATCCTGTCGAACTTCCCGCGTGTCCGCGCCGTGAAGATCACGGTGCACAAGCCGCATGCGCCGATCGCCGCGATCTTCGACGATGTCGGCATCATGCTGACACGCTCGCGGCATCCCTGAGATGGCGAACGTGCTGATCGCACTCGGCGGCAATGTCGGCGATGTCCGCGCGACGTTCCGCAAGGCGATCGCCCATATCTGCGGCATGGCGCAAGGCACGCTGATCGCACGCTCCTCGGACTATGCCACCCCACCCTGGGGCGACGAGGACCAGGATCCCTTCATCAACGCCTGCATCGAGATCGAGACCGGTCTCGATCCGCACGCGCTATTGCTCGTGCTGCAGAAAGTCGAGCAGAAATTCGGCCGCGTGCGAACCAAGGAGCGACGCTGGGGCCCGCGCACGCTCGATCTCGACATGATCGCCTATGATGACGTCAGCTTGCAGAAGCCCGACCTGACGCTGCCGCATCCCCGCCTGTTCGAGCGCGCCTTCGTGCTGGTGCCGCTGGCCGAAATTGCGCCCGACCGCGTGATCTCAGGCATTCGTGTGCGTGACGGCCTCGCCAGCGTCTCCACGCAAGGCATTGAGCGGCTTCCGGATACCGGTTAACCAAAAACAACCGTTTGCAGGGACGGTCTGCCGTGGCAATTTCGCCTGCGAATAACGAGACGTTTGGGAGCCCCTCGCCGCATGACCTCCGTGACTGACGACCTGCCGCTGGCGGCGGATTTTCCCAAGGCGACCGTCGAGGACTGGCGCAAGCTGGTCGACGGCGTGCTCAAGGGCGCGCCGTTCGAGAAGCTGGTCGGCAAGACCTATGACGGCATCAGGATCGATCCGCTCTATCCGCGCGCCAAGGGCGTTGCGGCCGTGGTGGGACGCCCGCCGGCTGCGCCGTGGCAGATCGTGCAGCGGATCGACCATCCCGACGCGGCGCTCGCGAATGCCCAGGCCCTCACCGACCTCGAGAACGGCGCGACAGGGCTCGCGCTGGTGTTCGCCGGCGGCAGCGGCGCCCATGGTTTCGGCCTGGAACCTTCGGCGGATGCTGTCGCAAAGGTTTTGAAAGATATTCATCTCGACGCCGGCATCGGCCTCGAGCTTCAGATCGGCCCGCAATCGCGGATGGCCGCGGTCCATGTCGCGGAATATGTCAAGAGCAAGGGGCTCGATCCCGCAGCCTGCAACATCCGCTTCGGCCTCGATCCGCTCGCGGCCGCCGCAGTGTGGGGCCACAGCCCCTATACCTGGGACGAGATCGTTCCTGCCGTCGCCGGCGCCATCAAGGGCCTTGCCGCGCTCGGCTTCAAGGGACCGTTTGCCTCCGCCGACGGGCGCGTGATCCATGATGCCGGTGGCTCGGAGGTGCAGGAGCTTGCCTTCGTGCTTGCCTGCGGCGTCGCTTATCTGCGCGCGATCGAAGGCGCCGGCATTCCCCTCGAGCAGGCGCAGGGCATGGTCTATGCGCGGCTTGCCGCAGATGCCGACCAATTCCTGACCATGGCCAAATTCCGCGCGCTGCGGCTGCTGTGGGCACGCATCGAGCAGGCCTGCGGGCTGACGCCGAAACCGCTGTACATCGCTGCCGATACAGCCTGGCGCATGCTGACGCAGCGTGACCCTTACGTGAACATGCTGCGCGCGACCATGGCGACGTTCGCCGCCGGGCTCGCTGGCGCGAATGCGATCACAGTGCTGCCGCATACGCTGGCGCTCGGCCTGCCCGATCCGTTCGCGCGGCGCGTAGCGCGCAACACGCAGCTTCTCTTGCTGGAAGAAAGCAACCTCGCCAGGGTCAGCGATCCCGCGGCAGGCGCAGGCGGCATCGAGACGCTGACCGCGCAGCTTTGCGACGCCGCATGGGCGCTGTTCCAGGAAAGCGAGACAGCCGGTGGTGCCTTCGCGGCGCTTCAGCAGGGCGTGTTCCAGAGCAAGGTGGCGGCCGCGCGAAAGGCGCGTGAGGCTAACATCGCAAAGCGCCGCGACGTGCTGACCGGCGCCAGCGAGTTTCCGAACCTGCATGAGCGCGAAGCGACCGTGCTGACGACAACGCCGATCGCGCTTCCGCCTTACGGGGAACAGAAATACAAGTTCGATGCGCTGCCGCCGATCCGGCTGGCGGAACCGTTCGAGGCGCTGCGCGACAAATCCGACGCGGCGTTGAAGGCACGTGGCGCGCGGCCAAACGTGTTCCTGGCCAATCTCGGCACGCCCGCCGACTTCACGGCGCGCGCCACTTTCGCGAAGAGCTTCTTCGAAGCCGGCGGCATCGAGGCCCTGGACAGCGAGGGCTTTGCCGATCCGGCCAAATTGGCAGCCGCGTTCAAGGCCTCAGGCGCCGAGCTTGCGTGCCTCTGCTCCAGCGACAAGGTCTATGCCGGTCAGGCGGAACCCGCTGCCCGGGCCCTGCAAACGGCAGGCAGCAGACTTATCTATCTGGCGGGCCGCCCGACTGATGCCGAGGCGGCGCTGCGGGCCGCCGGCGTCACGGGTTTTGTCTTCGCCGGAGGCGATGCGCTTGCGACACTGCAAGACGCCTATCGACGGATGGAGCAGCCATGACCGACACCAGCAAACCCGTTCTCACCGGCGGCTGCCAATGCGGCGCGGTGCGCTTTGCCGTCATGACGGCGCCGACCAGGATCTCGATCTGTCACTGCCGTATGTGCCAGAAGGCAGCCGGTGCGCCATTCGCCTCCTTTGCCGACATCAACAAGACGGACTTCGCCTGGACCAAGGGACAGCCCTCGTTCTTCCGTTCCTCCACCATCGCCGAGCGCGGCTTTTGCGCCGCCTGCGGCACGCCGCTGAGCTTCGGCCGCATCGACGGCGACCGCATCGAGATCATGACCGGCACCTTCGACCGCCCCGACCGGGTGATCCCGACGCGGCAGTTCGGCACTGAATCCCGCCTCGGCTGGGTGGTCGGCATCGCCAACCTGCCGAGCCAGACAACGCAGCAGAATTACGGACCGGAGAAGATGGCGACCATCGTCAGCCATCAGCATCCGGATCATGATTGACCGTCTATGATATGGTTGAAGCCATGAGCAGCATTCCCAATTTTGCCGATGTCGCTTTCGAGCGAGCCACCACTGCCGCGCCGTCAGGCAGCGCCGAGCCGTGGCTGACACCGGAGGGCATTCTGGTGAAGCCCGCCTATGGCGAGGCTGATCTTACCGGGCTCGATTTCCTCGAGACCTATCCGGGCATCGCGCCGTTCCTGCGCGGCCCCTACCCGACCATGTACGTCAACCAGCCCTGGACGGTCAGGCAATATGCCGGCTTCTCCACGGCGGAGGATTCCAACGCGTTCTATCGGCGTAACCTCGCGGCGGGACAGAAGGGCCTCTCGGTCGCCTTCGATCTTGCCACCCATCGCGGTTACGATTCTGATCATCCGCGCGTCGGCGGCGACGTCGGCATGGCCGGTGTGGCCATCGACTCCATCTACGACATGCGCACGCTGTTCGCAGGGATTCCGCTCGACCAGATGAGCGTGTCCATGACCATGAACGGCGCGGTGCTGCCGATCCTCGCGCTCTACGTCGCGGCCGCCGAGGAACAGGGCGTGCCCCCGGAGAAGCTGTCGGGCACCATTCAGAACGACATTCTGAAAGAGTTCATGGTGCGCAACACCTATATCTATCCGCCTGCCCCTTCGATGCGGATCATCTCGGACATCTTCGCCTACACCTCGCAGAAGATGCCAAAGTACAATTCGATCTCGATCTCCGGCTATCATATGCAGGAGGCCGGTGCGACGCAGGACCTCGAGCTCGCCTACACGCTCGCCGACGGCGTCGAATATCTGCGCGCCGGCCTTGCCGCAGGGCTCGACGTCGATCGTTTCGCTCCGCGCCTGTCGTTCTTCTGGGCGATCGGCATGAACTTCTTCATGGAAGTCGCCAAGATGCGCGCCGCGCGCCTGCTCTGGGCGAAGCTGCTGAAACCGTTCAACCCGAAGGACCCGCGCTCGCTGTCGCTGCGCACGCACAGCCAGACCTCGGGCTGGTCGCTGACCGCGCAGGACGTCTTCAACAACGTGATGCGCACCACGGTGGAGGCAATGGCCGCAACGCAGGGCCACACCCAGTCGCTGCACACCAACGCGCTCGACGAGGCGCTCGCCTTGCCGACCGATTTCTCGGCGCGCATCGCCCGCAACACCCAGCTCTTCCTGCAGCAGGAGAGCGGCACCACCCGCATCATCGATCCCTGGGGCGGCTCGTACTACGTCGAGCGGCTCACGCGCGACCTCGCGGCGAAGGCGTGGAGCCACATTCAGGAGGTCGAGGAACTCGGCGGCATGGCGAAGGCGATCGAGGCCGGCTTGCCGAAGCTGCGCATCGAGGAAGCTTCGGCCAAGACCCAGGCGCGGATCGATGCCGGCAAGCAGGCGGTGATCGGCGTCAACAAGTACAAGCCGACCGACGAGGACAGAATCGAGATCCTGAAGGTCGACAACACCAATGTCCGCCGGCTTCAGATCGACAAGCTCAAGCGGCTGAAAGCCGAGCGCAACCAGAAGGACGTCGATGCCGCGCTTGCCGCGCTGACGCGCTCGGCTGGCGAAGGCAACGGCAATCTGCTCGCGCTCGCCATCGACGCGGCACGGGCGAAGGCGACCGTCGGCGAGATTTCGGACGCGATGGAGAAGGTGTTCGGCCGGCACCGCGCCGAGATCAAGTCCATTACCGGCGTCTACAAGCGGGAGGCGTCCAGCATGGGTAACCAAGTCGAGAAGGTTCAGGCGCTGATCGACGCGTTCGAGGAGGCGGAAGGCCGCCGCCCGCGCATCCTGGTCGCCAAGATCGGCCAGGACGGCCACGATCGCGGCCAGAAGGTGATTGCGTCTGCCTTTGCCGATATCGGCTTCGACGTCGACATCGGGCCGCTGTTTGCCACCGCCGACGAAGCCGCGCGGCAGGCAGTCGAGAACGACGTCCACATTCTCGGCGTCTCCTCGCTCGCCGCCGCCCACCTCACCGCCGTGCCGGAATTGAAGGCCGCGCTGAAGAAGCAGGGCCGCGACGACATCATGATCATCGTCGGCGGCGTGGTGCCGCCGCAGGACTACGACGCGCTCTACGCCGCCGGCGCGGAGGCGATCTTTCCGCCGGGCACGGTCATCGCGGACGCTGCTGAAGAGTTGATCCGCAAGCTGAATGCCCGGCTCGGCCATAGCGAGGCGGCGGAGTAGCCGTCGATCTTCCGGCAAGAAGGATCTTTGCGCAATGCTTCTCGTGCCAACGTTCATGCGCGCGCTGGCTGCGGCCGCAGTTTGCAGCGCGCTGTTCGGCATCGCCCACGCCGCCGACCCCAAGCCCGACGCCGTCGTCAAGACCAAGAGCATCGAGGCGCGCGTTTTCCTCGACGACAGGATCAAGGCGGATGCGGCGCTGGCGGCGGATTGCCTTGCTGAAGGCAGGAAATGGCTCGACAAGAATGCGGCCGAGGCCGCGGCCTCGCGCAAGGAGGATCCGCAGTTCTTCAAGGACGGTGGCTGGGACTTCGAGCGCAAATATGAGATACGCTCCGTGGTCGCCGACCGCTACGTCAGCATCCTCCGCAACGACTACATGAACACCCGCGGCGCCCATCCCAATTCGGACGTGAACACGATCCTGTGGGACAAGACCGACAACAAGCGCATCTCGATCCGCCCGTTCTTCACCGAGACCGCCGACAACGGGGCGACCATGAAGGCGATGGTGAAGGCCGTGATCGCCTCACTCAAGGCCGAGAAGACAAAGCGTGGCACCAGCGAGACCGCGACTGACGAGTGGTTCAAGGAGTTGAAGCCGAGCCTGCTCAGGATCGGCGCGGTGACGCTCGCGCCCTCGACCGAAGCTGGCAAAAGCTCCGGCCTGACTTTCCACTACCCGCCGTATGCTGTCGGCCCCTACGCTGAAGGCGAATATGTTGCTTTCGTGCCCTGGGAAACGCTGAAACCCTACCTGACCGCGGAAGGCACCCGCATCTTCGGCGGCGCGCGGCCGAAGGGCGACGCGGACGGGCCGTGAGCGATCGCTAACTGGATCGCGGACGGGCCCGAGCCAGTGTTCGCGCCAGTGAATCCGTCCAATCGGGAATCCAGGAGGCAAACAGGGCCTGCCAGCGATCGGCATCCGCAGGCTCCGTCTCGAGGGCAACCGACCATTCGATGAGGGTGCGATCGCCCGCGATGACCGGACGCAGATGCATGGTGCCTTGGTAGCGCGCCGGCGCCGGACTCCGGCCGCCGTCATCTTGCGGATATGGCAGCGCTTCGAGACCGGCATAGGTCAAGGTGTGCTGCCGGTCCGAGTGATCGACCAGGCGCTGACGGATCCAGTTTCCGAGATAGCAGAAACGCCTGATGGCGCCGACTTCATCGCCGCGCTTGTCGTCTTCGATCACGCTCTCGTTCACCCCGTCGATATAGGCGGGGTAGTTGTTGAAATCGCGGATCAGCGACCAGACTTCGTCCAGCGGGTGGTCCAGCACGGCGCTGTAATAGGCTCGGGTCATCGGTGGCTTTCCTTCGGTTTCCGTTACGAGCTGAGGTTGGCTGCTCACGCGGGCAAAACCCACCCGGTTTCCGACTGCCCATCCGCTGCCCGTCTAACTTTCGCGCACAATGCGGCGATCTCGTTGGTAGCGCTATCTTGCGGCGGCTCCGCAAAGCCGACTAGAATGCCGCCATTGACAAGAGCGCCCGGCGTCACGGGTGCCGCTGGGAGGATTCATGTCCAAGATTACGCGCCGCACCTTTGCGGCCTCAACCGCCGCAGTCGCAGCATCCGCCGCCTTCGGCTTCAAGCCCGCGCTCGCACAATCCTATCCGGCCCGGCCGGTCACCGTGATCGTGCCCTGGGGCGCTGGCGGTGGCACCGACGCGACGGCGCGCATTGTCGCGGCGCTGCTGGAAAAGGACCTCGGCCAGCCCTTCAACGTGGTCAACCGCACCGGCGGCTCCGGCGTGGTGGGCCATAGCGCGATCGCGACCGCCCAGCCCGACGGTTACACCATCGGCATGCTCACCGTCGAAATCTCGATGATGCACTGGCAGGGCCTGACCGAGCTGACGCCGAAGAGCTACACCCCGCTGGCGCTGATGAACGAGGACCCTCCGGGCATCCAGGTCTCGTCCTCCTCGCCCTACAAGACGGTCAAGGAACTCGCCGATGCGATCAAGGCGGCGCCTCCCGGCAAGTTCAAGGCCTCCGGCACCGGCCAGGGCGGCATCTGGCATCTGGCCCTGGTCGGCTGGATGCAGGCCATGGGCCTGCCTGCCAATCAGGTCGCGTGGGTGCCCTCGAACGGTGCGGCGCCGGCAATGCAGGATCTCGCCGCCGGCGGCCTCGACCTCACCACCTGCTCGGTGCCCGAGGCGCGTGCCATCATCGAGGCGGGCAAGGCCAGGAGCCTCGCCATCATGGCGCCGGCCCGCAACCCGATCTTCAAGGACGTGCCGACGCTGAAGGAGGCGATGGGCATCGACTACGCGACGGGCGCCTGGCGCGGCATTGCCGGGCCAAAGAACCTTCCGCCGGAGATCGCAACGAAGCTCACCGCGGCACTGAAGAAGGTCTACGACTCCGCCGAGTACAAGGACTTCATGAGCAATCGCGGCTTCGGCACCGTGTGGGGCGACGCCGCTCACTTCGCCAGCTTCATGGACAAGGGCGACGCCCAGATGGGCGAAGCCATGAAGGCGGCGGGCCTGAGCAAGGCGTGATGTTTCACCCCTCCCCGCGCTCTTCCGCCGAAGCTTCAACGAAGGCGGATGCGGGGAGAGGTCGAATTCGAGCTCCGCTCGAATTCGGGTGAGGGGATTCTCCGCGAATCCAACTCTCACCATGCGCGCGGAAAGTCCCCTCACCCGAACCCTCTCTCCGTAAGAACGTGGATGGGAAGAAGAAACTCCACAGGACCCCACCCATGCGTCTTCCCGACTCCGTGACGGGATCGTTTCTCGTCGTGCTCGGCGCAGCAGCTGCCTATGGCGGCTGGATCCTGCCGCCGGTGCCGGGCCAGCCGGTTGGCCCCAACGTGTTTCCGCTGGTGATCGGCTGCGGCCTCGCGCTATGCGGGCTCGCGATCGTGTTCGGCATCGGGCATTCCTTCGAGGAGGAGGAAGCGTTGGTCCCGATGGAGGACGGCCAGGCCGCTGCCCCGCCGCCGCAGGGCAAGCTCTACGGCCTGCGCGCGCTGCTGCCGCCGGCGTTGCTGCTGTTCTACGTCGTCGCGGCCGACCGGCTCGGTTTCATCATCACCGCGGCGATCATGGTCTCCGTCACCTCGACCGCGCTCGGGGCCAGGTGGAAGCTGGCCCTGCCGCTCGCGGCCCTCTCGCCCTTCGCCATCCACCTCATCTTCGGCAAGCTGCTCCGCGTGCCGCTGCCCGCCGGCCTGTTGCCGGCGCCCTGGTAATCCCATGCTGAAAACCCTGATCGATGCGTTCGCGCTGATCTCCACCTGGGAGGTCATCATCGCGATGTTCGCAGCGTCCGTGTACGGGCTCGTGATCGGCTCGCTGCCGGGCCTGTCGGCGACGATGGCAACCGCCCTGCTCGTCCCCGTCACCTTCTATCTCTCGCCGATCGCGGCAATTGCGACCATCGTCGCGGCCTCCTCGATGGCGATCTTCTCCGGCGACATTCCGGGCGCGCTGCTGCGCATTCCCGGCACGCCCGCTTCCGCCGCCTATGCGGACGAGGCCTACGCGATGACGCGCAAGGGCCAGGCCGAGCTCGCGCTCGGGGCCGGCGTCTGGTTCTCGGCGGTCGGCGGCATCGCCGGCGTGCTGTCGCTGATGATCCTGGCGCCGCCGCTGGCCGAGATCGCGCTGTCGTTCTCGACCTTCGAATATTTCTGGCTGGCGCTGCTCGGCCTGATGTGCGCCACCTTGGTCGCACGCTCTTCTCCGGTAAAGGCGATCGCCGGCATGTTCATCGGCCTGCTCGTCGCCTGCATCGGCATCGAGAATCCCGGCGGCGTCCCGCGCTTCACCTTCGGCCTCACCGATCTGTTCGGCGGCATCGAGCCGATCCCGGCGCTGGTCGGCGTGTTCGCGGTGGCGCAGGTGATGCGCGCGATGCTGACGCCGGAGCCGCCGCCGCTGCCGCGGCGCAAGTTCGGAAGCATCATGGCCGGCCAGTGGAAGCTGACCAAGCTCTATCACTGGCAGATGACGCGCGGAAACATCGTCGGCATCATCATCGGCGTGCTGCCCGGCGCCGGCGCCGACATGGCCGCGTGGGTGTCCTATGCGATGTCGAAGCGCTTCTCCAAGGAACCGGAAAAGTTCGGCACCGGCCATGTCGAGGGCCTGGTCGAAGCCGGCGCCAGCAACAATGCCAGCATCGCCTCCGGCTGGGTGCCCTCGCTGCTGTTCGGCATCCCCGGCGACACCATCGCCGCGATCGCGATCGGCGTGCTCTACATGAAGGGCCTCAATCCCGGCCCGACGCTGTTCACCGAGAAGGCGTCGAGCATGTACGCGATCTATCTGATGTTCATCATCGCGAACATCATGATGATCCCGCTCGGCATCGCCATGATCCGGGTCGCGGCCTACATCCTGCTCGCGCCGCGCTCGGCCATCATGCCGGTCATCATGCTGTGCTGCGCGGTCGGCTCGTTCGCGATCGGCAACAACATGTTCGGTGTCGTCACGGTCGCCGCCTTCGGCGTGATCGGCTACGTCATGGAGGCGAACGGTTATCCCGTCGCGGCCATGGTGCTCGGCATCGTGATGGGCACCATGGTCGAGCAGGCCTTCGTCACATCACTGATCAAGTCCGACGGAAGCATCCTGCCGTTCTTCGAGCGGCCGGTCGCCGCCATCCTGGCCGCGATGGCGATCGGCGCGCTGCTCTGGCCGGTGATGGTGTGGGTGTGGCGGAAGCTGAAACCGGCGCAGACGGCGGCAGCAACATCCCGGTGATATGCCGCGGGCGGCCCTCGCCTGCCCTGCCGCGGCGTTGTAAAGCAGGGCATGACTGAGAAGAAGGCCCCGCTGGACATCAAATCCCTCGCCCGCGACTTGCGCGCGGGCAGCCGCGCGGCGCTCGCCCGCGCCATCACGCTGGTGGAGAGCCGGCGCGGCGATCATCAGGCGCTGGCGCGCGAGCTGGTACAGATGCTGCTGCCCGACACCGGCAAGGCGTTTCGCGTCGGCATCACCGGCTCGCCCGGCGTCGGCAAATCCACCACCATCGATGCGCTCGGGACGTATCTGATCGAGCAGGGCCACAAGGTCGCGGTGCTCGCGGTCGATCCATCCTCGGCACGCAGCGGTGGCTCGATCCTCGGCGACAAGACGCGGATGGCGCGGCTGTCGGCCTCGAGCGATGCCTTCATCCGCCCCTCGCCGTCCTCGGGCACGCTCGGCGGCGTCGCGGCCAAGACGCGCGAGGCGATGCTGCTGTGCGAGGCGGCCGGCTTCGACGTCGTGCTGGTCGAGACCGTCGGCATCGGCCAGTCCGAGACGGCGGTGTGCGACATGACGGATTTCTTCCTGGCCCTGATGCTGCCGGGCGGCGGCGACGAGCTGCAGGGCATCAAGAAGGGCCTGGTCGAGCTCGCCGACATGATCGCCATCAACAAGGCGGACGGTGACAATCTCAAGCGCGCGAACATCACCGCCGCCGACTATCGCGGCGCGCTGCACATCCTGGCGCCGAGGTCCGAGCATTGGCATCCGCCCGTTGTCACCTATTCGGCGTTGGCCGGCACCGGCATCGCCGAGCTCTGGCAGAAGGTCCTCGACCATCGCAAGGCGATGAACGCGTCCGGCGATTTCGCCGCGCGGCGGCGCGACCAGCAGGTGAAATGGATGTGGTCGATGCTGGAGCAGCGCATGCTGGCGAGGTTGCGGAGCGAAGCGTCGGTGCGGACGAAGGTCCGGAAGATCGAGGCCGAAGTCGCCGAGGGCCATCTCACGCCGGCGCTCGCCGCCGAGCGCATTCTGGAGTTGCTGCAATGACGGGGCCCCGCATTCTCCTCACCGGCTTCGGGCCATTTCCCGGCGCGCCCTACAATCCGACTCAGCCGCTGGTCGCGCGGCTGACGCAGCTGCTCCGGCCGGCGCTCGACGATGTCGAGCTGTCGAGCCACATCTTCCCGGTCACCTATGCTGCCGTCGACCGGCAATTGCCTGAAGTGCTCGCGACGGCGAAGCCGGATGCACTCTTGATGTTCGGCCTCGCGGCGCGCACGCCCTATTTGCGGATCGAGACCCGCGCGCGCAATGCCGTGACCATGCTGTGGCCGGATGCCGCCAACACCCGCTCGAGCAAGCGCGGCATCGCCGGCCATGCAGATGCGATGACGTTCGGCCCGCACACCGCAAGGCTGCTGCGCGCCGCGCGCCTCACCGGCATCGACGCGCGCCCCTCGCGCGATGCCGGCGCCTATCTCTGCAATTACCTGAGCTGGCGCGCGATCGAGAACGTGAAGGCCGGCGGACCGAAGCTTGCGGCCTTCATCCACATTCCGCTGCTTGCGCGCGGCGGCGCCGTGCGGCGCAAGGGCTCAGCCCGGATCGCGCTGGAGGAACTCGTCGATGCGGGCGAGGCCATGCTGATCGAGATGGTAGCGTTGGCAAGGAAGGCGCGGAACACCTCGGTCTCGTAGGGTGGGCAAAGGCGCGCTTGCGCCGTGCCCACCATGCATCCGCATTTGTGGCGATAAGGGTGGGCACGCCTCGCTTTGCCCACCCTTCGGCACCGTCTTTGCGGTAAACATTTAACCCTACCGCGAACAATCCTCACCGCCTTCGCCGCCCTGCGCTACCTAGTCTCCGCGGACACCCCCGCGTCCGCCGGAGGACGCGTCATGGACCTCAATCGCCGCTATCTCATCGGAGCTTCGACCGCGGGCATCGCCGGCGCGCTCGCCATGCCGGCCGACGCTGCGCGCGCGGCGCCGCTGACGTCCCTGCTCGGGCGCGACGCCACGCAATATGGCGTTCGCCCTGGCAGCAGCGAGGATCAGACACGCGCGCTGCAGCGCGCGATCGACGAGGCTGCGCGTGCGCAAATGCCGCTGGCGCTGCCGCCGGGCATCTACCGGACCGGGCTGTTGCGGCTACCGAACGGCGCGCAACTGATCGGCGTGCGCGGTGCGACCAAGCTGGTCTTCACGGGCGGGACCTCGATGGTCCAGAGCGACGGCTCCGATGCGATCGGCCTCACCGGCATCACCTTTGATGGCGGCAACATTCCGCTGCCAACCCGGCGGGGTCTGATCCATGTTCTCGGCGGTCGGGACATCCGCGTCGCCGATTGCGCGGTTACCGGATCCGGCGGCAGCGGCATCTGGCTCGAGCAGGTCGCGGGCGACATCTCCGGCAACATCTTCACCAACATCGCGGTGACCGCGGTGGTCTCGTTCGACGCCAGGGGCCTCAGCGTTTCCCGCAACACCATCATCGGCACCAACGACAATGGCATCGAGATCCTGCGCACCGCGATCGGCGATGACGGTACGCTGGTTGCTGACAACCGTATCGAGGACATCAAGGCCGGACCCGGCGGCTCGGGCCAGTACGGGAATGCCATCAACGCGTTTCGCGCCGGCAACGTGATCGTGCGCGGCAACCGCATCAGGAACTGCGACTACTCGGCTGTGCGCGGCAACTCGGCCTCGAACATTCACATCAGCGGCAACAGCGTCAGTGACGTGCGCGAGGTCGCGCTCTACTCCGAGTTCGCGTTCGAGGCGGCCGTGATCGCCAACAACACGGTCGACGGCGCCGCCGTCGGCGTCTCCGTCTGCAATTTCAACGAAGGCGGCCGCATCGCCGTGGTCCAGGGCAACATCATCCGCAACCTGATCCCGAAGCGGCCGATCGGCACCTCGCCGGACGACGATGCCGGCGTCGGCATCTACATCGAGGCTGACACATCGGTCACCGGCAACGTGATCGAGAACGCGCCGTCCTACGGCATCGTGGCCGGCTGGGGTAGATATCTGCGCGACGTCGCGATCACAGGCAACGTGATCCGCAAGGCGCTGGCCGGCGTCGGGGTGTCGGTGATGCCGGGGGCCGGCACCGCGCTCGTCAACAACAACATGATCTCCGAGACCCCGCGCGGCGCCGTGGTCGGCCTCGACCACGCCCGCCCCGTGACGTCGGATCTGTCGGCCGAAGGGGCGCAACGCTTCGCGCAGGTGGTGGTCGGCGGCAATGCGGTGCGACGTTAGAACGCGTTCCGCAGCAGGGGGTACTTCGCTTCCAGGCCGTCGAGGCTGAAGGTGAATTCGACGACGCGCTCGGGGGCTGCGACGATTTCGGTGGCGGGCGGAGCGAACTGCGGCAGAAGCGTTGCCATGGCGGCCGGCGTGGGGACCTGCCGTCTCACGGCAGGTGCGCTTAGCGGCGCCCTCGCGGCGGGAGCCTTGAGCGGCGGCATCTCGGCGGGAGCGGTAAACGAAGCCACGGCGACAGGTGCAGTGGGCGGCGCCATCGCGACAGATGGCAACACCGCCGCGATCGGCGCCTCGGTGATCTCCGCGAGCACGTCCGGCTTCTGATCGAGCCTGACCGCCACAGCGGTCTCAGGCGCGATGTGAACGGCCTTGGGCTGGACGGTCTGCGCCTGCTGCTCGCGCGGTGCCATGCGGGGCATCGTCGCCGGCGACCAACCGAATGCGGGCGTCACGCTTGCAGCCGCCTCGGCGACGTCCCCGCCGGTTGCGAGCGCGCGCCAGGTCTGGACCGCACGCTTGGCTTCCTGAATGTTTTCAAGGAATTCGATCTCGGAATGATACCGGCGCCAGCGGCCGGTCTCGAACATCTCGGAGAGATGTTGCAGGCGCTGTTCGGCGAGAGCGCACCAGCGCGCCGCGATGGCGCGGCCAGCGGCTGCGTCGCGAACGAACTCTTGGCGATGTGTCATGAACCAGCCCGTCAGGAAAAAATACGGACGCGGGGGACGCAACGCACACGAATCAATTTAGACGCGACATGAATATTTTGTGGAAAAGATTTGACTTGTCCAGCAGCGACACGGCATTCGTCATCAAATACCGTAGTCCTCCGGAAATTTGCTGCGTTTTCGAGTCAAGCTTCGCACAAGCATAACGGAGTTGCGGCGCGTTGCGTGAGCGACGGCAACGGACGCCCCGGCGATCCTCAACCGCAAGCTGAACGAACGCGAAGCTTCAAAAGATCGGATGCCCAAAGCTTCGGTTCTGATTGAATCAGAACCGAAGCTCTGGATTCCTGTCTTGACGCGTTTTCTTCACGCGAACCGGCGTCCACTTCGCTCAAAAACGCTCTGAAAAGAAAAGACCCGTCCGGGGGGACAACCGGACGGGTCGAGCCATATGGGCGCTTGGGGTGGATGGGCGCTCGCGCCTGATATGACTGATGGGGAGGGATGACCGCTCCCACATCATTTGGTCGTGGCAGCTGGCTGAACGTTCAATGCGAGGATTCGCTTTTTTGAGCTTCGGCCTGCGCGCATCCTTGTCGCAGCCGCTATCGCGCCGCCGGTCTATCTGCCTGAGAAACCGCGGACTTTTCGTCCGAGCCCGACAACGACGGTTGCTCGACCGCACGGGTGCCGGGCTCGCCGCGACGCTTCTCGGCATCTTCACGTTTTGTTGTACCGGACGCAGCCGCAACGGGCGTCGCGCTGTCGGCGGGCACCGCCATCACCGCGGCAAAGGCGTCGGCCTGACCGTCGCCGAAAAGGTCGTCGCGTCCGGGGGAGCCGAGATCGCGCGCGGTCTTCGCCAGCGTCATGCGCAGCGCCTCCGGCTTCAAGGCGTGGTTGCGCTCGAGGAGCAGCGCCGCGACGCCGGAGACATGGGCGGCCGAGAACGAGGTTCCCGACGTCATCTGGTATTTGCCGGCGGGTGCCGGCAGGAAGATGTCGACGCCGGGGGCTGCGACCGCGATGTAGTTGCCGCGGTTGGAGGCGGTGAACAGCCTGTCCTGCTGATCCGTCGCGCTGACCGCGATCACATTGGGATTGGCAGCCGGATAGAGCGGCGGCGATTTCGCGCCGGCATTGCCGGCGGCCGCGATCAGCACGAGGCCGCGTGCGGCCGTCGCCGCGATCGCGCGCTCGATGATCGCGTCCTTCGGGCCGGCAAAGCTCATATTGACGATCTGCGCGCCGTGCTCGGCGGCATAATTCAGCGACCGCAGGATGATGTAGGACGAGCTCTCGGCGCCACCGTTGGCGCCGCCGAAGGCCCGGATGGCGATGATGCGCGCCTCGGGCGCGCTGCCCATCAGGCGGGCATGCGCCACGATGGCACCGGCGATGCCGGTGCCGTGGACGTGCGGCCCCTCGGCACTGCCGAGCGCGTCGAAATGATCGGCGACGGAATTGGCGAGTTCGGGATGCTTGGCGTCGATGCCGGAGTCGATCACGGCAATTGTCACGTTGGCTCCGCGCGCCAGCGCATGCGCCTGCGGCAGGCGGAGTTTTGCCAGCGCATATTGCGCGGGATCGCCCTCGACCGGTACGGACGATTTCTGGTCCTGGAGCACGTAGCGGAAGTTCGGCTGGACCGAGCGCACGCCGCCGTCGGCCGCGAACTCGCGCCGTACCGTCTCAACGGGCCGACCGTCGGTGATGCGGAACAGGCCGAACGTCGCCCCGATCAGCGGAAAATTCTCGGATGCGACGCGCGCGAGGCCGTGGCGACGCGCAAGCTCGTCGGCCTCCGTCACCGACAGACTGCCGTCGATCTCGGCGACGAATTCGCCTCCGAAGCTGCGCTGGTTCACCGCGACCGGCGTGTTGTTGCCGCGCCCCTTGCGGGCGCTCTTCTTGTTGCCCGATTTTCCACTGCCCTCGCCGCCCGCGTTCGCCTGCGCCAGGCATTCGCCGTCGGCAGCCCGATAGGGCGCGGTGCAGGCCGGATAGAGGTTGGGGGAGTACCGCGCATAGGGCAGCACCGGCGTCAATCCGATCCGCGCCGAAGGAATCCGGGCGGTCGTAATCGGACGCGGGCCGCGGTCGACCGACACCGCCCTGGCGGATAGGGTCGGGTTGACCCGCGGGGCAATGCTCGGGGAGATCGTCGGGGTGCGCGAGGGAACGCTGATCGTAGGCGTACGCATGATCGCCTGCGCCTGCGCAACCTCGACGCCGAGACAAGAGGCGACCAGAAGGGCGGCTCCGATGGATGAAGCGCAGGCCCCGGCACGCATCCAGCTCTCGGACTTGCCCGTCATCGGCTCAGCGGCGCGCCTAGGGCACCGCGACGGCGAGGTTGACGAACTTCTCGCGCTGCATCCTGCCGAGCAGCGAGGCGAGCTCGTCCTGGCTCATCGCCTTGTCGAACTGGAGGCGGAACATGCCGCCCTTGGCGTCGCCGATGATCGAAGCCTGGTAGCTGTCGAGCAGCGCGGTGATGTCGGCGACGCGTGCCTCGGGCGTGAAGCGCACCAGCGCGCGCGCCGGCGCTGCCGTGCTGCCAAGTTCGCGCGTGATCGGTGCGCTGGTCGAGACCGAAGCCGTCTGGAAGGTCGCCGGCTGGTTCTTCATCAGCACGGCGCCGATGATTCCGGCTTGCAGCACGAGTGCGACGGCGCCGAGGCCCGCCGACCACGCCAGCGTACGGGGCGACAGGCTCGCGAAGAACGTCGAGATACGCGCCGACAGCGGCGGCGAGCCGCTCGCCCGCGCCGGCTCAGCGTCGATCGCGGCGAACAGCTTCTGCATCGCGCGCGCCGACGGAGCACCCAGGCTCTCGTTCAGATGGATGGTCTCTTCGTACTCGCCGCGGACCGCGGCATACTGCCTGGCAAGCTCGGGATCGCGCGCCAGCGCTTCCTCGACGCGGCGCGCATCGCGCGCGCTCAGCGTGCCGGCGGCGTGCCATGGCAGCAGCAGTTCAATTTCACTGGGCTCTTGCTCCAGCATCTTCTTGCTCAATGCCATCATGGCCAGCCTCGCTCAACGCCGGCTGCCTTCAGCAGTTCGGCCAATTTCTTGCGCGCATAGAACAAGCGCGTCTTCACAGTGTTCTCGGGAATTCCGACGATTCCGGCCACCTCTTCCACGGACTTCTCGTGGTAGTAGACGAGATCGACGATTTCCCGGTGCTCCGGCGAAAGGCCCGTCAGACACTCCCGCAACGCCTCACTGGTATCCTTCTTCTGCACCACCGTTTCCGGATCGTCGGACGCATCCTCGATCGCGTTGGCGGCTTCTTCGTCCAACTCGAAATCCTTCCTGCGCCGGAGCGCAGACAGGGCCTTGAATCGGGTGATTGCCAGCAGCCAGGTCGAAACTGCTGATCGGCCCTCGAACTTGCCGGCTTGACGCCAGACGTCGAGAAACACCTCGCTGATGAGGTCTTCCGCCGCCTGCTCGTCCCGCACGAGCCGCAGTCCGAACCTGTAAACCCTGACATGGTGCCGCCCGTACAGCACCTGCATGGCGAGCCGGTCACCTTGGGCGATCCTGGCGATCAGGACCTCGTCGGAAGCCGCCTGTGTCGCGCTCAATGGCCGTCTCGCAAAGTTGGTCGGGTCGATGCGGCGCGCGGTTCGACGGGGGGTGCAAAATTGTTCAAATTACCGCAATCATGCGGGGGCCGGTGTGAGCTACCCCACATAAGCGCATTTTTTTCGTCCCATCCGTGGCGGTCAGCGGCGTCAATCCAGATCGGTAACATAATACTTTCCCTGCAGAAGCCCCCTGTCCGGCATAGTCGCCGGCCGGGTCCGGTTCCATAGCAGCCCCTGCATCAGGTTTGTCGCACCAAGTCCTGCTTTGGCTCGACCGCACCACACACGATGCATGATCGCCAGTAAGATCGCACGATGGCTGATCATCTTGTTCCGTGCTGCAGGGTTCGGATTCGGCTCCAAAGGATACCAAACCTAAAGGCTTGCCACGTAGATTTTTGCGCTGACATCCACCATTGGCGGGACCATGAGCACGGCCGCGACGTCCTTTCCCGAGAGGAATGCCGCAGAGGTCGCGGACCTCGTCCTCGCGCCCGAGACGGCCGCCCCCGAAGTCAGGGCGCGCCGGGCCCGGCAGCGCCGCCAGATGTATATGGGCCAGGTCGCGAGCTACTCGCTCGGCGCCTCGGTCCTGCTGCTCTACGCCCATGACGGCACGATCTCGATGGGCGTTCCGTCGCTGTTCTGGCTCGGCGGCCTCATCATCATCGGTACGTTCACGGTGCTGTCCGAAGCCGGTTTCGGCGACCGGTTCGAGGATCATTACCTCACCGTCTATCAGATCTCGGCGCACATGGCGCTGCAACTGGTGTTCCTGCTCGCGGTGCCGACCGTCGGGGTCGCGTTCCTGGCCGTGTTGTTCCTGATCTTCGCCTTCGGCACGCTACGTATGACGTCGAGCCAGGCGATGCTCACCTGGGGCCTCGCCACCTGCGGGCTCGCTACGGTTTTCCTGGGATCGGACCTGCCGATCGGACTGCCGGTTACGACCCGGCTGCAGCGAACCGCCTCGATGCTCTGCTTCGTGCTGGTGATCGGCCAGTGCGCCTTCCTCGGCCTGTTCGGCGCCACCCTGCGCAAGATCCTGTACCGGCGCAGCATCGAACTGAAGGCTGCCTATCAGCGTATCGAGGAACTCGCCGAGCTCGACGAACTCACCGGCGCCTACAACCGCCGCTGCATCATGCGGCTTCTCGACGCCGAAATCGAAAAGTCGCGGCAGGCATCCACGCCTTGCGCGATCGCGCTGATCGATCTCGACTGGTTCAAGCGCATCAACGACGCCCACGGCCATCCCGTCGGCGACGAGGTGCTGCGCACCTTCGCGATCACCATTTTCGCCAACATCCGCCCGGCCGACAGTTTCGGCCGATACGGCGGCGAGGAATTCCTGCTGCTGCTGCCGGGCATGCCGGGCGACGCCGCGCAGCGCACGCTTGAGCGGTTGCGCGGCATCGTTGCCGATCTCGACTGGAGCGCGTTCTCTCCGGGCATGCGGGTGACCATTTCCGCGGGCGTCGCGACGCTGCGCGACATTGATACTGCCGACACATTTCTCGCGCGCGCCGACCGCGCGCTCTATTCCGCCAAGGCGCAAGGGCGCAACTCTATTGTGACGAGCTGACCAATCCATTTTCTCCCGGTGCGGCAGAAGCCGTTGCCGGGCCGAACGCTCCAGGACAGGGCAATGAGATCCAAATCCGCAAGACCATCCGAAAACCTGCTCGAGGAATTGCAGGCTGCCCTCACGCACGGCACCGTTGCGCGCCGGGTCGAGACGCTGCGCCGCGTCACCGATCTCTTCGTGGGCAACGCAGTGGACTATTCCGACGACCACATCCGCGTGTTCGACGACGTGTTCCAATGCCTGATCGGGCAGATCGAGACGTCGGCCAGGGCGCTGCTCGCCGAACGCCTCGCGCCGATCGCGGCCGCGCCGCCGAGAATCATCCGCACGCTCGCGCTCGACGAGGTCATCGAGGTCTCCGGCCCGGTGCTGTCGAAATCGGAACGGCTGGACGAGGCGACGCTGATCGAGATCGCGCGCACCAGGGGCCAGGCCCATCTCAAGGCGATCTCGCTGCGGCGGATGCTGTCGGAAGCGCTGACTGACGTGCTGGTGATGCGGGGCAACGAGGACGTGGTGCAGTCGACCGTCAGCAATCCGGGCGCGCGGCTTTCCGAGGAAAGTCTCGCCGAGCTCGTCATCCGCGCCGAGCGCGACGACGACCTCGCCAACTGCATCGGCCTGCGGTCCGACCTGCCGCGCCATCACTATTTGAGGCTGGTCGCCAAGGCATCCTTGAGCGTGCGCAGGAAGCTTGCGGCCGCGCATCCCGAGCTTGCGGACGAAGTGTCGAGCGTAGTCCAGCAAGCGGCCCAACGGGTTCGCGCCGCCGCCATGACGAAGCAGACAGAGATGGCCCGCGCGCTGGTGAAATCGCTGCACGACGACGGCCGCCTCAACGAGTTCCAGGTCACCACCTTCGCCGAGCAGGGCAAGTTCGACGAGACCAATGCGGGGCTGGCTGCACTCGCGGGCGTCGCGGTCGAGACCGCCGAGACCATGATGATCGAGAGCCGTACCGAAGGCGTGATGATCCTCGCCAAGGTCGCTGGCATGCAATGGTCGAGCGTGCGCGCCATCATCGCCATGCGCGAGAAGCTATCCGGCGGGTCGCAGACCGACATTCTGACGCTGCGCGACAGCTATGAGGCGCTTCGCCCATCGACTGCGCAGCAGGTGCTGCGCTTCCACCGCATGCAGCTGGGCGCGACGCCGGCGGCGTGAAGCCGGCGCTAGAGAGCAATGAGATCGGAATAAATCGTCATCGCGCTTTTGGTTGATTGAGCACGATCTTTTCGGAAAACCGCTGCACGCTTTTCCGGGTCATTCTTTAATAGCGCAGGACCCTCGATCCCACCAGCGCGCCGATCGCGGTCACCACCGCGGTCGCGAGCGTGTACCAGGTCGCGACGAACAGGGGCGAGTCGTCGGTGCAGTGCGAGGCATAGAGGGTCGCGGCGAGGCCGGCCGACACCAGCCCGGCGAGCGCTCCGGCGAGCGCGGGGCTTGACGGCGCGCCGTGCCGCAGGCCGAACAGCGCCCCCGCAAGCAGCGGCAGCGACATCGCAGGGATTGCGACCAGGCACATCCTGGAGTTCTTGCCCATCAAGCGCATCGTCATCGGCATGGCCGGGGCCATCATCGCCTCGCTGCCGATCGCAACCGCCAACAGCCCGACCGGCAGCAGCAGCAGCCAGGCCCAGCCGCGCAGCAGGGCTTCGGGACGCGACAAATGCAGGCTGATGATGATCGCGGGGATTGCGAGCGACAGCGTCACCGCGAACTTCATGTCGAAGAACGGGTTGTGCATGGCGCTCATCACGTCGGCGCGCACGCCGAGGAAGGTCGCAAAAAACAGGATCGAAAAGGGCGCGGCCACCAGCAGCGCCATGGTCAGCACGGCGCCGACGCGTGGAGCGCGGTGCGCGTTGTCGGCTGCGAGCGAGCGAATGAGTTGATCGGTGTCCATGACTAATGGTCCCGCAGTTTGGCCGTCAGCGCAGCAAGTCCGCGATGCAGCGCGACCCGCACCGCACCCTCGCTCATCGACAACTTTGCCGCCGTATCCTTGATCGAGGCGGCCTCGACCGCGATCGATTGCAGCACGTCGCGCTGACGCTGCGGCAGCGTGCCCAGTTGGGCGGCGACCTCACCGGCCGATGCGGTCTCCTGCGGCATCTCGCCCGGCAGCGTCTCGACGAAATCGTCGATGTTGACGAACACGCGCTTGCCGCGCCGGCGGAGCGCGTCGATCAGCTTGTTGCGGCCGATCGCAAACAGCCAGGGCGCGAAGGGGGCTTCGCTGTCCCAGGTGTGCCGCTTCAGATGCACCGCCAACAGAATCTCCTGCACGATATCCTCGGCCTGGTCGGGAGGCTGCCCTGCCCGCGCCAACCCGCGCCTCGCGGAAGCCCGCAGCACCGGCGTGATTGCCTTCAACAGGCGATGATAGGCCGCGTCATCGCCAGCCATGGCCGACCGCATCAGGCCGGTCCATTCGTCCTCACGTCCGCGCACCCGCGCCCCTCACCATGCAATTCGGCCGCTCTTTCAATTTGTTACGCGGACACCCATAACATCACGAATTCGTGATGCACGGCCGAACGACGCGATCAATGCGGCCACAGAGATCCCTGACGGCTCATAACACCGATCGGCCCGTACCGCATCCGGCGGCAACATTGCAACGCAGTTTGCCCCGTTTTTGCCGGGTCCAGCCCGAAGATTCCCATTTTCTGCCCCGCTGTCGTCACGCCCCGGGGTCTCTGTTCGCTGCCGGGACGGGCGGAATTGGGGAGATCGTCAACATGATGAAAGCCAGCGCACGCGCGGCCCTGACTGTCTTGGCCGGGCTTTTCTTGCTGTCCGGAGGCATTGCACAGGCGGCGCCGAATTCGGCCGCAAGCAATAAAGCGGACAGCGCGGACCAGCAGGCCGACACGGCCAAGCACCGGCGTCAAGACTCGCGCCGCACCAGCAGCAGCAAGACGACGCAGAAATCCGACGACAAGGCCGACAAGAAGGGCGCCACGGCACGGGCGGACGAGGCCAGGAACGGCAACAAGAACGACAACAAGACAGGCAGTGAGGCGCCGGTGTCGAGCCAGATGCCGCCCGAGGTCGCCAACGCCAACGCGCAGCTCGCCACTGATACGCCGACTGCGGCTGCCGCCTCCGCGATGACGAACCGCGCCAACGACAATGTCCAGGCTGCGGCCGATAATACCAACGTCGCGCCAGCCGAAAGCCAGGTCGTGGCGCCCGATCAGCTCAACGACATCGATCGCGCCCTGCAACAGGAGGCGCCGGGGCAGAAGGCGGTGATTGCCGCAACCGAGGCACAGCCGCGGCCTGCGCCGGTGATGGCAAGCAGCCACCAGAGCTCGGCCTGGGACCAGAGCTCCCTGATCGGCAAGATCTTCATCGGCGTCGGCACGCTGCTGACGCTGGCATCCGCCGCGCGGATGTTCATGGCGTGATTGCCGGCCGCTTCCCGGCCCGAGCACCGGCCTGACGGACCTCGTCCGGAACGCGCCCCTCGTCGCGTTCCGGCGGCCCGTAGCCCCCTTGAAGCCCATCGCGCCAGCGGGCACATTGCCCACCCGATCAAAAGCGTGGGTGGAGCATGAGCACGTTCGAACACATCATCGTCGAAAGCAAAGGCGCGGTCGGCATCGTCAAGCTGAACCGGCCGAAGATGCTCAACGCGCTCTCTTTCGGCGTCTTCCGCGAGATCGCCGCGGCGGTCGACGATCTCGAGGCCGATGACGCCATCGGCTGCATCGTCGTGACCGGCAACGAGAAGGCCTTTGCCGCCGGCGCCGACATCAAGGAGATGCAGCCCAAGGGCTTCATCGACATGTTCTCGGAGGATTTCGCCGCGATCGGCGGCGACCGCATCGCGCGTTGCCGCAAGCCGACGATCGCGGCGGTTGCCGGCTATGCGCTGGGCGGCGGCTGCGAGCTCGCCATGATGTGCGATTTCATCATCGCCGCCGACACCGCAAAGTTCGGCCAGCCCGAGATCACGCTCGGCACCATTCCCGGCATCGGCGGTACCCAGCGCCTGACGCGCGCGATCGGCAAGTCCAAGGCAATGGACCTCTGCCTCACCGGCCGGATGATGGATGCGGCGGAAGCCGAGCGCTCGGGCCTCGTCAGCCGCATCGTACCCGCTGATAAGCTGATGGACGAAGTGATGGCGGCAGCCGAGAAGATCGCCGCGATGTCGCGCCCTGCGGCAGCGATGGCCAAGGAAGCGGTGAACCGCGCCTTCGAGACCACGCTCGCCGAGGGCATGAGCGTCGAGCGCAACCTGTTCCACTCGACCTTCGCGCTCGAGGACCGCTCCGAGGGCATGGCTGCGTTCATCGAGAAGCGCAAGCCGGTGAACAAGAACCGGTAAGGCGGTCAGGCTGGTGTAAGGCCCTGCCGCATTCCCGCGGAACCCTGTGACGGAGCTGCAACAAGCACGGATTTCATGGGGGTTTTCCCCGCGGCAGTTTGCCTGCGGGACCTCGGCTGGTTTAACAGTTAAGAGACCGCCGTCGGCGGGGGCGGACAGCCGGGAATTTCGCGGGAACATATGATTGGGCGTATCGCCAGAGCTGGTCGCGGGGTGACGCGACATCGATCGGGCGTGGGTCCCGCGTTTGCGACATGGACCACGCTGGCGCTCTCGTGCGCCCTGCCCTCCGCCGCCTGGGCCGAAGCTCTGCCGGAAGCGCTGGCCAAGGCCTACCAGACCAACCCGCAGCTCAATGCCGAGCGCGCGCGCCAGCGCGCGACCGACGAGAACGTGCCGCAGGCGCTCGCCGGTTACCGGCCGCAGATCGTGGCCAGCCTCAGCGCCGGCCTGCAATCGGTGCGCAATCTGTTGCCCGACAACACCATCCAGACGGCCAACCTGAAACCCTGGATCATCGGCGTCACCGTGACGCAGACCCTGTTCAACGGTTTCCGCACCGCCAACAGCGTGCGGGCCGCCGAACTCCAGGTGCAGTCGGGCCGTGAGGCGCTGCGCAATGTCGGCCAGGGCGTCCTGCTCGATGCGGTCACCGCCTACACCAACGTGCTCGCCAACCAGTCGCTGGTCGAGGCACAGCGCTCCAACGTCGCCTTCCTGCGCGAAACACTGTCGGTCACCCAGCGCCGCCTCAACGCCGGCGATGTCACGCCGACCGACACCGCGCAGGCCGAGGCCCGTCTCAACCGCGGCCTTGCCGATCTCAACGCGGCCGAGGTCGCGCTCGCCGTCAGCCAGGCGACCTATGCGCAGGTGATCGGCAATGCGCCGTCGCAGCTTCGGCCCGCCGAGGCCGTCGACCGCTATTTGCCGAAGAGCCGCGAAGACGCCGTGACGATGGCGATCCGACAGCATCCGGCGGTGATGGCCGCAAGCTTCGACGTCGATGTCGCCTCCACCAACATCCGTATCGCCGAAGGCACGCTGCTGCCGAGCGCCAGCATCCAGGGTAGCGCAAGCAAGAGCCGCAACAACGACCCGACGCTAGGCACCTTAGCCGAAGACCAGGCCTCGATCGTCGCCAACGTCACCGCTCCGATCTACGACGGCGGTCAGGCTGCGGCACAGACGCGGCAGGCCAAGGAGATCACGGCACAGAGCCGGCTCGTGCTCGACCAGGTGCGCAACCAGGCGCGCACGGCGGTGGTCAGCGCATGGGTTGCGAATGAAGGAGCAAAGGTCACGGTCTCGGCCTCGGAGTCCGAGGTGAAGGCGGCGACCGTCGCGCTCCAGGGCGTGCAGCGCGAGGCCTCCGGCGGACAGCGCACGACCGTGGACGTCCTGAACTCGCAAGCCGATTTGATCCAGGCCAAGGCCCGCCTCATCGGCGCGCAACGCGACCGCGTGATCGCGTCCTATACGCTGCTCAGCGCCATCGGCCATCTCGACGTCAAGACGCTGAACCTGAACACGCCGGACTATCTGCCCGAGGTGCATTACCACCAGGTCCGCGACGCCTGGCACGGCCTGCGCACGCCGTCGGGGCAATAGGCTCAAATCTCTTGGGTCGGTGCCGATGAAAAGCCGCCGCATCCATCTGATGGGAGCTTCGGGCTCCGGGGTGACGACGCTTGGTCGCGCGGTCGCGGGCCGGCTTGCGTTGCCGCATCACGACAGCGATGACTATTTCTGGCTTCCGACCGTGCCGCCCTACCAGACGACGCGCCCCGCCGCCGAGCGGCTTCGCCTGATGCGCGAGATGTTTCTGCCGCGGCTCGACTGGGTGCTGAGCGGATCCGTCACAGGCTGGGGCGAGGAGCTCGTTCCGTATTTCGATCTCGTCGTCTTCGTGACGGCGTCGCGCGAAACCCGGATGGCGCGATTGCGCGCCCGCGAGGCCGCCCATTTCGGCGCCGATGCGGTCGCGCCGGGCGGCTGGCGCCATGACGAGACCGAAGACTTCGTCGAATGGGCCTCCCATTACGAAGCCGGTGATCGCGAAGGTCGCAGTCTCGCCAAGCATGAAGCGTGGCTCGCGGGCCTGCCCTGCCCGGTCGTGCGCGTTGACGGCTCACGTCCGCCTGCGGACCTTGTCGAGCAGCTATGCAACGAAGCGGAGTGGCTGTCCGGCTGATGTGATAGTGTCCCGGCACTTCTGCCAATAACAAAAACAGGGAGAGAAGCCATGCACAGCCGACGCAGCGTTCTGCTTGCCTCCCTTGCCGCCGGAGTAGCCATGACCAGCAAAGCCCGCGCCCGTGCGGCGCAACCCGCAACGCCGATCAATTTCGACGTCCCGGCGCATGCCTGCGACTGCCACACCCACATTCATGGCGACCCCCAGAGATTTCCGTTCTTCGCGGGGCGCGTCTATACGCCGGAGCCTGCGAGCCCCGAAGAAATGGCGGCGCTGCACAAGGCGCTGCATATCGAGCGCGTGGTGATCGTGACGCCGAGCGTCTACGGCACCGACAATTCCTCCACCTTGTTCGGCATGAAGGCGCGTGGCGCGACCGCGCGCGGCGTCGCCGTGATCGACGACAAGACCACGGAAGCAGAGCTCGATACGATGCAGGCGGATGGCTTCCGCGGCATCCGCATCAATCTGGCGACCGGGGGCATCAACGATCCCAATGTCGGCCGCGCTCGCTTCACCACAGCCGTCGAGCGCATGAAGGCGCGCGGCTGGCATGTGCAGCTCTACACGACGCTGGCGATGATCTCCGCAATCAAGGACCTCGTGCTGGCGTCGCCCGTGCCCGCCGTGTTCGACCATTTCGGCGGGCTCGAGGCCTCACTTGGGCTGGAGCAGCCGGGATTTGCCGACTTGATCGCCCTCGTCAAGTCCGGCAAGGCCTATGTGAAGATCTCCGGCGCCTATCGCTCTTCGAAGCTCGCGCCCGACTATCAGGACATGGTGCCCTATGCCCGCGCGCTGATCGCGGCCAATGCGGACCGCATCGTCTGGGGCACCGACTGGCCGCATCCGGATTCCAGCCGCGTCGAGGGACGCAAGCCCACCGACATCGCGCCTTTCTATCAGATCGACGACGGCCGCCTGCTCAACCAGCTTCCGGTGTGGGCGCCGGATGCGGACGTGCGCAAGAAGATCCTGGTCGACAATCCGGCGCGGCTCTACGGGTTCTGACGGTCAGCGCGCGCGGCGGGAAAAGAACGAGATCAGGACCGGCAGGGTCACCAGGATCACGAGCGGCGCCAGCATCATGCCGGTGACGACGACGACCGCGAGCGGCTTCTGCACCTGCGAGCCGATGCCTTCCGACAGCGCCGCCGGCAACAGGCCGACGCCCGCGACGACGCAGGTCATCAGCACGGGCCGAAGCTGGAGCTCGCCGGTGCGCACCACCGCGCTCATGCGGTCCATGCCCTCATCGATGAGCTGGTTGAACTGCGACAGGATGATGATGCCGTCCATCACGGCGATGCCGAACAGCGCGATGAAACCGATCGCCGCGGAGACGCTGAACGCCGTGCCGGAGATCAGCAGGCCCAGCACGCCGCCGAAGATCGCCATCGGAATCACGCTCATCGCGAGCAGCGTGTCGGTCATCGAGCCGAAATTGAACCAGAGCAGCACGCCGATCAGCGCCAGCGAGATCGGCACCACGATCGACAGCCGCCGGATCGCATCCTGGAGATTGCCGAACTCGCCGACCCACTCCATGTGCGAGCCCGGCGGCAGCTGCACCTGCTCGGCGATCTTGTCCTGGGCCTCGCGGATGGCGCTGCCGAGATCGCGCTCGCGCACCGAGAACTTGATCGGCAGATAGCGCTCCTGCTGCTCGCGATAGATATAGGCCGCGCCGGAGACGAGGCTGATGGTGGCGACCTCGCTCAGGGGAATCTGCGTGACGGTGCCGTTCGGCCCGGGCGCGCCGATCCGCAAATTCTGGATCGCCTCGGCACTCCGGCGGTATTCCGGCGCGAGGCGCACGATGATCGGGAAATGGCGGTCGCTTCCGGGTTCATAAAGGTCGCCGGCGGTGTCGCCGCCGATTGCGACCTTGATGGTGGCGTTGATGTCGCCCGGCGCAAGGCCGTAGCGCGCGGCCTTGGCGCGGTCGATGTCGATCTGGATGGTCGGCTGCCCGAGCGAGGTGAACACCGCAAGGTCGGTGACTCCCTGTACGGTGGCCAGCACCGATTTGATCTTGTTGGCGGTGTCGGTCAGCGCCTGGAGGTCGCTGCCGAACAGCTTGATCGAGTTCTCGCCCTTCACGCCGGAGACGGCTTCGGAGACGTTGTCCTGGAGATATTGCGAGAAGTTGAACTCGACGCCGGGAAAGCGGTCGTCGAGCTGCTTGAGCAGTTGCGCGGTCAGCTCTTCCTTGTCGCGCGTGCCGGGCCACTGGCTCACGGGCTTGAGCGGCGCGAAGAACTCGGCATTGAAGAAGCCGGCGGCGTCGGTGCCGTCATCGGGACGGCCGTGCTGCGACACGACGGACTCGACCTCCGGCCGGGCGCGGATCAACTTACGCATCTCGTTGACGTAGCTGTTGCCTTCGTGGAGCGAGATGGTCGGCGGCAGCGTGGCACGGATCCAGAGATTGCCCTCCTCCAGCTTCGGCAGGAATTCGAGGCCGAGCAGCCGACTGAGCGCCACCGTCGTCAGCACGAGGCCGACCGCACCGCCGAGAACGATATTGCGATTGGCGACGGCCCAATGCAGCAGCGGCGAGTACAACCGGTGCAGGATCAGCATCACCTTCGTCTCGGTTTCCTCGACATGCGCGGGCAGAATGATCGCGGACAACGCCGGCGTGACGGTGAAGGTCGCAAGGAGCCCACCGGCGAGCGCATAGGCATAGGTGCGGGCCATCGGCCCGAAGATGTTGCCCTCGACCCCGGACAGCGTGAACAGCGGCAGGAACGCCGCGATGATGATCGCCGCGGCAAAGAAGATCGAGCGCGAGACGTCGGCGGCCGCACTGAGGATGGCATGGCTCTTCATGCCGAACAGCGTCTCGGGCGACATGTGCTCGGATTCAGAGATCGGCGTCGTCTGCGTCAGGCGGCGGAAGATAGCCTCCACCATGATGACGGTGGCATCGACGATCAGGCCGAAATCGATGGCGCCGACCGACAACAGGTTTGCCGATTCCCCGCGCAGCACCAGGATGATCACGGCGAAGAACAGCGCGAACGGAATCGTGGCGCCGACGATCAGCGCGCTGCGGAGATTGCCGAGGAACATCCACTGCAACAGCACGATCAGCAAGATGCCGACAACCATGTTGTGCAGCACGGTATGGGTCGTCAGCTCGATCAGGTCCCCGCGGTCGTAGATGCGCTCGATGCGCACGCCGGGCGGCAGGATGCTGGAGTTGTTGATGGTTTGAACGAGCTGGTGGACGCGCTTGATGGTCGGCGAGCTCTGTTCGCCGCGGCGCATCAGGACGATTCCCTGCACGATGTCGTCGGTTTCGTCGAGGCCGGCGATGCCGAGACGCGGCTTGTGGCCGACGGTGACCGTTGCGACGTCCTTGACCAGCACCGGATTGCCGCCGGTCTGCGCCACCATGGTGTTGGCGAGGTCGTCGATCGAGCGGATCAGGCCGACGCCGCGCACCACGGCCGATTGCTGGCCGATATCGACGGTATTACCGCCGACATTGACGTTGGAATTGCCGACTGCCTGGAGCAGCTGCGGCAGCGTCAGGCCGTTGGCGACCAGCTTGTTGAAGTCGACCTGGAGCTCGTAGGTCTTGCTCTTGCCGCCCCAGCCGGTGACGTCGATGACACCGGGCACGGCACGGAAACGGCGCTGGAGAATCCAGTCCTGGATGGTCTTGAGGTCGAGCACGCTGTAATTGGGCGGGCCGACCAAGCGATAACGGAAGATCTCTCCGATCGGGCTGAGCGGCGAGATCTGCGGCTGCACGTTGCCCGGCAGCGGCGCGAGCTGCGCCAAGCGGTTCAGCACCTGCTGCAACGCCTCGTCATAGGTGTAGGCGAAGGAGAACTGGAGTTTGACGTCGGAGAGGCCGTAGAGCGAGATGGTGCGGATGGTGGTGAGATTCTTCAGACCCGCGACCTGGGTCTCGATCGGAATCGTGATGTAGCGCTCGATCTCCTCCGCCGACAGGCCCGGACTTTGCGTCACGATGTCGACCATCGGCGGGGTCGGATCGGGATAGGCCTCGATGTTGAGCTGGTTGAACGCGATCAGGCCGCCGATCAGCACGGCGGCGAACATGCCGACCATCAGGAAACGCCGGTCAACGGCGAGGGCAACGAGACGATCCATTCAGGTCTTCAATTTCTTGGGGTCGTCGATCAGCTGCCGGAGGCTGCACGGTCGATGAACAGGCTGCCTTTGGTGACGATCTGCTCGCCGGGCTTGAGATTGCCGGTGACCTCGACGAGGTCGCCGTTGATGAGGCCGATCCTGATCTTGCGCAGCTCGACCGACTTGTCCTCGCGCGCGACCCAGATGCGGACGTTGTCGGCTTCGTAGATCAACGCCTGCTTCGGCACTGCCGGCGCGGCGCGGTCGCCGGCCGAATAGATCGTGACGTTGGCGAACATCTCCGGCTTCAACAGGCCGTCCTTGTTGTCGATGGTCGCGCGAACCAGAAGGCGGCGGGTGGCGGGGTCGATCGCGGCGGCGACGTAGTTGATCCTGGCGGTGAACGGACGGCCCGGCAGTGCCATCACGTTGACGGTGATGTCCTGCCCGATGCACACCGCGGCCGCGTCGCTCTCGCGCACGAAGGCGGTGAGCCAGACCGTGGAGAGATCGCCGATGACGAAGACCGGGTCGCTGGCGCCGGAATTGACGTACTGCCCGGGGCCGATCTTTCGCTGCACGACCGTGCCGGAGATCGGCGAATAGATCGTGACCTCCCGATTGATCGTGCCCTTGTCCTGGAACGCCTTGATGGTCTCGTCGGTGAAGCCGAGGATGCGCAGCTTGTTGCGCGCGGCTTCCAGCGCCGTCACCGAGGAGCGCATGTCGTTCTGCGCCTGGACCTGGGTTGTTTCCGCCTGCTGATAGTCCTTCAGCGGAATGGCGTGTCCCTCATAAAGATCCTTGGCACGCTTGAACTGGATGTCGGAAAGCTCGAGCGCCGACTTCGCCTTGTTCTGAGAGGTCATCGCCGCGATGAAATCGTTCTGGGCCTGCACGGTGTCGGCGGCCTCGATCGTAAACAGCGGTTGACCTTGCTTCAGCATCTCGCCCGGCTTGGCCAGCAGCTTGGTGACCCGGCCCGCATAAGGCGAGAACACCGGCGTCGAGCGGTCCTCGTCGACCGCGACCTTGCCCTCGGTGACATACTCGGCTCGGAAGCTCTTGGCCTTGACCGGCTCGATCGTCAGCGTCGCCCATTCGGACGGCGTGGGCGTGAAGGCCTGCGCATTCCTGCGCGACTGGCTGGAGATCTCGGAGTGCTTTTTTTGCTTTGGCTCCGAAGAAAGGAAGCCGTAGGCACCGGCACCGGCAAAAGCGAGTAAAACTACGGATGCGATCACCCGTTGTTTTGTAAGCACCTGCAATCGCTTGGTCTTTTCAACCACCATGGGCCCCGGTCGTGTCTGCGACGATCTCGGCAAATGACTGCCTCATCGGTCGCGCTAATAGTGCCGAATTAGGATTTCAAACAACCTAAAAAACGCTGAGCCTCTTGTGGTTTGCGTTAAAGTTTTGCGACGTGTCAGCTTCATGTCAGCTTCGCGCAGGCCATTGTGCAGGATGACTGCCGAGTGGCATCGCGGGACGGGTCCATTGTGCCGGCGTCTTCGACAGCACTGCCGAATGACGCACCGCCTTCAACGTGCCGAAGCCAGATGGCATGCCTTCGATGAACGCAGCATGTACGGCCTCGCCCGTAAGATCCGGGGTATTCAGTCCGGTGTCGAGCCGACCGAGATTCCACAACCATCGCCCGGTCTGCGCCAGCGAGACGCGCACGTGCCAGCTGCCGCCTTCGCGGGCCTGGCGCGCCCTGGCCATCATCGCGCCGAACGCCATCAGATAGCCGGTGGCGTGGTCGAGGATTTGCGCCGGCAATTCCTTGGGAGCATCGATGCCGGCGGCTTGGCCTTCGGCATGATTGAAGCCGGTCGTCGTCTGCACCAGCGAGTCGAAGCCGCGCCGCTCGGCCCAGGGGCCGGTGTGGCCATAGGCCGACAGCGTGACATGGACGATGCCGGGATTGATTTGCGCTGCGTCCTCCGGCGCGAAGCCGAGGGCGGCGAGCGCATGCGGGCGATAGCCCTGCGAGAAGATGTCGGCGTCCTTGAGCAGCTCGCGCAGCTGCGCCCGCCCGAACTCGCTCTTCAACTCGATGAAGGTGGTGAGCTTGCCGCGGCCGGTGTCGATGGTGAGCCAGGGAATGGCGGGCAGTTCCGGTCCTGACACCAGCAGCACGTCCGCGCCGTGCGCAGCGAGCGTGCGACCGGCGACGGGGCCCGCGATGACGCGAGAGAGATCGAGCACACGAAGACCTGAGAGCGGACGATCGCCTTTTGGCCACGGCTTCGGCGGGGCCTCGCCGATCCTCTCGATCGAGACCAGCGGCAATCCGGCGAGCGCACGCGCCTGCGGCAAGGCGGACCATTCGTCGTACGATCGCAGCAGGGCGACGACACCGCCTGCGGCGTAAGCCGCAGTCTCGAAATCCTCCCCGTTCCAATGCATCAACGCCGCCTGCACCTTCTCGCGCTCCGCCTCGCAGCCGAGCACCTCGCAGACGGCGTCGCGGTGGTGCGGAAAATTGGTGTGGCAGCGGACGAAGCGGCGATCGCCGGTCCTGTAAACGCCGGCGATCGCGTCCCAGGCCGGCGGGGGCGGCTTGTCGTCGACGCGCAAATAGCGCTCGGAACGACATTCGGCGACGGCGTGGCGCATGTCGACGGAGACGTCCTGCACCTCGCCGCTGCGCAGTCGCCAGATTTCGGCGGCGGCGAGCCCGGCGGCAGCTATCGTCGTCTGGCCGGCGACGGCGACACGAAACGAGGATGGGATTTGTGGCTCGGCGCCGGTCAGCCGCACGCGATCGAGCGGACCCGCATCGCCGCCGGCGGAAGTCCAGATACCCTTCAGAATGTCGGCGGGGCTTTGCATGGCCGGTGCCCTCCCTTGAAGCTTGAGCATGATCTCCGCGCAAACGCGGTCCGCGTTTGTCGCGATGGAAAACGGCTGCACACCTTTCCGGATCATGCTCTAATTTTCGCGACCATTCATCAGCACAAGAAGGAATGCAATGGCCGCCATCGATCCCCTCACCGCAGGCGCCGTGTTCGTCGCAACGGCGGCCACCGACGCGGTCTATGTGATGTTCACCTCGGCGGTGATCGCGCGCAAGCGCGTGCCGGCGGCGAACTGGAGCGCGGTCTGGTACCTGCTCTCCTCCTACGCGGTGATCAGCTACACCGATAACGCGTTCTATGTCGCGTTCGCGGCGATCGGCTCCTGGGCCGGCGCCTATGCGTCGCTGACCTTCCTGCACCGCCCGCCCGGCGGTCCGCCGGTGGGGGCGGCACCGGAGTAGGCGTCCGCTGCGGCGGCGTCGTTGCGAGCGCAGCAACTTGTCCGCCGAGGCCCTTGGCGAAGGCAGAAGCAATCCGGAATCGATCCAAGGCAGCTGGATTGCTTCGTCGCAAGAGCCCCTCGCAATGACGATGTCGAGGCTTCTGCGTATCGTCTGAAACGGTTACACTCACTGCGACCAACACAAGGAAAACCAACAATGGATCTCGGTCTCAAAGGCAAGAACGCCATCGTCCTCGGCGGCACGCGCGGCATCGGGCGGGCGATTGCGACGACGCTGGCCGGTGAAGGCGCCAATGTCGCGGTGTGCGCGCGTAACGCCGATCAGGTTGCGGCCACTGTCGCAGAGCTGAAAGCGAGCGGCATCAAGGCCACCGGCAGCCCGGTCGACGTCACCGACGGCGCGGCGCTGCAATCCTGGATCGAGAATGCAGCGAAGGAGCTCGGCGGCGTCGACTTGCTGTTCTCCAATGCGGGCGCGATGGCGCAAGGCGGCGACCCTGCGTCTTGGGAGCAGAATTTCCGGCTCGACGTACTCGGTGCCGTGCATGCGTTCGATGCCGCGCGACCGTTCCTCGAAGCCAGCGGCGCGAGCCGCGGCGATGCGGCCTTCGTGATCATCTCGTCGATCGCGGCGGCGCAGGCCGACACGGCCAGCTCCTACGGCCCGATCAAGGCCGCGCTGATCCACATGGCCAAGGGGCTGGCCCGGCAATATGCGAAGAAGAAGATCCGGGTCAACGTGGTCTCGCCCGGCACGGTCTATTTCAAGGGCGGCGTCTGGGAGATGATCGAGCAGAACATGCCCGAGCGCTACAAGGATGCGATGAGCCGCAACCCGACGGGACGCATGGCAACGCCCCAGGAGATCGCGAGCGCGGCGGTGTTTCTGGCGAGCCCCGTGTCGGGATTCACGACGGGATCCAATCTCGTCGTGGATGGCGCGATCTCGAACCGGGTGAATTTTTGAGGGGGCACACTGTCATCGCCCGGCTTTGACCGGGCGATCCAGTACTCCGAGACAGTTGTGGTTCAGCCGAGAAGCCGCGGCGTACTGGATTCCCCGCCTTCGCGCGGAATGACGACTGAGAGTGTGGTGCGCGATCTCTCGACAAACTCGGCATTTGCGAGCCAACGGATTGCGCGTAGCGCGGCTCGATGACGGGCTCAGAGAAGAAACCCAGAATCTTTCCGGGGAACAGTCTGGATGCTTCGCCGCTTCTCTCCTCGCAGAGGCACAGACGCTTATGGGGCGGATACGCGCGAACGTCGCTTGCGAATGAGCCACATTGCAAATTGTATGAGCCAATCCGGTGCGTTCAAATAGCGCAATGTATCAATCTGGCCCTGGCGTTCGCGGCTCCGAAAGCTGGCGTCGGTAAGGTAGGTCTCGTCGCTTTCACACCACTCCAATGTACGAACGATTTCCTCCAGCATGAGCCCGGTGTCGGGCAGCTTCTTGAGAAAGCTGAGCTCGCGCCGAAGACAGGCCGCCTCGATTCGATAGCGGCTCGATTCTTCATAGATGATCCCCCATCCGTCTAACCGTGCATGGGTCGCTTCATGGACGATGGTAGAGGCGATCCGCTCAAGCGTCATTGTCTCGTTGAGAACGTAACGTTCATCGAGGGCGCAGGCGTTTAGTGACCGATCATAGTGCGCCTGGGCGCTGGGGAGCAGATGTACCCATATTCGATCGAGATTGCGGGAGATACGTGAATAGTTGAGTGTGTCGTGACGCTTGATGAGTTGGAGCGCCTCTTCCACGCGGCGCAACGCCGAGTAAGGCTTGCTTTCGGTTGTCCCGATCCAAAGCCCGTCGATCATGCTGCTCTTGGAGAACCAGAGGCCCAGCCTGTCGATGCGGAAGGGCCTTCGCTCCGGCTTTACGGCGACGGCGAGGCCGCGCGATCGTTGCGGCGCTTCCAGCTGCAAATATTGACTCCCGCCGTGTCAAAATGGGCACTACGAATGATAGGCACGCCTCGCTTTCAGGTTGCTTAGAGACTCGATTCAAATCGTATTGATCGTTGGGCAGGATCGGCCGATTCCTGCGGTTGTTCATAATCCCTCAATGAAAATCCCGCGAGGGCGGCAGGATGCGAACGTTGCGGGGGTGGCGGATTTTTTGGGCTGGCATGTCCGCGAGAGCGCGGGGGTCCTCGTTGAGCGGCTCGACGACGGTGGCGCCTGCCGGCACCGGATGCTTGCGACCGAGCGCATCGTTTGCGAGGCCGACCAGATCGTGCGAGCGGTCGATCATGCGCTGGGCGATGAGATGCGTCACCTTTTCGGGGCTGCTCTGGATATAACCTTCGACCAGGATGAGGCGCGCGCCCATCACCTCCTTGCGGTACTGTTCCATGATCTTGGGCCAGACCACGACATTGGCGATGCCGGTCTCGTCCTCCAGCGTCATGAACACGACGCCGCTGGCACTGCCCGGCCGCTGCCGCACCAGGACCACGCCGGCGCAGCGGACGCGGCGCCGCTCGTTTTCGTGGCTGATCTCCTTGCAGGCGACGATGCGCTCGCGCGAAAACATCTCGCGCAAGAATTCCATCGGGTGGCCCTTCAGCGACAGCCGGATGGTCTGGTAGTCCGCGACCACCTGCTCGGCGCGCGGCATCACCGGCAGCGGCTTGGCGTGCTCGTCCGGCTGCTCACGCGCGATCGCCGCCTCGAACAGCGGCAGCGGCACGTCGTCGGGCAACCGCCGCACCTGCCACAGCGCCTCGCGGCGATCGAGCCCGAGCGAGCGGAACGCGTCGGCATCCGCCAGCAGGATCAGCGCGCGCTTGGGCAGGCCGGTGTCGCGGGCGAAGTCCTCGAGCGAGGTGAAGGGACGACGGCTGCGGGCGGCAATGATGCGATCGGCCCAGTCGGGCACTCTCTCCATGTCGTCATTCCGGGGCGCGCCTCTTGGCGCGAGCCCGGAATCCATACTCCCGATCGGGGTTATGGATTCCGGGCTCGACGCTGACGCGTCGCCGCGGAATGACGACTGTGAGCGTTTCAAGCTCTCCTCATCCTCATCGAGCCAGTGAAAGCCGTCGATCTGGCGAAAGCCGAGGCGCACGGCGCAATGTTTGCCGCTCCCTTCCTCCAGCGTGTTCTGCGCAAAGCTGTAGGACACGTCGATGTCGCGAACCTCGACGCCGTTCTTGCGGGCATCGCCGACGATCTGCGCCGGCGCATAAAAGCCCATCGGTTGCGAGTTCAACAAGCCGCAGCAGAAGGCGTCGGGATGGTAGTGCTTCAGCCACGACGAAATGTAGACCAGTTGCGCAAAGCTCGCGGCATGGCTCTCAGGAAAACCGTAGGAGCCAAATCCCTTGATCTGGTCAAAGCAGCTTCTGGCGAAATTGGGATCGTAGCCGCGCGCCACCATATTGCCGATCAGCTTCTCCTCGTATTGGCCGATGGTGCCGACATTTCGGAAGGTCGCCATCGAGCGGCGCAGACCGTTGGCTTCCTCGGAGGTAAAATGGGCAGCCTCGATCGCAATGCGCATCGCCTGCTCCTGGAACAGCGGGACGCCGAGCGTCTTGTGCAGCACCTTGTAGAGCTCGTCCTTGTCGCCATGCTCCGGCGACGGCGAGGGATAGCTCACCTTCTCGATCCCGTTCCGCCGCCGTAAATAAGGATGCACCATGTCGCCCTGGATCGGCCCGGGGCGCACGATCGCGACTTCGATGACGAGATCGTAGAAGGTCCGCGGCTTCAGGCGCGGCAGCATGTTCATCTGCGCGCGGCTCTCGACCTGGAACACGCCGAGCGACTCCCCACGGCACAGCATGTCGTAGACTCCGGGATCGTCCTGCGGAACACTCGCCAGCACAAAACGCTCGCCCTTGTGCCGATCGATCAGATCAAAACACTTGCGGATGCAGGTCAGCATGCCGAGCGCCAGAACGTCGACCTTCATCATGCTGAGCGCATCGACGTCGTCCTTGTCCCATTCGATGAAGGTGCGATCGTCCATCGCGGCGTTGCCGATCGGCACATAGGTGTCGAGCCGGTCCTGGGTGAGCACGTATCCGCCGACATGCTGGGAGAGATGGCGCGGAAATTCGATCAGCTCGGTCGCAAGCTCGACCGCGAGGTTGATCATGGGATTGTTCGGATCGAGCCCGGCCTGCCTGACCTGCATGTCGTTGAGGCCCTTGCCCCAGCTGCCCCAAACGGTATCGGCGAGCGCGGCGGTGACGTCCTCGGTCAGGCCCAGCGCCTTGCCGACGTCGCGAATGGCGCTGCGCGGGCGATAATGGATGACGGTGGCGATGATCGCGGCACGATGGCGACCGTAGCGGCGATAGACATATTGCATCACCTCCTCGCGCCGCGAATGCTCGAAATCGACGTCGATGTCGGGCGGCTCCAGCCGCTCCTTGGAGATGAAGCGCTCGAACAACAGATCGACCTTGGTCGGATCGACCGAGGTGATGCCGAGCACGTAGCAGACCGCCGAGTTCGCCGCCGATCCCCGC
The DNA here is from genome assembly GCF_028128965.1 of Bradyrhizobium sp. CCBAU 25338. Taxonomy (NCBI): domain Bacteria; kingdom Pseudomonadati; phylum Pseudomonadota; class Alphaproteobacteria; order Hyphomicrobiales; family Nitrobacteraceae; genus Bradyrhizobium; species Bradyrhizobium sp. CCBAU 25338. The sequence continues at coordinate 147,388 of NZ_LFKY01000034.1, forward strand.
CCCTGGCACAGGATGTTCTGGCTGCGTGCATAGTGCACGATGTCGTGCACGGTGAGAAAGTAATGCGCGTATTTCAGCTCGGCGATCAGCGCGAGCTCTTTCTTCAGCGTCGCGCGCAGCTTGTCGTCGATCTTGCCGCCGAAATATTTGTCGACACCGGCCCAGGTCAGATCCTCCAGATGCCCTTGCGCGGTCTTGCCCGGCGGCACCGGCTCGTCGGGATATTGATACTTGAGCTGATCGAGCGAGAAGTCGATCTTGTCCGCAAAACGCATGGTCTCCGCGATCGCATCGGGGAAATCGCGAAACAGCCGCGCCATTTCTCGCGGCGGCTTCAGGAACCGCTCGGCATTGGCCTCCAGCTTCCGTCCGATCGCATCGATCGTGGTCTTTTCCCGGATGCAGGTCAGCACGTCCTGGAGGGGACGACGCGCGGGATGGTGATAGAGCACCTCGTTGGTCGCAAGCAGCGGCACTTGGGCTTTTGCCGCGAGATCATCGAGCCGCGTCAGGCGACGCCTGTCATCGCCGCGATAGATCAGGCTCGCCGCCAGCCACACGCCCTCGGCGCGGCTATCCCTGAGCTTTGAAAGAACATTCAGCGCCTGAGCGGGCTCGAAGCGATGCGGCAACGTCAGGACCAGCAGCTGGCCTTCCGAAAACTCCAGGAGATCAGCGAAGGCGAGATGGCATTCGCCCTTCTCGATCCGCGTGATGTCGTCGCCGCGCTTGCCCCGGGTGAGAAGCTGGCACAGACGGCCATAGGCGGCGCGGTCGCGCGGATAGACCAGGATGTCGGGCGTGCCGTCGACGAAGACGATGCGCGCGCCGATCAGCAGTTTCGGCTTGTGTAGCACTTCGGCATTGTCGAGTTCCTTGTAGGCCCGCACCACGCCGGCGAGCGTGTTGCGATCGGCAATGCCGATCGCGGGGATGCCGAGGATGCTGGCCTGATGCACATAGGCGCGCGGATCCGAGCCGCCGCGCAGGAAGGAGAAGTTGGTTGTGATGCCGATCTCGGCATAGGGAGGCGTGGTCATGCGAAGAGACCGTGCACATACCAGTTGGGGGAAACGGGCCTGCCTTCGCCGTCGAACGTCTCTCCCTCGTAGAGCCCGTCGCGAAAGATCCAGAAGCGCAGACCTTCGGCGTCCTCGATGCGGAAATAGTCCCGCGTCAGTTGCCTGCCGTCCTGCTGCCACCATTCCATCGCGATGCGCTCGGGCCCCTCCACCCGCACCACCGCATGCAGCGCGCGGCGCCAGGTGAATTGATGCGGCGGACCATCCGGCACGGTCGCGAACGGCACCTTGATCGGCTCCGGCTTGTCGAACAGCCGTAAGGGGCGCAGCGGTGGCTCGCTCTCGGTGCGCGCCGGCCATTCGGCCTGCATGGCGGCAGCGAGATGATGCTGGGCGGGGGCGGACAAAACCGCGCGCTCGGGGATATGGGTGTCCTGCGGCAGATGCACGACGACGCGCTTGCCTCCGATGCGCGCGGCGATGCGGTCGATCAGCGCAGCAATCTCGTCATTGTCGTGGACATGCGCATCGAGATCGCGCTGCTCCTGCACCACGATCTCGGTGCGGCTCGCCGACAGCCGCACCATGTCGAAGCCGAAGCCGGGATCGAGGGGATCGGCGAGCGCATCGAGGCGTTCGCGGAACAGCCGGTCGATCACGACGCTTCGCGTCACGGGGCGTCCGGTCTCGACCGTGATCGCGCGCACCACGCCGTCGGTGCGGAAGAAGGCAGCCTCAAGTCGTCGTGCGCCCTTGCCCTGCTTCTCCATGGATGCGATCAGCGTGTCCGCCAGCCGCGACAGCGTCATCGCGATCATGGTGTCGGTCGCGATCGGCTCGGCGAAGCGCTTCTCCACGATGTAATCGGGCAGCGGTTTGCGCGGATTGATCGGCGCATCGCCCTGTCCCAGCGCATGCGCGAGCAGCGTGGAGAACCGCGCGCCAAACCGCGCCGTGATCTCGTGGGAGCTGCGCGAGGCGACATCGCCGATGGTCTTCAGACCGGCGCGGCGCAAACCGGTCGTGATCGCCTCGCCCGCCCCGAGTGCGGACACCGGAAACCGGTCGATCGCAGCCGCCTCCCCTCCATCTGCAACGATGGTTCCCGTGGCCTGCCGCGTCAGCGTGCGCGCGCAGACCGAGGTCCCGGCAATCGCGGCGCTGACGGCAAAGCCCTGCCGGTCGAGCGCCCGGACCAGCGTCCGCAACAGCGCGGCTTCGCCGCCGAACAGATGCGCGCAGCCGGTGATGTCGAGGAACAGCCCGTGCGGCGCGTCGAGCGCCACCAGCGGCGTGAAGCGGTCGCACCAGTCGGCGATATCGCTGAGCGTCTTCGCATCGGCCACGATATCGGCATCGAACACCCTCAGGTCGGGACACATCGCCCGCGCATTGGCCAGGGGTTGGCCGATATACAGGCCGAGGCGCTCGGCGGCCTCGTCCAGCGCATGGATCACCAGCGCATTGTTGTCCTTGATGACGACGATGCTCGGCTCATGATTGGCTTTACCCAGCCCGGCGCTGCCGAAAAACCGCTGGATCCGGTCGATGGGCAGGCGCGGCAGCCACAGGCTGAGGATACGTCGACGGTTCACTGAACTGGCACTCATCACAATTCCATTCCATGATCCACCGGCCGCATGGGCCATGACGATTGCGCAAGAGTTCGGCATCGAAGCGCGGCGCGCCCCATGTGCTCCATGCCTGCCCCGGCGGTGAATGTGCCGCGCGCAGCATCCATCGCGTCTCCGCAGTCGAGGGCAAAGGTTGTGCGGCCATGCGCAGGAGCAACCCGGTGACGCCGGAAGATTGCGCGGCGAGCGTCAGCTTGCGGCTTGCCACGAGATCGAACTGTCTGATCTCGCCCCAGAGCTCGAGCACGACGGCGCCCAGCGCATCGCAGGCGAGCGCATCGGCCGAGGTGCGCAGCGCGCTCTCGACATCGGCGGCGCGCACCATCACCACGCGGCGCGGATCGAGGCCGAGTTCGGCTAGCCCGCTCATCGACAGCGCGCCCGTCTCTATCTCCGAAAAATCCTGCCGCACCCACAGCAGCGGCCGACGCGCGCTCACGCGTCCCGCAAGGCCCATGGCGAAGCCGGTCGCGGCAGCGCCCTGACGCCCCTCGCAAAACACCTCATGGACCGCCGCACGCGCGAGCCCGCCCTTCAGCGCGCCATCGGCTTCGTGATGGCCGAGCGCGACGCGATCGTGCTGATGCACGATTTCCGCCGTCTCGATGCGTTCGATCTGGCCGCGCAAGGTCGCAAGCGCGCTGTTGCGTGCGCCGCTCATGCTCGCCGCTCCTTCAGGAATTGGTGCCGTGGCCTTCAAAAGAAGAACCAACGGCTGGCTCATTTGTTCATGATATGTTCTAATATAAAGCTAACGGGGCCAGAAGAGTCAATCGAATTGGCGCTCGATCGGATTCGTGAGCTGAATCAAAGGGATTCAAGGATGGACGTACAACGCAAGCTGGAAATCCTGGCGGACGCCGCCAAATACGACGCGTCCTGTGCCTCCAGCGGCACCGAGAAGCGGGATTCCAGCGACGGCAAGGGGATGGGCTCGACCGCGCCCGGCATGGGGATCTGCCATTCCTACGCGCCGGACGGACGCTGCATCTCGCTGCTCAAGGTGCTGCTGACCAACGCCTGCAATTACGATTGCCTCTATTGCGTCAACCGCGCCTCCTCGAACGTGCCGCGCGCCCGCTTCACCGTCGACGAGGTCGTCAAGCTGACGCTCGACTTCTACCGGCGCAATTACATCGAGGGCCTGTTTCTCTCCTCCGGCATCATCCGCAGCCCCGACTACACTATGGAGCAGGTGGTCAGCGTCGCGCGCAAGCTGCGCGAGGAGCATCACTTCCGCGGCTACATTCACCTGAAGACCATTCCCGAAGCCGACGACGCGCTGATCGCGGAAGCCGGCAAATATGCCGACCGCCTCTCCATCAACATCGAGATGCCTGAGGAGACGAGCCTGCAGCAATTCGCGCCGGAGAAGGATGTCCGCGCGATCCGCCGCACCATGGGCCGGCTGCGGCTGAAGCTGGACGAGGCCGAGGACAGCCGCAGCGCAAAGACCAAGGCCAAGCCGCAGCGCTTCGCACCGGCCGGCCAGAGCACACAGATGATCGTCGGCGCCGACGCGGCCTCCGATCACACCATTCTCCACACCAGCGCCAATCTCTACGGCGCCTACCGGCTGCGGCGCGTTTATTATTCCGCCTTCAGCCCGATCCCCGATGCCAGCCGTGCACTTCCTCTGCGGGCACCGCCGCTGCTGCGCGAGCACCGGCTCTACCAGGCCGACTGGCTGATGCGGTTCTACGGCTTCGACGTCGGCGAGATCGTCGACGACAGCGCGATGCTGCCGCTCGACATCGATCCCAAGCTGGCCTGGGCGCTCCGCCACCGCGACCGCTTTCCGCTCGACGTCAACCGCGCCAGCCGCGAGGAATTGCTGCGCGTGCCAGGCTTCGGCACCAAGGCGGTCGAACGCATCATCGCGACGCGGCGCACCACTACGATCCGTCTTGCCGATCTCGCGCGGCTGCACGTGCCCCGGCACAAGGCGCTGCCGTTCATCGTCCTCAGCGATCATCGCCCCTCGCTCCATCGGCTCGACGAAGCGCGGCTGATCGACCGGTTCAAGCCGAAGGCAACGCAACTCGGATTTGGCTTCTGATGCAGTACATCACCCTCGATACGGAAACTGATTTCGACGGCTGGCGCAAAGCTGCCCGTACGCTCGTTCTACGTCATGTGGAGCCGCGTGATATCACCTGGAGCGTGCGAGGTGGCGAAGCGGAGTTGTTTGCGCCACCCGCGCCGTCTCCGATCCTTGAGGTGAACGACGGCACCTTCAACGTGTCAGCAAAATTCGTCGAGCTGGCCAAGGCCGCCATCCTGCACCGCGATGTCGAGCGTTTTGCGATCCTCTATCGCCTGCTCTGGCGATTGAAGGACAATCACGACCTCATCGAGGTTGCGACCGATCCTGACGTCGCGCAAGTCACGGCCCTGGCAAAGGCGGTCCATCGCGACGAGCACAAGATGCACGCCTTCGTCCGCTTCCGCGAGATCGGCCGGGAACGCCAGGCGCATTACGTCGCCTGGTTCGAGCCGGAGCATCACATCGTCGAGCTCGCTGCGCCGTTCTTCGCCAAGCGCTTTGCCGACATGCCCTGGTCGATCCTGACACCGGACCTCTGCGCGCATTGGGATGGCCACGCACTTTCGTTCACATCCGGCGTCAGCAGGAGCGAAGCACCGAGCGAAGACCGGCTGGAAGAAACCTGGCGGCGCTACTACGCCAGCATCTTCAATCCGGCACGGCTCAAGGTGAAGGCGATGCAGGCCGAGATGCCGAAGAAATATTGGAGGAACCTGCCCGAGGCCTCGATCATTAAGCCTCTGATCGAGGACGCCGAGCGCATGACCGGTGCTATGATCGCCAATGCCGCAACCGATCCGCGCAAGCCTCAGAAGCGGCCGGAGGCTCCGATGAAACGCAAGCCAGCTGCCGACGATCTCGAAGCGCTCCGCGAGGAGGCCGCGCATTGCCGCGCCTGCCATCTCTACAAGGACGCGACCCAGACCGTGTTCGGCGAAGGCCCGAAGTCCGCCAACATCATGCTGGTCGGCGAACAGCCCGGCGACAAGGAAGACCTCGCCGGACACCCCTTTGTCGGTCCCGCCGGCCAGATGCTCGACCGCGCGCTGGAGGAAGCCGGCGTCGACCGCAAGAAGGTCTATGTCACCAACGCGGTCAAGCACTTCAAATTCGTGCCGCGCGGAAAAATCCGCCTGCACCAGAAGCCGAACACACCTGAGATCCGGGCCTGCCGGCAATGGTACGAGCGGGAAGTTGCGGCAATCCAGCCCGATCTCATCGTGGCGATGGGCGCGACCGCCGCGCAAAGCGTGTTCGGCAAGATCACCCCGATCGGCAAGAACCGCGGCCGGCTCATAGACCTTCCCGACGGACGCAAAGCACTCGTGACGGTGCATCCGTCCTATCTGCTGCGGCTGCCGGATCCGGAAGCCAAGGTGCTGGAGTATCGGCGCTTTGTCGAGGATTTGAAGATCGCCGCTGCCTTGCAGAAGAAGGCCGCCCGGGCTGCCTGAACACTGGAAGGCGGGCGGCTTTCACGCCTGAGGTGTCATCCGGCCTTCAAATCCATCGCGGACAATACCCTTACCTGAAAGTTAAGGGGCGTCCAGACATGAGCGATGTTGCATTCGACCGAGCGATAGCCGATCCCGCACCGATCCAGCCAGCCTCGCGGCCAAATCTCGACAAGGGCTTCAATCCGCTGACGATGATCCTGTTCTTCGGCATCCTCGCCGCCGGCCTGCTGTTCGTCGCCTACAGCATCTATGTCGACGTCAACGCGACGGGCGTGCGGGTGACGACCTACCTGCCCTACATCCTCCTGTTCGTTGCGCTCCTGATCGCGCTCGGCTTCGAATTCGTCAACGGCTTCCACGACACCGCCAATGCAGTGGCCACGGTCATCTACACCCATTCGCTGCCGGCGGAGGTGGCGGTGATGTGGTCCGGCTTCTTCAACTTCCTCGGCGTGCTCCTGTCCTCCGGCGCGGTCGCCTTCGGCATCGTCTCGCTGCTGCCGGTCGAGCTGATCCTCCAGGTCGGCTCCAGCGCCGGCTTCGCCATGGTGTTCGCGCTGCTGATCGCCGCGATCCTGTGGAATCTCGGCACCTGGTTCTTCGGCCTGCCCGCCTCCTCCTCGCACACCCTGATCGGCTCGATCATCGGCGTCGGCGTCGCCAACGCCGTGATGCGCGGCCGCGACGGCACCTCGGGCGTGGACTGGAGCAAGGCGACCGAGATCGGCTATGCGCTGCTGCTGTCGCCGCTGTTCGGTTTCATCTGCGCCGCCGTGCTGTTGCTGCTGCTCAAGTTCATCGTGCGCAACCCGGCCCTCTATGCCGCCCCCGAAGGCAACAAGCCGCCGCCGCTCTGGATTCGCGGCCTGCTGATCGCAACCTGCACCGGCGTCAGCTTCGCGCACGGCTCGAACGACGGCCAGAAGGGCATGGGCCTGATCATGCTGATCCTGATCGGCACCGTGCCGACGGCCTACGCGCTCAACCGCGCATTGCCGGAATCCCAGGTCGTCCAGTTCCAGAATACCTCGGATGCCGCCGCCCAGGTGATCGCCGCGAAGGGCACCGGCCACAGCATCATCGGCGATCCCCGTCCGGCCGTGACGCAGTACATCACGTTGCGTCACATCAACGAGGGCACCTATCCCTCGCTCGCCGTGCTGGTGAAGGATGTCGGCGACCAGGTCGCCAAATACGGCACGCTGAACAAGGTGCCGGCGGAAGCCGTCGGCAACACCCGCAACGACATGTACATGATCTCGGAAGCGATCCGGTTCCTGATGAAGGACAAGGAAAACGATCTCAACAGGGAGGAGATCGCGACCTTGAATGCCTACAAGGGTTCGCTCGACGCCGCCACGAAGTTCATCCCGAACTGGGTGAAGATCGCGGTCGCCATCGCACTCGGCCTCGGCACCATGATCGGCTGGAAGCGCATCGTGATCACGGTCGGTGAGAAGATCGGCAAGTCCCATCTCACCTACGCGCAAGGCGCCTCGGCCGAACTCGTGGCCGCCGCCACGATCGGCGCCGCCGACGTGTTCGGCCTGCCGGTCTCGACCACGCACGTGCTGTCGTCGGGTGTCGCCGGCACCATGGCGGCGAACGGTTCGGGCCTGCAATGGTCGACGATCCGCAACCTGCTGATGGCCTGGGTGCTGACGCTGCCCTGTGCGATCATGCTGTCGGCCACTCTCTACGTGATCTTCTCGCGAGTCTTCTGAGCAGAACGACACTCCATGAACGCGGATGGCCGGGTTTGTCCCGGCCATTTGCATTCCAGGCTGTCATTCCGGGGCGGGCCGCAAGACCGAACCCGGAATCTCGAGATTCCGGGTCTGGTCCTTCGGACCATCCCGGAATGACGACGGAGCGTTACGACGCCGCTAGCTGTTCCTCGACCAGCTTGACCCAGTAGGACGTGCCGTAGACGATCGCCTCGTCGTTGAAATTGTAGGCGGGGTGATGCAAGCCGGCGCTGTCGCCGTTGCCGCAGAAGATGAAGGCGCCGGGCCGCGCTTCCAACATGTAGGCGAAATCCTCGCCGCCCATCAGCGGCGCCATGTCGTGCACATTGGCTTCGCCCGCGACCTGCTCGGCGATGCGCCGCGCCACTTCGGTCTCCGCCGCATGATTGTTCACGACGGGATAATTGCGCTTGTAGCGCAGGTCGATCTTGGCGCCGGTGATCTGCGCCACGCCAGCCACAACTTCACGCACGCGTTTCTCGACCAGCTTGCGCACCTCCGGCGATAGGGTGCGGATCGTGCCTTTCAGCGTCGCGGTCTGCGGAATGACGTTGCGGGCGTTGCCGGCGTGGAATTCACAGATCGAGATCACGGCCGATTCAAGCGGATCGACGCTGCGCGCGACGATCGACTGCAGTGCCGTGATCACCTGCGCACCGACCAGCACGGAATCGACGCATTTGTGCGGGCGCGCGGCGTGGCCGCCGACGCCCTCGATCATGATATCGACCTCGTCCGTCGCGGCCATGATCGGACCCGGCCGGATCGCGAACGAGCCGATCGGGATGCCCGGCCCGTTGTGCATGCCGTAGACCTGGTCGATGCCGAAGCGCTCCATCAGGCCGTCCTTGACCATGGCCGCGCCGCCGGCACCGCCCTCCTCGGCCGGCTGGAAGATCACCACGGCATCGCCGGCAAAATTGCGGGTCTCGGCGAGATAGCGGGCGGCCCCCAGCAGCATTGCAGTATGGCCGTCATGGCCGCAGGCGTGCATCTTGCCAGGGTTCTTGGAGGCGTACGGCAGATTGGTCTGCTCCTCGACCGGCAGCGCGTCCATGTCGGCACGCATGCCGATCACCTTGAGCCCCTCGCCGGCCGGCTTGTTGCCCTTGATCACTCCGACCACGCCGGTCTGGCCGAGACCGGTCACGACCTCATCGCAGCCGAACTCCCGCAGGCGATCCGCGACGAATGCTGCGGTGCGGTGGACGTCGTACAGCAGCTCGGGGTGCTCATGGATGTCCCGCCGCCAGGCCTGAATGTCGGGCTGAAGGTCGGCGACGCGGTTCACGATAGGCATGGAGGGTCTCGAGCTTTGTTAGCAATACAGGACTGTCTACCATGCAAGCGCCGGTCCACCCAACCGGCGGAGGGTCCAGGGTAGCTCTGTTCTCTCGTCATGGCCGGGCTTGTCCCGATCCGCTGCGTCTGCCTATTAGACTGAACGCAAAGTGACCATCCGGGTGGAAGCAGAATGCCAAGGCGGCTCGAAGGTGAGTTTGACTACATTGTCGTCGGAGCCGGTACGGCCGGCTGCATCATCGCCAACCGGCTCTCGGCCGATCCGAAGAACCGAGTCCTCATTCTCGAAGCTGGCGGCGACGACAATTGGATCTGGTTCCACATCCCAGTCGGCTATCTCTTCGCGATCGGCAATCCCCGCTCGGACTGGATGTTCAAGACCGAGGCGGAGCCCGGCCTGAACGGCCGTTCGCTCGCCTATCCCCGCGGCAAGGTGATCGGCGGCTGCTCGGCGATCAACGCCATGATCTCGATGCGCGGGCAGGCCGCCGATTACGATCATTGGCGCCAGCTTGGGCTGACCGGCTGGGCCTATGACGACGTGCTGCCGCTGTTCAAGCGGCTGGAAGACCACTTCCTCGGCGCCAGCGAGCATCACGGCGCCGGCGGCGGCTGGCGCATCGAGGCACCGCGGCTGTCATGGGCCATTCTCGACGCCGTCGGCGACGCCGCCGAGGAGATGGGCATCAAGCGCATCCCGGATTTCAATACTGGCGACAACGAAGGCACGAGCTATTTCCACGTCAACCAGAAGCGCGGCCGGCGCTGGTCGTCGGCGCGCGGCTTCCTCAAGCCCGCACTGAACCGCCCCAATCTGCGGCTCGAGAAGCATGTGCTGGTCGACCGCCTCGTCATCGAGCAGGGCCGCGCCGTCGGCGTCCGCTTCATCCAGAACGGCGAGATCGTCGAGGCGTGCGCGAAACGCGAGGTCATCCTCTCGGCAGGTTCGATCGGCTCGGTGCAGGTGCTGCATCGCTCCGGCATCGGACCGGCCGACTGGCTGTCGCCGCTCGGCATCGACATTGTCATGGACAAGCCCGGTGTGGGACGCAATCTCCAGGACCACCTCCAGCAGCGTGCGATCTACAGGGTCGAGGGCGTCCGCACCCTGAACGAGACCTATTACAACCTTTTCCGCCGCGGCCTGATGGGACTCGACTACGCCTTCCGCCGCCGCGGTCCTCTGACCATGGCACCGTCGCAGCTCGGCATCTTCACGCGCTCGGACGCGACGCGCGGGCGCGCCAACATTCAGTTTCACGTGCAGCCGCTGTCGCTCGACAAGTTCGGCGATCCCCTGCACCGCTTTCCTGCCATCACCGTCAGCGCCTGCAATCTGCAGCCGACCTCGCGCGGCACCGTTCGCTTGCGCGCGGCGACACCTGATGAGAAGCCGATCATCGCGCCGAACTACCTGTCGACCGACGACGACCGCCAGGTCGCCGCCGACGCCATTCGCACCACGCGGCGCCTGATGCAGCAGAAGGCGCTCGCGAAGTACCGGCCCAGCGAATATCTGCCCGGGCCCTCCGTCGGCGACGACGACGCCTCCCTCGCCAAGGCCGCCGGCGATATCGGCACCACAATTTTCCACCCCGTCGGCACGGCGAAGATGGGCGCGGCGAACGATCCGATGGCGGTGGTCGACGAGCGGCTGCGCTTCTACGGCCTCGGAAGCTTGCGCATCGTCGATGCCTCGATCATGCCGACGATCACCTCGGGCAACACCAACACGCCGACGGCGATGATTGCGGAGAAAGGGGCTGCGATGATCCTGGAGGACGCGAAGTAAACCAACCCGCAGCGCATCACTGCTCTACCCATGATCAATCCACACCGTTTTTCCATCGGCCCGACCGACGCGCAGATCGCCATGTTGCAATGGGGCGAGAGCGGCAGGCCGCCCGCGCTGCTCCTGCACGGCACCGGCTTCGTTGCCGATGTCTGGGATGAGGTCGCGCGCGAGCTTGCATCGACCTACACAGTCTATGCGCTCGACCGCCGCGGCCATGGCGCCAGCCACAAGCCCGGCGCCTATCACTTCCTGGATTACGCCGACGACGTCTGCCGGGTGATCGATGCGCTCGATCTCCGCGACATCTACGGCATTGGCCACAGCGCGGGCGCGACCGACCTCCTGCTCGCGGCGAAACTCTTGCCCGGCCGCTTCACGCGCCTGTTCGTGATGGAGCCGACCGTGATGGACCCGCGCAGGACGCGCTCCGGCGGACTGAGCGAGGAATCCTTGTCCCGCGTCGAGAGCACGACGCGCCGGCGCGCTGAGTTCGACAGCGCCGACGCCGTGTTCGATCGCTATCGTGCCGCTCCGGCCTTTGCGGATTGGACCGAGATCTCGCTGCGCGCCTATGTGCGCCACGGCTTCGTGCCGCTCGACGATGGCCGTGTCCGACTCTGCTGCACACCCGAGATCGAGTCCGCGATCCTGCGTCCGATCTACGAGGCGATGGAGCAGGTGTACGCTGGCGATGCCCGTGGCAATCCGTTTGCCTGGCTGACCGAGATCGACTGCCCGGTGCGCGTCACGACAGCCGCGAATTCGGGGCCGATCTACAAGGAGATGGCGCGACGGGCCGCGTCGCTGATTCCAAGCGTCAGCACATTGGTCTTTGAGGGCGCCGGTCATTGCGTGGCGCAGGAATTGCCGGGACGCGTGGTCGAGGCCGTGCGGGAGTTTGCAAAATAGCTCTCGTGTCCCGGACGCGGCGCAACACCATAAGCGCGTTCACGTGACGAGTTCGAGGCGGCGATGAGGGCGAATGTGGAGGGATAGCAGCGCCCGTCGTCACGTCATTGCATGGAGCTCGCGACAAAATTGCCCAGCAACTTTGCGCTGAAGCGACCAAGCAATCCAGACCGCCTCCTCGGAGACAGTCTGGATTGCTTCGCTGCGCTCGCAATGACGATCGTCGAAAAGGCCCGGCAAGAAATCAGGCCGACCGTCGCACCGCGTTGTCCACCAGCGTCTTGCCGAGCGACCAGATCGCGCCAGGGACCTTGTGGCTGCCGGCGATGACGTCGTCGAAGGCGCGCTCGATCCAGCTGCAGTCTTCCTCGGTGATGGTGAGCGGAGGCAACAGCTTGATGGTGTGGCTGCCGTGGCCGGCGACTTGCGTGAGGATCTTGTGATCCTTGAACAGCGGCACGGTGATGAGCTGGCAGAACAGGCCCTTGTTGGCGGTCTCCAGCACGTTCCAGGAGGCGCGCAGGCGCAGCGACTTCGGCGGGCCGAACTCGACGCCGATCATCAGGCCCTTGCCGCGCACTTCCTTCATCAGCTCGTAGCCAGGCACCATGCGCGTCAACGCGAGGCGCAGCTCGGCGCCGCGCTTGGCGGCGGACTCGATCAGCTTCTCGGACTCCATGACGTCGAGCGTGGCGATACCCGCGGCCATGGCGAGGTCGTTCTTGGAGAAAGTCGAGCCGTGCACCACCGCACGGTCCATCTGGTTGAAGATCTTGTCGAAGATGCTCTTGCGCGTCAGCACGGCGCCGACCGGCACGTGGCCACCCGACAGCGACTTCGACAGCAGCACCATGTCGGGCTCGACGTTCCAGTGCTCGACAGCGAGAAAGCGGCCGGTTCGGCCCATGCCGGTCTGGATCTCGTCGGCGACGAACAGCGTGCCGTATTTCTTGCAGAGCGCGGCCGCGCCGGGCAGGAATTCGTCGGTGGGCATGTTGACGCCCTTGCCCTGGATCGGCTCGACGACGAAGGCCGCAACCTCGCGCGAGGCCAGGGCCTTTTCGAGCGCGGCCAGATCGTTGAACGGGACCGGCGTGCAGCCCGGCAGCAGCGGCTCGAATCCGGTACGGAAGTTCGAGTCGCCGGTCAGCGACAGCGCGCCATAGGTCAGGCCGTGGTAGCCGTGGGCGCAATAGACGATGCCGGGGCGGCCGGTCGCGCCACGCGCGAATTTGATCGCGGCTTCGACGCATTCCGCGCCGGAATTGGCGAAGAACGCCTTGTCGAGATAGGGGACGTATTTCAGCAGCCGTTCGGCCAGCACGCCGGCGAGCGTCGAAACGTCGAACTGGACGAGGTTGGGCAGATCGGCATCGAGCACGCTCTTGAGTGCATCGCGCATGACAGGATGATTGCGCCCGATCGCGAACACGCCAAAGCCGGACAACAGGTCGAGGTAGCGAGCGCCCTCGCGATCGTAAAGGTACTGCCCCTGCCCCTTCTGGAAGCCGACATCGTAGCCGATGGTCTTGAGAACCCGAACGAACTGCTCGTTCAGATACCGGTTATGCAGGGTGCTGCGCTGGGCCTGACGGTCCGCGAATAGCTGAGACATGTCTGGATTTGGGCTGTGCATCCGCTACATACTTCGATTGGAGGCCGTCTCGTCAACTGAAAACGGACCGCTGCTGAAAACGGTCTGTGCGGCCTTTTGCCCTTTTTCGGACCATCTTCGCAAGCACAGCTTTTAGATCATGTTGCACTGCCAAGGAACCATCATGCGTTTAGCCCTTTACACCGGACTAATACTGGCTGGCGGTTACACCTGCCTGACACCCGCGCTCGCTGCAGACCCGACCGGCGACTGGCGGGTCGCCGACGGCGTTGCCAACATTCGTGTCGCCCAATGCTATGGCAGCATGTGGGGTGCGGTCTCCTGGGAAAAGCAGCCCGGGGGGCGCGACGAGAACAATCCGGATGTCTCGAAAAAGAACAGGCCGACGCTGGGCATGGCAACCCTGATCGACATGAAGAAGAAGCCCGGCATCGATCAGTGGGAAGGACAGGTCTACAACGCCAAGGATGGACAGCTCTACAGCGCGACCATCACGCCGGGTGGTGCCGATCAGCTCGAAATCAAGGGCTGCGTGATGGGCTTCCTCTGCGGCGGCGAGACCTGGACCCGGGTCGGCCCGCCAATCCCCTCGAGTCCTGTCAACGCCATGGCCAAGGGCGCGCCGAAATCCGGCGGCGCCACCCCGCCGAAGGCTCAAGGTGCGCAGGCAGCTCAAGCTCAAGCCACGACAGGGGCCACGGCACCTGCGCCTGCAGCTCCGAAGGCCGCCGGCGCCGCCAAGCCCGGTCAGAAGGGCGCCGCCGACCCCGTCGGCGACATCTGCCTACTCCCTGAGATTGCGGGGTTTGCCCATTAGGGCCGGCTGAAACAGCAGCACGGCGGCAAGCGTGGTCACCAGCGAGAGTGCCAGCAGCTTGCCCATGCTGGACGTGCCGGGATGGCTCGACAGCCACAGGCTGCCGAACGCGGTTGCCGTCGTCAGCGCGCTGAAAAAGATCGCACGCGTGAGGCTGGTCTGGAGCAGGTTTGTTCTGCCCGAGCGCCACGCCACGACATAATAGATCTTGAAGGCGACACCGACGCCGAGCAGCAGCGGGAACGCAACGATATTGGCGAAGTTCAGCGGCAGCCCGATCAACACGCAGATCTCGAGCGTCACTGCGCCGGCAACCAGAAGCGGCACCAGCGTCATCAGCACGTCGACGAACCGGCGCAGCGTGATCCACAGCAAGAGCCCGATCACGACCAGCGCGTAGATGCCGGCGTGGATGAACGCCTTCACCACGGTGTCGCCGGATTTCAGGATCGAGACCGGTCCGCCGATCGCGGTCGGCTCGGCCGCGAGCACCGCCGCCGCGAATTTGCGCAGCGTGTCGTTGTCGTTGGGATCGCCCTTGGGCAGCGCCTCGACGCGGATGATGCCGTCCTTGCTCTTCCAGGCGCTGACGAGCTCGGGCGGCAGTGACTTCAGGGTGACCGGCTCGGCCTGCATGGCGTTCCTGAGCTGGTCGAACACGATCTTCATCGGCGTGACGAATACGTCCTGCGCCTTATTGCGCGTGGCCTCGTCGCCATTGGCGAGCTTTTCGAGCGCGTCTGCAAGACGGCGCGAGGCGACCGCCCCCGGCCCCTTCGCGTCACCCGCGGTCCGGCGCAGATTGTCGGCCGAGGATTTCAACGACTCGATATTTTCCTGATCCGACGGCGCCGCATCGATCTGATCGGGGTTCAGCGCGGGGTTCAGCACCTTGGCCCCCTGCGCAAGCAGCTTCAGTTTCGGCGGCTGGTCCTGCGGCACGAAGCTGTCGAGAGACATCACCCTGAGCACCTCGGGCACTTTCTCGAGCCTCGCCTCGACCTGCCTCGCCTGCTCCTCCGACGTCGTCATCACGTTGATGGCATTGGCGCCGGTATTGGGGTCCTTGCGCAAATCGAGGAAGGTGGCGATCGATTCGGCTTTCGGATTGCGCAGGTTCATCGGGTTGAAGTCGAACTTCATGAAGTAGAGCAGCGGCAGGCCGCCAAGCGCGAGCAGCAGCGTGCCGCCGACGATCAGCACGCGATGCTTCTCCAGGAAGTGATCGACCGGCGCCAGGAAGGCGTAGCCGACGGGCTCCGGCTCGCCGGGCGGGTTCAGAAGCTTGAGCAGCGCCGGCAATACGGTGATGCTGGACACGAACGCCACCAGCATGCCGACGCCGGCGATCTGTCCGAGCTCCGAGATGCCCTTGTAGTCGGTCGGCATGAAGCAGAGGAAGCCCGCCGCGGTGGCCATTGCAGCCAGCGACAGCGGCACCGCCGAGCGCTTGGCCGCCAGCACCAGCGCGCCCGCGAGGTCATCATGCTTGTAGCGCTCGGAGCGGTAGCGGACGCTGTACTGGATGCCGAAATCCACGCCGAGGCCGACGAACAGCACCGCGAACGCGATCGACAGCAGATTGAGCGAGCCGACCATCATCAGGCCGGCCGCGGTCGTGATCGCGAGGCCCACGAAGAGATTGACGAACACCGCAAAGATGATCTTCGCCGAATGCAGCGCCAGCCACAGGATGAGCAGCACGACGAGAACGGTGCCGACGCCGTTGACGACGGCTCCCTCCTGGACGGTCGCGTATTCCTCGTTGGCGATCGGGACCGGGCCGGTCAGGCGCACCCGCGCCTGGTATTTGTTGGGGAAGTCCAGATCGGCCGCCGCTTTCCGGATCGCGTTGGTCGCGTCCTTGCCCGGCTCCAGCGCGTTGTAATCGAGGATGGGCTTGAACTCGATGAAGGCGCGCTTGTCCGAATCCTTCAACGGCTCGTCGCTGACGAGCTCGCGCCAGGAGAAGCTGGCGTTGCCCTTGTTGAGCACGGTCTCGACGGTCTGCGCGATCAGGTTGAAGGGCCGCTCGGTGTTGTCGAGCTTGACCTGGCCTCGCTTGACGCCGGCGAGGCCGGTTTCCAGCGCGCCGGTGAGGCCGCGGATCGAGGGATCGCCGGCCATGAT
Source organism: Bradyrhizobium sp. CCBAU 25338 (assembly GCF_028128965.1). Lineage (NCBI taxonomy): Bacteria > Pseudomonadati > Pseudomonadota > Alphaproteobacteria > Hyphomicrobiales > Nitrobacteraceae > Bradyrhizobium > Bradyrhizobium sp. CCBAU 25338. The sequence goes on from NZ_LFKY01000034.1 coordinate 163,864, forward strand.
CTCGATCAGGGGCGCGGCGGATTCGAACTGGCCGGTGATCTTGGCGACTTCTTCCGTCGGCAGGAACAACAGTCCATTCTTCTCGAAGAACTCTCCGCTACCGAGCTGCTGCATCGACTGGAAGTTGGTCTTGTCGTCCTTCAGCCTGGCATAGAGCGCGTCTGCCGCGGCGCTCGCCATCTCCGGCGTCCGGGCCTCGATCACAGCGAGGATCGTTTCGTTCTGATCAAACGCTTGGTCGAATTGCTGGTCACGTTTGCGCCAGTCGAGATTCTGGGAAATCAGCGAATTGATGTCGGTGTTGATGGCGAAGTGGCGCGCAGTGTAATAGCCCGCCCCTACCGACAACAGGAGCCCGAGAACGACGACGAGGGAGGCAAACCGGGTGCAGGCCCTGACGATGGCAACGACTACGCTTTGCAGCACTTCTTTTCTTTCTGCGGTTAAACAGCTTGCCGGAAACGCCCGCTGTTTATCGGAGTTCCCGGGCGAAACCTATTGCTGTTTTAAGTGGTTCTCGCCGCGCGAAGGTTCGAGGTGAGCGGCGGGAGACCGTGGCAAAATCATGCGGGCGGTCGGTATAGCCGGGGACTTGAGGCGGGAAAGTGACGAAGAACGATGCACCGATGTCGCGCATTTGCGCACAGGGCTTAACCTACTATAATACCTAAACAATGGACTGTCAGCGTTCCCGGCTTTCCTTATTGCCGATTTTTTGACACAAAGTATTGCGCCTCCATGCGCCGGAGCCCCATGAGGGTGGGCGGCTACCGCATGCGCGAACCAATGGTGCGGATATTGCAACTCATTGGTCAGTATCGGGGTGCCGCCGGGAGACTTACGAGAGCGGATTGGTGCAACTTGCGTGATGGGCGTCCAATGGAAGTTTATCTGGCGCAACCGCGCGGCTTCTGCGCGGGCATGGTGCGTGCGATCGAAATCGTGGAACGGGCGCTGGAGAAGTACGGCCCGCCCGTCTACGTGCGCCATGAGATCGTGCATAACAAATACGTCGTCGAGAGCCTGAAGAGCAAAGGCGCAATCTTCGTCGAGGAACTCTCCGAGGTTCCGCCGAAGGCTGTGACGGTCTTCAGCGCCCACGGCGTCGCCCGCAGCGTCGAGGAAGAGGCTGCGGCGCGCGACCTTCCGGTGCTCAATGCCACCTGTCCCCTGGTCACGAAAGTTCACAATCAGGGGAAGCGCTACATCGGCAAGGGCCGCACGCTGATCCTGATCGGCCATGCCGGCCACCCCGAGGTCGAGGGTACGATGGGCCAGGTCCCCGGCCCCGTGCAGCTTGTCCAGAGTGTTGAAGAGGTTAAGGCGCTCACGCTGCCGGCGGATACGCCGGTGGCCTACATCACCCAGACCACCCTGTCGGTCGACGACACCAAGGACATCATCGCGGCCCTGCAGGCCCGCTTTACAGACATTCAAGGTCCGGATATCCGGGATATCTGCTATGCGACACAGAACCGCCAATCTGCGGTAAGGGACTTGAGCAAGCTGGTCGACGTGATCCTGGTGGTGGGGGCTGCCAACAGCTCCAACTCGAACCGGCTTCGCGAAATCGGCACCGAGGCCGGCGTCGCGAGCTATTTGATTGCCGACGGCAGCGAGCTCAATCCGGAGTGGCTGAAAAATGCCAGGACCGTCGGCATCACGGCCGGCGCCTCGGCGCCCGAGGTACTCGTGGATGACGTGATCGAAGCGATGCGGCGGCTCGGACCGGTCAAGGTCTCGGTGCTACCGGGCCGCGAGGAGAACATCGAATTTCGGCTTCCGGCCCAATTGGCTGCGAGCTGACCCACCCGAATTTCAAGCCCAGAAAGAAACGTGTAATGGCTATCCCCTTCTTCAAGGAAATGCGTATCGGCGGCTATTTGCTCAAGCAGAAACTGCTTGGCCGCAAGCGCTATCCGCTCGTGCTGATGCTGGAGCCGCTGTTTCGCTGCAACCTCGCCTGCGTCGGCTGCGGCAAGATCGATTATCCCGACGCGATCCTGAACCGCCGCATGACGGCGCAGGAGTGCTGGGACGCCGCCGACGAGTGCGGCGCGCCGATGGTCGCCATTCCCGGCGGCGAGCCGCTGATCCACAAGGAGATCGGCGAGATCGTGCGCGGCCTCGTCGCGCGCAAGAAGTTCGTCTCGCTCTGCACCAACGCGCTGCTGCTCGAGAAGAAGCTCGACCTGTTCGAGCCCTCGCCGTACCTGTTCTTCTCCGTGCATCTCGACGGGCTGCGCGACCACCACGACAAGGCGGTGTCGCAGAAGGGCGTGTTCGACCGCGCGGTGTCCGCGATCAAGGCGGCCAAGGCACGCGGCTTCACCGTCAACGTCAACGCCACCATCTTCGACGGCCATCCGGCCGAGGAGATCGCGAAGTTCCTGGACCTCACGGTCGAGCTCGGCGTCGGCGTCTCGATGTCGCCGGGCTACGCTTATGAGCGCGCGCCGGACCAGGAGCACTTCCTCAACCGCACCAAGACCAAGAAGCTGTTCCGCGACGTCTTCGCGATGGGCAAGGGCAAGAAGTGGAACTTCATGCATTCCGGCCTGTTCCTGGACTTCCTCGCCGGCAACCAGGAATACGAGTGCACGCCCTGGGGCATGCCCGCGCGCAACATCTTCGGCTGGCAGAAGCCCTGCTACCTGCTCGGTGAAGGCTACGCAAAGACCTTCAAGGAGCTGATGGAGACCACCGACTGGGAGACCTACGGCACCGGTCGTTACGAGAAGTGCGCCGACTGTATGGCCCATTGCGGCTACGAGCCGACGGCAGCGACCGCAGCCCTCAACAACCCGCTGAAGGCGATGTGGGTGTCGCTGCGCGGCATCAAGACTTCAGGCCCGATGGCGCCGGAGATCGACATGAGCAAGCAGCGCCCCGCGCAGTACATCTTCTCGGCGGAAGTGCAGAAGCGCCTGTCGGAGATCCGCAAGGACGAGGCGGCTGCCGCGCAGGAGAAGGCCGCGCGGAAGGCATCGACTGCCGCGTAAGCGCGGGCGACCTTGTAGCCCGGATGGAGCGAAAGCGAAATCCGGGACAGTCCCTCCGCGTTGCAAAGCCCCGGATTACGCTCCGCTCCATCCGGATCTACGAACACAAAACAGAACAGGCCCGATCGCCATCGCGACCGGGCCTTTTGCTTGTTCAGCGCAAGCGCAGCGACAAGCAGCACGATGCGCCGCCCTACCCCTCCTTTGCCAGACCGGGGCCGCCCTTCTGCAAAAAATGAAAAACAACCCCATGCACAGTAGAACCACGGCTGCCGGCCGGCACAGGGCCGGCTCCGTCAAGCCATGCCGCGTCGGGTAAATCAGCAGCAAACCGGCAAGGACCGCGGCATCCGCGGTGCGGGGGCGTTTTCGCGACCGGGCACGCCGTCAACCAAGCGCGCAAGGCTTGCACGAATTTCGTATTTTACGAACACGATTTGACGCGTCGGGCAAAACAGTGGCAGTATGGCATGCTGCCCGTCTTTCGGAAATCGCTACCGGTTAGCCACCACAGACGGCGCCGAACTCCCCGCTTTCGCGAAATCCAACACGATCTTCATTCCATGCATGCTTCGTCAAAGATCAGCAAAATCGTCCAGCAAGCTTGATAACTTCAACTTGAACGCTGTCGGAAACTGACGGTTCGGTCCTCTTGCTGCCACAGGTCATCCTCGAAATGCCCTGTCACTGCAATTATCGTGTCTCACTTCAGGGGTGCAGTCCAGCACTGTCACCGTAACTTGTCACCGCAATTTATTGGAAGAGGATGTAGAGGCCCCTACGTTGGCTGAGCCTTGCGAGATTGATCAACCGCTCTAACAAGGATTCGCCGTCAACGTCGAAGAAACAGTCATAGAGAGTATCGATTCGAAGTCCGACGGTTTTCGCCACCTGCCTCTGCCATTCCGAGTTAATAGGAATGCGGGGGCGACGGCGGAATTCTTCCCCTATTGATTGCAATTCCTTTTCTAACTCTCGGGCCTCGCTTGGTGACCACTGGCCATCACTATCGGAGTGGAGGATCAGCGTTGGGAACTTTGAGCCAGCTATGCCACCTTCAAGCTCCCGAACGACGCAGTCGCGGAAAGCTCCAAAGTCAGCATATGAACCAATCTCTACGCCATCCAATTCCTGGTCACCATCGAATATGCACAGGTAGAGGCCCATCAGTAATCCTCGCGGAGGATCGTATTATCAGTCTCCTCGATCAATTCGGACAGAGAGCGATCAAATTCACAAGCAGATGGCACCTTAAGAACAAGCTTGAGACCCTCGCTTGTAGCCTTAAATGCAAGCAGCCGGATCTGGTACGTCGCTCTAAGCATCTTCACATTCTTTATTAGGTAAAGTCGGTTGAACTTCTCAGCATCCGCCCTTGTGCCCCTAGGTACCTGATGCTGGGTTTGCGTGGTCATCAGCGATCTCTCTATCTTAGCAGAGGCTTGACCCTAACGCCCCATCTCGTGAGCCAATCGTTGAAGGTCGGATTGACGAGGCGGCTAGTGTAAATCGTAAATGGGGCGTCGTTGATAAGCGCGCCGTAGGTCTGAAGGCGCAGTTGATATGACGAGTCAAGCACACTCACTCCCGTCTTTATTTCTCCAAGACCGTTCCCAACCGTTGCATCGTATACCGTCCCAATTGGGACGCCCCTAGCTGTGTATTTAGCATCGCCTACTATGATTTTGAAAGTCGCGCTCTCGATTTGAGCTCGGGTCGGCGTGAACGAAACTTTCCCAGTTGAGCCTAAAGCATCGAGCTGCTCGACCTCCGCCAATTGCCCGGCCTTAAGCGCGGGCGGCACCGCGCTCGCTGCGATTCTGGCATTTTGAGGTGCCTGCTGCGCCAATATCCGGGCAATCAGCTTCCTCAGCCAGTCATCGCCGCCATCATCCCCGCCGCCGGCCCCGCCCGCTGCCGCTGCCACCGGCGGCTGGTTGCCGTTGCCTTGACCAGCGCCGCCGGCATCGGCCTGAGGATCCTCGGCGACGAGCCCGTAGGGGTCGACCCAATTCAGGGGGTCGTTACCGACATAGGCATAGAGGTTTGAACCACCCGCAGATCCCAGCGGGTCGGTCTGCAGGAAGCGGCCGAGCGCCGGCGAATAGATGCGGGCGCGGAAGTCGTAGAGCCCACCCGTCTCGGCATCGATCCGCGCGCCGGTGTAGCGGAACGTGCCGGAGGTGGTGCCGCTCGCGCCATAGGGCAGAAAGCCGGCCTTGGTCAGCGCGCCGGTCGAGGAATCCTGCGTCGCAACGATCGATCCCTGAACGTCCGGCACGAACGTGGTGCGCGTGCCGGCGGCGACATTGGCCTGGGTCAGGACGTTATTGGGACCGAGGCCGAATGCGTACCAGCGCAGGATCGCGCCGCTTGCGCCGTCGTAGTCGATGAGCGCGCGGCTAAAGGGATCAGTGACGGTGATGATGGTCGCACCGCCCACCGTCTTCGACTTGCGCCGCCCCTGCGCGTCATAGGCGTAAGTGGCGACCGTGGTGGCGGGCGCCGCGCAGGTCCCGCCGCCGATCGCAGCGATCAGCCGGCTCTCGGCGTCGTAGCAGTAGGTGAAGCTGCCGTCGGAGGTGAGATTGCCGTTGCCGTCATAGGTCGGCGCGATTGAGCCGACCGCGGTATATTGATCGAGACTATTGCTGGTGTAGCTGACGGTGCCGGGCGTGGCGGGCGGATAGGCCAGGAACGAACTGTCGGTGGCCGATTGGCGGATGCGCTGGTTGGCGGCGTTGTAGCCAAACGAGAAGGTCGCGCTGCCGGCAGCGGGCGGCGCCTGCGGCTGCACCGGGCTGAAACTGGTCGCTGTCAGCCGGTTCACGGCGTCGTAGGAATAGCTCATCGCCGCCACCGCGCCGCTTGCCGGCGCGGCGATCGCCGCGCTGGTGTCGCTGACGCTGGTCAGGTGTCCCGCGAGATCGTAACCGTAGCTGACCACCGCGGCCGGCGACGGCGGCGTCTTGGTCTTGAGCCGGTTCAACGTGTCATAGCCATAGCTGATCGTTGCGCCGGCGCGGGTCTTGCGGGTCAGGACATTGCCGTCGGCATCGTAGGTCAGCTGCTCTGTGCTGCCGAGCGGGTAAGTCGTCGTGCTCAGCCGGTCGAGCCCGTCATAGGCGAAACTGGTGACGTGACTGTTGGCATCCGTCTGGCTGCCGACGAGGCCGTCCGGCGTATAGCTTTGTTGGAGCAATGGCGCGGCCTGCACCGCCGGATTGCTGACGCTGACGGGACGGCGCATCGCGTCGTAAGCATAGAGTGTCACACGTCCAACCGGGTCAGTGATGCTCGCCAGCTGGTCCACCTGGTTGTAGGCAAACCTAGTCGGAGGATTGCTGTTGGCATCGGTCAAGGTGGCGATCTTCCCTGTCGGGAAATAGGTCGCGCGGACAGTGCGAAGGATATTTCCGCTCGCCGACTGCTGGGTCGTCAAAACATGGCCGTCGGGATCATAGCCCAGCGAGGTGACCAGGCCGTTAGGAGCAGCGGATGTCGGCGGTGAGGTCGTCGCGGTCAGGCGCCTCGCAGCGTCATAGGCATAGGCCGTAACGTTTCCTCTGGGATCGACTGCGGAGATGGCGTCGCCTCGATCATTGTAGGCAAACGACGTCAGTTGGTTGAGGCGACCTGTGCCTGCATCGCGAAGGATCGACGTCTGATTGCCGGAGCCATCATAGGTGAACTGCGTGAGTACGCCGAGCGGATCAGTCGCGGTCAGAATCTGACCCACGCCATCATAGGTAAAGCTGTTGCGGGCATTGAGATGGGGTGAGCCGCCAAAATCCGAGATCAAGTTCTGCAGATTTCCCCTGCCGTCATAGCTCATCGACGTGACCAGACCGAGCGGATCGGTGATGCTCGTCGGCTTGCTGAAGACGAGATCGTAGGTGAGCGTGGTCGTCAGGGGTAACAGCGGCGAACCGGGCTTCGCCGTCTGCTTCACCGTGATGACGTTCTGCTTGAGGTCGGGCGAATAAGTGAAAGCCGTCGTGCCCTTCTCCGGTGCCGTCGACAACACCAGTCGATCCTGACCGTCATATTGGTTCGAGAAGACATTGACATTGCCGTTGCTCTGAGCGGTGTCATTGAACACGTCGCCGAAGGCCGCGTTCAGGACGAAGGCGTCCTTGGTGATCTTTCCTCGCGAGGTCTGATACGTGATTTCGCGATTACCAAGAGTGTCGACGATCTCGCTGCGCGAGCCAGCAAAATAGAAGCTCCAGCTTTGGTTGTTCGCATTCGCCTGCCGCACCACCCGGCCGAGGCCATCATAGGAGTTGGTTACAAATGGCACTCCCGGATTCGACGGGTAGAATACCTGGGTCAGGTGGCCGGCCGTGTCGTAGGCACCCGACATGTCGTAGGAGTAGCTGGTTATGAAACCGAGCGGATCGGTCATGCTGGCGAGATTGCTGCCTGAATAGGCATAGCCAACGGAACGCTGACCGTCGGATACGGCGGTGAGACGGCCGCCGACGTAGGAGAGGTTCAGTTGCCGGCCGAGATTGTTGGCAATCCTCGCGAGGTTGCCGGAGCCGTCGTAGTTGAACGCGAGTTGGATGCCGTTTGGCCAGGTCCACGATGAGACGGGAAGGCTCCGCCCCCCACTCGCGGTCGGCGCAAAGGTGAGAGCGATCCCTTCCTTTGTCGTGTAAGCGTAAGATGTCGGATTACCCGTTCCAGAGCCGGTGCCGGTCAGCGTGATGGACGATCCGAGCGGCTGGTTGTAGGTCAGCGAGGTCGCGCCGTCCGGATGCGGCAAGGCGACGTATTGCTCAACCGTGTCTGGCCGCTTGATCACGGCTACGTTGTTCGTCAGTTGATCGGTGAACCAGTTGGCGACGATCCAGGACAGGGTCAGAGATTGCGCGCTTCGCGCCGACGTATTCAGGAGATCGTGCAACACGTAGATGGCCACAATCGCAGATGCACTGCTGATCGGCGACGTAGCCCCCATTCCCGCGTAGGGATCGCTATCCGCCGTGGCGGAGAGATTGTAGTCATGTGTCCATCCACGCCCCAGTCCAGCATCGACTAGATTCGAGGACGACAAATATGTACGACCAAATGACAGCGCGTAGGGGAAGGCGCCGCTGCCCGTCGTGAGGTCGTTGTGCAGGTAAACGTTGGCGCCAGTAATTGCGTCGATGGGTTCGTTGGTCAGCCTGTCGCCCTGGGCCGGCGCAGTATTGACCAGTGGTGAAACCTGGTTGTTACCAGGAGGCGGCTGCATGGTGTTGGCTGTGTTCGGCACCAATTGCGCCGTCGGAACGGGAGTTCCCGTGAAGCCGCCGCTCAGGCCACCGCTGATCTTTTGCAAGATGCCAATCGATGTGCTGGTCTGTGTGATGACCGTATAGCCTGCCCCTTTCCAAAGACCGACCGACATAGCGCCGTTGATTGGCGCCAAGACCTGGCTTTGGGTCGGGGTCGGGCTTGCCGGCGGAGGGCTAGCCCCAGTGACCGCTGTATCGATTGCCGACAGATCCGCCGACGAATAGCCGATGCCCGATTGCTGAAGCTGCGGCCTGATTGTGTTGATGTAGTTGCTCTGCCCCGTCGCCGTGGTGCCATCTGCGAAGAACGTCTTGGCTCCCGTCGCTGCGTTCTGGTCGACGAGTGCTACCGTCGAGGCTGCCACCATGCCGGGAACTGGCGCTTGGGTCTGCTCGAGGACCGCCGACTCAAATGAACTCGACGTCCCTGAGTCCGTGAAAAAGGCGCCGACGATTCCTGTGGGAAATGGGCATCCCGTGCTCGGCCAACATGTCTGCGGTCCGATCGCCAGCGCATTCATGGGCAGATCGACATAGGGACCTTGATTGCCGGTCTGCTGAAGGGCCGTTTGCGCGGTGATACCGATCCCGTGATGGTATTGAGTGGTCACTTGGCCGAGGGCATCGCCGATTGCCTGCTGCGCTGCATTTTCGGCAAGCCAATTATAGCTGATGACTGCGAGGCTCTCCCCGAGGATCGGCTCAGATGCAGGATTGGCGCCGGGAACAGCGAGGGCTTGTGCGAGCAACAGCTGGTGCTTAGCGACCATACCGCGGCCGACCCGTCCCCAGCCCGCACCGATGAGATAGGAGCCGCCCGCGTTGGCGGTCAGCGTTTTCGACTCGTTGTGGCCGGCAGAGGCGTAAGGATGAGTGACCGACGCATAGATTGACCAAGGCGTCCCGGATGCCGCTGAAGACCCGGTATTGGTGCCGCTTGTCGGCGCTGCGCCATTGACCAGCAAGGCCGGAATGTAATTGCCCGAAATCGAGGGATCCGGCGTCGAGAAGACGGTAATACGTTGACCATAGGTCTGGTCGGAATAGAGAACGACGGTCTGAGCGGTGGCGGTACCGCACGATTGCTGGGGGACGCCCGGCATGGAGATGGCAAGACACGTTCGATACGCGTTCGGAACGCTAGATCCCCAATTCTGGGGAAAACCAGAGGGCTGAGTGGTCGCTAGATAAGGGAGACTGGTTCGGCGGATCGGCGATCCCGTCAAGGGGATGATGCTCTTCCCGCCGACGACGTCATTTGGCGTGTAGGCTGGATTGTTGGATTTTATGTACGCGACCAGATTGTTGGCATACTTCGTCAAATCTGTGCGGACCTGCGCCCGGTTGATGTTGGAAATCGAAGTTGCGTCGATCGTGCCTCCCGCATCAGCAAGAAACTGCGACTGGGTATAGCCGAGGATCGCCGGGAGATTGTTGAGGCCTGCAGAGACGGTATGCTGTTTGAAGCTCGGGTCGAATACATAATTTGTAGCGCCGATCGTGACTTGCACCCAGACATGCGCAACGTCGAGGCACAACAAACCGCCATTGCCGCTATCGACGACCCCACTGCCGGGCCGGAGCGGTATTCCACCGTTTGCCAGTACATTGACAATGGCATAGGCGTCATTCTTAACGCCCAGCCACCCGGCCGCAGATGCGATTGAAGTCGTCGTGCAGGGCGACGGCGGTATCGTCGAGCCTGTCACCGTGATATAGCCGTAAATGAAGCTTGTTTGGGTAATTCCAGACGCATTGAGCAGGGCGACAAAAAGCTGCGCCTGATCAATGTCATTGCCTCGTTGATCGAGCAGAGTGCCGAGCGCACCCTTGTTACTGCCAAACAGCGGCTCGTATTCGATATTGTTGTAAACGTACTCGTAGATCAGATCGATATTGCACTTTAGCGAGCTGGCAAGAGCCGTGATCTCGACAGGCTGGAAGGGCGAGGAGGCGCAACCAGCAGGAGCGCCAGAAAGCTGAGCCTGCAAGCTGCTCGTCGTTGCGTTGGCCTCGGGTTGAGCAGGCGCCGCCTGGCTGGCTTGCCCAGCGGCAATGCGACTGCGAAGGATGCCGTCAGCTTCCTCGATGGAAACAGGACCAAGGGTCTGCAGGACATCAGCCTTCGCTGGTACAGATACGAATGCCGTGAGGACGAAAAGGCAACCGGCGAATATCGTAGACCTATGGATGGCGGAGCTCCCGCAGTCTGCTGCGAAAATCCAGCCGAGATCGATGCGCGACTTTTTCATTTCGAATCTCACAGGTAAGGTCCGGAAGTCAGAGACCAGACGATGCTACGAGCGGGTTCGCGGGACAGCATGCCCCAGTTCAGCAATCATCCAACGTGCTGGCGTCAATCAGACGCCACTTCGGAGCAGGAAACGCGCGCATGGCCCTGACATATGCACGTTTTTCTCCGGGACGCCTCCACAAGCGGCCGCGGCCGTCCGCGGCGCATTCCTACAATCCCCACTTCGCCCCGCCGCTGGCATTCCAGTTGAAACATCCCCAGACGCCCGTAGCACCTGCGGCCGTCACATTGATCGTTTCCGAAAGCCGATTCCCATTGGCGTCATACGTGTAGATGATGCAGACGCCGGTATCGTAGCTCGCGGTCGTGACACGACCCAATGCATCGTATGTATACGCAACCGACCCGTTCGCCGCTTGCCCGGGATGAATCGCCGTTAGCGATAGTCCCATAGCCAAGATGCCCGGAGCAAAACGCGCAAGACGGATCGATGGAAATTGCATGAACATACCCTCGTTCGCACGCTGGTCACAAACCCCAGCAAGGATGGCGCTTGACTGACACTCGCAGCGATCAAAGCGAGCCTATATCGCGCAAGAGCCGATTGACAATCAAAAACTGTAGATTGAAATGATACATCTTTAGGCTGCTATGTTGCTTGTCGTTCGAACAGGCGATTGCGCTGGGCTGCAGGACAATGCGCTCGTTCTCCTGTCGATCTTCTCACCGAGCGCACCATCCCATCAGAACGCATGACAATTTAAAACTGCAATGTGTCTTTGAAACATCCTTATGGCGAACCTATCGTTATGCTGATATACGCATCGAAGCAAGATGCAACTGATAGGGAATTCAGATGATCCGGAGAACGTGGTGCGCTTTGTTGCTTGCGATGACCTTTGGCGGCAACGCCGTTGCGCAGAATTGCTCGATACCCAACAATCTGGCAAACGGGACTAATGCCGACGCAACGCAGGTTATGGCCAACTTCAATGCGCTGGTCGGCTGCGTAAACGGCGACACTGCTCGGCAGAATGCGTTGCTGGACCGCATCTATCTGTCGAAGACGTACGGAGGCTACCGCAGAGTGATCAACGCCTTCGCGGATGGCTATAAGGCCGGCGACGGAATTGATTCAGCTAACTCAACGAACTACACTTTAAATTCGGCAGTCGGAAACGTTGCGCCCAGCTCTTCCTTCGTTGTGCAGGCACCTTCCACGGTAGACACGTCGTTCACGTTCGCCAGCGGTGGCGCGGCCCAAGCCCAACTCTATGATGGCAACGACGCGACGCCGGCGGCTGACGGCAATGGTCTTACGACAAATACGCATGCGGCCTATGACTTCGGAACGCCAAAGGAGATTCGTCGGGTCCGCGTGATTACTGCTCCGTCTTCAGGATTTTCGAACACGGCTGTCTTCAATATTCAGTACAGTGACACCAGCCTGACCGCCGGAATGACAACGGCGGACACGATCACTGTGAATGCCGGCACGGCACAGCTGACTGTCAAGGACATCGCCAGTGCCGGAGCGCACCGCTACTGGCGGATTATGTATGCGTCCGGAACCGCCAGCGGCAATGCCTGGTTGGGCGAGCTTTCATTTTTTACAGGGATCCCTGCCAACCCCATGACGCTCGTGACGTCAGCGCAAACAGCAGATGGTGCCCTTAGCAATGCACGCGTCCTAATGGAGTACGATAATTCGGCGTTCCCCACCCTCAACACCGATTTGACGGCCGAAGTGACCTGCGACAACGGTGCACATTGGGCGACGGCTACGCTGTCCTCCGTCTCAACGCATGCGCAGTCAAATCATTACGTGGCGGAAACGGCAGATACTACGTGCTTCGCCGGCACGGTCTTCGCCGCACGCATCAAGACATTCAACGCCAAGAACATCCCGATCTACGGCATGTCGTTGTCCGTGCATTAACTCAGATCCTTCGAACAAAAAGCCCGGTCCGCCAATGGCGACCGGGCCTTTTACTTCGTCAGCTCGAACAGCCCGCTCAGGCCGCCTTCGACACCAGCTCCTCGCTCTCGATCAGCTCGGTCCCGATCAGATAGTCGCGGCAGCCGCGCAGGGAGCGCAGTGCGCGGTTGAAGTCGATGCCGGTCGAGACCAGCGCATGCAGCGTGGTCGGGTTGCGGACGATGCCGCGCAGCACGGCGGCGAGATCGATCTGGCCGTTCGGCTTGATGGCGGCGCGGGCGAGCGCCGGCAGGGCGCGGTGGGCGGGGTCGCTGATGACGCGGACCGCGGCAAAGGGCAGCCCGGCCTCGGCGGCGTAGGCGGCCGCGATGTGGCTCTCCATGTCGACGGCGAACGCCCCCGTCTCCGAATGCAGCGCCGCCTTGCAGGACCGCCCGGTGACCACTTCCTCGGCGCCGGCGAGGCTGCCGCGCACCACACGGCGCCGGCCCGAGGTCAGGCGCTCGATCAGGTCGTCGCCGAGCGACAGGCCGGCGGCCCAGCGGGTATCGCCGGACAGCACCTCGGTCGCCAGCACGACGTCGCCGGACCGCAGCGTCGGGTCGAGCCCGCCGGCCACGCCGAACGAGATCACGCCGCGAATCGTCTCGGGATCCACCACTGTCAGCAGCGCCCGCAACTGGGTCGGGCTGCTGGATGAACAGATGACCGCCATTCCGGGCCCGGCCGCAATGCGGGCCTCCTGAACCAGTCCGGTCACGATCAGTATTGGCCGCGGGTCGATGGTATTACCCGCGGTGAAATAGTCCCCCGTCCCCAAAGTCACATTCCGACCCCTACCACCCTGCTGTTGGTGTTCCGCAAGTTCCGATACCGCGCCAACGCCCACAGCGGAAAGAACTTCGGGTAACCATGATAACGTAGATAGAATACACGGGGGAAGCCTGTGGCGGTGTACCGCTGCTCGTCCCACAGTCCTTTTTCGTTCTGTGTTGCAATCAGGTACTCCACCCCGCGGGCGACGGCCGGGTGATCAACCTCGCCTGCCGCCATCAGGGCAAGCAAGGCCCATGCCGTTTGCGAGGCCGTCGAGGGGGCGGCCTCCCATCCCCGGTAGTCCAGCCGGTAGCTGACGGCGTCCTCGCCCCAACCGCCGTCCTCGTTCTGGATCGAGGCCAGCCAGGCGGCGGCTTTCCGGATCATGGGATCCTTGTGGTCGACGCCGGCCATGTTGAGAGCGCACAGAACCGACCAGGTTCCGTAGATGAAGTTCATGCCCCAGCGGCCGTACCAGGACCCTTCCGGGTGCTGGGTCTTCCTGAGGTAAGCGACGCCGGCGGCCACGTGCTTGCTGGTTGTCGCGGTTTCGCCGAGCTGCGCCAGCATCGAGATGCAGCGCGCGGTGACGTCCTCGGTCGGCGGATCGAGCAGCGCGCCATGGTCCGAGAACGGGATGTTGTTCAGGTAATATTCGAGATTGTTGACGTCGAAGGCGGCCCAGCCGCCGTCGTCGCTCTGCATGCCCTCGATCCATTCGCGGCCACGGGCGATCGCAGTGTCATAGCCGGCGACGCCGTGCTCCCGGCGCATGCGGTCCATCGACATCACCACGACCGCGGTGTCGTCGAGGTCAGGGTAATGGGCGTTGTTGTACTGGAAGGCCCAGCCGCCCGGACGCACGTCGGGCCGCTTCACGGCCCAATCGCCCTTCACCTCGAGCTCCTGCTTGGGAATCAGCCAGTCGAGGCCACGCTTGGCGGCCGGCACGGCTTGCGCATCGCCCGCCTCCAGCAGCGCGTGGGCGGTCAGGGTCGTATCCCACACCGGCGAGACGCAGGGCTGGCAATAGGCCTCGTCGTCGTTGATCACGAGCAGCTTGTCGATGCCCCGCCGCGTGATCGCGCGCGGCGGGTAGTTCTCGTCCTTGCCGAGCGCGTCATACATCATGACAATGTTGGCCATCGGCGGATAGATCGCGCCCATGCCGTCCTCGCCGTTGAGCCGCTCCTCGATGAAAGCGAGCGCGGCATCGATCGCGCGCTTGCGCAGGCGCTTCGGAAACAGCGGCTCGATCACGCGCAAGATCGCATCGAGCGAGCGGAACAGCAGGAACCAGGCCATGCTCTGGTGCGGCGCCTTCGCGGTCATGCCGATCGAGCGCGGATCCTGGAGAAACAGCTCGTCGATGCCGACGCCCTTCGGATTCTTCGCGCGCGGCTTCAGCGCGGCGATCACCATCAGCGGCACCATGGTGGTGCGCGCCCAGTAAGAAATCTTGTTGAGGTGGAACGGCGACCAGAACGGCAGCAGCACGATCTCGATCGGCAGCACCGGCACCGCGCGCCAGGTCACGACGCCGAACGTCGCCAGCAGGAAGCGCGTGAAGACGTTGCTGTTGATCGCACCGCCTCGGGCATGGATCGCCTCGCGCGCGCGCACCATGTGCGGCGCATCGACGGAGTCGCCGATCATCTTGAGCGCGAAGTAAGCCTTCACGCTGGCGCTCATGTCGAACTCGCCGTCGTGCACCAGCGGCCAGCCGCCATGGGCTCCCTGCACGCGACGCAGGTAATTGCCGATCTTGGCTTCGAGCACCGTGTCAACGGGCTCTGCGAGATAGTGGCGCAGCAGGACGTACTCGGCCGGAATCGTGCAGTCGGCCTCGAGCTCGAACACCCAATGACCGTCGGGTTGCTGGAAGCCGAGGACGCCTTCCCTCGCCGACGCAATGCTCGATTCCAGGGTCTCGCGGCTGGTCGCGTTCACGGAATCCATGTTGCTCGATTGCTCCGATAGTCGATTGAAATTTGACAGGGACATCTGCCCGTCAGGGCCGCTGTGCGGCCAGAACCAGATCGGCAGCGCGATCGCCGGACCGGACCGATCCCTCAATGGTTGCTGGCAATCCCGTAGCAGTCCAGTCGCCGGCAAGGAACAGGTTTTTCAGCGCAGTGACCGGCCCTGGACGCAGGGCATTCTGGGCCGGTGTGGCGGCAAAGGTGGCGCGGCGCTCGCGCACGATCTGCCAGGGGGGCAGCTCGCCGGAGACACCGCCCGCCTTGCAGACGTCGTTCCAGATCGCCTGCGCGAGCTCCTCGCGCGGCATGTCGACCAGCCGATCGCCATTGCTGATGGTGACGGAAAGCCGGTTCGGGAACGCGAACAGCCATTCGACCACGCCGCCGATCACGCCGAGGATCGGCGCCGAGCCCGGCGGTGGCTCGAAGCGGAAATGCGCGTTCACGATGGCGCGGAATTCGGTCGGCGCCTTCAGTCCCGGCAACAGGCTCGTTGCCGCGCGCGGCGGCACCGCCATCACGACGACATCGCCCTCACCGATCTGGATCACATCCTCGCCGCCGAAATTCAGTGCGCCGACCTTGCCGTCGCTGGTCGCAAACGCTCGCAGCTCATGGCCGAGCTGGACCGCGTGGCCGCGCTCCTGCAAGAACTTCACGGCAGGCTCGATCAGCACCGCGCTGAGACCGTCGCGCGCGATCAAGGGACGGCAGGCCTGCCCGCCCGCGAGCAGCGTCTCGCGCACGATCGCGCCCGCGAGCCCCGCCGAGCCCTCGGGCGGATCGACGTTGAGCGCCGCGAGCAGCAACGGCTGCACCAGACGCTGGTAGAGGATGCCTTCGCAAGGAATGGACTTGCCGACCAGCGTCTCCTCCGACGCCCAGATCAGCGGCGCCAGCTTCAGATAATCGGTGAGGCCGGTGTCGGGAACGCGGCGGCTCTCGTCGAGCACCCAGGTCGGCCACCGGCCATCGCCGAGATCGATCTGCCAGCGCTGCCCGGTCTTGATATCGACGAACGGAAACTGCGCGCTCTCGGGGCCGACGAGACCCGCCTCGGTACCGATCGCGCGCGCATAGGCGCGCGCATGGCTGTTGCCCGACAGCAGCAGATGATTGCCGTTGTCGATGGTGAGATTGGTGGCGCCGTCGAAATAGGAACGGCAGCGGCCGCCGGCCTGGTGCGTCGCCTCGTGCACGGCCACCTTGAAGCCGGCATTGGCGAGCCGCACAGCGGCGGAGAGGCCGGAAATTCCAGCACCGATGATGTGAGCTGTCTTTTGCATCAGATGAAAGCGTAACGGAGCAGGATCAGGATGCGTGTGATCTTCGACACACGCACCGGCTCGCGCGGCGCGGTGAAGCCGCGCGCGATCAGCAGGTCCAGAATGGAATGATAGTATTTCGACATGATCCGCGGCGCGCGCACCGCGCGACGCTTGTTGCGGTTCATGATCTCGTCCGACTTCTCGAAATGCACCTTCGCACGCTGCGCCAGCGGCAGGCAGACCTTCGGGAGCGCGCGCTCGGCGATCACGCGGTCCGGATCAGTGGAGGTGATGCCGGCATGCAGCAGCGCCTCGCGCGGCAGATACAGCCGTCCGAGGCCCGCATCCTCGTCGATGTCGCGCAGGATGTTGGTGAGCTGCAGCGCGCGGCCGAGATGGTGCGCGAGCAGGATGCCGTCTTCCTCGGGCATGCCGAACACCCGCACCGACAGCCGCCCCACGGCGCTGGCGACACGGTCGCAGTAGAGATCCAGCGTCGCCATGTCGGGCGCGCGGATGTCCTGCGGCACATCCATTTCCATGCCGTCGACGATGGCGAGGAAGTCCTCGCGCTTGAGCCCGAAGGCCTTCACCGAGGCGACGTAGTCCTTCAGCCGCGGCGGCGGATGGCCCTGATAGAGCGCATCGATGTCGTTGCGCCATTGCTGAAGTGCGGCGAGCCGCTCCTCCCGCGGGCCGTCGGAATCGGCGATGTCGTCGACCTGGCGGCAGAAGCTGTAGATCTGGAACATCGCTTCGCGCTGGTCACGCGGCAGGATGCGCATCGCGGCATAGAACGAGCTGCCGGATGCGGCCGAGCCGTAATTGGCGCCGGGCGTGGTCGCCTCAAGCGTCATGTGCAGTCCCCGGTCTGGAAATGGCCTTGCGTCCGATCGCGCGGCGGCCGACTTCGCCGATCATCCCGGCGAGGCTGAGGGCGAGCAGCTCGAACTTGTTCAGATGCACGCGCTCGCGCAGGGGATCGCGCACCTTCAAGAGGCGCACGATGCGGTCGGCATAGGCCTGGATCACCGAAATGTCGACGCCGAGGCGAAAATCCCTCACCTCCGCGCTCAGCGACTTGCTCTGCTTGAGCAGCGCTTCATTGCGCGCGGCAAGCGCCTGAAGGCAGGCCAGCATCGCCGGCGGTGACTGCGCAAGCCCGAGCTGCTCGACCGAGGCGCCGCTCGCGGCCAGCGCATCGCGCGGCAGATAGACGCGGTTGAGCTCGCGGAAATCCTTGCCGCAATCCTGCAGGTGATTGTTGATCTGGAGCGCCGCGCAGAGCGCGTCCGATGCGGCCCAGGTCGAGGTGCTCTCGCCGTGGACGTCGAGCATGAAGCGGCCGACGGGCATCGCCGAGTAACGGCAATAATGGATGACCTCGTCCCAATTCTCATAGCGCAGCTTGGTCACGTCCATGCGGAAGGCGATGAGCACGTCGAGCGCATGGCGCGGGGCCATGCCGCGCTCGGCCAGCGCGCGGCGCAGGGTGACGGCTTCGGCCTGGGTGTCGCCCTTGCCGAGCAGTTCCGCCTCGAGCAGGTCGAGATAGCTAAGCTTCTGGTCGGGCGGCAGCGTCGCGTGGTCGGCGATGTCGTCGGCGGTGCGGACGAAATTGTAGTAGGCCAGGATCAGGGCGCGATGACGCGGATGAATGATCCAGGACGCGACGGGAAAATTCTCGTCGCGGTCACCCTTGCCGGATCGCAATTCGCTCGCAGAGGTCATCGAGGGCTGGTTTACAATCGTTTGGACAGGAGGGGCTTTTTCGCTCGCGCGGGCCCGTGCCGGCGATGCCGCCGCGGCCCCCATATAGGGGAATACGGCCGCAAAACCAATCCTGTCTCTCGATGGCTGCCCCTTGCGGATCGGGCCCGGAAAGGCGGCCCACGGGCCGCCTTTGTGGGCCAGTGGCCGAGCTTACTGGCTGTGGTTCTTCAGGACCTGGTCGCAGGCCTGCGAGATCTTGGTCCGGTTCTCCTTGAGGCAGGCCAGGATCGTGAAATCGCCCTGATCGATGACCGGACGGCAGAACTTCTGCACGTCGCGCGTGCAGGCCTTCTGCTCGGCGTCCGTGCCACGCCCTTGCTGAGCGAACGCCGCCGTCGAAAGGGATGCCGACAGCAGGGTAAGAGCGACGAGAAGATTACGCATTGTATTCCTTCATTCTGACGGCAGAATCGTACCGGACCCGGCTGCACAGGGCGAACGACCGGAGCGGATTGTTCTGATGGCAAGTCGCCGCAGGAGTGGCGGCCCAGAGAAGGCACAAGCACCGGCAAATGCGGCCAAATTGGCACCGCACGCGCCGAATCAGGTCTTCCCTGCGCCTTCATTCGCAGATGTAAGAGGTTGATACTACGTCATAATTCAGAAGATCTGCGTTTTACTGCATACCTGTTGCAGCGCTGCATCTGTCCGGCTTGCCTTTCCCGCCGGAAACATGCCGAAACATGGCAAATCGGGGGATCAAGCCTGGCGCGAGGCGTCGTGACCCGCCATCTCTGGCGGCCAGGCTTTGAACCTGACCCTGGCTCGAAGCACTAAACTTTCGATGTGGCGAGACGTTCTCAATGGGTAAGCGAACGTCGTTCCAAAACGGGATATTTGCGATGAAATTCTTTGGGCGATCTGGATTGGCAATCAAGGCGGCCGGCATCGGGGCGGCGCTGCTCTTCTCGGTTCCGGCGAGCCATGCTCAGTCGTCCGGACCGTTTGCCGGTTTCGACGGCGCGTGGACCGGCACCGGCACGGTGTCGTTGTCCGACGGCTCCACCGAGCGCATTCGCTGCAAGGCGGACTACAAGGTGGGCGGCAGCGGCCTCAACCTGAAGCAGGCGCTGCACTGCGCGTCCGACAGCTACAAGTTCAACCTCACCAGCGACGTGACGAGCCAGGGCGAGCGCATCTCCGGCAATTGGAGCGAGTCCAGCCGCAACATCTTCGGCAATCTGCAGGGCACCGCCGGCGGCGGCCAGATCGACGTGTTCGTCGAGGCCAACGGCTTTGCCGCCAACCTCTCGCTGCGCACCAACGGCAGCAAGCAGACGGTGCAGATCAGCTCCAAGGGCGAGATCCGCGGCGTCAACATCACGATGACGAAGGGCTGACGCCCTTCCCGCTGCGAAAGGATACAGCCTCCGGCTCTCGCG
The DNA here is from genome assembly GCF_028128965.1 of Bradyrhizobium sp. CCBAU 25338. Classification (NCBI taxonomy): domain Bacteria; kingdom Pseudomonadati; phylum Pseudomonadota; class Alphaproteobacteria; order Hyphomicrobiales; family Nitrobacteraceae; genus Bradyrhizobium; species Bradyrhizobium sp. CCBAU 25338. The sequence goes on from NZ_LFKY01000034.1 coordinate 183,565, forward strand.
ATCCGGGGGCTCTTTGCTGACTCGGCCATTTGGAGGCCTTCAAGGCTGCGCCGGAGGCGGCGCAATCGCCGCCCCGCTTCTGCTGAAGCTCCACGATCGATCTATCGTGCCGCATAGCGCATCCTCGGCCAAAACTCCGGCGCGGTCGTCCAGACCGCGCCGCTGCATGTCCGATGGACAAACCGCTCAGATCGCGGGCTTGTCGGGGCCCTGAAGCCTGGCGTGCAGATTGATCAGCCACATCGCCGTCGGTCGCAGGATGAAGAGGTCGGCGACGAGGGCCATGACCATCGAGAAGGCGCTGAGCCAGCCGAACAGCCGCAGCGACGGCAGGTCCGAGAACACGGTGACGACGAGGCCGCAGGCCAGCACCACCGTCGTCAGGATCAGCGCCGGACCGACCAGCACCGTCGCCCGTTCCACCGCAAGCGCCGAGCCGACGCCCGGCTTGCTCTCGAGCCTCAAGCGATTGAGGAAGTGGATGGTCGCGCTCAAGCCCAGGCCGAACGAGACGGTGAGCGCGACGACGCTGGCGAATTGCAGGCCCTCGCCCATCGCCCACAGCACCGTTCCCGACATCACCACCGGGAAGATGCCCGGCAGGATGCAGGCGAACATCACCACCCAGGAGCGGAAGGCGAGGCCGATGAAGATCGCGACCAGCGCGAATTCGACGGTAAGGCCGTGGTTCAACTTCTCGATCATGTTGGCCGAGTTGCGCGCAGCGATGGCGGCAAGACCCGTCACCGCAATCTCGTAGCCGGGATGCTTCTTGCGGACGGCGTCGAGCTCGTGGTCGAGCTTGTCGACGATCGGCAGGAGCTGGCTGGAATCCTTGTCCGGTACGCGGCCGGCGACCAAGACGGCATCCTGCTCGGCATCGATGAACCGCCGCACCAGATGCTCGGGGATGACGTTGACATATTCCTTCAACGTCGCGACGTCGGCGCTGCCCGCCTTCTCGGCCAGCCAGCGGCGCAGCGTCTCCAGCGACCAGACGTTGCCGACACCGGCCGACTTCTCCACGGTCGCATGCACGTCGGCGATGGTCTGGAGCGTCTCCGGCGAATAGAGCGTTTCGCCCTTGGGGAATGCGATCAGCACGTTGACCGGGTTGGCGCCGGTCAGCTTGGCGTCGAGCCGGTCGCTGGCGGCGACCGCCTGGCGCTTGTCCGGCACCTGGTCGGCGAGCCGGTAGCGCGGCTCCAGATTGCCATAGATGACGCCAAGGCCGCCAACGAACAGCACTGCGATCAGGCTGAACAGGCCGGGACGGCCGACCATGCGCACCGCAATCCAGTAGCAGAAATTGCGCAAGGCCTGGACGCCGGCATCTGCGCTCTGGAACTTGACGGCGAACACCTTCTCGTTGCGCACGAGCAGCACGCCAAACACCGGCACCAGCGACAGCACCGCGACCAGCGCGATGATGGTGGCGGCGAGCCCGGCCTCGCCGAACTTGCGGATCAGGTCGGAGTCGGAGAATTGCAGCGCGATGAAGGAAATGCCGGCCGTGCCGTGCGTCAGCACGCAGGCGGGTCCCACCACCAGCACCGCGTTCTTGAACGCGGTGAACTTGTCCTGTCCTGCGATCAGCCGGTCGCGCGCGGCGAAGGTGAGCTGCATCGAGTCCGAGAAGCTGATGACCATGATGAGCGGCGTCATCACGTTCAGGAACATGTTGAGGTTGAAATTGGCCCAGCCGAGCGCGCCGAGCGCCAGCAGGATCGCGATCATCGGCGGGAATGCCGCCGCGACCATGAACGAGATCTTGCGGAAGAAGATGATGGCGATGATGCAGCCGGCGAGAATGCCGAGGATGTTGTAGGTCAGCCCGTCGCGCTCGACCGCGTTGCGGATCTCGAGCTGCATCACCGGAACGCCGGAGAGCTGCACGTTGAGCCCGGTGTCGCCGAGGTCCTCCTTCATCAGCGCGCGGATGTCGCCGACGGTCTTGGTCAGCTTGTTGGAGCCGACCACCTCAGGATCGAGCGAGAGCACGATCAGCGCCAGCGTGCCGTCCTCCGACAGCAGCTTGCCGCGGATGATCTCGTTGTTCTTGACGGTCTCGATGAACTTGTCATAGGCGGCGCCCTCGGGGAGCTCAGCCGGGAAAAGTGCCGCCGGCAGCTTGCCCGGGGCCGGCGCCTGACGCGCCGAGAACAGCGAGACCAGTCCGCGCGTGCCATCGACCAGTTGCAGGTCGGTGACGAAATCGCGCAGCTTCTCGAGGTTGCTGCGCTCCAGCAGGGTCTTGCCCTCGACCACGACGAGGACGTCGAACTCCTCGGCCGGGAACTTCTTCGTCACCTCTTCATACTGCTTGAATTCGCGGGTGTCGGAACGGAAGAGCTGCGACAGCGAATCGTCGATCTTGATCCGGTGGATGCCGAACACGGCGCCGACGATCAGCGCCAGCAGGACGATGCAGGAGACGATCGGCGCCCGGACGGCGATCAGCCCGAGGCGCTCCAGCCCGAAGGCGATCGAGGACGCAGGTCCCTGCTCGACCTTGTCGACATGAACCTCATTCTCGCTGTGCTTTTCGAGCATGCCTTGTCCAGTTCCTAGATCGGCTCGGTGTTGAGAGCTTATTGCGCCCCGCGAACGGCTTGAAAACGCCATACCAATGGGAGGCTTGCCCTTTGAAAATGCGCGGAAAATCGCCGCGAGGGGTTTAGCAGGTCAACAGGTCTTCTCGCAAGCAGGCGAAGCGTGGCCGAATCGATCAAGAAGCGGCGATTTCGGGTCCCGACCGCCTATCATCCCGGCGACGCTGTGCCAATCTGGCGCGGCGCCCGGTCCGCGCTCTCGTCCTTCAGAGCCACGCCGGTGGTCTCCCGCGCGAGCCCCTCACGGACGAGCCAAGCGATCTTGAAGGCGGCCTCGTCGCAGCTCAACCCGGCGTGGTGGATGTTCGACACGCAATTGCGTTCGGCGTCGGTACGGCCGGGCTTCGGTGCGAAGGTCAGATAGGCGCCGAGACTGTCGGGCGCAGACAGGCCGGGCCGTTCGCCGATCAGCATCGCGACCATGCGCGCACCGAGAATGGCGCCGATCTCGTCGCCGAGCGCGACGCGCGCGCCCGATGCGACAACGACATGGCCGATCGCGACGTCATTCCCTTGCGCAAGCAATGGCACCAGGCGCCTCACCACGACCGCCGCATGGGCGTGAACCGCCGCCGCGGACAGGCCGTCTCCGATCACAATCGCGAGCTGGCACGGCGCCGAGGCGCTTCGTGCCAGAAGCTGCGCCGAGCCGGGTTCAAGCTGTCGTCCCAGATCCGGCCGCCGCAGATAGTCGCTGCGATCGGCCGCCCGGCTCCTCACTTCGGTCACGGCAAGCCCAAGCGCGCCGAGATCGGCGACCAGGCGCGGCACATTGAAGGCGGCATGCACGGCATCGCGCGCGCGGGCATGGTCCAGCGTGAAATCAAGCAGCGCCCTCGTCGGCAGGCTCGCGCCGCTGCGCCCGAGCGCGACGCGCGCGGGCGTGAACGCCCGCAAATCGAGGGTCGGTCTGCGCGGCGGAGCCGGATCAGACATGTCGCATCATTCGGCCGGAACGGCGGCCTCGCGCAGGCGGATCGAATAGTTCGAGGCGTTCTGCTTGCCGCTGGAGGCCGCGCGCGCAAAGGTGATGAGATGGTGCGCGATCAGCGTGCAGCCGATCAGGCCTTCGATGTCGCCGCGCTTGATGCGTCCCAGCGCGAACTTCCAGAACACGCGCCTGTAGTCGCCGAGCACGCCGACCTTCCAGAATATGTTGCGCAACATGACGAGGCCGCGCCGGATGTTCGGCCAGGTCTTCATCTCGTCCGGCACCGGCATCTTGAGTCGGCGCGCGTAAACATTGTCGCATTGATACTGATAGCGCGCGTAAACCTTCTCGGGCGCGTAGGCGACCGCCATCGCATGCTTCCAGGATGCGACGACCTCGTCATAAGGCAACAGGAAGTCGACGTTGGAATCGCGGCCGTCGTCGTCGACCAGGCGGCCCTCGCGCTCCAGACGGTCCCATAGCGGCGTCTTCGGCAGCGCCTGGAGCAGGTTGATGGTGAGCAGCGGAATCCGGGACTCCTCGACGAAAGCGAGTAGCGCTTCCGAGGTGTTCGGCTTGTCGGTATCTAGTCCCATGATGATGCCGGACACGACCTCCATGCCGTAGGAGTTGATGGTGCGCACGCCCTCCAGGATCGGGACCATCATATTGTGGTCCTTCTGCATCGCCTTCAGCGCATCAGGGTCGGGCGTCTCGATGCCGCAGAAGATGGTGACGAAATAAGCCTCGCGCATCTTCTCGAGGATCTCGGGCCTCTTGGCGATGTTGAGCGTCGCCTCACAGGCGAGACGCACCACGTAGCCGGTCCGCTTCTGCCATTCGATCAGATGCGGCAACAGGTCCAGCGCCGCCTTGCGGTTGCCGATGAAATTGTCGTCGACGAAATAAACCGTGTCGGTCATGCCGCATTCGCGCAGGCGATCGAGTTCGGCGATGATCTGCTGCGGCGACTTGATGCGCGGATTGCGGCCGTAGAGGCCGGGGATGTCGCAGAACTCGCACTGATAGGGACAGCCGCTGGAATATTGGATGCTGCCGAGGAAGTATTTCTTCACGTCGGCGAGCTCGTAGGCCGGGATCGGAAACTCCGTCATCGGCACGCGGTCCCTGGTGGTCAGCACCACCTGGGCCTCGGGACGCGAGGTGTCCCGCGACAGGATCTCGATCAGCTGGTTGGTAGCGTCGCCGAGCTCGCCGACATGCAGATAGTCGAAGGACGGATAATAGTCCGGGCAGGCGCTGACCGAGGGCCCGCCGAGCGCGACCGGCAGATCGAATTCATGGGCACGGCGGCAGATGTCGTTCATCTGCTGGCGCTGGATGTGCATGCCGCTGACGAAGACCGCTTCCGCCCATTCGAATTCCTCCTTCGTCGTGCGGCGCAGGTTCTCGTCGACGAATTTGACCTGCCACTCTTTCGGAAGGTAGGCGGAGATCAGCAGCAGCCCCTGCGGCGGCATGAAGGCGCGGACGCCGTCGGTCAGGGGATAGGAATGCTCGAACGTGCCGAAGGACGAGGTGTAGCGCGGAAACACGCAGAGAATCCGCCGGGACGTTCCGTTACTTTCAGCTCGCATCAAAGCTCCCCCGCCACGCTCGACCGATAGTGCGGAAATTGCCAGCCAGACACAGGGTAATGCTGTCGCCGGAATTTCTCAATATTGTGGCACAAGCATAATTCCGGGGAGCGCCGATGGTTTCACCGGATGGAGAGCTGGCCGGCCGCCTCACGCGATCAGCCGCGAGGCAAAATCGGGCAGCAGGCCTGCATCGCCGGCCAGACGGAAATCGGCGCCTGTAATTCCCGAGCGCACCAGCCAGTCGTCGAATTCCGGCGCGCGGCGCAAGCCGAAGACGTCGCGGACATAGAGCGCGTCGTGAAAAGACGTCGACTGGTAGTTCAGCATGACGTCGTCGGCGCCGGGGACGCCCATGATGAAGGTGACGCCGGCGGCGGCGAGCAGCGTCAGGAGGTTGTCCATGTCGTCCTGGTCCGCCTCGGCATGGTTGGTGTAGCAGATGTCGACCCCGAGCGGTAGGCCGAGCAGCTTGCCGCAGAAATGATCTTCCAGTCCCGCCCGGATGATTTCCTTGCCGTCATAGAGATATTCCGGGCCGATGAAGCCGACAACGCTGTTGACGAGCAGCGGGGCAAAAGCGCGGGCGACCGCATAGGCGCGCGCCTCGCAGGTCTGCTGGTCGACCCCGTGATGGGCGCCCGCCGACAGCGCCGAACCCTGGCCGGTCTCGAAATACATCACGTTCTGCCCGATGGTGCCCCGCCGCAGCGACAGCCCGGCCTGCTGCGCCTCTTTCAGGAGCGCGAGATCGATGCCGAAACTGCGGTTGGCCGCCTCTGTGCCGGCGACCGACTGGAAGACGAGGTCGACCGGCACGCCCTGCCCGATCAGCGACAGCGTCGTCGTGACATGGGTCAGGACGCAACCTTGCGTCGGGATCTTCAATCGCGCGATGATCTCGTCGAGCAGCCGCAGCAATTGGGCGATGACGGCAGGATCGTCACTCGCAGGATTGATGCCGATGCAGGCATCGCCGGCCCCCAACAAAATGCCGTCAAGGATCGAGGCGGTGATGCCCCTGGCATCGTCGAACGGATGGTTCGGCTGGAGCCGCGTGCTCATCCGCCCCTTCAGCCCGATGGTATTGCGGAAAGCGGTGGTGACCTCGCATTTCCGCGCCGCCAGGATCAGATCCTGGTTGCGCATCAGCTTTGACACTGCGGCCGCCATCTCCGGCGTGATGCCGGGCGCGAGCTTGCGCAGGATCTCGGGCGTTGCGGCATCGGACAGCAACCAGTCGCGGAAGGCCCCAACGGTGAGCGATGCCACCGGCGCAAAGGCGCTGGCGTCATGGCTGTCGATGACGAGGCGGGTGACCTCGTCGGTCTCATAGGGAATGACGGCTTCCTGGAGGAATTGGCCGAGCGGCACATCCGCGAGCGCCATCCGCGCCGCGATCATCTGCTCGGAGCTGGCGGCGGCAATTCCGGCCAGCCGGTCGCCGGAGCGCGGCGGCGTCGCCTTGGCGAGCAGGTCTCGCAGATCAGGGAAGGTGTAGGTCGTGGCGTCGATGCTGTGACGGTAGACCACGGGGGCCTCTCCGGGGGTTGGTCAGCCAACGGCCGACTCGAGGACTATCCTGAAACTATTCCTTCGGATCAAGGCGCTGAAATATCTTACCTTTCGTTCGACCAAAGACGAAGCATGCCGACCGGCGCGTTAACGCCGCGTCCACCTTCCTCCTGCAAAGTTTTGCATCAATTCTACACGACCCCGCTCACCGGCCGCTTCAGGCCATTCCGGGCCCCTGCACACCATGACATTAGACCGATCTGGGAATGCCACCAAGCTGGCAGGCCGTTTCACGCTTGCCACCAAGCTCTACGCGATCTTCGCGCTGTTCGCGCTGCTCACGGCCGCGATCGCGATGCTGTCCGACTACAACAGCCGCCGCAGCGCCGACCTGACCAGCGCGATCGAGACGGCGAATGCCGCCGCGCTGAACGTCGAGCGCGTCAACTCGCTGGTCTATGCGGTGGTGATGGAATCGCGCGGCGTCTACATGTCGACCGAGCCGGCCGTGGTGAAGAAATACGGCGAGGGCCTGCTCAAGTTCAACGCGCAGATCCTCGACGTCGTCAAGCGTTGGGAGACCATCGTCAAGGCCGACGACGCCGAACAGTTTGCCACCTTCAAGAAGCGCATCGAGCAGTTCGTCGAGTTCCGCAAGGAGCTGGTGCGCCGCGGCGTCGAGATCAATGCAGCCGCGGGCCGCGAATGGGGCGACAACGACGCCAACCGCGCGGTGCGCTCGGCGCTGAACAAGGACCTCGAGGCGCTGTCCAAGGTCTATGCCGAGCGCGCCAGGCAGATCGCGCAGCAGACCGAGACCAATCGCGAATTGTCGTTCGTGCTGACCTGCCTCGGCGGCATGGCGCTGGCTCTCGTCGCGATCGGCATCGTCATCATCGCCCGCTCGATCGCCCGGCCGCTCGCCTCTATCACCGCCACCATCAAGCAGGTCGCCGACGGCGCCGAAAACGTCGTGGTGCCGCACTCCGACCGCGCCGACGAGATCGGCGCACTGGCCCGCGCGATCCAGGTGTTCCAGGACGCCATGGGCCGCAACCGCAACCTCGCCTCGCAAGTGTCGCACGACGCCGCCGCGCGCGAGGAGCGCGCCCGCCACATCGAACGATCCGTCGAGCAATTTCGCGAGGCGATCGGCGCGATCATGCGCGGCCTCAGCGACAACGCCTCGGTGATGCGCGAGACCGCGCAGACCATCACCCGCGTCACCGCGGATGCGAACAGCCGCGCCGGCACGGCGGCGAACGCCACCGAGCAGGCCTCGCACAACGTCACGGCGGTGGCGGGCGCGGCCGAAGAACTGTCGGCCTCGGTGGTGGAGATCGGCCGCCAGGTGCGGCAGAGCGCCGGCGCAGTCGAGCAGACCGGCCAGCGCACCGAGAAGTCGATCTCCGAGATCGAGAGCCTCGCAGCGGCCACGCAGCGCATCGACGGCGTGCTCAGCCTGATCCAGGCGATCGCCGAGCAGACCAATCTGCTGGCGCTGAACGCCACCATCGAGGCCGCGCGCGCGGGCGATGCCGGCCGCGGCTTTGCCGTCGTCGCCCATGAGGTGAAAGCGCTGGCGGGCCAGACCGCCAAGGCCACGGCCGAGATCAGCGAGAACGTCGCGATGATCCAGGCCTCGACCCGCAACGCCGTCGATGCCGTCCGCGAGATCGGCGGCGCGGTCCGCGAGATCAACGAGGTCACCTCGGCGATCGCCGGCGCCGTCAGTCAGCAGGACGCCGCGACGCGCGAGATCTCATCGAACGCGCAATCGGCCGCGCAGGGCAACGAGACGCTCGTGGCCAACATCACCTCGCTGCGCGATGCCATCGGCGAGACCGACACGGCGGCATCCTCGGTGCTGACGGCGGCGAGCAGCCTGACGGCGACGGCGGACACGCTGTCGCGCGAGGTGGAGAAGTTCTTCCAGAACTTGCGCTCGGGGTCGGCGGACAGCCGCCTCGCCAGGGCGGGATGACAGGGCGTGCCCGCCCGCGAAGCGGCTGTGGGCACGCTCCAAACGAAAAACTGAAAAACAACCCCATGCACAGTAGACGGGCGCAGCTTTATCAATGGCTTGGCGACCGGGTTTGACGATTGCGGATTTTACGAATCGATTTGACTCGTCGGGCAAAACACCGGCATGATCTCATCATGGTGATGGCGTGCCGCTTCGCACTCTCCCGGCCCGCGCGCCTCCGTGGCCTGGCCCCGGCGATCAGGCCTGCCGATCTCCGCTCAAGGCAAACGCTGTCAGTCCAGCGCCTTGCGAGGACGTGAGATCAGGCGCGCGGCTTCCATGACCTGTGGCGCCAGCTTCTCGCGCACTGCGTCCAGCGTCCATGTCGCGGTGGAGACCGAGCTGTGCACTGCGCCCAATGGACGCCCCCATTCGTCCGTGATCGCTGCGGCGACGCCGATCTCGCCGAGCAGCACTTCCTGGTTGGACACGCAAAAACCATCGAGGCGCGCCTGTTCGATGATCTCCAGAATGCGCATCCGGTCGGTGATCGTCATGGGCGTAAGAGCATGCAGCGCCCGCGAGTCCAGCAACGATTCAACCTCGGACACGGGCATCTGGGACATGATGGCGCGCCCGCCAGAGGCGCAATAGGCAGGTTGCCGCCGTCCGACCAGTGCGGCGGCGACGTTCATGCGATGCGCCGGCAGGCGGGCGATGTAGATGATCTCGCTGCCGTCGAGCTTGCCCATGTTGAATGTCTCGCCGGTACGCTCGCTGGCATCGATCAGATGCAGCAAACCGTCGTTGATCAGCGGGTCGGTGATGAGAAAGCCATGCGCCAGGTCGAGGGCGCGCACCGTCAAGCGGTAGCGCCGCGACTCCGGATTCTTCTCCAGATAGCCGAGCGCCGTCAGCGTGTGCGTGAGCCGCTGCGCTGAACTCTTGCCGAAGCCCGTGGCAATGCCGATCTCGCTGAGACTCATCGGCGCCATGCGACCGGCCACGACTTCCAGGACTCGCATCGCCCGCTCGACGGCGGCGACATAGAGACCATCGCCCTTATCGTCCTGCCTGCTCCCTGCCGGCCGTCCCATTGATTCCTCCCGCCTCGTGCTTGCGACCCAAAGTAGCGCACTGCAACAAATGTTTGACGCGTTCCAGCAAATGTGGAAGCTTTGGTATCGCCATAACGATATCAAATATCGCCTACCGATACAATAGCCCGATACGCGGGACTTGTGGTGGCATGACCGAACGGAAAGGCAGACAGGATGCTTCAGGATCTCCGACTTTCGCGGCGCCTGCCGCCTCTCGCGTCCGGAGTGGCCCTCGCGCTCGCCGTCGGTGCCGCAACACTCAGCCCATCGCCCGCCATGGCCGGCAAAGCCAACAACACCTTGACCTTTGCACTGGATCAGGAGGTCGAAGCAGTCAATTTCTACCAGAGCACCAGCCGTGACGCCCTGATCCTCAGCCGATTGATCTGGGACACCTTGATCTACCGTGATCCCGTCCACGGCGAATACAAACCCGCGCTCGCGACATCATGGAAATGGGTCAATCCGACCATCCTGGATCTCGACCTGCGCAAGGGCGTGACCTTCCAGAACGGCGAGCCGTTCGACGCCGACGACGTCGTCTTCACGATCAACTACTTCTCCAGCCCCGAGGCCAAGTTGAAGAACGCGTCGGTCATCTCGTGGATCGACCACGCCGAGAAGCTGGGCGACTATCAGGTTCGCCTGGTCCTCAAGAAGCCCTTCCCGGCCGCGCTGGAATATCTCTCCAGCCCGCTGCCGATCTATCCGAACGAATATACCAAGAAGGTCGGCCAGGAGGGCATGGAAGCGCATCCCATCGGCACCGGCCCCTACAAGGTGACCGAGATCGTCAAGGGGCAGTCCATATCCTTCGCGCGTAACGATCACTACTGGAAGGAAAGCCCCAAGGGCCAGCCGCAGATCGCCAAGCTCGTGATGCGCACGATACCCGACAAGAATACCCAACTCGCCGAACTGATGACCGGCGGCGTCGACTGGATCTGGAAAGTCGAAAAAGACCAATCCGACGCCCTACGTTCCGCACCGAACCTAACGGTCAAGGACGCCGAGACGATGCGCATCGGCTATCTGACCTTCGACGCGGCCGGCAAGGCCGGCGCCAGCCCGCTCAACAAGATCGAGGTGCGCCAGGCGATTTCCTATGCGATCAACCGCAAGGCCATCGTCGACAACCTGATCGCCGGCGGCGCGCGCGTCGTTCACAGCGCCTGCTTCCCCGAGCAGTTCGGCTGCGACCAGACGATCAAGCGCTATGACTTCGACGTGGCCAAGGCGAAGGAGCTGCTGAAGGCGGCAGGCTACCCGAACGGCTTTTCCGTCACGCTCGATGGCTATCGGGACCGCGAGTTGGCGGAAGCAATGGTCAGCGACCTGGCGCGTGTCGGCATCAAGACGAACCTGAACTTCGGCAAATACGCCGCGATCCGCGATGCGATCCGCAGTGGCAAGTCGCAGATGGCCTTCATGACCTGGGGCTCGAACTCGATCGGCGACGTCTCGGCTTCGACAGGCGTGTTCTTCAAAGGTGATGCAGAAGACACCTACAACGACGCCGAGGTGAAGGCCGACCTGACGAACGGAGACACGCAGACGGATCCAGCCGTGCGCAAGGAGGCCTATTCCAAGGCCCTGCACCGCATCGCCGACCAGGCCTACTGGCTGCCGCTGTGGTCCTATCCCTACACCTACGCCTACACTTCAGAGCTCAACTTCACGCCCACCTCGGACGAGATTCCGCATTTCGCCCAGGCCAGCTGGAAGTAACGAAGCGCGGGTCTCGTGGGGACACGCGGTCGCCTCCGCCGGGGCCGCAAGCATCTGAAGGGCAGACATGTTCGGCTTTCTCGTCAAACGCCTGGGGTTGGCCCTGCTGGTCGCCATCACTGTTTCGGTGGTGGCGTTCGGCCTGCTGCGCGCCTCGGGCGACATTGCTGTGGCAGTGGCCGGAGAAGGGGCGACGCCAGCCGACATCGCGACCGTGCGTCGTCAGTTCGGCTTCGACCGCCCGCTACCAGTCCAGTACCTCGATTGGGCCGCCAAGGTGCTGTCGGGCGACCTTGGTCGCTCGGTGTATTTCCACGTTCCCGTGCTCGAACTGATCGCCGAACGGCTCCCGGTGACACTGGCGCTTGGCGGGCTCGCCCTCGCCTTCGCGATCCTGCTGTCGATCCCGCTCGGTGTGATCGCCGCGCTCAGGCCGAACAGCCTGCTCGACCGCGCGTGTCTGTGGATTGCCGTTTTCGGCCAAGCCATGCCCAGCTTCTGGTTTGCATTGATGCTGATCCTGGTGTTCGGCGTGTGGTGGCGATTGCTGCCGATTTCGGGGACCGGAAGTGTGGCGCACTACATCATGCCGGCCATCGCGCTCGGCTACTATGCGGCGCCGGCGATCATGCGGCTGACCCGTGCCGGCATGGTCGAGGTGCTGGATTCCGACTATATCCGCACCGCTCGCGCCAAAGGCCTGAGGACTGGCAAGGTGCTGTTCAAGCACGCCTTGCGCAACGCCGTCATCCCGGTCGTTGCCCTGGCTGCAGTGCAGTTCGGCTTCATGCTGAGCGGTTCGATCGTGATCGAATCTGTCTTTGCGATGCCCGGCGTGGGCGAACTTGCCTGGATCTCCCTGCAGCGCTCCGATTACACCGTCGTGCAAGGCATCGTGCTGATGCTCTCCGTCATCTACATCTTCCTCGCGCTGCTCGCCGACCTCTTCAATGCCTGGCTCGACCCCAGGATCAGGGTGGCCTGACGCCATGAGCGATGCAACTGCGACACCCCTGACCCGCGAGACATTCGTACCGCTCACTCCCTGGGCGCGGATGCGCCGCCGAGCCCTCCGCCACGGAGGCGTCATGTTTGGCGGCGGCCTGCTGATCGTCTGCATCGTCGTCGCCCTGGCAGCGCCCTGGCTGGCACCCCACGATCCCTATGCCCAGGACCTGACCCGGCGATTGATCGACCCGGTGTGGGCCGCCAAGGGTAGCTGGGCGCATCCGCTGGGCACCGACCAGCTCGGCCGCGACTATCTCAGCCGCATGATCTACGGCTCGCGCGTATCGCTGATCATCGGCCTGGTGACGATGGTGATTTCCGGCCTCATCGGCACCGCGATCGGCATCGCGGCCGGCTATTTCGGCGGTCGCGTCGACCACGTGGTGAACTTCGTCGTCACGACACGTCTTTCGATGCCGGTGATCCTGGTCGCACTGGCGGTCGTCGCCATTGCGGGCAGCTCCCTGCTCATCGTGGTGCTGGTGCTCGGCCTCCTGCTCTGGGACCGCTTTGCGGTCGTCATGCGAAGCGCCACCCGTCAGGTGCGCGATCTGGAGTATGTGATTGCCGCGCAAGCCGTGGGCATGTCGGTCTGGCGCATCATCTGCTCGGAGATATTACCCAACGTGCTCGGCGCCTTGATCGTCGTTGCCACCCTGGAAATGGCGCACGCCATCCTGCTGGAAGCTGCCCTGTCCTTTCTCGGCCTCGGGGTGCAGCCTCCGACTCCATCCTGGGGCCTCATGGTTTCAGAGGGACGCAGGGTGATGTTCGTCAAATCCTGGCTCATCACCATTCCGGGGGCCGCGTTGTTCCTGCTGGTCCTGGCCATCAACCTCCTGGGCGACGGCCTGCGCGACGTCATGGCGCCGGAGGGGCGGTCATGAGCGAAAGCATGGCAACGACCGGGACTGCGATCAACGCGCCGCTCCTCGTGGTCAAGGATCTGCATGTCGACTTGCCGCTGGAGCACGGCATGCTGCACGCCGTGCGCGGCATCTCCTTCGACGTCAAGCGCGGCGAAACGCTTTGCATCGTCGGCGAGTCCGGTTGCGGCAAGTCCATGACCTCGTTGGCCGTGATGGGCCTCCTGCCGCGCAAGGCCCAACGTAGCGCGGCGCAGCTGACCTTCGACGGGCAGAACCTGGAGCGGATGTCGGACCGACGCATGGCGGCGTTGCGCGGCAACCGCATGGCGATGATCTTCCAGGAGCCCATGACCTCGCTGAACCCGGCCTACAGCGTCGGCGACCAGTTGATGGAGGCGCTGCTGTGTCATCGCCGCGCCGGCCGCCGAGAGGCGCGCGAGCGCGCCATGCATCTGCTGGAGCGGGTTGGCATCACGGCGTCAGAACGGAGACTTGCCCAATACCCCCACCAGCTTTCCGGCGGCCTTCGTCAGCGCGTGATGATCGCCATGACGCTGATGTGCGGACCGGAGCTGATCATCGCCGACGAACCGACCACAGCGCTCGACGTCACCACGCAGGCGCAGATCCTGCACCTGCTGCTGGAGTTGAAGCGCGAGATGGGTCTCGCGCTGGTCCTGATCACCCACGATCTCGGCGTCGTCGCCCGCGTCGCCGATCGTGTCGCCGTGATGTATGCCGGCGAGATCGTCGAGACTGGCACTGCGCAGGAGATCTTCGGCGCGCCCCGGCATCCCTATACCAAGGGGCTGCTCAGCTGCATTCCGGTTCCGGGGCGCACGCAACCCGGCAAGCATCTCGGCAGCATACCGGGCATCGTGCCCTCGCTCATCGGCCCCCTGCTGGAATGCGGCTTCCGCGAGCGCTGCAGCCAGGCGCACGATCCTTGCCGGCGGACCGTGCCGCTCCATCCCCTCGGTCCGGAGCACGCGGTGCGTTGCGTTCTGGCCAATGGCGGCGCAGCGGTCCCGGCATGAACGAACAGTCACCCATCCTCGAGCTGCGCGGTGTCACTCGCAATTTCCGGGTCAGCCGCGGACTGATGCGCGGGACGGCGACGCTGAAAGCCGTCGACGACGTGTCGCTGAGCCTGCGCCGCGGCGAGGCGCTGGGCCTGGTCGGCGAATCCGGCTGCGGGAAAACGACACTGTCGCGCATCCTGCTCGGACTGCTGGCGCCGTCGTCCGGCGAAGTGCTGATCGACGGCCAGACGCTCGCCGCAGCCGATCCGAAAGCGCGGGCCCGCCGCATCCAACCGGTGTTCCAGGACCCCTATTCCTCTCTGAACCCGCGCAAGACCGTGTCGCAGATCGTCGCCGCGCCGCTGGACGTCCACGCCATCGGCACCTCCGCCGAACGAGAGCGGACGGTCGTCAGGACGCTCGACCTCGTGGGACTGCCACGTCGCGTTGCCGACAGCTATCCGGGCCAAATGTCGGGCGGCCAGCGGCAGCGGGTGGCCATTGCGCGCGCCCTTGTCATGCAACCCGAGGTGATCATCTGCGACGAGCCCACCTCGGCCCTCGACGTCTCGGTCCAATCCCAGATCCTCAACCTGCTGCTCGATCTGCAGAAGGAGCTGGGCCTCACATACCTGCTGATCAGCCACAACCTTGCAGTGGTCGAGCATATCGCCAACCGGGTCGCGGTCATGTATCTCGGCCGCATCGTCGAGGTGTCCTCGACTACGCGCCTCTTCGCCGAGGCTCGTCACCCTTACACGACCGCCCTGTTGCAATCGGTTCTGACCCCGGAGCCCGGCCTCGGCATCCCGGACACGCATCTCGGCATCTCCTATCCGAATCCCATGGACCCGCCCAGCGGCTGCGCTTTCCATCCTCGCTGTCCCGCCATGATGGACGTTTGCCGGCATCAGCGCCCGGAACCTCTGCGCGACGACCATGGGCGCGTCGAGTGCCATCTCCGGCCACGGCATAAGCAAGACCAAGAAGGAAACCCATGAGCCAGACGCGACGCGTTCTCTCGGCGCAAATCGCGCACGAGACCAACACCTTTTCGATCGTTCCCACGACGATCGAGGACTATCGCAAGCGGCTGCTTCTCCTGGATGCCGAGATCGCCGCGGCGCTGACCGACACCAGGATGGAGATCGCCGCGCATCTGGCCGCAGCCAAACGTTACGGCTGGACCCTGGTCCAGCCGGTCGCCGCCGCGGCCACCCCATCCGGGAAGGTGACGGCCGAGTGCTGGGCCGAACTGCAGCGCCTGATCTACGAGGCCTGCGAAACGGGCCCGCTCGACGCCATCATCCTCGCATTGCACGGCGCGATGGTGACCGAGACCGACGACGACGCCGAGGGTGCGCTGCTCGAAGGATTGCGCAAGCGTCTGGGCGAAACGATCCCGATTGCGGTGACGCTCGACTTGCACGCCAACGTCACCGAACGTATGGGCCGGCTCGCCAACATCATGCTGCCCTACCGAACCTACCCGCATATCGACCAGTATGAGACGGCGTTCCGCGCCGCTGAACTGCTGCAGTCGGCGATGGACGGCACGATCCGCCCGAAAGTCTTCCGCCTGCAGGGACCTCTGCTCGAAGGATGCAATCACGGCCGGACCCAGGGCGGCGTGATGAGCGACCTGCTGGCGCGCGCCGCGGACATGCAGGCGCAAACGCCCGGCCTCTTGTCCGTCGATGTCTGCGCGGGCTTCAGCCTCGCAGACATTGCCGAGGTCGGCCCCAGCGTTCAGGTCACCTACGATGCCTCCCACAACGCCGCCGAGGCGGCCGCGCGGCAGGCCGCGGCCGCGCTCAACGACGAGATGTACCACCGGCGCGCCGAGGCCACCGTAGCGGTGCTCGACTTGCCGACCGCGACGAAGCTTGCCGTCGCAGCCGCAGCGGATGTCGCGGACACCCGTCCCCTCGTGATCGCTGACTGCAGCGACAACCCGGGTTCTGGCGCCTACGGCGATGGTGTCCGTCTATTGGAGGCGCTGCTACAGGCGGAGGTCGGAAGCGTGCTCTTCGGTGTCCTCGGCGACCCCGAAACCGCGGCCCGCTGCCACGCCGCGGGCCTTGGAGCCAGCCTGGATGTCGTTGTCGGTGCCAAGCGCCATCCCGCCAGCTACGGACCTCCGCTCAAGCTGACCGGGCGGGTGACCGGCCTGTCGGACGGCGCCTTCGTATGCGAGGGGCCGATGAATGCCGGTCAGCCCATGTCGCTCGGGCCCGCGGCCTTGCTCGAGGTCAACGGCATCTCCATCGCAATTTCGACCAACACGCTGCAGACCTACGATCAGGAAATGTTCCGAATTCTCGGAGCAGAACCGGCTCAATTCCGGATCGTCGCGGTCAAGTCTGCGCACCACTTCCGAGCTGCCTTCGGACCCATGGCCAAGGAGGTGATCCTGGCCGATAGCGGCGGCCTTGCCACCAATGACCACACCAAGCTTTCCTACCGAAGAGTCCGCCGTCCCATCTGGCCGCTCGACGAGATCATGCCAGGTTGACCTGTCCGCTCGGGCTTCTGCTCGACGGCGCGCCGCCGAGGCCACTGGCCCTACCCCGCCGCGCTTGATCCGCTCCTTGCGCAGGCGGCAAGATGCACCTGATCCGGCCCGTCGCCGGATGAAGCGCTTGCCCGCCTGAGGCCGAGATCGGACCATTGATTCAGATTGGTTCCTCCGCTCCGTTGATCCATCTCAACAGAGCCTCGGCCGAGTTGTTCATAAACTCCACAAGATGCCCCATCGCCGAGCGATGCAGCCGAAAGCGAGAGATGACCAATGGCCAACAAGGAAGTCGTGATCTGTTCGCCCGTGCGCACCGCCATCGGCACGTATGGCGGCACGCTGAAGGATTTGCCGGCTGTCGATCTCGGCGCCGTGGCGATCCGTGCAACGCTCGAGCGCGCAAAGCTGTCGCCCGGCGATGTCGGCACCATCGTCATGGGCAACGTGATCCAGGCCGGCAACAAGATGAATCCAGCCCGGCAAGCGGCCATCAATGGCGGCGTTCCCGTCGCTGTCCCGGCACTGACGGTCAACCGGGTCTGTGGCTCCGGTGCTCAGGCGATTGCAAGCGCGGCCCAGGAGGTGATGCTCGGGTTCGTCGACAGCGCGGTTGCCGGGGGCATGGAGAACATGGACCGCGCGCCGTATCTCATGGGTTCCGGGCGCTGGGGCTATCGCATGGGCGATGCGAAGATCTTCGATGCGATGCTGATGGACGGCCTGAATGACGCCTTCTCCGGGCAACATTCCGGATGGCATACCGAGGATCTCGCAGCCTCGCATCAGATCACCCGCGAAGAGCAAGACCGTTGGGCCGAACGCTCGCAAAAGCGATTTTCCGCGGCCCAGGCTGCCGGCAAGTTCGCCGCAGAAATCGCTGCGGTCGAAATTGCCTCCCGCAAGGGTCCAGCACATTTCGACAAGGATGAGCACAACCGGCCCGATACGACGATGGAAAGCCTCGGCAAGCTGAAGCCAGCCTTCCGTAAAGACGGCACCATTACCGCCGGTAACGCGCCCGGGCTCAATACCGGCGCGTCGGCGATGATCGTCGCCGATCGCGCCTGGGCCGACAAGAAGGGTTTGCTGCCGATGGCGCGTCTGGTCGCCTACGGGATAGGCGCTGTCGAACCAGGCATGTTCGGCTTGGGGCCGGTGCCGGCAGTGAAGCAGGCGCTCGAACGGGCCGGCTGGAAGGTATCGGATGTCCAGCGCATCGAGATCAACGAAGCCTTCGCGGCGATCGCAATTGCGGTTGCGAAGGACCTGGGTCTCGATGCAAGCATCGTCAATGTGGAAGGCGGTGCGATCGCACATGGTCACCCGATCGGAGCCAGCGGCGCGGTGCTGACCACTCGATTGCTGCATTCGATGAAGCGCGACGGTATCCAAAAGGGTATCGTCACTCTCTGCATCGGCGGCGGTCAGGGGATTGCGCTTGCGCTTGAATCGATGAATTGAGCAGTGCTCACGCGGCATCCGGACCGATCGGATCATGTCGCGTGACCTCTGCGGCCTGAGGACTGCCTATATTGCCCCACTTTCGCGCGCTGACCGCCCCAACACCATATCTGTTCTTTACCGGCAAGGGGGGAGTGGGCAAGACCTCTCTTGCGTGCGCCACGGCCGTTAGCCTGGCCGACCGCGGACTGCGCGTCCTCATCGTCAGCACCGACCCTGCGTCGAATCTCGACGAGATGCTCGAGGTCACTTTGACCGATCGCCCCACCCCGGTGCCAAACGCGACCGGACTTTCGGCGATGAATATCGATCCCGAGGCTGCGGCCGAGAACTATCGCATTAAAGTGCTCGAGCAACTCGGAGCGGAGGTTCCCCCTGACGAGCGATCGACCGTGCGCGAGCAGCTCTCCGGCGCCTGCACCACCGAAATAGCTGCCTTTGACGAGTTCGTGGGACTGCTGGACGGCGATATCGCGGGGTTCGATCACATCATATTCGACACCGCCCCGACCGGTCACACGTTGCGGCTCCTGAGCCTGCCAAAGGCATGGACCGGCTTTCTCAAGGACAACGATCGGGGAGCATCCTGCCTCGGGCCGCATTCAGGTCTGAAGATGCAGGAGGATCGCTTTCGCAAGGCGCTCCAAGCCTTGGGCAATTCCAAGCAGACCACCATCATTCTGGTCACCCGCGCCGACCGGGGTGCGATCCGCGAGGCGGCCAGAACGGCGGCCGAACTTGACGCGCTCAATCTCTCGAACCAGCTTCTCGTGGTGAATGGGCGCTTCCACGCCACGGACCCGACCGATGTCGTCGCAGTTGCCCTCGAGCGGGATCAGGACGAGGCACTGGCCGCAATGCCTGCATCGCTCACGAAACTGCAGCGCGACGAAATTCCTCTGCTTGGGTTCGACATCGTCGGCCTGGTGGCTCTGCGGGCACTTTTGTCGCCGACCCATCAGCCACCGCTTGTATCCACCGAGCCCGGCACTGAACCGGTCGACCTGCCGGGCCTGAATCGGTTGGTCGATGATATCGCGCAGGGCAAGCATGGCCTCATCATGGTCATGGGTAAGGGGGGCGTCGGAAAGACGACGATCGCCGCGGCCATCGCCGCGGGATTGGCCAAGCGCGGTCATGCCGTTCATCTCAGCACGACCGATCCCGCAGCTCACGTCAGCTTCGTCGTCGATGGCGTCATGCCCGGTCTGACGGTCGACCGGATCGACCCCCGGGTTGAAACGGAGCGGTATGTCGCAAAGATAATGGCGAGCCGGGGCCGGGACCTGGACGAGCAGGCCAAGGCTCTGCTGCTCGAAGACCTCGCTTCGCCATGTACCGAAGAGGTCGCCGTGTTCCACGCCTTCTCACACATTGTTGCGGAGGCCCGGAGCGCTTTCGTCGTGCTCGATACGGCGCCGACAGGCCACACGCTCCTACTGCTGGACGCGACCGGCGCCTATCACCGCCAGATGACGAGCCAGGTTGCACCGACCGGTGCAGGACGTATCGTTACCCCGTTGATGAGGCTGCAGGATCCCAACCACACAAAGATCATCCTCGTGGCGCTGCCGGAGACGACGCCGGTTTCCGAGGCCGCCTCCCTTCAGGATGATTTGCGACGCGCCGGCGTCGAACCATACGGCTGGGTCATCAACAAGAGCCTCGCCGTCTCGGGAACTCGCGATCCCCTGCTGCGGCTTCGGCTCGATCGAGAGCGAACGCAGATCGCTCGCGTTCGGAACGGGCTCGCAAGGCGCGCTTTCATTGTCGGATGGCGCGTAAAGCCGCCAATCGGCGTGGAAGAGCTGCGCAGTCTGTCATGAACGTTGTTTGACGGTGTGACGTCTGCGGCAGGGTCAAAAGGCGAAGCACAGCAATTGCTCGCTTGCGCTACGATCGCAATATAATCATGAGCGGGTCTTGCGACTGCCTGCCGCAGGAAAGTCGCAGCCCTACCCCATCACCCCGCCACGCCGGATCAGCTCCTTGCCCACAGCGGCGAGATGCACCTGGTCCGGCCCGTCGCCGATGCGGATGAAGCGGGCGTAGACATAGGCGCGCGCGAGGAAGGTGTCCTGGGAGACGCCGGCGGCGCCGTGGATCTGGATGGCGCGGTCGATGACGCGGGCGGCCATGCTGGGCACCACGATCTTGGCCGCCGCGATCAGGTCGCGCGCGGCCTTGTTGCCTTCACGGTCCATCTTGTCGGCGGCCTGCAGCGTCAAGAGGCGCGCCTGCGCGATCTCGCAGAAGGAGTGCGCGATGTCCTCGCGCACCGAGCCCTGCTCGGCGAGCGGCTTGCCGAAAGCCGTGCGCGAGACCGCGCGCTGGCACATCAATTCCAGCGCGCGTTGGGCGCAGCCGATCAGCCGCATGCAATGGTGGATGCGGCCGGGGCCGAGCCGGCCTTGCGCGATCTCGAAGCCGCGGCCTTCGCCGAGCAAAATGTTCTCCGCGGGCACGCGGACATTCTCGTAGACGATCTCGGGGTGGCCGACCGGGGCGTCGTCATAGCCGTAAGTGAGCATGTCGCGGACGATGCGCACGCCGGGCGTATTCTTCGGCACCAGGATCATGGATTGCTGGCGATGGCGGTCGGGATGATCCGGCGCGGTCTTGCCCATCACGATCAGGATCTCGCAATCCTCGTTCATCGCGCCTGACGTGAACCATTTGCGGCCGTTGACGACGTAGTCGCCGCCGTCGCGGCGGATCTCGCACTGGATGTTGGTGGCGTCGCTGGAGGCAACCTGCGGCTCCGTCATGGAGAAGCCAGAGCGGATGCGTCCCTCCAGCAGCGGCTTCAGCCAGCGTTCCTGCTGCGCCTTCGTGCCGTAATTGGCGAGCACCTCCATGTTGCCGACGTCGGGCGCCGAGCAGTTGAACACCTCGGGCGCCCAGAGGATGCGGCCCATGATCTCCTTCACGGGCGCATATTCGAGATTGGTCAGGCCCGGGCCATGCTCGCCGGACAGGAACAGGTTCCAGAGCCCCTGCTCGCGTGCCAGCCGCTTCAGGTCCTGCAAGACAGCCGGCGTCTTGTAGCGCGATGCTTCCGGCTTGACCTGCTCGTAATAGAGCTCCTCGACCGGCTCGACATGCGTCCGCATGAACTGGCGGACGCGGTCCTGCAGCTCGAGCGAACGGGGAGAGTGTTGAAAGTCCATGGTGGTCTCCTGTTCCCTTCTCCCCTTGTGGGAGAAGGTGGCGCGAAGCGCCGGATGAGGGGTTGTTTCCGCGAGTTCAAATGTAGAGACGACTCGCGGAGCCATACCCCTCACCCGGCTGCGCTTCGCGCATCCACCCTCTCCCACAAGGGGAGAGGGTGCACCGTCTCTGCGGCCTACCCTTCACGTGCCGCGCAGGAGCTCGCTCGCCACGACCCAGTCGTTGCCGTCGAACTGGAGCATGTAGCCGTCCTTGATCGGGCGGAAATCCTGCGGCGTGGTGTTGAGGGTGATGCCGGGCATCAAGAGCGACAGCGGAACGTTCTTCAGGTTGGCCGCCTGCGCCATGATGTTCTCGCGCGTCAGATTGTCCTTGCACTGCCTCAGCAGGACCACCAGCGCCTCGGCGACGGTATAGCCATAGAGGCCGGCGACGTTGTTGACGTCGGCATTGGGCAGGCGGCGCTTCATGAAATCGATATAGGCCGTCATCGCCGGATCGTCCTTGGGCTCGGCGACGAACGGCTTGAGCGAGCCGAGCGACAGCACGCCCTTGCCCGCGTCGAGGCCGGCCGGCACCATCACGGTCGCCTTGTTGGCACAGCCGCTCGCGAGGAAGCGCGTCGGCCTCCAGCCGACCTCATGGGCTTTCCGGATCGCCTGCGCGCAGGCGCGCGGCGTCACCGAATAGATCAGGAAGACGTCGGCCTTGGTATTGGCCAGCGTCAGCACCTGGGAATCGACGGTTGGGTCGGCGACCTCGAAGCTCGAGGCCATCGCGATCGCCTTGTCGGCGTCGGCGCCGAGCGCCTCCTTGACGCCGCGCAGATATTCCTTGCCGGCATCGTCGTTCTGATAGAGCACCGCGAAGCGCGCATTCGGGTTCTTGGCGCGTGCATAGGCGACGTCGATCGCGGCCTCGCTGGTGTAGTTCGGCGCCCAGGGCAGCGCCATCGACCAGGGCATGTTGGCGGGATCGTTCCACTTCGAGGCCGAACTGATCAAGAAGAGCTGCGGCACCTTGTTGCTGTTGAGATACTTCGCGATGGCCGAGCTCGGCGCGGTGCCCATGGTCGCGAAGATGAAGGCGACGCCGTCGCCCTCGACGAGGCGCCGCGCCGCTTCCATGGTCTTGGGCGGGGAGAAGGCATCGTCCAGCGAGATCAGATTGAGCTTGCGGCCGCCAACTCCGCCCTTCTCGTTGATCTCGTCGAAATAGGCCGAGATCACCCTGCCCGTGATGCTGAGCGGCGAGGCCGGGCCGCTATAGGGCATGGTGTTGCCGATCTTGATCTCGGTGTCGCTGACGCCGGGACCGTAGGATTTTTGCGCGGAAACGGACGTGGACAGGCAGCCGGCAGCCAGCGCTGCGGCCAGGGCCAAAGCGGCTCTCATGGTTTCTCCCCGGTGATGATCGCCCGCGCGAAGCGGTCAACGCTTGCGCGGCGTGCTGCTTTATTGTCAGCGCGTCAGATCAGCGGAGTTACGCAAGATGGTCTTGCGTCGAGTTGCTGATGGCCCGCGTCGGCCTGGCGCATGAAGCCCTCGCTTCACCTGTCCCGACGGGAGAGACGAAGAGGGATCTGCGCTCAGCCTCGCCGCTTCAAGCCAAAGCCGAGGCTGATCCAGCCGGCACCGGCCATGATCAGGTCGATACCGAGAAACAGGCCGAGGATGTAGACGCTGTTCACGGGCCAGCGCGCCACGATGAGCAGGCCGAGCAGCAACGTGATCGCGCCGGATAGCGCAACCCACACCCACGGGCTCTCGCGTTTCATGCTGAAGGCGAGAAAGAGCCTGACGGCGCCCGAGGCGATCAGCGATGCCCCCAAAAACAGCGTCAGCAGGACTGCCGCGAGCAGCGGATTCGCGAAGGTCAGGAAGCCGGCGACGATATAGAGCACGCCGAGCAGCGCCCAGATCAGGAATTTTCCCCAGCTCTTCACCTGGAATGCGCCGATCACCTCGGCGACACCAGCCACGATCATCATCGCGCCAACCACGATCACGCTCGCCACCGTCGCCATCACGACGCTGCCGAGAGCGACGAAGCCGGCGATCACATAGACGACGCCGAGCGCGACGATCCAGCCCCATTTGGCATGCAGCGCGGCGATGCCCGAACCGAGGCTCGCCTGGTGAGACGTATCCGAAGCACTCGTCATGGCCGCCACTCCTGTGCAAAGCCCGGAGGCACAATTCAAGATAGCATGAACCGGACCGGGACGACAGCCAGCAGAACACTCCTCATCGGCAGCAACATTGACGCAAATCAAGATCGAATGCAGCGAATACGTCTGCCATGTCCTGCAATGATCAGGCGCGCTCGGCAGCGTTGCGAACGTCGAGCACGGCCTGGGCCCATTCGGCGGGCCGCTCCTGCGGCAGGTTGTGGCCGGCATCCTTGAAGACGCGCCGCTCGAAAAACCCCTCGAACTTGCGCGCGTGGTGGGCCGTGCCGGGATTGACGCCGTCGCTGTCGCCATCGATCGCAATCGTCGGAACGCGGATCGGCGGCTGGGCGGCGAGCTTCGCCTCGATCGCGGCATAGGCGGGGTCGCCCGCCACCAGCGCGTAGCGGTGGCGATAGGAGTGAATCACGACATCGACGAAATCGGAATTATCGAAGGACACAGCGCTTGCTTCGAACGTCGCGTCGTCGAACGACCATTTGGGCGACCACATCGCCCAGAGCTGACGGGCAAAGCCGCGGCGGTTGCGCTCCAGCGCGCGGCGGCCGCGCTCGTTGTGGAAGAGATATTGATACCAGAGTGCCGCCTCCTCCGGCGGCGAGGCCGGTTCCATGGCGCGGGCGATGTTCTGGATGTTGTAGGAATTGCCGGAGACGAGCCCGATCACGCGTTCCGGATGGAGCGCCGAGACCACGCAAGCCGCACGTCCGCCCCAGTCATAGCCACCGACGACGGCGCGCTCGATGCCGAGCGCATCCATGAACGCTAGAAGATCGGCGCCAAGCGCGGCCTGCTCGCCGGACCGCAGCGTCTCGGCGGAACGAAAGCGCGTCGGGCCATAGCCGCGCAGCCAGGGCACCAGCACCCGTGCGCCTGCCTCGGCGATGATCGGCGCGGCGACCGCGTAGGCGTTCACGTCATAGGGAAAGCCGTGCCCGAGGATGCAGGGCCAGCCGTCCGGCGCGCCGTATTCGCGATAGGCGATGTCGAGAACATCCGTGGCAATGGTTTTCTGTTGCATGATTTGCTCAGCGGTTGATCGCGATCGTAGCCCGGATGAGCGCAGCGAGATCCGGGATCAGGCGTCATCTCCCCCCGGATATCGCGGCGCTCATCCGGGCTGCAGGAACCCGGCCTATCTCTGCGGACCGGACAGCGAGATGTCGCGTTCGGCACGGAACACGTTGCTGTAGAGGTTGGCGATCCATTGCCGGCCGATCTCGGTCTTGTTGAGATAGCCGATCTCGGTCTGGATGTGCGGTGCGACGCTGTTCCAATAGAATTGCGGGTAGCGGTTGACGATGTCGGCGGGCGAGTCGTAGCCGAGCTGACGGTTGATGCCGACCTCCTCGAACTCGTAATAGAGCGCGTTGGCCTTGCGCAGATAGTTGGGATCGCCGAGCTGGCCGATGAAGTCGGCTGCGCGCAGGATCGAGGCTTCCTCGTCGTATTCCTGGCCCTCGCGGGCCGGGAAGCGCGTGCCTTCGATGGCGCGGGCGATGCGCTCAGAGTCGAGGCCGCGGATGGGCGGCAACCGCCGCCGCACGAAGAGCTTCGAGCGATCGACGTGATACATCATCAGACTGGCATCCGACGCGCCGCGCGGCAGCGACACCTTGGTCCCGGCCTCGTCGACGATGAAACCGTCTTCGTCATCCTCCGGAAACAGGCCGCGGACATAGCCGATGTCATGCGCGAGGCAGGCGATCAGGATGTGGAGGTAATCTTCCGCCTCAAGATGCGCGTGGAGATTGCGTCCGGTGAGAATCGCCTGGGCAGCGAGCGTCACAAGCATCGTATGCTCGATGTTGTGATAGAGCGCGTCGCTGTTGCCGATGCATTCCATCGCGGTGCGCGTCGATCCCTCCAGAACCCTGGCAGAGGTCTCGTCGTACCGGCGACGCATGAACGAGCCCAGCATCTTCTCGAGGGTTTCGGCCGCCAGTCTCGGTAGCGTCATCATGGATGCAGCCCCGTCCGCCGCTGGTGTCCCATGCCATCTCCCGACGTCTCATTCTTGTCCTCGACGTAGCGGGAAGCATAGCCCATCTTGGGCCGGGTCACCAAACTCCGGAGCAAAAATACGTAAATATCTTGCCGTCCCGCCGCGCAACATCATGGTTGACGCCACAGTACACCACAACCAAGGCGCCGGAGGGCCGGGGTCGACTCCAGGCCCGATTGCCGCATCAGGGCGCGGCCAGCATGGCGGCACCTTCGGCCGAGCGCGAAAGACTTCTGGCCAGATAGAACAGCTCGACCAGCTTGCCGCGTTTGCCGGCCAGCGAGAAGATGTATTCGGGTGACTCCGCCTCGATCTCCGTGATCGCCACCTTCGCGATCCGGTCGATGCGGCTCGAGCCGTGCTCCCAGACAAAGCCGACACCAAGCCGGTTGGCGACCGCCTCCAGCATCCCCTCGCGTGTATTGACGATGATCGCGGGAGTGGCGCGCAGGTTGACGGCGCGGAGAGCCCTGTCCACGGCGCGCTGGGTCGCGGAATCCCGGGTCCGAAAGACCAGCGGATATTGCACGAGGCCGGCGATGGACACGCGCGATTCACGACTGAGCTCGTGAACGGGATGACAGATCGCCACGACGCGCTGCTGCACGCAGGGCTCGCGCCGGAAGCGGTTGTCCTGCGGCACCTCGGGCAAGACGGCAACGTCGACGCGCTGATCGACCACGGCGGCCATGATCGCCGACCAGCTGCCGATCTCGATGTTGATCTGGATCTTCGGATACAGATTACGGAACGCCGCGATCAGCGCCATGCCCGGCATGGCGTTGCCGAGCCCGATGCGGAGCTCACCTCCCGTGAGCTCATCGCGCTGCTGCAGGATGGCCAGTGCGTCCGCCTCGATCGCCTGCATGCGGCTCGTCGCTGCGTAGAGCCGGCGGCACAGCGGCGTCGCGATCAGAGTCTGGCCGTGCCGGTCGAACAGCGCAACCGCGAACTCGGCCTCCAGATCGCGGACAAGCTGGGCAACGGCCGGCTGCGACACCCCCAGCCGCCTCGCTCCGGCCGCAAAGCTGCCGGTCTCGAACACCGCATTGACGGCCCGGACGCGCGACGACGTCAACGCCACCACAACACCCCCAAAATCGATACTCCCCGTCTTCTGGACCCGGCAAAAGCAAAACCTGGGATGACCATAGGGACCGCCATTGACCGTTATGTGAATGTCAGATGCGCTCCCTACTCCTCATGCGCCGCAACAAGGCCAGCAGGGGACCAAGCGCGCATGGCGCAGATCGAACTTTCCGCAATCCGCAAGTCCTTTGACGGCACCGACGTCCTGAAGGGCATTGATTTCCGAATTGAGGACGGCGAGTTCATCTCGCTGGTCGGTCCTTCCGGCTGCGGCAAGTCGACCCTGCTCCGCATCATTGCCGGCCTCGAGCCGCAGAATTCCGGCCAGGTCCACATCGACGGCCGCCCCGTGGACGCCATTCGCCCGAGCGCGCGCAACCTCGCGATGGTCTTCCAATCCTACGCGCTCTACCCGCATCTGAGTACCTTCGACAACATTGCAGTGCCGTTGCGGATGCGGCGCCTCTCGGCGATCGAACGGCTGCCGCTGCTCGGCACGCTGCTGCCCGGCCGGCGCGCCAAGGAACGGCACATCCGGGCCGACGTCGAAGGGATCGCCGAGCAGCTCGACATCGCGCCATTGCTGCGGCGCAAGCCCGGGCAATTGTCCGGCGGACAGCGGCAGCGCGTCGCGGTCGGACGCGCCATGGTGCGCGAGCCGCTGGCTTTCCTGTTCGATGAGCCGCTCTCCAATCTCGACGCAAAGCTGCGTGTCCATATGCGCGCAGAACTCGCCGAGCTGCATCGCCGTCTCAAGGCGACGTTCGTCTACGTCACGCACGACCAGGCCGAGGCGATGACGATGTCGAGCCGGATCGCCGTCATGATGGGCGGTGAATTGATTCAGGCCGGGACGCCTGCAGAGATCTACAACGACCCCGACGACATCCGTGTCGCCGAATTCATCGGCAGCCCCAAGATCAACGTCCTCCCCGGCCGGATCCGCAAGGACGGCGGCATCGACGTGCTCGGGACTACCCTGAAGCTCTCGTGCAATGCGGCGGCCGGCGAATGCCGCGTCGGCGTCCGCCCGGAGCGGATCGACGTCGGCGCGGGTCCTTTCTCCGGAACCGTGGTCCATCTGGAGAATCTCGGTGCGGAAGCTTTCGTGCACCTTGCGATCGAAGGCGCCGGACTGCGCCTGATCGCGCGGCTCGCGGACGTCAGGCATTTGCCTGCGATGGCGAGCTCCGTCACCTTCGGTTTCGCCCCCGACGCGGTGCGGATTTTCGATCCGGCCGGGAAACGGATCGAGATCAGACTGGAGCAGCCCGAGCGCGTCCGTGAGCCCGCCCATGTCTGACGGCTCCATGACCATTGGCGCGGCCATCGCTCCCGCAGGCGCGACACGGCGCACGCTGCCGGCCCATGGCAGCCGGCGGACATACTCCGCTTACGCCCTGGTGACGCCGGCCGCGGCGCTGATGCTGATCATGCTGCTTGGTCCGCTCGCCGGCGTGATCGCCCTCTCCTTCACCGACTATCAGCTCGGCGCGCCGCATTTCTCCTGGATCGGCCTCGCCAACTACCAGGACCTGTTCGCCGACAAGGTGTTCTGGACCGCGCTGCGCAACACGCTGGCTTACGTCGTAATCGTGGTGCCCGGCGCCGTGATCGCAGGCCTTGCCATCGCGCTTCTGATCCAGAGCGGCACCAGCCTGCGCAGCCTCTACCGGACGATCTATTTCCTGCCCGTCATGGCGACCCTGATCGCCATGGCGGTGGTGTGGGAGTTCATGCTGCACCCGCAATTCGGCCTGGTGAACGGGATGTTGCGCGGCGCCGGGCTGCCGGCCTTTTCCTGGCTGCAGGACCGCAGCACCGCCCTCTATGCCCTGTGCGCGATCGGCATCTGGCAGGCGGTCGGCTTCAACATGGTGCTGTTTCTCGCCGGCCTCGTCTCCATTCCCAAGCAGCTCTACGAGGCAGCCGAAATCGACGGCGCGTCGAGCGGCTGGGCCCGCTTCCGCCTCGTGACCTGGCCGATGCTGGGGCCGGTCACGACTTTCGTCGTCGTGATCTCCGGCATCCGGTCCTTCCAGGTGTTCGACACCGTGCACGTATTGACCAAGGGCGGCCCGTCGAAATCCACCGAGGTGCTGATCCACACCATGTACACGGAAGGCTTCGAGTTCTTCCGTTCAGGCTATGCCGCGGCGATCACCGTCGTCTTCCTGGTCTTCGTTCTCCTGCTCACCCTGATCAAATCGAGGCTCGCCGATCGCGGCGTGCACTATACATGAGCTACGCGCATCCCATCCCGTTCCGGGCGATCCTCCGCCACGTGCTCCTGATCGCGGGCGCCGCGCTCATGCTGGCACCCTTCATCTGGATGATCTCGACCGCATCCAAGCCGCAGACCGAGATCTTTTCCAGCGAGCTGCACCTGATCCCGCACCATTTCGCGCTGGCGGAGAACCTGCACGAAGCCTTCGCCAAGGCCAATCTGCTGCGCTTCCTGCTCAACGGCGTCATCGTCACGGTCTCGATCTTCGTGCTGCAGGTCATGGTGGCGCTGCCGGCGGCCTACGCGCTCGCGAAACTTCGCTTCCGCGGCCGCGAGGCGCTGTTCGCGCTCGTGCTGTTCGGAATCCTGATCCCCCCGCAGGCGACCGCGATTCCCGTCTTCCTGATGCTGCACAAGGCCGGCCTGCTCGACAGCTATGCCGCGCTCGTCCTGCCCTTCACGATCTCGGTGTTCGGCATCTTCCTGATGCGCCAGTTCTTCAAGACGGTGCCCGACGATCTCGTCGATGCCGCG
The DNA here is from genome assembly GCF_028128965.1 of Bradyrhizobium sp. CCBAU 25338. Lineage (NCBI taxonomy): Bacteria > Pseudomonadati > Pseudomonadota > Alphaproteobacteria > Hyphomicrobiales > Nitrobacteraceae > Bradyrhizobium > Bradyrhizobium sp. CCBAU 25338. Next base: position 213,110 of record NZ_LFKY01000034.1, read on the forward strand.
CGCATGGACGGCATCTCCGAGTTCGGTATCGTCTGGCGGGTGATGCTGCCGGCCGCGATTCCGGCCGTGACCGCCTTCGGCATCTTCTCCGTGGTCGCGCATTGGAACGACTACTTCTGGCCGCTGATCGTGCTCAACAGCGAGCAGCTGCGTACGCCGCCGCTTGCGGTCGCGCATTTCCGCAACAATGAGGCCGGCACCAGCTACGGCCCGCTGATGGCCGCGGCGATGGTGATCATCGCGCCGCTCGTCATCGCCTTTCTCTTCGCCCAGCGCCGTTTCATCGAGGGCATCACCCTCACCGGCATCAAGTAACCGCGTCACCTCAAACAGGAGTCTATCCATGCTGAAGTCCATCATCGCCGCGGCGGCTCTGTCGCTTGCGGCCGGCTCTGCCCTCGCGCAGACCCAGACCGAGATCGTGATGCAGTATCCCTATCCGGAGCTGTTCACAGAGACCCACAAGCGCATCGCCGAGGAGTTCGCCAAGGTGCACCCGGAGATCAAGGTCACCATGCGGGCGCCTTACGAGTCCTACGAGGACGCCACCCAGAAGGTGCTGCGCGAAGCCGTCACCAACCAGATGCCGGACGTGTCCTTCCAGGGACTGAACCGCATCCGTGTCCTGGTCGACAAGAACATCCCGGCCCCGCTCGACGGCTATATCGCGGCCGAAAAGGATTTCGACAAGCAGGGCTTCCACCAGGCGATGTACGACATCGGCACCGCCGGCGGCAAAGTCTATGCCCTTCCCTTTGCGATCTCCCTGCCCATCGTCTACGTCAATCTCGACCTCGTGAAGCAGGCCGGCGGCGACGTGAACAACCTGCCGAAGACCTGGGACGAGCTCATCGCGCTTGCCAAGAAGGTCAAGGCGCTCGGCAACGACACCAACGGCGTCACCTATGCCTGGGACATCACCGGCAACTGGCTGTGGCAGGCGCCGGTGTTCGCGCGCGGCGGCACCATGCTCAACGCCGACGAGACCAAGGTCGCGTTCGACGGGGCGGAAGGCAAGTTCGCCATCAACACGATTGCGCGGCTCGTCAACGAGGCCGGCATGCCCAATCTCGACCAGCCGTCGATGCGCGCGACGTTCGCGGCCGGCAAGACCGGCTTCCACATCACCTCGACCTCGGACCTCAACAAGGTCACGCAGATGACCGGCGGCAAGTTCGCGCTGAAGACGATCCCGTTCCCGGACGTCGTCTCTCCGAACGGCCGGCTGCCGGCCGGCGGCAATGTCGTGCTGATCCTCGCCAAGGACAAGGCCAAGCGCGACGCGGCCTGGGAGGCGGTGAAGTTCTGGACCGGCCCCAAGGGCGCCGCGATCATGGCGGAGACCACCGGTTACATGCCGCCGAACAAGGTCGCCAACGAAGTCTATCTGAAGGACTTCTACGTCAAGAACCCCAATAACTACACCGCGGTCAGCCAGCTCGCGCTGCTCACCAAGTGGTACGCCTTCCCCGGCGACAACGGCCTGAAGATCACCGACGTGATCAAGGATCATCTCAACTCGATCATCTCGGGCGCCCGCGCCAAGGAGCCCGAGGCCGTCCTCGCCGACATGACCGCGGACGTGCAGAAGCTGCTGCCGAAGACCACCGGCGCGGCGCGCTGAAGATCCTGACATCCGCCGGCACGGGACGCCATCGGCGCCCCGTGCCGCACCAATGACTGGAGATGGCGATGAAACTGCTTCATCTGAGCGACATTCACCTGACCGCACCCGGCTCGACCATCGGCGGCCGCGATCCGCGGGTCAATTTCGAGCTGGCGCTGGCGCACGCGCTGAAGGATCATCATGACGCCGAACTGATGGTGATCACCGGCGACCTCTCGGATTGGGGCGATCTCGCCGATTATCAATGGCTCAAGCAGCGCCTCGACGAATATCCGCTGCCGGTGCGGCTATGCATCGGCAACCACGACCGGCGCGCCGCCTTCCTGAGCATCTTCCCCGACCTCGCCGACGACAACGGCTTCGTCCAGGGCATCCACGATACCGCCGCCGGCCGCTGCCTGTTCCTCGACACCGCCCACCCGGAAACCCACGCCGGCCGCTATTGCGAAGATCGTCTTGGTTGGCTCGAGGCACGGCTTGCCGAGCATGACGGGCCATTCCTGCTCTTCATGCACCACAACCCCATGCCGGTGCATCTCGTCCCGTTCGACCAGATCGGCCTGCTGGACGATGCAGCGTTCCGGCGTCTCATCAGTCGCCATCGGGCGAATATCCGCCACGTCTTCTTCGGCCATTGTCACTTGCCTCTTGCAGGCTCGATTGCCGGCGTCCCCGTCTCGTCGCTGCGCGGCACCAACCATGCGAGCTTTCCGCTATTCTCCGAGACGAGCCTGCTGAGCGCCTGCGACCTGCCGCAATCCTACGGCGTCGCATTTCTTGGGGAGGACTATGTGACCGTGCACATGGTGGAGTACGGCTATGACGGTCCCATCCGCACCCAAGGTTCGCCCGACTACAAGGCGTGGAATCGCGAGACCATGGTGCGCTGAACTCAGGGAAGCGCCGACCATTACCAGGGAGTGCACTCATAAACCCGCGCTGCACCTCTTGTAGATTCCGCTCCACCTCTAATAGTGGCTCGTTGGCATCCCTCACCCTAGGTCGGAGATGGGCCAGGAACGGACTCATGCACCGCCGCAATCATCTATTCGATCACCTCGTCGGCGCGGGCGAGCAACGTCATTGAAATGTCGAGATCGAGCGCCTTAGCGGTCTTGAGGTTGATATTCAGGGTCACCTCCGTCGTCTGCTGGACCGGTAGCTCCGCCGGACGCGCCCCTTTGAGAATGCGATCAACATAACCCGCGGCGCGTTGCCATAGTTTGAAAAGATTGGCCGAGTACGACATCAGTCCTCCTCTCTGAGCCGAATCGCGGAATGGATAGATCGCCGGTAAGCGCCGTTCTGCGGTGAGCGCGATCAGCCGGGGAACGAGGGGTATCAGCGATGGATCGTCGGTGACGACGACGCCATCGAGGCCGCTCTCTCCCAGCGCGGCGAAGCTGTTCTCGATTTCCGCGAGCCGCACCGAGAGGGCTGTCAACTCGAGACCGAGCCCGGGTGCCGCGTTTTGCATGAGTTCGACTTGGTTGGCGGTCGTCGGATTGTCAGGATTCCACAACACGGCGACACGACGCATTTTCGGTGCCGCCTCCTTCAGCAGCTCCAGCCACTTGACGCCGTAATCGCCGGAGAGCTGCGACAGCCCAGTGATGTTGCCGCCTGGCTGGGCAAGGCTTGCCACAAGACCGGCTCTGACTGGATCTCCGCTCATGCAGACGATCGGCACGGTGGATGTTGCACGTTGCGCAGCCTGCGAAGTGGGTGTGCCTGGGGTCACGAGAACATCGACGTTGAGCGTGAGGAGTTCAGCGATCAGCGCAGGAACGCGCTCCGGCTTTCCGTCGGCGTAGCGTTCTTCGAGCAGCAGGTTGCGCCCCACTACATATCCAAGGTCTGCTAGTCCTTGACGGAATCCGGTCTGGTAGTACACGTCCGTCCCGCGAACGCCGCTCCAGACGTAGCCGACCCGCGGCACCGCTGGTTGCTGCGCGTGGACTGCAAGGGGCAAGGCTACTACGGCAGCGCCGAGAAGAGTGACAAAATCGCGGCGTTTCATTAAGTCACCTCGCGGTGCGCTACCGCTACAATATGCGCACGCAACTCGGAATTTTGAATGGGTTGAGCCGGTGAAATAACCGTCAGCCCGAGATGAGTCCAAAGGCGTATCCGGGGGGCATATTTCGTTGATCGTGAGCCTCCTCGGTAGAGGTTGCGCAGTCCCCGGATGTCCGGGTTGGGTCACAAGCGCCGTTTTCGCTAAGTCCCGAACACTTCCGGTCTGCACCGCCAATCGGACTTGCTCGGTCTCGGCAGGCATTTCGCAAAGGGTGGAGACACCGGCCTCAATTCTAAACGTGGATTCAAGCTCGGGTTAACGCGCGTCTGCCAATATCTCGGATAGCGAGAGTTTGAATGCTGGAATGGATGGATCTAAGCGGACTGGGACCGCACTTGACTCGCTTCCGCCGTTGGCTGGACAAAATGCCGAACCGCGAGTTCTCTGAACTTGGCATTTGGGGTAAGTTCGGCCGCCTCATGCTGATGCTGGTGGTCCTCGGCTTGATTTCCGCACCAGCCATCTGGTTTCTCTCCAAATAGCAAGCGGGCGGCGCTTGAGGCTCGGCCACATCGATGGCTAAGACGACGACGTCTGCTTCGGGTCAACAAGCTGCCGATCACATTCTAGATGGCAGGCTTCCGCTTTGCGTTGGTAGGCCGACGCTTATGAGTACACGCCCTACTCCACCTGCAGCACGTCGACGGCGACGCCGAGCTTCTGTTTCTGCGAGCCGACGATGACGCCGTCAACCGGCGAGACGTCGGAAAAATCCCGGCCGACCGCAAGCACGATGTGATCGTTGCCGATGAGGACATCGTTGGTCGGATCGAGATCGATCCAGCCGAACTCCGGCCCGCACCACAACGACACCCAGGCATGGGTGGCATCGGCGCCCTGCAAACGCGGCCGGCCCGGCGGCGGAATGGTGCGCAGATATCCGCTGACATAGGCCGCCGGCAGGCCGAGCCCGCGCAGCCCTGCAATCATCACATGGGCAAAGTCCTGGCAGACGCCGTGACGCTTGTCGAAGACCTCGTCGAGCGGTGTCGAGATCACCGTGGCCTTGGGGTCGTAGCGGAACTGGTTGCGGATGCGATGCATCAGATCGACCGCGCCCTTGAGGATGCCCGCGCCGGGCGCAAAGCTCTCCGCGGCATAGGCGCTGACCGGGCGCAGCACCGGCACCAGGGGGCTCGCAAAGACGTAGCCGACGGGCGAGGACGGCCCGAGGCTGGTGGCTTCGAACGCGATGTCGCGGACGCTCTCCCAGGGCGGGCTGACCGCATCGCGCGCCGGCGGTTTGCGAGACACCGAAACCCGCGAGCGCGAGTCGATGCGCAAATTGCGATGCGCGGCTTCGATCACGACGCTCTCGGTGAGCGTACCGAAGAAATCGCGCCGCACATTGCGCTCGGCCGGGCGCGGATGGATCTCGAGATCGTGCGAGATCAGCTCCTGGCCGCCGCCGCTTCTCGGCTCCAGCCGCAGCGTGCAGCGGGCGAAGCTGACGGGATGCTCGTACTCGTAGGTGGTGACGTGACGAATGTCGTAGATCACGCCAGCCCCGTCAGCTTTTCCGGCCGGCTGGCATTGGGACCGTGCGGGAAATAGTGCTGTCCGATCGCGTCGGCAAGGCTGAGCAGATCCTGCTCCAGCGCGAACAGGGTCTTGACCTCGAGCTTCTCGGCCTCCGCGGTCGCGAGCATCGCCTGAATCGCCACCGCGAGCCGCTGCGGCTTCTCGATCAGGCCGTGCTCCTTCAGGCTCGGCAGCGCGGCAATGTGCTCGTTCAGCGTCGTCACCTGGAACGCCACCGATCGCGGATTGTAGCCGTCGAGCACGGCGAGGTCGCGCACCGGCGCCAGGATCGGCGCCAGCAGGTAACGCGAGCGGTAGGTGATCTGGCAATCGACCAGCGTCAGCAGGATGTCGAGATCCTCGTCGCCGGCCTCGTCATAGGCGAACTGGCGCGTGAAGCGCGTGGTGTTGATGGCGCGTTCAGCGCGGCGGCCGATGTCGAGGAAACGCCAGCCGGCGGCGCGATTCATGTTCTCCTGCGCGAGGCCCGCAAAGCTCGCAAGCTCCTGCAAGGTCAGCTCGGCTGCGCTGAGCACACTGTCCTCGTCCTCGACCTCGTAGGCAAGACGCTCGGCCATCTCGGTGATGACCTGCCAGGCATCGGGCGACAGGCGCTCGCGCAAGGAGGTCGCCGTGCGTTGTGCCGCGCGCACCAGCGACAGTGCCGAGCCGAAACGCTCCGCGCTCTGCAACGCTTCGGCCGTGATGCGCCCGGGCGCCGTCCGCGACGTCTGCGAGATCGCGCCCCAGGCCACCAGCAGGCGCTGGATGCGTTCGGCCGATTGCAGCGAGGCCGCGGTGCCCTTGTTGGGTCCGCTCGGCGAGCCCAAAGCGCGCACCAGCCGCAGCGTCGCCTCGGCGCGTTCGAGGTAGCGGCCGAGCCAGAACAGATTGTCGGCGGCACGGCTCGGCAGCACGCCGGCGATGCGGCGGATGCGCACCTTGTCGGTCGCCGGCAGCAGCGTCGCGGTCGGGACCTGCTTGTCGGAGACCACCCAGACGTCGGCGGCGCGCGCGCCGTCGCCCATCGACACAGCGCGCGCGTCCGGCTGCTCGGCGATGCGGCAGAAGCCGCCGGGCATGATGGCCCAGCCGTCGGGCGTGGCGGCCGCGAACACGCGCAGCACGAACGGACGCGGCGTGAGCTGGCCCTGCTCCCACACCGGCATGGTCGAGAGCCGCACCACCTCCTGGCCGACATAGTCCATGCCGCGCGCGGTGATGGCGTCGACCAGGCGCTGGCGGTCGGCGGCATCCAGCTCGCTCGCGAGCACCGGACCGTTGCTGTCGAACCCGGGCACGCCGCGCCGGTAGGCGCCTTCGATCGCGACCTCGTCGAGCCGCGCCAGCACCTCGTCGCGCGCCGCGCGCTGGCCGCACCACCAGGTCGCGATGTGCGGCATCTTCAGGTCTTCCCCGAGCAGGCGGCGGCTGAGCGCCGGCAGGAAGCCGAGCAGCGCCCGCGCCTCCAGGACGCCCGAGCCCGGCATGTTGGCGACGACGACGCCGTCCTTGCGCAGCACGTCGATCAGGCCGGGGACCCCGAGCCGCGAGGAGGCATCGAGCTCGAGCGGATCGAGCGAGTTGGAATCGACCCGGCGCAACAGCACGTCGAGCCGTTTCAGGCCAGCCACGGTGCGGATGTGGACGCGGTTGTCGCTGACCGCGAGGTCGTCGCCCTCGACCAGCAGGAAGCCGAGATAGCGCGCCAGCGTCGCGTGCTCGAAATAGGTCTCGCTGAAGCTGCCGGGGGTGAGCACGCCGATCCGCGGCTCGTCGCGGTCGGCGCGCGCGCGAAGAGAGTCGCGGAACGCCTCGAAGAACGGCGCGACGCGCGGCACGTTCATCGACTTGTAGAGGTCGGAGAAGGCACGCGAGAGCACCAGGCGGTTCTCCAGCGCGTAGCCCGCGCCCGATGGCGCCTGGCTGCGGTCGCCGAGCACCCACCAGCGGCCGTCGGGGCCGCGGCCGACATCGGCGGCATAGATCGAGAGATAACGCCCGCCGGGCGGCGGCACGCCGCAGATGGGACGGAGATATTCGGGGCTGCCGGCGATCGCGGCCGCCGGCAGCGCGCCTTCGGCAACGAGCCGGCCCTCGCCATAGATGTCGCGCAGCACGCGCTCCAGCAGCTCGGCGCGCTGGGTGATGCCGGCGCAAAGCTGCCGCCAGTCGGCCTCGTCGATCAAAAGCGGGAGATGGCTGATCGACCACGGCCGGTCCGCGTCGTCGCCGGGCGCGCGGTAGGTGACGCCGGCCTCGCGGAGATGGCGGTCGGCCATGCCGAAGCGCCGTTCGATCTCGTCGGGCGCCAGCGCGCCGAAGGCGTCGAAGAAGCGGCTCCAGACCGCGCGCGGGGTGCCGTCCGGCGCCAGGAATTCGTCGGGGATGCCGGGCAGCCGGCTATAGTCGCGGACCCATTGCGCGAGGCGGCGCTGGCCTTCACGCTGGCCTTGCGCCTTCCCCGCCTTGTCATCCTGTTCGGCTGCGCCCTCGCCCATGCGCGTCTCCATGCCCCCGCAGCATACTCATTGCAGGAGCGGGGTCCGCAAGTCGAGGGTCAGCGGAAACTCACTTGTGCGTTCCTCGGGCGGCGGTTGCATCGGACCCGGGGTGTGGCCGTGATCCTGGAAGCGCGCCAGCCGCCGCGCCTCGGCCTCGTAGGTGTTGACCGGCTTGGTGTCGTAGTTGCGCCCGCCGGGATGGGCGACGTGATAGACGCAGCCGCCGAGCGAGCGGCCGTTCCAGGTATCGATCAGATCAAAGGTCAGGGGCGCGTGAACGGGGATGGTCGGGTGCAGGCCGGAGGCCGGCTGCCAGGCCTTGAAGCGGACGCCGGCCACGGCTTCAGTCGAGCGGCCCGTGGGGGTCATCGGCAGGCGGCGGCCGTTGCAGGTGACGATGTGACGGCCCTCGACGAAGCCCTCCGCCTTGACCTGAAGCCGCTCGACCGACGAGTCGACATAGCGCACGGTGCCGCCGGCCGAGCCCTCCTCACCCAGCACGTGCCAGGGCTCCAGCGCCTGACGCAGCTCCAGCGTCACGCCGCCATGATGGATGCGGCCGAAGGCGGGGAAGCGGAATTCGAGCTGGGCCAGATACCATTCCGGCTCGAACGGATAGCCGAACTGCTTCAGCTCGGTGAGCACCTCCAAAAAATCGTCCCAGATGAAGTGCGGCAGCATGAAGCGATCATGCAGCGCGGTGCCCCAGCGCACGAACTTGCCGGCCTGCGGCTCGCGCCAGAATCTGGCGATCAGCGCACGGATCAGGAGCTGCTGCGCAAGCGACATGCGCGGATCGGGCGGCATTTCGAGCGCGCGGAACTCGACGAGGCCGAGCCGGCCGGTCGGCCCCTCCGGCGAATAGAGCTTGTCGATGCAGATCTCGGCGCGGTGGGTATTGCCGGTGATGTCGACCAGCAGATGCCGGAACAGGCGATCGACCAGCCACAGCGGCGCCTGGGTGCCTGGCGGCGGCACATGCGAGAGCGCGATATCGAGCTCATAGATGCTGTCGTGCCGGGCCTCGTCGATGCGCGGCGCCTGACTGGTCGGGCCGATGAAGAGGCCGGAGAAGAAATAGGACAGCGACGGATGCCGCTGCCAGTACAGCACGAGGCTCTTCAAGAGATCGGGACGGCGAAGGAACGGCGAGTCCTGTGGGCTCGAACCGCCGACCACGACGTGATTGCCGCCGCCGGTGCCGGTGTGACGGCCATCGACCAGGAAGCGGTTGGCGCCGAGTCGCACCTTAGCCGCGTCCTCGTAGAGTCCGGAGGTGATCTCCACCGCGTCGCGCCAGCTCTTCGCCGGCTGAACGTTGATCTCGATGACGCCAGGGTCGGGCGTCACCTTGATCACCTCGATGCGCGGATCGAACGGCGGCGGATAGCCCTCGACATGGACCTGTAGCTGCATTTCCTCCGCGGTGGCTTCGAGCGCGGCGACCAGTTCGAGATAGTCCTCGATGCGCTCGACCGGCGGCATGAAGGCGCAGAGCACGCCGTCGCGGATTTCGACCGACATCGCGGTGCGAACCGGGACGGAGGTGTTGAGATGCTCGGGCGCGGCCCGCGGCGGAGATTCCGGACGCGCGGCGAGCGTGAACACCGGCAGCCTGTCCCGCGCCTCCATCGGGTCCTGCTCGACGATGTAGGGATATTGGTTGGGCGGGACGTAACCGAGCGACCCGATCGGCAGGCGCAAACCGAGAGGCGAATCGCCTGGCATCAGGAACAGATGATTGCGCCGGAGTTGCCATCGCTCGCTGCGCCAGCGCGGCGGCGCGTTCCAGCGCTGCACCGGCAGCACGAAGCCGCGCGGTGTGTTGAGGCCCTCGTTGAACACGCGCGCCATCCGCGCGCGGGCTTCCGGATCCGACAGTTTGGAATCGGAGGGATCGACGTTGACGGGAAGCTCGGCCTCCTTCTGGAGCCAGTACGCGGTGTCCTCATAGGCCGGCATGATGTAGCCGGCATCGAGGCCGAGCCGGGCCGCCGTGCCTTCCATGAAGGCCTCGGCGTCCTTCACCTCGGCACGGCGCGGATTTTCGATCTTGGCGATGAGGTCGGCGTTCCTCCAGATCGGAACGCCGTCCTTGCGCCAGTAAAGGCCGAAGGCCCAACGCGGCAGACTCTCTCCCGGATACCATTTGCCCTGGCCGTAATGCAAAAGGCCGCCCGGCGCGAAGCGCGTGCGCAAGCGGCGGATCAGATCGTCACCGAGCGCGCGCTTGGTCGGGCCGACGGCGTCGGTGTTCCATTCCGCCGCTTCGAGATCGTCGACCGAGACGAAGGTCGGCTCGCCGCCCATCGTGAGCCGAACATCCTGCGCGGCGAGATCGCCGTCGACCTGCTCGCCGAGATCGTTGAGCCGCGCCCACGCCTCATCGGAAAAGGGCTTGGTGATGCGCGGCGCCTCGCGGATGCGCCGCACGCTCATATCGAAGGCGAATTCGACCTCGGCAAAGCCGGCACCGCCCGAAATTGGCGCCGCCGAGCGATAATGCGGCGTGGCGGCGACGGGGATGTGCCCCTCGCCTGCGAGCATGCCGGAAGTCGCATCGAACCCGATCCAGCCCGCGCCGGGCAGATAGACCTCGGCCCAGGCGTGCAGATCGGTAAAGTCGTTCTCGACTTCGGGCGGTCCCTCGATCGGATCGATGTCGGGACGGATCTGGATGAGATAGCCGGAAACGAAACGCGCGGCGAGGCCGAGATGGCGGAACGTTTGGATCAGGAGCCAAGCAGAGTCGCGGCACGATCCGGCGCAGGACGACAGCGTTTCCTCAGGCGTCTGCACGCCCGGCTCCATCCGGATGATGTAGCGGATCTTCTTCTGAAGCTCCCTGTTGAGGTCGACCAGAAAGTTGACGGTGTTGGGGGCTTCAGTCGGTATCGCGTCGAGATACTGCGCGAACAGGCGATCGGGCTTGACGGTCTCGAGATACGGCGCCAGCTCCGTCTTGAGATCCTTCGGGTACTCGAACGGAAAACTGTCGGCATAGGGCTCGACGAAGAAGTCGAACGGGTTGACCACGGTCATCTGCGCCGTGAAGTCGACCTCGAATTTCAGCTCGGTGGCCTTCTCCGGAAAGACGTAGCGCGCGAGCCAGTTGCCTTGCGGATCCTGCTGCCAGTTCACGAAATGGTTGGATGGCGTGACCTTGAGCGAATAGCTCAGGATCGGCGTGCGGGTGTGCGGCGCCGGCCGCAGGCGGATGGTCTGCGGGCCAAGGTCGATCGGGCGGTCGTATTTGTAGTGCGTGACGTGGTGTAATGCGACGTAGATCGACACGGGGTGCATGCTCCAGCAGCTTTTTTGAGCAGAACACCTGAACTCAGCGCGATCAAGCACTAACAACGGGCAAGCCGTGCCTAGGAAGTATCCGCCTCGTAGCCCCGTAGCCCGGGGGCGATCTATGACATGAGAGTTTGGTGCGCCAAAGCATCCACAGCGTCATGGCCGGGCTCGTCCCGGCCATCCACGGCCTTCGTCTGCGGTCCCCAAAAACGTGGATGCCCGGGACAAGCCCGGGCATGACGGCCTCTGATGGGGCGGCCCTACGCCGCGGACGTCAGCCGCTGCAAGAACTGCGTCACCTCGCGCCGGAGCGTCTCGACCTCGCCATGGACGCGTTCGGAGGCGCTGTTGACGCGGCTCGCCACGCGGCCCGTATCGGCGGCGGCTTCGCTGATGCCGGTGACGTTGGAGGAGACCTGCGAGGTTCCGGCGGAGGCTTCGTGAACGTTGCGGGCGATCTCGCGCGTCGCGGCCCCCTGCTGCTCGATCGAGGCGGCAATCGAGGCCGTGATGCCGTTGATCTCGGCGATGGTCTGCGCGATCGCCTCGACCGCCGCAACCGAAGTGGTCGTCGATTGCTGCATCTCGCCGACCTTGGCGCTGATCTCCTCGGTCGCCTTCGCGGTCTGGTTGGCGAGGCTCTTGACCTCGGAGGCCACCACCGCGAAGCCGCGGCCGGCATCCCCCGCACGGGCCGCCTCGATCGTGGCGTTGAGCGCCAGGAGGTTGGTCTGCTCGGCGATCTCGCTGATCAGCTTGACGACGTCACCGATCTGCATCGCGGCGCCCGCCAGCGTGCGGATCTCGCTGCCGGCACGATTGGCTTCGTCCACCGCCCGCCCGGTGCTCGCGGTCGAGCCAGCGACCTGGCGGTTGATCTCGGCGATCGAAGAGGCGAGCTGCTCCGCGGCGCCGGCGACGGTGGCGACGTTGCGCGAAGCCTGGTCGGACGCAGTGAGCACGCCGGAGGTCTGCCGGCTGGTCTTCTCCGCCGCTGCCGCCATCTGGCCGGCGTCGGATTCGAGATCGGTCGCGGCGCCCATGAGGCCGCCCGCAACCGCGTCGAGATGCGTGCCGAACTCCCGCGCGAGGCCGGCGATCTCCACAACGCGGCGGCCGAGGCTGTCGGTGCCGGCGTTGATGACGACCGCCGAGCGGCGGAACGAGCCGGGCAGACCCCGCGCGAGGATCTTGCGGAAATACTTGCCGCGGCTGGCATAGTCCATCGACGCCGAGGCCTCGCGGGCGAAGGCGTCGGTGATGTCGAGCATGTCGTTGACGGATTTCTGGATCGCTCCGATCCGCCCGGCCTGCCGCTCACTCATGATGCGCGCTTCGAGGTCGCCATGCGCCGCCTTGCGGCACACATCAGCCACCTCGTCGACGGCCACCGCCGTCCGATGCTGGGACCACACGGCATAGCCGAGCAGCACGACCGTCGCGCCGAGCAAAACAGCACCGGCGATTCCGGTCACTCCGAGAAGCGAGAGAACGAACGCACCGACTGCAAGAACACCCGCGAGCGCGGTCGCTCCCTGCGCCTTAGAGAGAGAGCACAAATTCATCGTAACCGACACCCTGTTGCTTGAGCAGCCCGACCATCGCCTCGAAGCTCGCATGCATGCCGTCCTTGGCATTGGCATGCCGCGCCTCTTCCGCGCACAGCGTCTTGTAGATCGGCTTGATGCGCTCGATCTGCGCAGGATCGGGCTTGCGGCGGTTGGAGTGATAGCCGACGATATTGCCGCGCTCGTCGAATGTCGGCGTGACGTGGGCAAACACCCAGTAATGACTGCCGTCCTTCGCCAGATTGACCACGTAGGCGAAGATCTCCTGCTTGGACTGGAGCGTGTCCCACAGCAGCTTGAACACGGCGCGCGGCATGTCGGGATGGCGGATCAGGCTGTGGGGAGCGCCCATCAGCTCCTTCCACGAGTACTTCGCCATCCGGATGAAGACATCATTGGCGTAGGTGATGCGACCTTTGAGATCGGTCTTCGATACAATCAGCTCCTCCTCACCGAGGAGATTTTCCACGCCAGTCGGCCGTATCGCACGCGTCATCGTTGACGAATCCTCACGAAGGGCAGCACTCCTCGAAGGAGCGGCCCGCATCGCTCTAGGATTACGACAGGAAACATTAATCATAGATGAGCGCTGGAAGCCGCGAGGCCGCGCAGCGCCTCCGTAGATTTACGGACTGGCCCTGCTCGTCCTGCAGAATTGCGCAGCAAGGCGCACTGGGCTCAATTACATCGTCGCGCCGAGCACCCACGGCGCGAACTCGGCGCCGCCGAAATCGAAGCTCTCGCTCTTGGTCGGCTGGCCCGAGGCGGTCTTGAGGATGAGATCGAAGACGCGCTGGCCGCACTGCGCGACGCTCTCCTCGCCTTCGAGAATGGTGCCGCAATTGACGTCCATGTCATCTTCCATTCGCTTGTACATGGGCGTGTTGGTGGCGAGCTTGATCGAGGGCGCCGGCTTGCAGCCGAACACGCTGCCGCGGCCCGTGGTGAAGCAGACCAGGTTGGCGCCGCCGGCGACCTGCCCGGTCGCAGCCACTGGATCGTAGCCGGGCGTGTCCATGAAGACGAAGCCCTTCTTGGTGACGGGCTCGGCGTAGCGCAGTACCTCCACGAGGTTGGTGGTGCCGGCCTTGGCCATCGCGCCGAGCGACTTTTCCAGGATGGTGGTGAGGCCGCCGGCCTTGTTGCCGGGGCTGGGATTGGCGTTCATCTCGGCGCCTTCGCGCGTCGTGTACTCGTCCCACCAGCGCATGAGATCGACCAGCTTCTCGCCGACCTCGCGGCTGACGGCACGACGCGTGAGCAGGTGCTCGGCGCCGTAGGTCTCCGGCGTCTCCGACAGGATCACGGTGCCGCCATGGCGCACGATGAGGTCGCTCGCCGCGCCGAGCGCGGGATTGGCAGATACGCCGGAATAGCCGTCCGAGCCGCCGCATTGCAGGGCCACGGTGAGCTCGCTGGCCGGCACCGTTTCGCGCCTGACCTTGTTGGCGTCAGCCAGCGCCTCGCGCACGAAGGCAATGCCCGCCTCCACCGTCTTGCGGGTGCCGCCGACCTCCTGGATGTCCATCGCACGGAGGCGGCCGGCGAGCTTCTGCTCTTCCATCAGGCCGCCGATCTGGTTCACCTCGCAGCCAAGGCCGAGCACGATCACGTGGGAGAAATTGACGTGCCGCGCATAGCCGCCGAGCGTGCGACGGAGCAACGCCAGGGGCTCGTTCTGCGTCATGCCGCAGCCGGTCTTGTGGGTGAGCGCGACCACGCCGTCGACGTTGGGGAAGTCGGCCAGCGGGTTGTCGCCGGTGAAGGGATTCTTCTTGAAGACGTCGGCGACGAGGCTCGCGACGTGCGCGCTGCAATTCACCGAGGTGAGGATGCCGATATAGTTGCGCGTGGCGACGCGGCCATCCGGGCGGCGGATGCCCTCGAAGGTCGCCGGCAGGTCGAAGTTCGGCGTCGGCTTCACGTCGGCGCAATAGGCGTAGTCCTTGGCGAAATCACCCATGCCGCAGTTGTGCACGTGCACGTGCTGACCCGGCGCGATCGGCACCGTGGCAAAGCCGATGATCTGACCGTAGCGCTTGATCGGCTCGCCCTCGGCGATCGGCTTGATCGCGACCTTGTGGCCGGAGGGAATGCGATCGACCGTGGTCACGCCGTCAGCCACGCTCGTTCCAGGCGGCAGGCTCGCGCGCGCGATGACCACGCCATCATCGGGATGCAGGCGGATGACGGGGCTGACGGTCATGGGAGTCTCCTTCGGAGGCGAATAGCGAACGGCGAGTAGCGAATGGAAAAGGGAGCGGCGCCATTCGCCACTCCCTATGCGCCATTCGCCCGGAGCTCAGGCCTTGCCGCCTGAATCCTTGCGGGTCGCGTTGACCTGCATCTTGGCGTAGGTCGTCATCAGGCCGACCTCGTTGGACAGCGTCACCAGCTTGAAGCCCATGTTGATGGCGCGCGCCGCGCCCTCCGCGCCGCTGCAGTGGATGCCCGGGTTCAGACCGCGCTTGCCGCACTCCTTGATGATCTTCTCGTAGATCGCGAGGATCTCCGGCTCGCTGCGGTCGAGCTTGGGCTCGAGGCCGTAGGAGAAGCCGAGATCGGACGGGCCGATATAGACGCCGTCGATGCCTTCGACGTCGAGGATCGCTTCCATGTTCTCGACCGCGGTCCGGGTCTCCATCATCGGCAGCAGCACGATCTCGTCGTTGGCGGTCTTCTGGTAGGAGCCGGCGGTGCCGTACATGCCGGCGCGGATCGGGCCGTTGGAGCGCACGCCCTTGGGCGGATATTTGGAATAGGAGACGAGGTTCCGGGCTTCCTGCGGCGTGTTGACCATCGGGCAGATCACGCCATAGGCGCCGCCATCGAGCACCTTGCCGATGATGCCGGGCTCGTTCCAGGGCACGCGGACCATCGGCGTGATCGGATGCTTGTCCATGGCCTGGAAACACTGCACCATCGACAGATAGTCCTGCACGCCATGCTGCATGTCGACGGTGACGCTGTCGAAGCCGCATTGCGCGATCATCTCGGCCGAGAAGCCGGAGGGTATGGCAAGCCACGCGTTGACGACCGCCTTGCCCGACTTCCAGATCTCTTTGACTTTATTCGCCACGTTGCCTTCCTTCTTTGTTGATCTCACTCACTGTCGTTGCGAGCCAGCGGGTCCGCGCGAAGCGCGGCCCGATGACGGGCTCCGCGAAGCAATCCAGAATTTCTCCGCGATGGCACTCTGGACTGCTCCGTCACTGGCGCGCCTCGCAATGACGAAACGCTCTAAGCCGTCGCCCTCTGGATGCTGACTTCGCTGACGCCGACCTCACGGGCGGTGTTCACTATTGCCGCCCAGGTGTCATCCGGCAAGGGGATGCCGTTCCGGGTCCGCTCAGCGCGGGTCTTTCGCTCCGGATCGCCCGGAATCAGCACCTGATCGACCCCGGCCATCGGCTTGGTGGCGCGGATGAAATCAACGTAGCGCGAGACTTCGGCGTCGAAAATGTTCGAGGTGTCGACCACCTTCGGATCGACATAGAACGCCAGCATGCCGTTGGCAAAGCGCCGCCCGCCCGAGGTGGCGCCGGTTCCGGTCAGCGCGCCGCCCAAGAGCTCGCACATGAAGGCGAGCCCCGATCCCTTGTGCTCGCCGAAGGCGCGGATCGCGCCCGTTCCCTTGGTATGATCGCGCGGCCCGTCCGGCGTGTAGGGGCCGTAAAGCACGGCCGGATCCTCGCTCAAGGTCCCGTCGGAATCCACCAGTGCGCCCTTGGGCAGCTTCTTGCCGCCGCGGCTCGCGACCAGCACCTTGCCCTCGGCGACGACCGAGGTCGCAAAATCCAGCACGATCGGGTCCTGGCCCTCACGCGGGATGCCGACGCAATACGGCGCAGTCGACAGCCGCTTCTCGACGCCGCCGAACGGGGCGACCAGCAGCGAGCCCGCGGCATTGACGAAATGCACGGAGACGAGACCTTCGGCCGCGGCCATCTCGGCCCAGTCGCCGACGCGGCCGATATGACCGGCGTTGCGCAGTGCGACCGCGGCAAGCCCAGCCTTCCTGCACTTCTCGATGCCGATCTGGACCGCCTGCGGCGTCACGGTCTGGCCATAGCCGAACTTGCCGTCGATCACCGCGAGCGAGGGCGTGTCGAGCACGACCTCCGCGTTCTGATTTGGGACGACCGATCCGGTCTTCTGCCAGCGGATGTAGACGGGAACGCGGATCACGCCGTGGCTGTCATGGCCGGTCAGGTTCGCCGTGGTCAGATAGGTGGCGATACGCCTGGCCTCCTCCGGAGAGGACTGCGCATGCGCGAAGACTTCGGTGACGAAGTCGATCAGCTTATGGACCTGAATGGTGACCATGACGGCCTGTCTGCCTCTCCCCGGCGCCGACTTTGCAGCGATCGGCTTCGGCGGCACTTGAGCGAAAAAACGCGACCATGTCCATGGCCGCTGCCGCATGGGAGCGCATATCTGCTTTCACTCCTCGGGACTTGCTTCCTCGCTGGCGCCGAGTCCCGCAAGACTCCGTTCGAGCTCGCCGAGCATCTCCTGCAATTCGGCAAGCTTGCGTGTGCCAAAGCGACGCGTGATCTCCGCGTAGATCGCTTCGGACGTCGGCGCGACGGAGGCCATCAGCTTCACACCCTCTTTCGAGATCGAGACCATGCTGCGGCGTTGATCCGCCTTGGCGGTCTTGCGCTCGATCAGGTTGCGCGCCTCCAGATCGCGCAGAATGCGCGACAGGCTCGGCCCCAGCAGGAACGCCGTGCGCGCGAGTTCCGTGACCTCGACCGCCTCGATGGAAGCGAGCGCGCGCAGGATGCGCCATTGCTGCTCGGTCAAACCGTACTCGCGCAGCGAGGGACGAAACTGCCGCATCACCGCCTCGCGCGCCCGCAGCAGCGACATCGGCAGCGAGCGCGAGAAGTCGCGCATCGGCACCTGTCTTGCGGCGGGTCCTGCGGCAGGCGTGCCTCCGTTGGCGGGATCGGCGGGTTTCTTCGTCATGACGCCCCTTCAAGCCGCAGAATGTTTGCAGTGCAGCAAGCCCGAATTGTGTTTGACGCATTCACTTAACATGTTAAGTATCTCCGGACACCACGATTTGTCAGACTAAAGATGGCGCTTTCCAACGACGATATCCGAGCTTGCGCGAGACGTCTGCACCAGGCGGAGAAGACCCGCACGCAGATCCGGCAGCTGTCACAGGATTTTCCCGAGATCACCATCGCCGATGCCTACGCGATTCAGAAGGCCTGGGTCGAGGTCAAGATCGCCGAAGGGCGCATCGTCAAGGGCCACAAGATCGGCCTGACCTCGAAGGCGATGCAGAGCGCGCTCAGTATCGACGAGCCGGATTCCGGCGTGCTGCTCGACGACATGTTCTTCGCCGATGGCGGGATCGTTCCGACCGAGCGTTTCATCGCGACGCGCGTCGAGGCCGAACTCGCCTTCGTCATGAGCCAGCGACTCTCTGGACCCAATTGCACGATGTTCGACGTCCTCAACGCCACCGACTTCGTCGTGCCGGCGCTGGAGATCCTGGACACGCGGATCGAACGCGTTGATCCCGCGACGAAAACGACGCGAAAGATTTTCGACACCATCGCCGACAACGCGGCGAATGCCGGCATCGTGCTCGGAGGACGGCCGATCCGCCCGCTGGACGCGGACCTGCGCTGGATCGGCGCGCTCTGTTTCAAGAACGGCCAGCTGGAAGAGACGGGCCTTGCCGCCGGCGTGCTCAATCATCCCGCCACGGCCGTGGCCTGGCTCGCCAACAAGATCGCGCCGCTCGGCCTTGCGCTGGAGCCGGGCCAGGTCGTCCTCGCGGGCTCCTTCATCCGTCCGATCGAGACTCGCAAGGGCGACACAATTCAGGCCGATTATGGCGCCTACGGCTCGGTGAGCTGCTACTTCGCTTAAGGCGAACAAGAAGACAGGGAGTGAAACCGCGATGCCGCATTTCACGATCGAATATTCGGCCAATCTCGATGACCGCCTCGACATCGGCACGGTATGTGAGGTCGTGCGCAAGGCAGCCAGCGAGACCGGCATCTTCCCCCTCGGCGGCATCCGCGTTCGCGCCGTCAGGTGCGAGCATTATGCGATCGCGGACGCCCGCCAGGATTACGGCTTTCTCGACATGGTGCTGCGCATCGGCGAGGGCCGCGATCTCGAAACGCGTCAGAACGCTGGCGAGCACGTCTTCGAGGCGCTCTCAAGACATCTCGATCCCGTCTTTGCCGCCAGCAGGTTCGCCCTGTCGTTCGACATGCAGATCAACGACAAGGACACCAGCTGGAAGCGCAACAACATCCACGACGCCCTGAAAGCGGAGGCCGCCCATGGATAAGCCCATGCCGAAAGCCGATGTGTTCCAGACCAACCGCGACCGCGCCGCGCCGCTCTTGAAGACGCTGCGCGCGGACGGCATCGGCCACATGATCGACGGCAAGATCGTGCCGTCGATATCAGGCGAGAGGTTTGAGACGAAATCGCCGGTCGATGGCGCGACGCTGGCAAGCGTCGCCCGCGGCAATGCCGAGGACATCGACGCTGCGGCAACCGCGGCTGCGCTCGCCTTCAAATCCTGGCGCGACATGGGACCGGCGATGCGGCGCAAGCTGCTGCACCGGGTCGCCGATGCGATCGAGGACAATGCCGAGGATATCGCGGTGCTCGAATGCATCGACACCGGTCAGGCCTATCGCTTCATGGCCAAGGCCGCGATCCGCGCCGCCGAGAATTTCCGCTTCTTCGCCGACAAATGCGCGGAGGCGCGCGACGGCCTCAACACGCCGAGCGACGAGCACTGGAACGTCTCCACCCGCGTGCCGATCGGCCCCGTCGGCGTGATCACGCCGTGGAACACGCCGTTCATGCTCTCGACCTGGAAGATCGCCCCGGCCCTCGCTGCGGGCTGCACCGTCGTGCACAAGCCGGCCGAATGGTCGCCGGTGACGGCCTCCATTCTGGCGAAGCTCGTGAAGGAAGCCGGCGTGCCCGATGGCGTGCTCAACACCGTCCACGGCTTCGGTGAAGAGGCCGGCAAGGCGCTGACCGAGCATCCCGCCATCAAGGCGATCGGCTTCGTCGGCGAGAGCGCGACGGGCTCGGCCATCATGATGCAGGGTGCGCCGACCCTGAAGCGCGTCCATTTCGAGCTCGGCGGCAAGAATCCCGTCATCGTGTTCGACGATGCCGATCTCGACCGCGCGCTCGATGCCGTCGTGTTCATGATCTACTCACTCAATGGCGAGCGCTGCACATCGTCGAGCCGCCTGCTGATCCAGCAGAGCATCGCCGAGAGATTCGTGGAGAAGCTGACCGCGCGCGTGAAGGCGTTGAAGGTCGGCCATCCCCTCGATCCCTCAACCGAGATCGGACCGCTGATCCACGAGCGGCACCTCGCAAAGGTCTGCTCCTATTTCGACGTCGCGCGCCAGGACGGCGCGACGATCGCGGTCGGCGGCAAGGCCTATGACGGCCCCGGCGGCGGACACTATGTCGAGCCGACGCTGGTGACCGGCGCGCATGGCAAGATGCGCGTGGCGCAGGAGGAGGTGTTCGGGCCGTTCCTCACCGTGCTGCCGTTCCGCGACGAGACGGACGCGATCGAGATCGCCAACGACATCCGCTATGGCCTGACCGGCTATGTCTGGACCAACGACATGGGCCGGGCGCTGCGCGTGGCCGATGCGCTGGAAGCCGGCATGATCTGGCTGAACTCGGAAAACGTCCGCCATCTGCCGACGCCGTTCGGCGGCATGAAGGCCTCAGGCATCGGCCGCGACGGTGGAGATTACTCGTTCGACTTCTACATGGAAACCAAGCACGTCTCGCTGGCGCGGGGCACGCACAAGATTCAGAAGCTGGGAATTTGAGGAAAGCAGTCGTTCCGGAGCGCGAAGCGAACCCGGAACCTCGAGATTCCGGGTTCGGTCCTGACGGACCGCCCCGGAATGACCGGGCCTATTGAGGGGAAACGCACATGCCGGTACCGCAACACGTCTTCGAGCCGCCGTTCAACATCATCCGCTCCAGCCACGTCGTGCTCGACGTCACCGATCTGAAGCTGAGCCGCGAGTTCTACGAGACCACCGTCGGCCTGCATGTCGAGGACGCCGACGACAATGTCGTTTACCTGCGCGCGGCCGAGGAGCACCAGCATCACTCGCTCGTCCTGCGCAAGGCGGCTGCGCCGGCCTGCGCGCGGCTCGGCTTCAAGGTCGGCAACGACAAGGATCTCGACAAGGCCGCCGCCTTTCTCTCCGAGAACGGCCTGGCCTACGCCTTCGTCGACCAACCGTTCCAGGGCCGCACGCTGCAATTCACCGATCCCTTCGGCTTCCAGATCGAGCTCTACGCCTCGATGGACCGGCGGCCGCATTTGCTCCGCCGCTACGACCTCTACCGGGGCTGCCATCCGCAGCGGCTCGACCATTTCAACGTCTTCGCTGCCGAAGTGCAGGACACGATGGAATTCTACGCCCGGCTCGGCTTCCGTCTCACCGAATACGCCGAGGAGGACGGCCCGAACGGGCGCATCGCCGCGGCCTGGATGCATCGCAAGGGCAACGTCCATGATTTCGCCATCACCAACGGCAAGGGTCCGCGCCTGCACCATTTCGCCTATTGGACGCCAACGGCGATGAACATCATCCATCTCTGCGACGTCATGGCGACGCAAGGTTTCGTGAAGAACATCGAGCGCGGGCCGGGACGCCACGGCATCTCGAACGCGTTCTTCCTCTATGTGCGCGATCCCGATGGGCACCGGCTCGAACTCTACACCAGCGACTATTTCACGGGGGATCACGACCACGAACCGCTGCGCTGGTCGCTGCGCGATCCGCGCCGCCAGACATTGTGGGGCGCGCCCGCCCCGCGCTCCTGGTTCGAGCAGGGCTCGCCGTTCACGGGCCAGGCCGTGCGCGAGCCGAAATTCGTGGCCGACGTGCTGGTGGCGGATTGATGACGGTTACAGGCGCGGCCTCCCTCCCCGTCGTCCCTGCGAAAGCAGGGACCCATAACCACAGGGTGCGGTTTGGCGGAGTGTGGTCGTTCGGGATCGCCCTCGCGCACTATCGATAGATCACGCGGTATGGGTCCCTGCTTTCGCAGGGACGACAGAGAGATTGCCTATGAAACTCCCTCGCCTCGCCACCTACTCCGTCAATGGTGCAACCCGCTACGGCGCCGTCGTAGACGGCGGCCTCGTCGATCTCTCCGCGCGTTACGGCAAGGACTATCCAACGCTGCGCGAGGTGATCGCGGCCGGAAAGCTCTTGAGCTTTGCCGAAGAGGCTGCCGGCCGCGCACCTGATCACGCGCTCAGCGAGATCACCTGGCTGCCGCCGGTGCCCGCGCCGGAGAAAATCATCTGCATCGGCGTCAACTATCCTGACCGCAACGCCGAGTACAAGGACGGCCAGGACGCGCCGAAATATCCGAGCATGTTCATGCGCTCACCGCGCTCCTTCGTCGGGCACGACACGCCGCTGGTGCGCCCGCGCGCGTCCGCGCAGCTCGACTATGAGGGCGAGATCGTGCTGGTGATCGGCAAGCAAGGCCGGCACATTCCGGAAAGCGCCGCGCTCGATCACATTGCCGCGCTGACGCTCTGTAACGAGGGCTCGGTGCGCGACTGGCTGCGCCACGCCAAGTTCAACGTCACCCAGGGCAAGAACTTCGATTCCAGCGGCAGCCTCGGCCCGTGGCTCGTGCCCTACACATCGGAATCGCAGATTGCGGACATTCGTCTCACCACGCATGTCAACGGCGAACTCAGGCAGGACGATCGCACCAGCCGGTTGATGTTTCCGTTCCGCTATCTCGTGAACTATATCTCGACCTTCGCAACCCTCGTCCCCGGCGATATCATCGTCACGGGCACGCCGACCGGCGCGGGTGCGCGGTTCGATCCGCCGCGGTACCTGAAGCCCGGCGACGTCGTCGAGGTCGAGGCCGAGGGCATCGGCCGCTTGCGCAACGGCGTCGTCGACGAAGCCTGAACAATCATCGAAGTGGAATAGCCAGATGACCACCCTCACCGGCGGCGAAGCGATCGTAAGCGGCCTGGTCGCCCATGGCGTCGACACCGTGTTTGGCCTGCCCGGCGCGCAGGTCTACGGCCTGTTCGACGCCTTCCATCAGGCCCAGCTCAAGGTGATCGGCGCACGGCACGAGCAGGCCTGCGGCTACATGGCATTCGGCTACGCGCGCTCCAGCGGCAGGCCCGGCGTGTTCAGCGTGGTGCCCGGCCCGGGCGTGCTCAATGCCAGCGCGGCACTGCTGACTGCGTTCGGCTGCAACGAGCCGGTGCTGTGCGTGACGGGCCAGGTGCCGACGCAGTTCCTCGGCAAGGGACGCGGCCATCTGCACGAGATGCCGGATCAGCTGGCGACCTTGCGCACCTATGTGAAATGGGCGGACCGGATCGAATATCCCGGCAACGCGCCGACGATCGTGGCGCGCGCGTTCCAGGAGATGATGTCGGGACGGCGCGGCCCTGCCTCGGTGGAGATGCCCTGGGACGTCTTCACCCAGCGCGCGGAGACGGCGGCTGCTCAAGTGCTGGAGCCGCTGCCCGCGCCGCGGCCCGATCCCGACCTGGTCAGGCAGGCGGCCGCACTCATCAAGACCAGCAAGGCACCGATGATCTTCGTCGGCAGCGGCGCGATCGAGGCGGGCGAGGAGATCCTCGAGCTCGCCGAGATGATCGATGCGCCCGTGGTCGCGTTCCGCAGCGGCCGCGGCATCGTCTCGAACGCGCATGAGCTCGGTCTCACCATGGCGGCGGCCTACAGACTGTGGCCGACGACCGATCTGATGATCGCGATCGGCACCCGCGCGGAGCTGCCGGCCTCGGGCTTTCGCTGGCCCTATCAACCGAGTGGACTGAAATCCATTCGGATCGATATCGACCCGGCCGAGATGCGCCGGATCATCTCCGATGCCGCCATCGTCGCCGACGCCAAGGCCGGTACGGCCGATCTCGTCGCGGCCGTGAAGAAAGCCGGCTATGCGCGCACCCGTGGCCGGCGGGAGGCGATCCGCGAGGCGACCGCGACCGCGCAAGCCGAGATCCAGCGCATCCAGCCGCAGATGGCCTATCTCGACATCCTGCGCGAGGTGCTGCCGGCGAATGCGATCGTCACGGATGAACTGTCGCAAGTCGGCTTCGCTTCCTGGTACGGCTTCCCGGTCTACCAGCCGCGCACCTTCATCACCTCGGGCTACCAGGGCACGCTCGGCTCGGGCTTTCCGACCGCGCTCGGCGCAAAAGTCGCCAACCCCGACAAGCCGGTGGTCGCCATCACCGGCGACGGCGGCTTCATGTTCGGCGTGCAGGAGCTTTCGACCGCCGTGCAGTTCAACATCGGCGTGGTGACGCTGGTGTTCAACAACAACGCCTATGGCAACGTCCGCCGCGACCAGCGCGAACGTTTCGACGGCCGCGTGGTGGCATCGGACCTCGTCAATCCGGATTTCGTCAGGCTCGCGGAGTCCTTTGGCGTCAAGGCTGCGCGCGTCACCGCGCCGGATCAGTTCAAGGCCGCGCTGGAGAAGGCACTGGCCCATGGTGGGCCGTATCTGGTCTCGGTCGAGGTGACCAGGGATTCGGAAGTGAGCCCCTGGGCATTCATCCACCCGCCGAAGCCTTGAGCTGAACACCGCCCTGGAGCCGGGCGGCTGCAATCACCAACAGGCCGGCGCCTGCAACCGACCAGCAGGCGACGGGGGCCCAGTGCAGCAGCGGTGCGAAGTCCGGCATCTTCTGCAGGCCGCCCGCGACCGCCGCCATGCGCGCGAAGGTGCCTAGCGCGAGCGCCGAGAACACGAGGCCCGTGACCTTTCCCTCCGCGCCGGTCGAGCCGATCGCAAGCGCGGCCGAGACCGCGCTCATCAGCATGCAGCCCCACGCAGCGCCGGCGAGGAACTGGGCGACGATCAGCGTATTGAGGCTGCCGGCAAGCTCCGCCACGATAATCGCCACCGCACCGAACAGTCCGGCGGCGCCCATCACGATCAGGCCGCCGCGATGCTTGACGACGAGGCTTGCCGGAAACATCGCGATGTTGAAGCCGATCCAGAACACCGGCATCAGCCATTGCAGCTCATCCGGCTTGGCAAAGCGCAGATAGAACGGCGCGCTGTTCATGGCAAAGTGCAGCTGGTAGCCGAGTGCCAGCGCGACCATCGCGACGATGAAGGCGATCGGGACGAGACCAAGCGGTTTGGCCGCCTCGGCCGGCGTCGGCGGCGGGGCGTCGCGCACCACGTCATGCTCGATCCGCGACAGCCCCAGCGCCGTCAGCAGCAGCACCGCGCTCGATATCACGAATGGCAGCCGCGCATCGTGCTCGCGCAGCACCACGCCGAGATAGGGCGATACGGCGCCGGCGACGCCATAGCCCAGCATGGCCAATGCCGCGAGGAACGGCACCTGCGGCCGGGCACGGTATTTGCCGAGCAGGGTCAGCGGTGGCGCACGCAGGGCCGACGACGCGATTGACCAGACCACGATCAGCACGATGAACCAGACCTGCGCGCCGGCACCGATGCCGGCCACGAAGGGGAGCGCGACGAAGGCGGCGCAGGAGATCGCCGCCAGCACGCCGACGAACAGGCCGAGCCGCCCGACGACGGGCGCGAGCTTGTCGGCCGCGATCCCCATCGCGGTATCGGCGATGGTGAAGATCGCCTGGTCCAGCATCAGGATGAGGATCACGGCCGCCGGCGCAAGGCCGACGTCCGCCGCGAGCTTCGGCAGGTAGACGACATAGGTCGTCCAGCCCAGCGTGAACACGAGTTGCAGCACGGCCAGATAGAGCCCCGTGCGCGATGCGCTCGTGCCCGCCCCGGTCGAGACCTGTACAGTCGTCATGTCGCCGCCCCCCTCGCAGAAGCTTAGACGACAGGGGCGCCTCTTGGGAATGCCTCAGAGCACCTTGCGGAAGGTCAAGTTGATGCGCCGCCGTCCGAGCAGCGCGTGCTCTCCGTCGGCGAGCGGCGCCACGCCGTGATAGGTGAGCCTGCTCGGCCCGCCCCAGACCACGACGTCGCCATGGACGAGCCGGAAGCGGCGCGGCTTGTCGCTGCGCGCCAGGCCGCCGAACAGGAAGGTCGCGGGCAGGCCGAGCGAGACCGAGACGATCGGCGCCGAATAGTCCAGCTCGTCCTTGTCCTGGTGCAGCGACAATCGGGTACCTGGCTCGTAGCGGTTGACGAGGCAGGCGTCGGGCGCGAAGCCGGCGAAACCGCCCTGCTCCGCAGCGCGGCGCGCGAGAGCTCGGAACACAGGCGGCATCGCCGGCCATGGCGCGCCGGTGCGCGGATCGACGGGATCGTAGCGATAGCCGGTGTGATCGGTGATCCAGCCGCGCTCGCCGCAATTGGTCATCGCCACCGACATCTGGTAGCCGCCGGGCGTGGTCATCCGCCGGAACGGAGATTGTGCCACGATGGCGCGGACCGCTTCGATCAGCTCGCTCTCGATCGGCTTGACGAAGCCGCGCAGCAGCACGGCGCCGTCGGCGATCTCCTCGCGCAACGGCTGTGCTTCGGCAACATTGTCAAATAGATCACCCGTCAATCGCAGCGCTCATTTGGCATCATGAAAGATCACGCCCAGCGTGTGGCGCCGGCCGGACCTGACGCGGCTGACGCCATGGCGCAGATTAACGCGGTAGGTGCCGCGTGTCCCCTGCACCGGACGGTGATGCACAGCGAAGGCGACCGCATCGCCCTGCGCAAGCGGCACGACCTCGGCGCGGGACTGCATCCGCGGGCGCTGCTCGGTCAGCACGAACTCGCCGCCGGTGAAATCGCGGCCCGGCTCGGAGAGCAGGATCGCGACCTGGAGCGGGAACACGTGCTCGCCATAGAGGTCCTGGTGCAGGCAATTGTAGTCGCCGGCTTCGTATTGCAACAGCAGCGGCGTCGGCCGCGCCTGTCCGGCCTCATGGCAACGCTTCAGAAAGGCCGCATGTTCTCCGGGATAGCGGATGTCGATCCCCATCGCCTCGTTCCAGCGGTTGGCGACGTCCTGCAGATGCGCGTAGAGCGCCGGGCGGAGCTGCGCGATCAGGTCGGGCAGCGGATAG
Organism: Bradyrhizobium sp. CCBAU 25338; assembly: GCF_028128965.1. Lineage (NCBI taxonomy): Bacteria > Pseudomonadati > Pseudomonadota > Alphaproteobacteria > Hyphomicrobiales > Nitrobacteraceae > Bradyrhizobium > Bradyrhizobium sp. CCBAU 25338. The sequence goes on from NZ_LFKY01000034.1 coordinate 239,788, forward strand.
GCGAAGTACTTGTACTCGCCGCGGCCAAAGCCGTGCCGGCCCATGACGATGCGGCTGCGGAAGTGCGCGTCATCGGGATAGAGCGCGACGATGGCGCGGCATTGATCGGGCGTGAGCAGGCCCTTCAGAACGGCGCAGCCCTGGGCGTCGAGCTCGGCAGTGATCTGCGGCCAGCCGAGGGCGTCGACGCGGGCGGCGAGGTCGGGAGCGAAGGATTGGGCTGATTTTCGCGCGGTCATTGTCATAGCAATCACCTTTGCAGCCCAACGTTCACCCCGCCACCCGATTTCCGACTCTCTCCCCGTCATTGCGCAGCGACGCAATCCGGAATCCCTCGGCGGAACCAGTCTGGATTGCTGCGTCGCAAGGGCTCCTCGCAATGACAGCGGAGACGTCAGCCCCGCACCGGCAGCGTCACCACGTCGTAGCCGTGCTTGATCGTGCGCTTCAGCACGGGGTCCTCCAACTCGAAGTCGAAGCGGTCGGCGGGGCGGATGCCGCCCTTGGCGGCGAAGGTGCCGCCGAACATGGCGCAGCCGTCGGGGAAACTTCCGCCCGGAAAGCCGCGCGCGATGAGCTCGGTGACCGGCAGCATCGCGTCGAGCGTGCCTTCCTGGTAGAGCACGCGCTCGCCTTTGATCGTGGCATAGGAGCGCAGGATCATCCTGTCCCAGTGGCCGATGACGTCCTCCAGCTCCCACAGGGTGGAGGCGATGGGCTTGTCGCACATCTGCTTGGATACCGTGACGCTGTAGGCCTCGACCTTGCGGTCGGTGTGGTCGGAGCCGCAGCCGACGAAGATGCGGCCCTGCCAGCCGATCAGCACGAACTCGACCTCGCCACTGGAGTCGCCGCCGGTGCATTCGATGCGGTCTTCCTGGGTCAGTCGCCGCGCCGAAGCGCGATAGTAGATCGGCGTCGAGGCCGGGCGTGCGATGCCGACCGCCTCGAGTTCGGCGATGTGCTTGTCGCGGGCGACGGGATCGCGGCCGGTCCAGCCGGCGATGACCATCTGGTCGATCGCCAGCGTCAGCGGCGTGGTGGTGTCCTGGGCATCGACGGTGAAAGTCAGGTCAAACACGAATGACGGCCTCCATGCCGGCAGCAAGCTCGAAAATGCGACGGTCTGATCCGCCCGTCCCCGCCAGCATCAGGCCGACCGGGACCTCGCCCTCACGATGTGCAGGGATCGAGATGGCGCAGCCATCGATCATGTTGATCAGGGTGCAGTTGCGCAGCGCGCGCAGGTTTTGGGTGGTGAAGGCCTTGTCGTCGGCGAGATCGGCGATCTTCGGCGGCGTGTTGGCGGTGGTCGGCAGCACCAGCGCGTCATAGGACGAAATGCGCGCATTGACGCGGGCGATCAGCGAGCGGCGCTCGTTGAGAAGATCGATGTAATCGGCCGCGCTCTGTGCCTCGCCGCGCATGATGCGCACGGCGACCCTGGGATCATAGACATCGCCTTTCGCCGTGATGAGATAGCGATGCCAGGCATAGCTTTCAGAGGCCGCAAAACCGCCTTTGGCGTTCATCGGGCCGACATCGTGGAACTCCGCCATCTCGATGCGCTCGATGATGGCGCCGTGATCGGCAAGCGTCTTCAGGGCGCGCTCGAAGGTCGTGGCCACTTCCGTGTCGAGGTCGTCAAGCGCGATCGTAGTGGGCACCGCGAGCCGCATGCCCTGGATCGGCCGCGGCTTCAATGCGATGATAGGCTCGTTCGCGAGCACGGCGTCGAGTATGGCACAGCAGCTGACCGATCGTGCCAGAGGGCCGATGCTGTCGAGCGAGAACGAGAGCGGCACGGAGCCGTCGAGCGGCACGCGGCGCTGAGTCGGCTTGTAGCCGACGATGCCGTTGAAGGCAGCCGGAATCCGGCAGGAGCCGCCGGTGTCGGTGCCGAGCGCGCCATGCGCCATGCCGTCCAGCACCGAAACTGCCGCGCCCGAGGAGGAGCCGCCGGGCACATGGCCTTCGGCCCGGTTCCAGACGCCCTTCGGCGTACCGTAATGCGGATTGATGCCGATGCCGGAATAGGCGAACTCGGTCATGTTGGTGCGGCCGATCACGACGAAGCCGGCCCTGCGCAGCCGCGCCACCGTCGCGGCGTCCTGCTCGGCCGGCGGGGAATCGTCGAGCGCGCGCGAGCCGGCGCGCGTCACCTGGCCCTTGATGTCGAAGAGGTCCTTGATCGAGATCGGAATGCCGGCATAGCGCGACGGCGCCGCCTTGGCCTTGCGCAAGCCGTCCATAGCATCGGCCGCCGCCAGCGCGGCGTCCTTGTCGACATGGATGAAGGCGCGCTGGCCTTCGCCGGCGGGATCGGCGATCCTGGCGATGCACGCCTCGACCAGCTTGCGCGAGGTCGTGCGGCCGCTTTCGAGGTCTTCGGCGAGCTTCGCCAGTGTCGGAAAATTGGGCATGTCTGTCTCACGGAATATTGGCGCGCGCAATCTATAGCGCTGGCTCAGTTCGACACAAGCATTGTGCGCATGATGGCATGCATGCGCATTGCTGGACCGTTGACGCACTATAGTCGATTGTCGCATCAAGATCGAAACAGCCAGGCGGGAAGCCTGTCTTTTGGGAGGAGCCCCCAACATGGCCGAACCGCAGCGCGCGCGACCGAAACCGACGCCGGAGACCCAGCATTTCTGGGATGGCACGAAAGTGGGCGAATTGCGCCTGCAGCGCTGCGACGCCTGCGCGCATGTCTACTTTCCGCCACGCCCGTTCTGCCCCTCCTGCGCCTCGCGCAAGGTCAGCATCTTCAAGGCAAGCGGCAAGGGCTTTCTCTACAGCTACGTGATCAACCATCGCCCCGCCGCGCCGGGCTTCACGCCGCCTTACGCCATCGCCGTGGTCGAGCTCGACGAGGGCCCGCGGATGATGAGCAACATCATCGATTGCCCGCAGACGCCGGAGGCGCTCGAGCTCGACATGAAGCTCGAGGTCGCCTTCCAGGAGCTCGACGACAAGATCACCCTCCCCGTCTTCCGTCCGGCAAAGGGGTAAGCGATGCGCAAGAACCAGGTTGCCGTCGTCGGCGCGGCCGAGACCACCGAACTCGGCGTCATCCCCAACGCCTCGCAGCTCCAGCTCCATGCGGACGCCGCACTCAACGCCATTGCGGACGCCGGGCTGAAGCTGTCCGACATCGACGGCTTTGCCACCGCCGTCGAGACGCCGCAGCAGGTCTGCCACTATCTCGGCATCAAGCCGACCTGGGTTGACGGCACCTCGGTCGGCGGCTGCTCGTTCATGCTGCACGTTCGCCATGCCGCCGCGGCGATCGAGGCCGGCCTGTGCAAGACCGTGCTGATCACCCACGCCGAGAGCGGCAAGTCGATGATCGGCAAGCTGCCGCGCTCGACCCCGCCGGACAGCCTCAACGGCCAGTTCGAGGCGCCCTATGGCGTCTACGGTCCGCCCAGCATGTTTCCGATCCCCGTGCTGCGCTTCATGAAGACCTATGGCATCACCCACGAGCAGCTCGCCTCGGTTGCGGTAATGCAGCGGGAGTGGGCGGCGAAGAATCCGCGCGCGATGATGAAGGAGCCGATCACGGTCGCCGACGTGCTCAACTCGCGCATGATCGCCTATCCGTTCCGCCTGCTGCAGTGCTGCCTCGTCACCGACGGCGGTGGCGCGCTGATCCTGACCTCCGCGGACCGCGCCAAGGACTTTCCGCGCAAGCCCGTCTACATCATGGGCACCGGCGAGAGCGTGGAGACGCCGATGGTCAGCCAGATGGAGACGTTCAATTCCTCGCGCGCGTTCAAGGTCGCAGGGCCGCTGGCGTTCAAGGAGGCCGGCATTGCGCATGAGGACGTCGACCATCTCATGATCTACGACGCGTTTGCACACCTGCCCCTGTTTGGGCTCGGCGATCTCGGCTTCATGCCGTACGAGGAAACCGGCCAGTTCATCGCGGACGGCAACACGCGTCCCGGCGGCAAGCTCCCGCTCAATACCAATGGCGGCGGACTGAGCTACATGCATTCGGGCATGTATGGCATGTACGCGCTCCAGGAGAGCATCCGCCAGATGCGCGGCATCGCGCCGGCGCAGGTACCGAACGCGAAGATTTCGGTGTGCCACGGCGTCGGCGGCATGTTCGCCGCAAGCGGCACGATCGTGTTTACGAACGAGAGGTAGTGACTGTCATTCCGGGATGCGCCGAAGGCGCAGGCCCGGAATCCATAACCACAATCGGGAGCATGGATTCTCAGGTGCGCAACCGCGCACCAGAGCTCGCGCCAAGAGGCGCGCCCCGGAATGACGACGGAATTTGGAATGGATAGCGGAGAACCCACATGACGAAATCACTACAAGACAAGGTCATCATCGTCACCGGCGCAGGCCGCGGCATCGGGCGCGAGATCGCACTGCTGTGCGCGGCGGAGGGCGCCAAGGTCGTCGTCAACGATCCCGGCAGCGCCGCGGACGGCGCCGGCGCGAACGCTGCTCCGGCCGAGGAGGTGGTCGAGGAGATCAAGAAGCGCGGCGGCACGGCGGTCGCCAATTTCGAGTCGGTCGCGGAAGCGATCCCCGCCAGCAAGATCGTGAAGACCGCGACCGATCATTTCGGCCGGCTCGACGGCGTCGTCAACAATGCCGGCATCCTGCGCGACATGATCTTCCACAAGATGAGCGTGGAGGCGTTCGAGGCCGTCATCAAGGTGCATCTGATGGGCTCGTTCTACGTCAGCCACGCCGCGGCCCGCGTCTTCCGCGAGCAGGAGTCGGGCTCCTTCGTGCACTTCACCTCGACCTCGGGCCTGATCGGCAATTTCGGCCAGGCCAACTACGCCGCCGCCAAGCTCGGCATCGTCGGGCTCTCCAAGTCCATCGCGCTCGACATGGGCCGCTTCAACGTGCGCTCCAACTGCGTCTCGCCCTTCGCCTGGACCCGCATGATCGGAACCATCCCGACCGAGACCGAGGCCGAGAAGGCGCGTGTCGAGAAGATCAAGCAGATGGGACCCGAGAAGATCGCCCCGCTCTGCGGCTATCTGCTCGGCGATTCCGCCAAGGACGTCACCGGCCAGATCTTCGGCGTGCGCATGAACGAGATCTTCCTGTTCAGCCAGAACCGCCCGATCCGCTCGGTGCAGCGGAGCGAAGGCTGGACGCCGCAGTCGATCGCCGAACACGGCATGCCGGCACTGAAGGGTTCGTTCTACAAGCTCGACCGCTCCGCCGACATCTTCACCTGGGATCCGGTCTAGACGGCTTTCCGGCTATTGCTGCACTGCGATCTCCGGTTGTCCGGCCGGAGATCGCCCGCTTTACGCCCGATTGCGGGCCGATGGTTCGCTCCCAACGAAAAAATCGGGAGGCGACCATGACGACATCCCTGCCCATCACGATCGATGCCCGCGAGCCCGTTCTCGCCCGCCGTACCCTGTTGAAGGGCGCCGCCGCGGTCGCGGCGACGGGCGTGACCATCAGCGCCGCCGGCGCGGCGTCCGTCGCGCCCCTGGGCCAGACAGGCGCGCCGACGATATCGACGGCGCCATTGCCCCTGGGACCGTTGCCGGGCAGCCGCTACCCGGACGCTCACCTGGAATCCGCCAAGAAGGGGCCGCCATCGTTCGGGCCCTCCGGTTTTCCGGCCTTCGCCGGCACGATGGCCGTCGAGCGGGTCGCGACCGGTTTCCGCTGGGCCGAGGGACCGGTGTATTTCGCAGCAGGGCGGTACCTGTTGTTCAGCGACATTCCGAACAACCGCATCATGCGCTTCTCGGAGGACGACGGCCATCTCAGCGTCTACCGGCAGCCATCGATGAACTCGAACGGCAACACCATCGACCGCGAAGGACGCCTGATCACATGCGAGCACAGCGGCCGGCGCGTGACGCGAACCGAACTCGACGGCTCGATCACCGTCATCGCCGACAAGTTCAACGGCAAGCGACTGAACTCGCCGAACGATGCGGTCGTCACTGCCGACGGCGCGATCTGGTTCACGGACCCCGCTTACGGCATCGGCGGCTTTTATGAGGGAATCAAGGCCGAACCCGAGCAGGAGAAGAAGAACGTCTACCGGGTTGACCCGAAGTCCGGAGACGTCAAGGTCGTCGTCGACGATTTCGTGGAACCCAACGGCATCACGATCTCGCCCGACGAGAAGAAGCTCTACGTCTGCGAGACCGGGTTTACGGACGGACCGGACAACCCATCGCATATCCGCGTGTTCGACCTCGACGTGGCAGCGGGGAAGGTATCGAACAGCAAGGTCTTTGCGGACATGCCAAAACCGAGCATCACCGACGGCGTCCGCTGTGACACCGAAGGGCGGGTCTGGTGTTCGGTCGGCTGGGGCGATCCCAACGAAGACGGCGTGCGCTGCTATACGCCGTCAGGCGACTTGCTCGGCAAGATCCATATTCCGGAAACCGTGGCCAACCTGTGCTTCGGCGGACAGCAGCGAAACAGGCTCTATATTTGCGGCTCGACGTCGCTCTATGCGGTCTACACCAGTGTGCAGGGCGCGTTGAAGCCATGACCGGCTAAGCGCGATGCGCTTTGGATGAATCGTCATCGCGCTTTAGGTTGTCGTTCAAGCATGATCTTTTTCGGAAAACCGCTGCGCACTTTTCCGGATCATGCTTTAGCGGGTGGGGTAGCGAGAACGGGCGGCACGCCTTCTACTTGCTATCCCTACCCCGTATTCCGCAACCCCGCCGAGATGCCGTTGATCGTCAGCTGAATGCCGCGCAGCACCTGCTCGTCCGGGTTCTGTGCGCGGTGCTCTTTGAGCAGCTCGACCTGCACGTGGTTGAGCGGGTCGAGATAGGGGAAGCGGTGGCGCACGGAGCGTTCCAGGAGCGGGTTGCCCTGGAGCAGGCGGTCCTGGCCCATGATGTCCAACAGTGTCTCGATGCAGGAATGCCATTCGCGGCGGATGCGGCCGAAGATCTTTTCGCGCAGGGCTTCATCGGGCACGAGCTCGGCATAGCGCGAGGCGATCGCGATCGAGCTCTTCGCCAGCACCATGTCCATGTTCGACAACAGCATGCGGAAGAACGGCCATTCCTGGTAGAGCTCCTTCAGGAACGGCATGCCCTTATCGGGATGCTCGGCGATCCACTGCTCGACCGCGCTGCCGAAGCCGTACCAGCCCGGCAGCATCAGGCGGCATTGCGCCCAGGAGAACACCCAGGGGATGGCGCGAAGGTCCTCGATCGCGCGGGTCTTCTTGCGCGAGGCCGGGCGGCTGCCGATGTTCAGCGTCGCGATCTCGTTGATGACGGTGGAAGCCCAGAAATAGTCGACAAAGCCGTCGGTCTCGTAGACCAGGCCGCGATACGCCTTGAAGGCGAGGCTCGAGAGCTCGTCCATCGCGGTCAGATATTCGCGGCGCGGCGCGCTCTGGCGCGGATGCAGGAGGCTTGCTTCCAGCGTCGCCGCGGCGAGGACCTCCAGATTATTGCGGCCGACTTCGGCGTTGGAATATTTCGACGAGATGATCTCGCCCTGCTCGGTGATGCGGATCTGGCCATTCACGGCGCCGCCGGGCTGCGCGATGATGGCGTCATAGCTCGGCCCGCCGCCGCGGCCAACCGAACCGCCACGGCCGTGGAACAGGCGCAGCCGCACGTGGTGGCGCTCGAACACCTCGACGAGACCGATCTCGGCCTTGTAGAGCTCCCACCCCGAGGTGACGAAGCCGCCGTCCTTGTTCGAGTCGGAATAGCCGAGCATGACCTCCTGCACGCTGCCGCGGCTGTCGACCAGCCGGCGGTAGTCGTGCAGCGACAGCATGCGATCCATGATGCCGGATGAGGCCTGCAGATCTTCGATGGTCTCGAACAGCGGCACGATGTTGATGGCGCTGCGGCCGGAGGGATGGACGAGGCCGACCTCCTTGAGCAGCACGGCCACTTCCAGCAGGTCGGACATGCCCTTGCACATCGAGATGATGCATTGGGGAATGGCGTCCGAGCCGAACTTCGCGTGCGCTTCCGCGGCGGCATGGAACACGTTGAGCTCGCCCATGGTCTCGTCGCTGTACTTGACGAATGGCGAGACCAGCGCGCGCGTTGAGCGCAATTCGTTGGTGAGCAGCGAAATGCGCGCGTCCTCGCCGAGCGCAAGATAGGACATGCCGGGATTGGCGGCGTCCATCAGCTCGGCGATGGTGCGTTCGTGCACGGCCGAGTTCTGGCGGATGTCGAGCCGGGCGAGATGGAAGCCGAAGCAGTCCACCGCGCGGCGCAGCAGCCGCAGCCGGCCGCGGGCGATGACGCGGGCATTGTTGGAGATCAGCGAGCGGTGCAGCACGTCGAGATCGGCCTGCAGCTCCTTGACGCTGGCGTAAGGCGCCGCTTTGCCGACCGGCCGGCGTGTGATCTCGACCTCCAGCATTTCGGCGGTTGCGGTGAGCCGGGCATAGATGCCGGACACCGCGAGACGATAGGGCTCGCCGCTCCGGTGCGGCGAGGTGTCCGGCGAGCGCTCCGCCAGGTTGCGCAGTTCCTCGGAGACATCGGCGAGATGGGCCGCGATCGACAGCTCGGAGCCGAGCACGTGCAGCTCGTTCAGATAGAACTGCATCACCCGGCTCGACTGCAGCCGCAGCGTGCCGCGCATGACGTCGGCGGTGACGAAGGGGTTGCCGTCGCGGTCGCCGCCGATCCAGCTGCCCATGCGCAGGAACGAGGCGAGCTCGCTCGCCACCTGCGCGCCGCCCTCCTCCAGCTTGTCTTCGAGCGCGTTCACCAGCCGCGGCACTTCGCGCAGGAAGGTGTAGTCGTAGAAGGACAGGCCGTTGGCGACCTCGTCGAGCACGGTCAGCTTGGTCCGGCGCAAGAGATTGGTCTGCCACAGCGTCAGCACCTCGCGGCGAAGCTGCTCGTCGCTGGCATCAGCCTCCTCCGCGGTCAACGCGACCCGCTCGCGGCGGTCGAGCAGGCCAGCGACCTCCATCTCGCGGTCCATGGTGCTCTTGCGGCGGACTTCGGTCGGATGCGCGGTCAGCACCGGGCTGACCAGCGCGGTCTTGAAGAAGTTGCGGAGCTGATCGGGACCAATGCCCGCCGCCTTGGCATGCGCCAACGTCTCGGCCAGCACCCCGGCGCCGCCGTTCTTGGCGGCGCTGCGCGCGCGCATCTGGCGGATGTTGTTCTGGTCCTCGGCGATGTTGGCGAGGTGCGAGAAATAGCTGAAGGCACGGACGATCCGCACCGTCTCGGAGATCGACATGCTGTCGAGGATCTGCTCGAGCTCACGGCGGGCGAGCCGGTCCTCGTCGCGGTGGAACCGGATCGAGGTCTGTCGGATGCGTTCGACCAGGTCGAACACGTCGGCGCCCTCCTGGTCGCGCACGGTGTCGCCGAGAATGCGCCCGAGCAGGCGGATGTCGTCCCGCAGCCGCGCGTCGGCCTCCAGCGCCTGGACGTCCTCAGGGCGGTTGGGGCGGGGTTCAGTGCTGTCGGATGGTACGGTCTGGAGGGACATGGCTCGCTCCTTGGTTCGAGCTCGCTTGGATGCCCGGCAACGGCGAGTGTGCGATATTTTTCTGCCGCAGTGCAAGATGAACTTGGTGGCGTCGCGGCAGGGCTGGGGTGATGATCGCGTGTCCCGGACAAGCAGCAACGCCGCAAGCGTTGCTGCGCCGAGCCGGGACCCAGAAGCCACAGAGCACATTGCCGCAACATGGGCCCCGGCTCTGCAGCGCATCACGCCGCGAAGAAGCGGCGCGCTGCGCTGCGTCCGGGGCACGAGAGATTGCTGGAATCTCACCAATGGACATAGTCTCGCGGTCCTCGCGGCCGGTGCGCCCGAGCTTTGCTGTCCGTTTCGCCCTCATCGAAATGAAAGGGCGCAGGGAAGGCCGGGCGCCGGCTGGCACCCAGGGTCCGCACGCGGAAAACGCACGCGGGGTGACCACAGGTGTTGCCGGGACGTCCCGGCCTTCCCTGCGCAATGGTTTTACGGCTTATGGCGTGCTCTCCCCGGGGAGCGATGCACTATTGCCCCCGTCGCCTTGCGGATGACTGATGCGCGCGCCCGGTCGGGCCGCTTCACCACCGCAAGCCTTGACGCACAGACCCCGGGCGTCAGGACCACACGCTTTTGCCGTCCGCGGACGTCTCCTCCCAAACCATTCGGAAGCTCGGGCGTGCTCGCCCCCGACGCCGGAAGAGACGCTGTGACGGCGCCGTGTCGATCGCGCGGATCGCGATGACTCACGGGCCTTGCCCGCCCTGTCACCCCGTCACGCGCCGGCGCCGCCGCGTGCATCGCATCCCGGCCGACGTATCGTGACGATCGCGAAACGCCCTTTGACGGGCCGGGATGTCCTGCTGTTTAACCGAAGTCACGAATTCGGTCAATCAGAATATTTTACACCCCTGCCCGTTGACCTGTATGTGGCGTGTTTCGCCTGTCGGGCAATGCGAGGAATTGTGTGCACGCCCGACCGACTGGGCGCGGCCGCATGTCGGGATGAGGCGACGAGTCGCGCAGATCTCATTCGGGCCAAGGGGCGATTTGCCGTGGACTAGCAACATGCCTCGATCCATCTTATCCTCGCCCCATGAATGACTGCTGTTGCGCTCCACCGCCCTTGAACCTGGGCGGGAACAAGACGCGGGATGCCGCCTACCGGCGGGTGCTCTGGACTGTGCTTGCGATCAACAGCGCGATGTTTGCCGTCGAAGCGGTTGCGGGTCTCGCTGCCGGTTCGGCTTCGCTGCAAGCCGACTCTCTCGACTTCCTCGGGGACGCCGCCAACTACGCCATCAGCCTGCTCGTCGTCGGCATGGCGCTCCGCTATCGAGCGGGCGCCGCGCTTGCGAAGGGCGCCACGATGGCCCTGTTTGGCGTATGGGTCGTGGCGTCTGTCATCTGGCATATCCTCCACGGAACGCTTCCGAGTGCTTTTGCGATGGGCACCGTCGGCGCTGCCGCTCTCGCCGCCAACGCAGCTTCGTTCGGACTGCTTTGGGCTTATCGCCAGGGTGATGCGAACATGCGATCCGCATGGATCTGCACCCGTAACGATGTGTTGGGCAACCTCGCTGTGCTGTTGGCGGCGGCTGGCGTGTTCGGGACCGGCACGGGTTGGCCTGACATCATCGTGGCGACAGTCATGTCGTTGCTCGCGCTCCAAGGGGCGATGGTCGTCGTCCGGCATGCCATCGGAGAGCTGCGGATCGGCCGACTGGCGGCGGCTGAATAGTTGAGCCGCCCGAGTCTCTTTGGATCGAAGGCTGCCATCGTCAGCTTGCGTGACCCGGTCGGCTTCCATCCTGGAAGCCGCTGTGGCGGGGCTGTGTGTGCTGAGGTCAGACACGGGCCCCTAACAGACCATCTTCCGCGACCAGATACGGTCTGCTCACGGAAACCGATCTGAGCGGCGGCATTTTCGGCACGTGCAGGAGCATCATCGACGTTAACCCTGTCGGGCAAATGATTCGCCGCGAGGCGGCAGCCGCCGACAAGTTGCCTTATTGCAGCGGAGAATTTTCAGCGGCACTAACTTAGGTTAGAGGCGCATTATGCTGAGAATGGCGTTGTTGGGCCTCCTGATCCTGCTGAGTGTAGGAATTCTCTCAGCAATGGAGCTGAGAGCTCCACCGCGTCGCTCGGTCACGATCGTCCAGCCGCTTGCCGAGCAAAACGCAGGCATCTCTGCTTCACATGACGCATTGGCGAAGGCCGATCGCCTTGACGTCGTCGTCGCTGTGAGCAGCGAGATGCCGACACAGGCTGCTTTGGTCGAACCCTCCGTTGCTCCGCCAGAAAACATCCATTTCGGTTCGCCCGAGCCGGAAACGATCGCCCGTCATCGGCACCATTCGAAGAAGATCGCGACTGCTGAACGTCCCAAGCCGAAGCCAAAGGCAACCGCTATCAAGCGAACTGCCAATTTCCAGCATTCAAAGGCCGCCAACGATATCGAGCCCTGTCGGCTCAAGGCGTTTGGTGGCTTGCGCAAGGCATTGAATTTGACCGGTTGCGAAATCTGAGGACGCTTCTGGCCCGGCAGATCGAAGTCGACAATCTGAGCGCGTGGTCCGCCGTGGGGCAGAAGCACCATCCGGTTCGATTGGTTGGAGTATCCGGTCTACCTACCATCGCGGCACGCTCCCAACGTCGCGTTCGGGCCAGAAGCGGCCATTCAGCCGCCTCTGCCAAGCCAATCGCAAATCAGTCGCGGGGTGTTTACCCAAGGTTAGTGATGCCATGAAACAACCTGAGAATGTCAGCACTATCATGTACCCGAACGCTCGGCGCGATAGCATTTGTCTTGATGGCCGTCGCCGTCTTCCGAGTTGCCGGAGGCTGGGTCTATGGCGAGTCGCCCTATGAGCAATACTTGAAGTGGGTACACGGTGACATCCCCCCATTCACTGTGCCGGTGCGGCTAGTCGAGGGAATGCCCGCCACTTTTCCGGCCCGCATCATCCGAAAGCACGGTCATGAGCTCAACCTCATGGTCTACTTCACATGGCAAGAGGAGAGGATCCTTTCCGCAAGTCTTCTTGGCGGACCAATCGTTCAACCGATCAACGAGGCGATGCCACACGGCAAAGTGCCGACGGCATTTCGCGTGATTATTCAAGATTCAGAATCGACTATGACAATACCCACAACTCGGACGGACCACTCCGCGTTGGGTGCTTCCTTCATCGCTCGCCATCTCGCTCGGTTGCCTCCTTTGGATGAGGGTCTCTACACGATCAGTGTTACACCACTCAATGACGTATCCGGCTTGGCTCCGCTCAGGACCGAACTCGAACTAACCTTTCGATCAAAATGAAGGCCGGGTGGTTAGAGACCTGCATCCCTAAGGTCCGCTTCGGGTCAAAGGCGCCGTTTTAGCAGTCAGTCGGGTACTTCCGGTCTACCCCAATGAACGGACATCTTCAGAGCCGGTCGCCATATCACAAAGGTGCCACTTCCAGGATTCGCAGCACGCCTCAGAAGTAGACGTTCGCGTTACGCGGACCGGCCGCGACACCACCTGTTATCAGGCCCTGCCGCCGGACATCGCCGCTGGTGGCAGATATGCGCCACTCAGGATGAACATGCTGCCGCTCGGCGGCCCACGCTTGAACTCCGAAGCCGTCCCTGCCGGCCAAGCTGCAGACCCAGCTTGCGCATTTTCAAGATTCCGCTCTACACTCTTAGACCGCACCGACTCGCTAAAGTATCCACAAGTTGTGTTCCGCAATTGACGGGACATTGACCTGCGGCTCAAGCGCGTACCGTGGCCCGTGTCGGACAGGAGTGGACCAGCCCCATGTGGAAAGACCCCATCAAGAGCACGCCTTCGATCATCCAGACCGATTTCGGGCCCTTCGGGCAGAGCCTGCCGGGGGACGGTGAAGCCTATTGCGGCCCGACGTCGATGGTCATGGGCCTTTACTGGCTGTCGGCAAACGGCTTCACGCAGGTTGCTCCTGTGGTCTACAACGGCGAGGACGACCCCGTGGCGATCAACCTGGAAAGGGTGGTCGCGGGCTTGATGCGGACGTCGAGAGAGAGCGGCAGCTTCGTGGACGGCATGACGAGCGGGATGGCCGACTATCTGTCGGCCTGCGGAATCGGGCCTGATCTCTATCAGTTGACGAGCACTTCCAATCCGGACCTCGCGTGGCTCGCCGATCAGTTGGCCCCGAACGTGTCCGAGAGTCCGCAGACGATTGTCTTGGCCAATTTCGCGGTTGGCTGGTTTTCCGTTTCCCAGACGACGAAGGGATACATGGAAAATAGCGGCGGCCATGTCCTCGCGCCGCTCACGGTGAACCTGACGGGCGGCACGATCACCATCAACAACGCTTTCCCCGCCTCGTTCGAGAACGTACCCAACCTCCCGTCCAGCAATCCGCAGACCGTCCAGATCGCGCAGATGCCCAGCGGATGGACGCTGGAAAATCAGCCGCTCCCCTCCGAAGACTACAGCCAGGTCGTCACCGACGCGCTCACCGGGTGGGGCGTCTACGCCGTGCTCTGGCAGGGGCAAGCCTGGGCGATCTCGCCGTTGGCGCTGCCCTCGACATCCGGATATGAACCCAGCACTTGGACGATCAACCAGCCTAAGGTCATCAACACGAACGGCGGCACGCTGACCGTGGTCGCGCCGATCTCCGGGCTGGGCGGCCTCCACAAATACGGCGAAGGCACGCTCCTGCTCACCAACACGAACCAGCTGATAGGACACAACATCGTAGGCGCCGGGACGCTGGCAAGTACCCGGACATCCGGCACACCATTTGGCAGCTTCAGGGTGATGGTGACGAACGGCGGAATACTCGAGCTTCGTTCGGACGGCGCGACGGTCGATGTGCAGATCGCCTCGGGATCTCTGGCGACGTTCGTCATCGGCCCTACGGGAGGCGCCTTGCAGCTTTCCGGAAGCGGCAACTATCGCGTCGTAGTCGGGGGCAATGACGACGGTACCCTGACGAACATTGTCCGCAACCCCGGCGGAACTCTTGTTATCGTGCCGGGCGGCGGCATGGCCCAGCTTGGGCTGACGCAACAGGTGTTCGTGGCAGGAACGGGAGCAAACCTGCCCATCGTCACGAACGGGATCGTCGCTCCCTACATTCTCGGAGAGGACGACGACGCGGCCAGCTCGGGCAAGTTCCTGACGTATTCGTCCTCCGAGGGCTTCGCGAGCGCGGCGACCGTGTCCTCGACGGATGTCGGCATCAACGACGTTCCCGCCGATGCCGTCTACGAGGTCGTCGACAGCCAGGCGGTCGAGAGCGGCGGTGTACCGCAGGTGGCGGCGCTCGAAGTGAACGGCGGGGCGATTACGGGCGGCGATGCGAGCATTCTGGTCGGAAGCCAGGCGAGCGGCGACGCCGCGGGCCTCATCATGAACGGCGGCAGCATCGCTACTGCGAGCCTTTCGTTCGGCGCGGCAGAAGGCCTGATCTACACCAATGCTAGCGGCGGTAGTTCGCAGATCGCAGCCGCCATCGAGGGATCGGCGGGCCTGACGATCTTCGGTCCCGGCACGCTGACCCTGAGTGCAGACAGCAGCGGCACGCTTTCCGGTCTGATCAGGGTCAATGGGGGTACGCTGATTGCCGGCGGTACCGGTGGATCAGCAACGGGTGCCGGCGAGGTGCTGGTATCCTACGCGGCGACGCTGGAGGTCGCCGGCACGGTGACCGGTGCGGTTGTTGTCGGCGAGTCGGGCACACTGTTCATGAACGGTGGGACGGTCTCGGGCCCGGTCACCATTGCAGCGACCGGCACCGATACGCCTGCTCCCGGCGGCATATTACAAGGGAGCGGAACAATCAGCGGGACCACCTCCATCAGCGGCATCATCCAGTCAGGCCCGCAGGCTGGCCTGATCACGTTCACCGGCGAGACCACTATGACCGGCGACGCGAGCTTCTATTGGCGGCTGCAGAAGCTCGTGGACGATGCTGATCCCGGAGCCGGACCTGGGATCTACTGGAACGCGCTGCAGTTCAACTCGCCGGATACGAACCTCGGCACCAAGAATGCACCTCTCTGGCTCTTCCTCGACTTCAGCGCCCTCGACGGGGACCCGGACGGCGGCAACGCGTTCTGGAAGAAGCCCCATACCTGGACGCTCTTTACCTACGCAGCCGATGCCGGTTACTTTTGGCCGGCGTACGAGAACTTCTCGTACCAGTCCGGGAGCTTCAACACGGTCTTCGACAACTGGGTCGTGTCCCTGCAGTGGAAACCGGCCGCCTCGCCGCAGAGCCTCCCCGAGCGATGGCGCGCGAACGCTCGTGCGAGAAGCCGGTAACCGACCCGCGGCAACTGGATAGCCGTGCCAGTCTGCGCCCAAAATTGCGCGCGCCGGGGGACTTCCGCTTTCCCCGATAGCGGCCACAGAGCGGATATCGCTGGATGTCTCGAACGGGCCACAAGCGGAAGTGCGCTGGGTCTCAGACTTGAGAGCGCGACAAGTCCAGCGTGAGGGAGACCACCACCAGCGTAAGAAGGAACAGAGCAAAGATCGATATTTTCACGCTTCGGCTCCAGTCTGTGACCGCCCGCGCCAACCACAAAATGGCAACCAGGGACAAGCAACCGGCGACACCGATGGCTAGGGCGTCCGCCTCGCGAGTAAGACCCAGTGGGAGCTTCAGTCCAATGTAGACCACGAACCCCGCCATAAAGATCGACCAAGCCACCCATCCGACCGAAAGCGCTTCCTCTAGCGATAGCTTTCGACCAAAGAACCGCTGAGCGCGCGACACCATGAACGCAGAGGCGGCGAGCACGGCCGCAGAGACTATCCCGAGGTGTTCAGCAGCCGTCATGGCGTTCCCTGACGTGGAGTTCACTACATCTAGTTGTGCCAACCGAAGGGTTCGTTACTGGCTCGCCCGCTTTTGGCTAACGTCCGCAAAGGGTCATCAGCCGCCAATGCCCCTCGAGCTGACGACTTCCACTCTGCTACCGGTAGCCGACATTGACGGGCCCACGCGCCCCTAGGCCGGCACGATCACCTTGCCGATCGGCCAGAGCGCGATGCCCGCGAGCTTGAGATGCGCCCAGGCGAAGGGAATGCCGATGATGGTGACCGCGAGGACCAGCGCGGTCAGGACATGGCCGAGCGCCAGCCACCAGCCGGCGAGCACGAACCAGATGATGTTGCCGATCACCCCGAGCGGGCCGGTGCCGATATCGCTCATGCCGGTGACTTCGTCGCGGCGCACCGCCCGCGAGCCGAACGGCAGCAGCGTGTAGACGGCGATGTTGAACGCCGCCCGCGCCCAGGGCAGGCCGATGATGGTGATGGCCATGATGATGGCAGCCACCAGCCAGCCGAACGCCATCCAGGCGCCGCCGATCAGGATCCAGAGGATGTTGAGGAGAATGGAGACGGGGGCCATGGTTTTATCCGCAGGTCGATGATCCCGCTTATATAGGCGCGAAATCTGTCCCTGCTAAGACGGCAACGTAGGCCATGTGGCGCACGGCGCGATCCGGGGGGCTTGGTCCGGAATGCGCTTCCGCCTTGGCTCATCGAGCAACGGCGGACAAGTCGCTCGATCCGGGCTCCGGCTACCGCCCCTCGAATTTCGGCACGCGCTTCTCCATGAAGGCCTTCATGCCCTCGCCCATGTCCTCAGTCTTAAACAGCGGCAGGAGCTGCAGATAGACGTGGTGGACGTGGTCGGAGAAGTTTTCGTTGAGGCCCATTCGCATCATGCGCTTGGAGGCCTGCACCGCCAGCGGCGCGTTGGCGGCGATTTCGCGCGCGATCGCCGTGGCGCGGCTCATCAGTTCGGCATCCGGCACGACCTCGTTGGCGAGGCCCCATTTCAGGCATTCGCGCGCGCTCAGCGTGCGGCCGGTAAAAATCAGCTCGGAAGCCTTGGCCCAGCCGAGCATGCGCGGCAACAGCCAGGTGCCGCCGGATTCCGGCACCACGCCGCGCTTGACGAAAGCTGCGGCGAGCTTTGCGGACTCCGCCATGATGCGGATGTCGCAGCCGAGCGCGGTGTCCATGCCATAGCCGGCCGCGCCGCCGTTGACGGCGCAGATGGTGGGCTTGTCCATCGCGTGCAGGACCGTCGGCGGGGTGTTGCGGAGGTTGATCGTGGTCGGCGAGGACGCGGCGCTAAGGCCGTTGCCGTCGCGCTCCTTGCGCAGGTCGAGGCCGGCACAGAACGCCCTGCCCTTGCCGGTGAGGATCACGACGCGGACGTTGCGATCTTCATTGGCTTCGGTCAGGAGCCGCGCGAGATCATTCAGCATCGGGCCGGAGATCGTGTTCATGCGCTCCGGCGCGTTCAGCGTGATGGTCGCGATGTGGTCTGCGACCTCGTAGAGGACTTCGTTGGTCTCGCTTGCCGCATCGCTCATGGGAGCCCCTCCATTGTAGCCTGGATGAGCGAAGCGACATCCGGGACTTTACTCTCATCGTCCCGGGTATCGCTTCGCTCACCCGGGCTACGAAGTGTCAAATCCGCCGACCCGCCTGCTCCCAATAGGGATCGCGCAGGCGGCGCTTGAAGATCTTGCCGGAGTCTTCGCGCGGCAAGCTGCTGCGGATCTCGATGTGCTTGGGCACCTTGTAGTCGGCGAGCGAGCTCTTCAGTCGCGCGCGGACTTCGGCTTCATCGAGCGTGACACCGGCTTGCGGCTCGACGACCGCCATCAGCGCCTCACCGAATTCGGCATCGGGGATGCCGAACACGGCGCAATCATGCACACCGGCCACGGCATGCAGCACCGACTCGATCTCGGCCGGGTAGATGTTGACGCCGCCCGAGATCACCATATCGCGCTTGCGATCGCAGATGAAGACGTAGCCATCCTCGTCGATGTAGCCGACGTCGCCGGAGGTGATGAAGCCGTCGCGATCGATCTCGGCGCGCTTCTCCGGCTTGTTGTGATAGGTGAAATCGGCCATCCCGGCCATGCGCGAATAGATCTCGCCGATTTCGCCGACGCCCAGCACGCGGCCGTCCTCGCCCAGGAAGCGCAACTCGGCGCCGGGCGATATCCTGCCGACGGTGCCGGGCTTCTTCAGTGCGTCCTCGGAGGTGGCGAAGGTGACGGCGCTGGATTCGGTCGAGCCGTAGAATTCGTGGATCACCGGCCCCCACCATTCGATCATCGCGCGCTTGACGTCGGCCGGACATGGCGCGGCGGCATGGATGACGTGGCGCAGCGAGGAGACGTCGTACTGCTTGCGCACCTTCTCCGGCAGCTTCATCAGGCGGATGAACATGGTCGGCACCATGAAGATGGTGTCGATCTTGTATCGCTCGATCGCTTCCAGGAATTCCTCCGCCTCGAAGCGCGGCATCAGCACCAGTACCCCGCCGAGCTTGCCGGCGCGGATGCCGAAGGAGTTCGGCGCGGAATGATAGAGCGGGCCCGGCAGCAGCGCGCGGGCGCCGGGCTTGAGCCCATAGATCATCGCGCGCATGCGCTCGCCGGCCGCCGCCTGCTCCGGCGTCGGCGCGTTGCGGCGCACGCCCTTGGGATGGCCTGTCGTGCCCGACGTGTAGATCATGTTCATCGGCTGTGGCACCACCGGGCCGTCATAGGGCCGGTGCTGCGCGAGCCAGGATTCGAGACCGATCGCGAAGTCCGGCGTGGTCAGACGATCGGGATCGATCTTGTAGGTGGACAGGATCTCAGGTGGCGTCGGCACGCTGAGGACAGTGACACCCTTCGGTATCGCATCGCGCAAGCCGTGCAGCAGGTCGGCATGGCCGATCAGCACCGATGCGCGGGAGTCCTCGAGGATATAGTTGATCTCCTCCGGCTTGAAGTGCCAGTTGATGGGCACGCCATAGGCGCCGAGCCGCATCGCCGCGTAGGCGGCTTCGAGGAAGGCGATGTCGTTGCGCATCAGCATGCAGACGCAATCGCCAGGCTTGACGCCGAGCTTGGCGAGGCCGGAGGCGATGCGGTCGCTACGGTCTGCGACCTCGGCGTGGGCACGGCGGCGCTCGCCGGAGACGATGCCGAGGAAGTTGGACGTTTCGCTCATTGTTGTTTTTCTTTGTTGTTCAGCGACGGTCTTGGTTGGTCGTCATCACCGGGCCTGTCCCGGTGATCCACGTCCTTGCCTCGTCGCCTTGGGCTAAGAACGTGGATGGCCGGGACAAGCCCGGCCATGACGGAGAGACTAATCCGCGAACTTCGGCGCGCGCTTCTCCAGATTGGCGCGGACCGCCTCGGTCTGGTTCGGGCTGCCGATCAGATTCTGCTGCTCGACGGACTCGGCGAGCAGCGCCGGGCCCGGATCGACCGCGAGATTGTTGAGCATCCGCTTGGCCGCCCGGATCGCATCGGGGCTCTTGCCGGCGATCTCGCGCGCGGCTTCGAGGGCGCTCGCGCGCGGGTCGTCACAGATGCGCGTGGCGAGGCCGTAGGTCATCGCCTCCTGGGCGGAGAAGATGCGGCCGGTGTAGGTGAGATCGCGCAGGATGTCGTCGCGCACGAGCGAGGCCAGGATCGGCGTGCCCGCCATATCAGGCACAAGGCCCCACTTGATCTCCATGATGGACATCCGCGCGTCCGCCGAGAGAAAGCGCATGTCGGCGCCGAGCGAGAGCTGGAAGCCGCCGCCGAAGGCGACGCCATGCACGGCCGCGATCACGGGCACCGGGAGCTGGCGCCACCCCCACACGGCGGCTTGCGGAAAGTTCGCCTGGCCATGCGTGCGCTTGGTGAGATCGCGATTTTCGCCACCCGGAATTCCGTTGCCGCCCTTCTCCTTCATGGCGGCGAAACGCCCCATGTCGAGCCCGGCGCAGAAGGCGCGGCCTTCGCCCGAGAGCACGACGGCGCGCAGGCCTTTCTCCCTGGAAAGCCGCTCGGTTGCGGCGACAAGGGCCTCGAACATCGCCTGATCGAGCGCGTTCATCTTGTCCGCGCGCACCAACCGCACGTCGGCGACGCCTTCCGAGATCGAGATCGAGACGCGCTCTTCCATGGACGAATTCTCCCCTGTTCTTGTTCAGTGCCGCTTTACAGGACGCTGGCGGCCGGATTTAGTCAATCGACCAATTAACTGACAATCCCTACGGGGGAAACAGCCATGTTCAAGGAAAATCTTCTCGCCGGCCGGAGCATTCTCGTGACCGGCGGCGGCACGGGTCTCGGCAAGTCGATGGCGGCGCGCTTCCTCCAGCTCGGCGCCGACGTGCACATTTGCGGCCGGCGCAAGATCGTCTGCGACGAGACCGCGACCGAGCTGATGGATCGCCATGGCGGCCGCGTCACCAGCCACGGCGTCGACATCCGCAACGCGCTCGCGGTCGAGGAGATGGTGGAGAACATCTTCCGCGAGGCTCCGCTGACCGACCTCATCAACAACGCCGCCGGCAACTTCATCTCGCGCACCGAGGAGCTGTCGCCGCGCGGCTTCGACGCGGTCGCCAACATCGTCATGCACGGCACGTTCTACGTGACGCATGCGATCGGCAAACGCTGGATCGCTTTGAAGCAGCCCGGCAACGTCGTCTCCATCACCGTGACCTGGGTACGCAACGGCTCGCCCTATGTGGTGCCGTCGGCGATGAGCAAGTCGGCGATCCACGCCATGACGATGTCGCTGGCGACCGAATGGGGCCGCTACGGCATCCGCCTCAACACCATCGCGCCGGGCGAAATCCCGACCGAGGGCATGAGCAAGCGCATCAAGCCCGGTGACGAGGCCGGCGCGCGCACCAAGGCGATGAACCCGATGGGCCGCGTCGGCACCATGGAGGAGCTGCAGAACCTCGCGGTGTTCCTGATCTCCGGCGGCTGCGACTGGATCAACGGCGAGACCATCGCCATGGACGGCGCCCAGGCGCTCGCCATGGGCGGCAATTTCTACCAGCTCCGCGACTGGAGCGACGACGACTGGAAGACCGCGCGCGAGAGCATCATGGCGCAGAACGAGAAGGACCGGGCGAAGCGGGGGTGATGTCGTTTCGCGAGAGTGTGGCTACGTGAGGGACTAACACGTCCTCTCCACCCTCAGCTGTCGTCCCCGCGAACGCGGGGACCCATGACCACAGTGAGAAGTGTAGGGCGAGACAGGTAACTCCGAGACTCGCCAAACAACTTCCTGTGGCTATGGATCCCGGATCTGCGCTCCGCTTCGCTGCGCTTGTCCGGGACGACAGTGTGCCCTCTCTCGTATTGTCTTTGTTTGCGGATGACGCCACACTCCCAGGCACAAAAAACAAGACGTCACGGGAGAAACATGTCCACACAGCCATTGGCGAATCTCGCCGACATGGTGCGCGAGCGCGCGAAGAGCCGCGGCAACGCCATCGCCTACGAGTTCGAGGGCCGCACCACCAGCTTTGCAGAGTTCGATATCAAGACCAACAAGGTCGCAAACGCACTTCTTGCAATGGGCGTGAAGAAGGGCGACCGCATCGCCTATCTCGGCAAGAACAGCGATCTCTATTTCGAGCTGCTGATGGGCGCGATGAAAGCCGGCGTCGTCATGGCGCCGGTGAACTGGCGGCTCGCAGGGCCCGAAGTCGCCTTCATCGTCGACGACTGCAGGGCGCCGGTGCTGTTCGTCGGGCCGGAGTTCGTCACGCTGGTCCGCCAGATCAGGGACCGGCTGCCGGGCGTGCGCACCATCATCACCACCGAGGGCGGCGCGCCGGAATGGCAGGATTTTACGGCCTGGCGCGATGCGCAGAGCGGGAACGATCCGAAGGTGCCGATCGACACCAGGGACATCGCGATCCAGCTCTACACCTCCGGCACCACAGGCAAGCCGAAGGGCGCGATGCTGAGCCACGCGAACTTCCTCAACCTGGTGCAGACAGGCAATGCCGAGGACAGGCCGGAGTGGAACCGGTGGTCGACCGACGACGTCTCGCTGGTCGCGATGCCGATCTTCCACATCGGCGGCTCCGGCTGGGGCGTGATGGGACTCTATCACGGCGCCCGCGGCGTGATCGCGCGCGAGTTCGATCCGACCAAGGTTCTGGACTTCTTCGAGCAATCGGGCATCACGAAATTGTTCATGGTGCCGGCGGCGATGCAGTTCGTGGTGCGGCAGCCGCGCGCGAGAACCGTGGATTTCTCGCGGCTGAAATACATGCTCTACGGCGCCTCGCCGATTCCCGCGGCGCTACTGAAGGAATGCATCGAGGTCTTCAAATGCGGCTTCGTGCAGATGTACGGCATGACCGAGACGACAGGAACGATCGTCGCGCTGCCGCCGGAGGATCACGTCGAAGGGCTCGAGCGGATGCGCTCGGCCGGCAAGGCACTGCCGGGCGTCGAGATCGCCATCCTGGACGTGGACGGCAAGCCGCTGCCGCCGCGCCAGGTCGGCGAGATCGCAACGCGCTCGGGCTCGAACATGGCGGGCTACTGGAACCTGCCTGAAGCGACCGCTGCGACGCTGCGCAGTGACGGCTGGCTGCGCACCGGTGATGCCGGCTACATGGACGAGGACGGCTATCTCTACATTCACGACCGCATCAAGGACATGATCATCTCGGGCGGCGAGAACATCTACCCCGCCGAGGTCGAGAGCGCGCTGTGCGACCATCCTGATGTGGCCGAAGCTGCCGTCATCGGCGTGCCCGACGACAAATGGGGCGAGGCGGTGAAGGCGGTGGTGGTGATGAAGCCGGGCAAGCAGGCGACCGCCACCGACATCATCAACTTCACCCGCGAGCGCATCGCCGGCTACAAGACGCCGAAGAGCGTGGAGTTCCTGCCGGCGCTGCCGCGGAATCCGAGCGGCAAGATCCTGCGGCGGCAATTGCGCGAGCCCTATTGGGCGGGGAAGGATCGAAGGGTGAATTAGCCCCGCTGTCGTCCCGGGGCGCGCGTAGCGCGAACCCGGGACCCAATCACAGGAAGTGGTTTTGCGAAGACTTGGAATGCCCGGCTCGCCCCAAACCGCTCCCTGGGGTTATGGACGACCGTGCGGAGAGATCCGCGCAAGTCTCAGTGCTTCCCCGGCCCCATATAGCCGAACAGGAATCCCGCAACCTTGCGCATCTGGATCTCCTCGCTGCCTTCGGTGATGCGGTAGCGGCGGTGGTGGCGGTAGATGTGCTCGAACGGCTTGTGGCGTGAATAGCCCATGCCGCCGTGGACCTGCATGGCACGATCGGCGGATTCGCAGCAGAGGCGGTTTGCCCAGTAGTTGCACATGGAGACGCGGTCGGACAGCGTACGCTCGACCTGCTCCTCGGTGAGCTGGTCCATCTCCCAGGCGGTCTTGCGGATCAGAAGGCGCAGCATTTCGGCTTGCGTCGCGAGCTCGACCAGCGGGAACTGAATCGCCTGATTCTCGGCGAGCGCCCTGCCGAACGGTTTTCGCTCGCGCGCGTATTTGACGCTCTCATTGATGCAGTAGACGGCCGCGCCCAGCGAGCTCGCCGCCTGGCGGATGCGGTTCTGGTGCACGAAGCACTGTGCCAGCGACAGGCCACGGCCGACTTCGCCGAACAGCGCATCCTCCGGCACGAAGACGTCGGTGAAGCTGACGCGCGGATGATCGGTCGGCATGTTGAAGGTCCACATGTACTCCTCGACCTTCACGCCATGGCTCTTCGCGGGCACCAGGAAGCAGGTGATGCCGCGGGCATCGCCGTCATTGCCGCTCGTGCGCGCGAACAGCGCACAGTGCGTCGCGACGTGCATGCCGGTGGTCCACATCTTCTCGCCATTGATGATCCAGCCCTTGACGTTGTCCCGCGTCGCCGGCACCGCGCGCGTCTCCATGTGGGTCGCGTCCGAGCCGTGATGCGGCTCGGTCAGGCCAAAGGTGATGCGGTACTGGCCCTTGATCGAACCGTCGATCATCGCCTTCTGGTCATCGCGGCCATAGCGGTCGAGCATGGTGACGACGGGGAAATTGCCGACGATGGAGTGCTCGTTCTGGAGATCGTTGTGCAGGCCGAGCCCCTTTGCAGCGAAGTGCTCGCGGATCACGGCCATCCAGAGGTTGGAGCCGTCCTTGCCGCCATATTGCTTCGGCACCGGAAAGCGCAGATGGCCGGCAGCGTCGGCGAGATCCTTGGCCTTCCGCAGCAGCGCTTCCCATTCGTGACGCGGCAGCCCGCCATTCTCGAAATCGGTACGTGCCCATTCGCGGCGGTGGTCGAAGAAGCGGATATTGTCGTCCGCCTCTTCCAGCGGCTTGATCTCTCGTTCGATGAAACGGTCGAGCTCTCCGAGATAGGCGACGAGATCGGCAGGCAATGAGAAATCCAAAGCTTCTCTCCCGGATTGATTTTGTCGTTTTGCGTTAAGGCGCTAGGCGCACTCATGCTTCGCACGATTAAGGTGAGAAGAGCGCGTGCAAGTCAAGCAAGCCGAGGCGTGTGGCGCGCGCAAGGCGCATTGCGCAATTCGATGGTGCTCTGCCGCCAGCGCGCGGTAGTATGTCGTCAAATATTCCTTCACGAGAAAATGCGGGAGCGCGCGATGGAGCTGAAATTCTCAAAGGTGGAACGCAAGGGGCCGATCACGATCGTCACGCTGTCGCGGCCCGAGGTCTACAACGCGCTGCACACCGATGCGCATTTCGAGCTTCAGAAGGTGTTTGACGATTTTTCCGCGGACCCCGAGCAGTGGATCGCCATCGTCACGGGCAGCGGCGACAAGGCGTTCTGCGCGGGCAACGACCTGAAGTGGCAGGCGGCGGGCGGCAAGCGCGGCTGGGACAAGGGCGGCTTTGCCGGCCTGACCTCGCGGTTCGACTGCGACAAGCCGATCATCGCTGCGGTCAATGGCGTCGCGATGGGCGGCGGCTTCGAGATCGCGCTCGCCTGCGACCTGATCATTGCGTCGGAGAACGCGACCTTCGCCCTGCCCGAGCCGCGCGTCGGCCTCGCCGCCCTCGCCGGCGGCCTGCACCGCCTGCCGCGCCAGATCGGGCTCAAGCGCGCCATGGGCATGATCCTCACCGCGCGCCATGTCAGCGCCAGGGAAGGGCTCGAGCTCGGCTTCGTCAACGAGGTGGTGCCGCAGGGCGAGGCGCTCGCGGCCGCGCTGCGCTGGGCGGAGATGATCGCCAAGAATTCGCCGATGTCGATCCGGGCCTCGAAGCAGGCGATCCAGAGGGGGCTTGGGGTGTCGCTGGAGCAGGCGATCGAGGACCAGCGCGAGTATCCGGCGGTCAAGGCGATGGTCGCTTCGCAGGACTACATCGAGGGCCCGAAGGCGTTCTCGGAGAAGCGGCCGCCGAAATGGGCGGGGAAGTGACCGCGCTTTGCGCGGTCATTCCGGGGCGCGCCCGCCTGGGCGCGAGCCCGGAATCCATCGAACATCAGAGACGGTGGATGAATGGATTCCGGGCTCGTCGCTTCGCGACGCCCCGGAATGACGGAGGAGAGAGTGGCGCAGCCGTCTCAACATCGTCATTGCAAGCGCAGCGAAGCAATCCAGAATCGCGCCGCAGAGGCAGTTTGGATTGCTTCGTCGCAAGGGCTCCTCGCAATGACGGGGAGAGGCTTAACCGCCTCGCGATAGCTCCCGCTTGTACGAGGCGTAGTTGGGCTGGTCGACGGCGAGCTTGTCCATCGTGGTGGCCCAGAGGTGCTCGGCTAGTCCCGGCGTTGCGAGATCCATTTCGCCCTTGGCGATCCGCTCGGCCAGTGCGCGATTGAGCTCCGTCACCGAGCCGTCGATGCCGAGCAGCGCGCGCAGGCGCTCCACTTCCGCAGCATCGCTCCCCTCCTCCCGCGTCAGTTGCCGCGTCACGAGATCGAGGATGTTGATGGCAACGCGCAGCTTGAAGGCCTGGTGGCCGGAGATCAGCGGCGCGATGTCGTTGCGGAGGAAATCGGCGACCGCTTTCGTCAGCTCGATCGGTGTCGGTTCGTCCTGCATGCGTCAGCTCCCGCGCGGCGCCAGCAGCCGCAACAGATCGATCTCGGTCTCGGAGGCACGGCGGCCGATCATGGCCCGCTCCATGGAATGGTCCGGGCCCTCGCGAAATCGCTGCATCATGCCGCCGCACATGATGCCCCAGCGCAGCGTGCCCATCACTTCCCAGAACTTGACGCGCTCGGGATCGACTTTTCGGCCCGCCGCCTCGTAGCCGGCGAACAGCTCCTCGCGTGTGCCAAAACCGCCGACCGGCTTGTCGATCTCCCCGAAGCGCCAGGAGTTCACACAGACCCAGCCGAGATCCTCCATGGGATCGCCGAGATGGGCGAGCTCCCAGTCGAGCACGGCACGCACACCGTCGGCGCCGATGATGAGATTGCCGTTGCGGAAATCGCCATGCACCAGCGTGGTCTCGGCCGCGGGACCGGGATCGTGGTCGCGCAGCCAGCGCAGCGCCAGTTCGAACACGGGCTTGGGCCAGTTCAGGCTGCGATAGTCGCGCTCGAACTCGGCGATCTCCTGGGTCGCACCCCGGCTGCGCAGCTCGGGCAATCCGTCCTGCGGCAGCCTGTGAAGGGCCGCAAGAATGCCGCCGATCTGCCGCGCCAGAAGCGGCCGCGCCGTGGCGTATTCGTCGTCGCGCAGGATCTTGCGCGCGATAGTCTCGCCCTCGACCCGCTGCATGATGAAGCCGGTGCCGAGATCGTCCTCCGGCACGAGCACATGCATCACGCGCGGTGACGGCACGCCGGCCTCATAGGCGAGCTGCATCAGCTGCGCTTCCGCGGCAAGACCCGCGGCGCGCGTTGGTGCTGCGCCATAGCCCTTCGGCGAGCGGCGCAGGATCGCGCCGATCGGTCCATCAGGATGCACGATATCGAAGCGCCAGGTTTCCTGGCTGGCGCCGCCGGACAGCTTGGCCGCGCCCGTGACGCCGGTCGCCCCGCTGCACCAGCGCCCGACGCTGCGCGAGAGCTCGTCCTCGATCATTTGCCCCTGAACTGCGCGGGGCGCTTCTCGAGAAACGCGCCGACGCCCTCGCGAAAATCCTGGGTGTCGCCGGCACGGAGCTGGCACTGGAACTCGAGATTGAGCTGATCCTCGAAGGAATTTTCCGGGCTGTCCCAATAGAGCTTGCGGATCAGGGACAGTGCGACCGTCGGGCCGCTGGCGAGCTCGCGCGCGAGCTTCATCGCCTCTTCCATCAGCACGCCGTCATCGTAGACGCGGTTGACGAGGCCCCATTCCAGCGCCTTCTCGGCCGGAAGGCGCTCACCCATCAGCGACAATTCGATCGAGCGTGCCCGGCCGACGAGGCGCGGCAAGAGCCAGGTCGAGCCGCAATCCGGCACGAGGCCGATGCGGCGGAAGGCTTGCAGGAAATAGGACGAGCGCGCGCACAGGATCATGTCGCCGAGCAGCGCGAAGCTCATGCCGGCGCCCGCGGCGGGACCGTTGACCGCGGTGACGATCGGGCAATGCAGATTGCGGATGCGGCGCAGGAAGGGGTGGAAGCCGGTCTCCAGCGTCAGGCCGGCCTTGGTCTTCTTCGACTGGTTGTTGCGGCCCTGGAGATTCGCACCGGTGCAGAAGGCGCGGCCTGCGCCGGTCAGTACCACGCAGCGCACCTCGTCCTTCTTCTCCTCGATCGCATCGAGCGCCTCGGCAAGACCGCCCAGCATGTCCACGGAGACCGCGTTCATCACCTCCTGATGGTCGAGCTTGAGGATCGCGACCGCGCCATCGAAATCGAGCGTGACGTGTTTGAACTGCATGGTTTCCTCGTCAGTTGCGGCCCGAGTCAGTTTCGCAGACCGGAATTTACTTTTGCCGGGCCGCATATTTGATTTTTGTCGCGACCTTGTCCATGGTGATCGCAGCATAGCAAGCAATCTTGTGCGCAGCGGCTGATGCTGCTCATGCCAGGAAGTCTTGCCAAGGACAGGAAACGCGCATGAACCTTTTCGACCTCTCCGGCCGCGTGGCCGTGATCACCGGCGGCAATGGCGGCATCGGGCTCGGCATTGCGCAGGCGCTCGCGGCCCAGGGCTGCAACGTCTCGATCTGGGGCCGAAATGCCGACAAGAACAAGACCGCTGCCGCGAGCATGGCCGGCCTTGCCGGCAAGGTCGACACCCGCGTCTGTGACGTCACCGACCCGGCCTCGGTCAATTCCGCGATGAAGGCGACACTCGATACGTTCGGCCGGGTCGACGGCTGCTTCGCCAATGCCGGCATCGGCGGCGGCGGCCGGCGCGCCTTCATCGAGCGCACCGAGGAGGAATGGCGCACGATGTTCGCGACCAATCTCGACGGCGTGTTCCACGCGTTCCAGGCCGCGGCGAAGCACATGACCGAGCGCGCCAATGCCGGCGATCCCTTCGGCCGTCTCGTGGCGACCTCGAGCCTCGCCTCGATTTTCGGCACTGCGCGCAACGAGCATTATGCGGCGACCAAGGCGGCGATCAACGCGCTGGTGCGCGCACTCGGCGTCGAGCTGGCGCGCCACGGGGTCACCGCGAATGCGATCCTGCCGGGATGGATCAAGAGTGACATGACGGCAGGACTCATGGCCAACGACAAGTTCGTCGCCAACGTCATGCCGCGCATTCCGATGCGGCGCTTCGGCGAGGCATCCGATTTCGGCGGCATCGCGGTGTATCTGATGAGCAAGGCGTCGTCGTATCACACCGCCGATACGTTCGTGATCGACGGCGGCTATACGGCGTTTTGAGATCTCGCAGGGTGGGCAGCGGCGCTCTTGCACCGTGCCCATCACAAGCATCTGCGAGTGTGGTGGTGGGCACACTGCGCTTTGCCCACCCTACGGTTTCTGGTTTGTGAGCGCAGAAGGGAATGGGCAAATGTTCTCACACGTCATGATCGGCACGAACGACCTGGACAAGGCCAAGGCATTCTACGACCAGCTGCTCGGCACGCTCGAAGTGCGGCCGGCCAGGGTCGACGGCCATCGCATCTTCTACATCACCAAGACCGGCGTGTTCTCGGTGTCGAAGCCGATCAACGGCGAACCGGCGACCTGCGCCAATGGCGGCACGATCGGCTTTGCCTGCAACTCACCCGAGCAGGTCGACAAATGGCATGAGGCCGGAGTCGCCGCCGGTGCGACATCGATCGAGGATCCGCCCGGCATTCGCCAGGGCCCGGGCGGCAAGCTGTATCTGGCTTACCTGCGCGACCTCGACGGCAACAAGATCTGCGCGATGCACCGCATGCCGAACTGACTAAGCCACCGCTGTCATGCCCCGGCTTGACCGGGGCATCCAGTACGCCGCGGCCTCTCGGTTCAATCACGACCGTCTCTGGAATACTGGAACGCCCGATCAAGTCGGGCGATGACAGTTGTGGCGCGGGCACATCCAACCTTCGGCATCATTCAAACAACATTTCAAACGACCTCGCGATATTGCATCGCGTGGCATGGCTCGCGTGACAAAAGCGCGCTCGCACTTTGACGGCGCTGCGACTATTCTCGCGTTCAGCACAATGCTAGCGCTCCGGGAGGAACAATGACAAAACACGCCTACATTCCCCGCACCACCAACTACACCCTCAATCCCGGCGACGAGCTCAACGACCTCAGGATGTCCGATCAGGTCCGGCCGCTCTATGATCACGTCAAGAAGTTCATCCGCGACACCGTCGAGCCGATGTCGATCGAGTTCGCCAAGGCGGGCGAAGGCAAGGAGGATCGCTGGAGCTTCACGCCGAAGCAGCTCGAGGTGCTGGAGAAGGCCAAGAACAAGGCGAAGCAGGAAGGTCTCTGGAACTTCTTCCTGCCCGATGACGAGACCGGCCAGGGCCTGAAGAATCTCGACTATGCCTATATCGCGGCCGAGCTCGGCAAGAGCCCGCTGGCGTCCGAGACCATGAACTGCTCAGCGCCCGACACCGGCAACATGGAGGTGCTGGAGCGCGTCGGCACCAAGGAGCAGAAGGAGAAGTGGCTGAAGCCGCTGCTCAACGGCGAGATCCGCTCGGCCTATGTCATGACCGAGCCGAACGTCGCCTCCTCCGACGCCAAGAACATCTCGACCACGGCCAAGCTCGTCGGCGACGAATGGGTCATCAACGGCGAGAAATACTACATCTCCGGTCTCGGCGATCCCCGCTGCAAGATCCTGATCGTGATGGTGAAGACCAATCCGGATGCAGCGCCGAGCAAGCAGCAGTCGCAGATCCTGGTGCCGCGCGACACGCCCGGCGTCGAAGTGCTCGGCCCCATGTACGTGTTCGGCCAGGACCACGCCCCGCGCGGCCACATGCATATGCGCTTCAACAACGTGCGCGTGCCGAAGGAGAACATCCTGCTCGGCGAAGGCCGCGGCTTCGAGATCTCGCAGCTCCGCCTCGGACCGGGCCGCATCCATCACTGCATGCGTACCATCGGCAAGGCCGAGAAGGCGCTCGACCTCATGGTGCAGCGTGGCCTCACCCGCGAAGCCTTCGGCAAGAAGATCGCCCATCTCGGCGGCAACATGCAGATCATCGCACAGGCGCGCTGCGAGATCGAGGCGATGCGGCTGATGGTGCTGAAGGCTGCCAAGGCGATGGACGTGCTCGGCAACAAGGAAGCCCGCGTCTGGGTCTCCATGGTCAAGGCCATGGTGCCGGAGCGCGCCTGCAAGATCATCGACCAGGCGATCCAGATGCATGGCGCCACCGGCATCTCGCACTGGACCCCGCTCGCCGAAATGTATCAGGACGTGCGTCACCTGCGCTTCGCCGACGGTCCGGACGAGGTGCACTGGATGGTGGTCGGACGGCACGAGTTGAGCATGGCGTGATCCGCCTTCTCTCTGTTACCTCTCCCCGCTTGCGGGGAGAGGCAAAGACCTCGCACGGAGCCATCATGGACTACGCCGCCAGCGACCTGACGCCACGCGAGCGCTACAAGGTGCTGACCTCCTTCATTTTGCCGCGGCCGATCGCGTGGGTGACCTCGCTCGGGCCGACCGGCGTGGTCAACGCCGCCCCGTTCAGCTTCTTCAACGCCTTCTGCGAGGATCCGCCGCTCTGCATGTTCGCGGCCAACCGCAAGCCGAACGGTCAGGACAAGGACACGTTCCTCAACATCCAGCGGACCGGCGAGTTCGTGGTCAACCTCGCCGACGAGCCGCTGGCAAGAGCGATGCACGAGAGCAGCGGCGATTTTCCGCCTGAGATCGGCGAGCCCGACTATCTCGGGCTAAAGCTCGCGCCATCGACCAGCATCGCCGTGCCGCGACTGGCCGACACGCCGTGGGCGATGGAGTGCAAGCTCTGGAAGCTGATCGACGTCAACGACGATCGCCGCCTGATCATGGGCGAGGGCATCCACTTCCACATCCGCGACGAGCTGTGGGATCCCGAGGCGATGCGGGTGCACATGGACCGCTATCACCCGATCGGCCGCATGTTCGCCGACCGCTATTGCCGTACTGATGATCGCGTGGTGTTCCCGGCGGCGGAGGGCGTGAAGGGGAAGTAGCCGTCGCGCTGCGCACGAGGTGCGCCCCTCGCCCTGCCGCGAGCGGGGCGAGGTGAAGAAAGAGCGCGCCGCCTTACGTCGCAGGCGCGAGCTTGTCCTGTGTCTTGGTCTCGAAATCGCTCGCGTCGTGGCGTTCGTGGAGCTGGCTGGCGGGATCGCCGGAGATGCGGTTGACCATGCGGCCGCGCTTCACGGCTGGGCGCTTGGCGATCTGGTCGGTCCAGCGCTGCACGTTCTTGTAGTCCTGCACCGAAAGGAATTCGCCAGCGCCATAGACCAGCCCCTTGGCGAGCGCGCCATACCAGGGCCACACCGCGATGTCGGCAATGGTGTATTCCTTGCCTGCGAGATATTCGTTGTCGGCGAGGCGGCGGTCGAGCACGTCGAGCTGGCGTTTGACCTCCATCGCGAAACGATCGATGGCGTATTCGATCTTGAACGGCGCGTACGCATAGAAATGGCCGAAGCCGCCGCCGAGATAGGGCGCGCTGCCCATCTGCCAGAACAGCCAGGACATCGCCTCGGTGCGTGTCTTGATGTCCTTCGGCAGGAAGGCGCCGAACTTCTCGGCCAAGTAGAACAGGATCGAGCCGGACTCGAACACGCGGATCGGCTCCGGACCGGAGCGGTCCATCAGCGCCGGGATTTTCGAGTTCGGATTGATATCGACGAAGCCGCTGCCGAACTGATCGCCGTTGCCGATCTTGATCAGCCAGGCGTCGTATTCAGCGCCCTTGTGGCCGAGCGCCAAAAGCTCCTCCAGCATCACCGTCACCTTCACCCCGTTCGGCGTCGCCAGCGAATAGAGCTGCAAGGGGTGCTTGCCGACCGGCAGCTCCTTGTCGTGGGTCGGGCCGGCGATCGGGCGATTGATACTGGCGAACTGCCCGCCATTCTCCTTGTTCCAGGTCCAGACTTTGGGCGGCACGTAGGCGGGGGCGTCGGTCATGCGAGGACTCCGGCAAAAAGATGCGTCTGCATTAATTAGACCGCGAACGGCCGATGACAAGGCCCCGGAAATGCATTGCCCGGCGGGGCAACTCTACGTTTCGTCATGGCACCCCCTCCCCGACGTCATTCCGGGGCGCCGGGGTTTCTCGCTTCCGCGGCCCCGGAATGACGAGCGT
Source organism: Bradyrhizobium sp. CCBAU 25338 (assembly GCF_028128965.1). Classification (NCBI taxonomy): domain Bacteria; kingdom Pseudomonadati; phylum Pseudomonadota; class Alphaproteobacteria; order Hyphomicrobiales; family Nitrobacteraceae; genus Bradyrhizobium; species Bradyrhizobium sp. CCBAU 25338. The sequence continues at coordinate 272,701 of NZ_LFKY01000034.1, forward strand.
CATCTAGGACGCCGCCGCCTGCGGCTGCTGCCCGTGCTCCATCACAAATCCTTCATATCCCTTCGCCGCGACCTCGTCGCAGATCCGCCGGTAGACGCCGACGCCGCCGATATAGGGCATGAAGATGCGCGGCTTGCCCGGGATGTTGGCGCCCATGTACCAGGAATTGGCCTGCGGATAGAGCGTGCCCTCGGCGACCTCGTTGACGTGCGCGACCCATTTGTCCTCGGCCTCCCCGCTCGCCTCGATCGTCGTGAGGCGGCGCATGCGCATGTGGGTCAGGCACTCGGCGATCCAGTCGACATGCTGCTCGATCGACACGATCATGTTCGAGAGCACCGACGGGCTGCCGGGCCCGGTGATGATGAAGAGGTTCGGAAAGCCCGCGCTCATCAGGCCGAGCAAGGTCTTGGGGCCTTCCGCCCATTTCTGGTTCAGCGTCTGCCCGCCGCGGCCCAGAATGTCGATCCTGGCGACCGAGCCGGTCATGGCGTCGAAGCCGGTCGCCAGCACCAGCGCATCGACCTCGTGGTCCTTCCCGGCGACACGCATGGCATTTGCGGTGATCTCTTGAATCGGATTGGTCTTGATGTCCACCAACGAAACGTTGGGCCGGTTGAAGGTCGCGAAATAATCAGTGTCGACGCAGATGCGCTTGGTGCCGATCGGGTGGCTGTTCGGCTGAAGCAGCTTCGCGGTGCCGGGATCCTTCACGATCTCGGCGATCTTGCCGCGCACGAAATCCGCCGCGGTGTTGTTCGCGGCCCGGTCGAGGCCGAGATTGTTATAGGCATACATGAAGGTGAGCCCGCCCCGCTCCCAGCGCGCCGAATACTTGGCGCGCCTGACATCGTCATTGTCATCGAGCGCGCCACGATCTGGATGTTCGGTATAGATGCCATTGCGGGCGACCTTGCGGGCGAAGCGACGGATCTCCGGATAGTTCTTGCGGAACGCGCTGCGCTCCTCACACGTGAGCGCGGCGTTGCGGGCGGGAACGGAGAAATTCGCGGTGCGCTGGAACACCGTGAGATGTCTCGCCTGCTCGGCGATGATGGGAGCCGACTGGATGCCCGATGATCCCGTCCCGATCAGGCCAACGCGCAGGCCCGTGAAGTCGACCTCTTCATGCGGCCAGTTGCCGGTGTGGTAGACGGGCCCCTTGAAGCTCTCCAGGCCCTTGATGTCCGGCTTGCGCGCGTTCGAGAGACAACCTGTGGCAAGCACGACGAATTTGGCTTCGACCGTCTTGCCGTCCGAGGTCGTCACCGACCAGCATGTCGCGCACTCGTCGAACGCGGCGCGCTCGACGCGCGTGTTGAACTGGATGTCGCGGCGCAGATCAAAGCGGTCGGCGACGTGGTTGGCATATTTCAGGATCTCTGGTTGCGGCGCATAGCGCTCGCTCCAGTCCCATTCCTGCTGGAGCTCCTCGGAGAACGAGTAGGAATATTGCATGCTCTCGACGTCGCAGCGCGCGCCGGGATAGCGATTCCAGTACCAGGTGCCGCCGACGCCGCCGCCCTGCTCGTAGACGCGTGCGGAGAAGCCGAGCCCGCGCAGGCGATGCAGCATGTACAGGCCGGCAAAGCCGGCGCCGACGACGACCACGTCGTAAGCTTCGGCGGCGCGGGCCGGGTTCGATTGCGCTGACGACATTGGCTGGCGCTCCCTGATTTTCTGTTGTTATCAGCCAGCATTTGCTGTCGCTCTCGAAAGCGCAAGAGGCAAATCGGGCGGCTCTGGGCCGCTTATTTTATGCAGCGGAATGGCTCGTCCGCTTCGCGGCGCCTGCACGCAAGATGCGCGACCAAATCCTGCTTGGCATCGCGGATGGCGATGCGCTAGCGTCGAGCGGCTTCGCACGCAAAGCAAGAACAGCAACGCGAAGGCTGCTGCCGGGAGAGGGTCATGAAATCGCCGATCTGCGACATGCTGGGCATCGAGTTCCCGCTGCTCGCTTTCAGCCATTGCCGCGACGTCGTTGCCGCCGTCAGCCGCGCCGGCGGCTTTGGCGTGCTGGGCGCGACCGTGCACACGCCGGAGACGCTCGAACGCGAGCTGACATGGATCGACGCGCATGTCGACGGCAAGCCCTACGGCATCGACGTGCTGATCCCCGAAAACATCTCGACCGCGGGCGAGAAGGACGTCACTTGGAAGAGCCTGGAAGCGCGGGTACCGCAAGAGCATCGCAACTATACGCGCGATCTCCTGAAGAAGTACGACATCGAACTCACCACCACGGAGGTCGCGGACGACCAGCCGCAGCCGTTCGATGCGAAGACGGCGCTTGAGCTGCTCGAAGTCTCTTTTCGTCATCCGATCCGCCTGATCGCCAACGCGCTGGGCGTGCCGCCGAAGGCGATGATCGAGATGGGCAGGAAACACAGCGTCCCCGTTGCGGCACTGGTCGGCGCCAAGGAGCACGCGCTACGCCAGGTCGCAGCCGGCGTCGACATCCTCGTGGTGCAGGGCACCGAGGCCGGCGGCCATTGCGGCGAGGTCTCGACCATGGTGCTGGTGCCGGAGGTGATCAAGGCAATCAAGACGATCCGCGACGTGCCGGTGCTGGCGGCCGGCGGCATCATGACGGGACGGCAGATGGCCGCCTGCATGGCGATGGGCGCGGCCGGCGCCTGGACAGGCTCGGTGTGGCTTGCGACCGTCGAGGCGGAGACCACGGAGATCTTTCGCGAGAAGATGATCGCGGCCTCCTCGCGCGACGCCGTGCGCTCGAAGGGCCGCACCGGCAAGCCGGCCCGGCAACTCCGCTCGGTCTGGACCGATGCCTGGGACCGTGCGCCCGAAAGCCCCGGTGCGCTGCCGATGCCGCTGCAAAGCATCATCAGCCGCGACGCCTTCCATTCGATCGACCGCGCGGCGGCAGGCGGCAACGCCAAAGCGCGCGATCTCGTGAGCTACTTCGTCGGCCAGGGCGTCGGCCTGGTCGACAGCGTGAAGTCGGCAGGCAGCGTGGTGCAGGAGTTCAAGGAAGAGTTTGCGGAGGCCGTCGAGCACATGAATGCGCTGGTGGCGGAGTAGGTGCAGACCCTCATGGTGAGGAGGCGCGCAAGCGCCGTCTCGAACCATGAGAGCCCGCGGCCCATCCTTCGAGACGCCTGCTTCGCAGGCTCCTGGATGAGGTCGAATATATCTGAGAGAGAAGAAGCAAGAACAATGACAATTTCCCCAGACCGCATCCCCGTCATCGTCGGCATCGGCGAGATCGTCGACCGCCCCAAGGAGATCACGGAAGGCCTGGAACCGCTCGATCTGCTCGAACAGGCGCTCCGGCGCGCCGAGGCCGATGCGGGCGCAAAACTGCTCGGCGAGGTGCAGTCGCTCGACGTCGTCAACTTCCTGAGCTGGCGTTATCGCGATCCGGAGCAGCTTTTGGCGCAACGGCTCGGGATCGCGCCTGCGCACTGCTATTACGGTCCGGTCGGCGGCGAGAGCCCGATCCGCTATATCCACGAGGCGGCAAAGCGCATCGCACGCGGCGAATGCAGCGTCGCGGCAGTCTGCGGGGCGGAGGCGCAGTCGACCGCGACCAAGGCGGAACGTGCGAGCGTCAAGCTGCCATGGACCCCGTTCGCGCATGATGTCGAGGAGCCCAAGCGCGGCGCGGCGTTCCAGAAGCCGCTGGCGGTCAAGCTCGGCGTATTCCGCCCCGTCACGGTCTATCCGTTCTATGAGGCGGCCTCCTCCGCGCATTGGGGCCAGACGCCGCGTGAGGCGATGGCGGAGTCCGGTGTGCTGTGGTCGCGCTATTCGGAAGCCGCCGCGCAAAATCCGAATGCCTGGCTGAAGCGGCGCTATGCGCCTGAAGAGATCACGACGCCGACCGCCGCCAACCGCCTGATCGCCTGGCCCTACAACAAGCTCATGGTCGCCAACCCGAGCGTCAACATGGGAGGCGCGCTGCTGCTCACCAGCCTTGCCAAGGCGCGCGCGGCCGGGATTCCCGAGAACAGGCTGGTCTACCCGCTCGGCGGCGCCTCGGCCGAAGAACCGCGTGATTATCTCCTGCGCGACCAGTTCTACGAGAGCCATCCGCAGAACGCGGTGCTGAAGGCCGTGATGGACCTCGCCGGCGGCGACGGCAGACAGTTCGACGCGATCGAGCTCTATAGCTGCTTCCCCTGCGTGCCCAAGATGGCGCGGCGGACGCTTGGCCTGGGCGCGGACGTGCAGCCGACCGTGACCGGCGGGCTCACCTTCTTCGGGGCGCCGCTCAACACCTACATGACGCATGCGGCCTGCGCGATGGTGCGGCGGCTGCGCGACGGCGCCGGGCTCGGCCTGCTCTACGGCCAGGGCGGCTTCGTCACCAAGCACCATGCGCTCGTTGTTTCGAAGACGGCGCCACGCGAAGCGTTGATTCAGGAGACGAGCGTGCAGGCCGAGGCCGACCGCAACAAGCGCGCGGTGCCGGAGTTCGTCACCGAAGCCGGAGGCAAAGGCAAGGTCGAGAGCTTTACGGTGCTCTATGGGCGCGGCGGCGATGTCGAGCACGGCGTGGTGATGCTGCGCACCGAAGATGACCGGCGCACGCTGGCGCGGATTCCGGCGAGCGATGCGGCGACGCTGGCGCACCTGCTCGACATGGATCGCACGCCGGTCGGCTCAATCGGCGAGATCGCGATGACCGCGGATGGCGTGCCGGAGTGGCGGCTGGCGTAAGCTCTCGTGTCCCGGACGCGGTGCGGCGCGAAGTGCCGCTCCGCAGAGCCGGGATCCAGCTTCGAGGAGAGATGGGCCCCGGCTCAGCAGCGCACCACTTCGTGGTGCGCTGCGTCCGGGGCACGGACCGTCCTAGCTCCTCGGCGCCTGCTTCTCGGACGCCGTTGCCGGCTTGCCTTTGGCGCCGGCCCCGACGACGCGAACCGCGTCGCCATCCGACAGACCATCCGGCGGGGCGGCGATGACGCGATCGTCCGGCGCGATACCCGACGCGAGCTCGATTTCGCGGCCGAGATCGCGCGCGATGGTGACCGGCTTGAACAGCACCTTGTCGTCCGCACCGACCGTCGCGACGCGCAGGCCGCTGCCGTTGAAGATCAGGGCGCTGGCGGGGATGCTGAGCGGCGCGGAGTCGCGCTGGAGGCTGAGCTTCACGCTGGCATAGCCGCCGGGCATCAACTCTCCTCTGGAATTGTCGAGCCCGAGCTGCATGCGCGTCGTCCCGGAGGCGACGTCGACGGCCTGCGATGAAGCCTCCACCGTCGCCTGAAAAGTCCGGTTGGGATATTCCGGCAGCGTGATGATCGCCTTGGCCCCGATCTTGATCGCCGGCACGTAATTCTGGGGCACGTTGACGTAGACGCGCAGCTTGGTGATGTCCGAGATCACGAACATCGCCGGGCCCGAGCCGCCGCCGGCATTGATGAGCGCGCCGACGTCGGTGTCGCGCGCGGTGACGACGCCGTCGAACGGCGCTGTGATCTTCTTGTAGCCGGCGAGCGCTTCCAGCCGCTCGACATTGGCCTGCCCCGAATTGACGGCGGCCTTCTTGTTGGAGAGATCGGCAGTGCGCTCGTCGATCTCCTGCGCGGAGACGAAGTTGGAGGCGACCAGCGTCTTGCGCCGGTTCAGCGTTGCTTCCGACAGCCTGGCGCTGGCCTGCTGGCTGGCGAGGTCGGCGCGGGCTTGCAGCAGCTGCTGATCGAGATCGGGCGCCTCGATCTCGGCAATCACCTGGCCGGCCTTGACGCGCGCGCCGATGTCGGCGCTCCAGCTCTTCAAATAGCCCGACACGCGCGCGAAGATCGGAGCCCGGTAGTAGGCTTCCAGCCGGCCCGGCAGCTCGATGGTGGCATTGAGGTCCTTGGCATTGGGCAGCGTCACCGCCACGCTGGGAACGGCCTGGTCGTCGGTCCATTCTTTCAGCTTGGAGCCCTGCTCCTCGCGGGCACGGATGCCGGTGCCGACGACAAGGCCTGCCGCAATCAGCGCCACCACGCCGAAGATGCCCAGTTTCCGGTGCGACACCGGGGAGCGGGGTTCAGTGGGCGACATGCGGAGTCTCCAATGAGGCGGCGGCTTTGGCGCCTTGTTTCTTGTGAACCATGCTGAACACCACGGGAACAAACATCAGCGTGGCGAATGTTGCAAAGATCAGGCCGCCGATCACGGCGCGGCCGAGCGGTGCATTCTGCTCGCCGCCCTCCCCCAGCCCCAGCGCCATTGGCGCCATGCCGATGATCATGGCGAGCGCGGTCATCAGCACCGGGCGGAACCGGACGAAGCCGGCTTCGAGCGCGGCGGCGATGGGATCGCCGAGGTCCTCGTAACGCTCGCGGGCAAAGGAGATCACGAGCACGCTGTTGGCGGTGGCAACGCCCATGCACATGATGGCGCCTGTCAGCGCCGGCACCGACAACGTGGTCTCGGTCATGAACAGCATCCAGACGATGCCGGCGAGCGCGGCCGGCAACGCGGTGATGATCACGAACGGGTCGGACCAGGACTGGAAGTTCACGACGATCAGGAAGTAGATCAGCACGACGGCCCCGAGCAGGCCGAACAGCAGGCCGGTGAAGGCGCTGTTCATGGTCTGCACCTGGCCGAGCAGCACCACGGACGAGCCCTTCGGCACCTCATTGGCGGTGTCGGCGATCAGCTGGCGGATGTCGGTGGCAATCGCGCCGAGATCGCGGCCCGAGGTCGTCGCAAAGATCTGCACCATGGACTGAATGTCGTATTGCGAGACGACCGCACTCGAGGTCGAGCGCTTGATGTCGGCGATGCCGCCGAGAATCGGCGACTGCGCGTTGCCGGCCGCGGTGATCGGCAGGGTCTGCAGCGCACTGAGCGAGTCGATCTGGTATTGCGGCGTCTGCATCACGATCGAGTAGGACACGCCGTTATCGGGGTTGAGATAGTAGGTCGGCGCCACCTGCGAGGAGCCGGCGAGATTGACCACCAGGCTGTTGGTGACGTCGCGCTCGGTCAGGCCGACATATTGCGCGCGGGTGCGGTCGACATCGATGTTGAAGGTCGGGTTGTTCGGCGACTGCTGGATGCGCGCATCGGCAACGCCGGGAATCTTGCGGACCTTCGCCAGCAGGCTGTTGGCATAAGCGAAATTCGCGCTGACATTGGCGCCGCGGATTTGCAGGTCGATCGGCGCCGGCGCGCCGAAATTCAGGATCTGGCTGACGATGTCGGCGGGCAGGAACGCGAAACTCACGCCGGGAAACAGGCGCGGCAATTGCTCGCGCAGCACGCGGACATGCTCTTCGGTCGGCTTGTGGCCTTCCTTCAGCTTGATCTGAATGTCGCCGTCCTGCGGGCCGATCACGCCGGTGTTGTTGTAGGTCATGTTGATGCCGGAGATCGGCATGCCGATGTTGTCGGTCATGGTCTCGATCTCGCCCGGGATCAGCTTGCGCACCGCCTTCTGGACATCGGCGAGCTGGTTCGCGGTCTCCTCGACTCGGGTGCCGACCTGGGTGCGGACATGCATCAGGATGTTGCCGGCATCGACGGATGGGAAGAAGTTGCGGCCGAGGAACGGCACCAGCGCGAAGGACGCGCCGACGATGCAGATGAAACCGATGACGAACACCGGCCGGTGCGCCAACGCCAGGCCAAGGAGGCCGCGATAACCACCGCGGATGCGCTCGAACCGCGTCTCGAAGCCACGTTGGAACCAGACCAGCGGATTGCGCGACTTCGGCGGCCCGCCCTCGTGATGGACATGCGCCTTGAGCAGATAGTTCGCCATGGTCGGCACCAGCGTGCGCGACAGGATGAACGACCAGATCATCGCGAACATCACGGCTTCCGCCATCGGCACGAACAGGAAGCGCGCGACGCCGGTGAGGAAGAACATCGGCACGAACACGATGCAGATGCAGAGCAGCGAAACGAAGGCCGGCGTCACGATCTGGTTGGCGCCGTCGAGGATGGACTGCTCGACCGGCTTGCCCTGCTCCAGATGGTAGTTGATGTTCTCGATCGTGACCGTGGCGTCGTCGACGAGGATGCCGACGGCGAGCGCGAGGCCGCCGAGCGTCATGATGTTCAGCGTCTCGCCGATCGCCGACAGCATGATGATGGCGCCCAGCACCGACAGCGGGATCGAGACCGCGATGATGATGGTCGAGCGCCAGCTGCCGAGGAACAGCAGGATCATGACGCTGGTGAGCAACGCCGCGATCACGCCCTCGAAGGCGACACCTTGAATCGCGCCGCGAACGAACACCGACTGATCACCGATGAAGCCGATCTTCAGTGCGTCGGGCAGCTGATCCTTGACGTCGATGACCTTCTGCTTGATGCCGGCGATGATATCGAGCGTCGAGGTCGCGCCCGCCTTCAGCACCATCATCAGCACCGAGCGGTTGCCGTCGACATGGACGATGTTGGTCTGCGGTGGATTGCCATCGCGCACCGTGGCGACGTCGCGCACATAGACCATGGCGCCGTTGACGGTCTTGATCGGCAGATTGCCGAGTTCGTCGATCCGGAGCGGCGAGTTGTTGAGCTGGATGTTGTACTCGAACTGGCCGATCTTCTGGGTGCCGACCGGTGTGATCAGATTCTGGGCGGCCAGCGCGTTGGCGACGTCCTGGCCCGAGAGGCCGCGGGCCTGGAGCGCGGTAGGATTGAGGTCGATCTGGACCTGGCGCTGCTTGCCGCCGAACGGATAGGGAATCGCCGCGCCCGGCACCGTGACCAAGGGCGTACGAAGCTGGTTGATGCCGATATCGGCGAGATTCTGCTCGGTGAGCCCGTCGCCCGACAGGGCCACCTGAATGATCGGCACGGTGGACGCCGAGTAGTTCAGGATCAAGGGTGGCGTCGCGCCCGGCGGCATCTGCTTGAGCAGCGTCTGCGAGATCGCGGTGACCTGCGCGTTGGCGGTACGGATGTCGACGTTGGGCTGGAAGAAGATCTTGATGATGCCAAAGCCGTTGTAGGAATTGGCGACGATATGCTCGATGTCGTTGACCGTGGTCGTCAGCGCGCGCTGGAACGGGGTGGTGATGCGGCCGGACATCTGGTCCGGCGGCAGCCCGGTGTACTGCCAGACCACGCCGATGACGGGAATACGGATATCCGGGAAGATGTCAGTCGGGGTTCGCAGCGCCGCGAGCGGTCCGATAATCAGCAGCAGCAGCGCCAGCACCACGAATGTATAAGGCCGGCTCAGGGCAATACGGACCAGAGCAATCATGCGCCAGGCAATTCCAGGTCAAGCGAGGATATGGAATCCGCCCCCACGGCGATCCCCTTCCCCCTTTACCTGAGCACCGCCGGAAACGCTAATCCCCGCCGGCTATCCCGCATTCACTTCCCTGCTACCGCACTGCGAAACCGACATCGCAGCCATGCGGCCGCGCGCCTCAGGCGGCGCGGACCGAGTTCAGGAACTTGCCGACCTCGAGCTTGAGGCGGTTGGAGTCACGCGACAGCATCTGCGCCGCAGTCAGCACCTGCGACGACGCCGAGCCGGTTTCGGACGCACCGCGCTGGACGTCGCCGACATTGGACGACACCTGCTGCGTTCCCCGGGCCGCTTCCTGAACGTTGCGCGCGATCTCCTGCGTCGCCGCGCCCTGCTGCTCGACGGCCGCTGCGATCGCCGAGGCGATCTCCGACAGACGCGCGATGGTGCCGCTGATCTCGCCGATGGCGCTGACGGAATCCTGCGTCGCCGCCTGAATGCCGCCGATCTGCTGGCCGATCTCGCCGGTGGCTTTGGCCGTTTGCTCGGCCAGCGCCTTGACCTCGGAGGCCACCACCGCGAAGCCGCGACCGGCCTCGCCCGCGCGCGCCGCCTCGATCGTGGCATTGAGCGCCAGCAGGTTGGTCTGGCCGGCAATCGCGTTGATGAGCTCCACGACGTCGCCGATCCGCGATGCGGCCCGCGACAATTCGCTGACACGTTCGGTGGTCGCGTGGGCCTGACTGACCGCCTCGTTCGCGATCCGGGAGGAATCCTGCACCTGCCGGCCGATCTCGCGCACCGAGGACGACATCTCTTCGGCGGCCGAAGCGACCGAATGGACATTGGTCGACGCTGCTTCCGAGCCGGTCGCGACCGCCGTCGCCAATTCCTGCGCCCGGCCCGCGGTCGAGGACAGCGTCGAGGCCGAGGCCTCGAGCTCGGTTGCGGCCGACGACACGGTCTCGACGATCTCGCCGATCGCGGCCTCGAAACCGTCGGCAAGCTTCGTCATGTCGGCTTTGCGCTGTCCTTCGGCCCGGCGCTGCACCGCCTGCACCTCGTCGCGGCTGAAGCGGATGATGGTTTGCACGGTTTGAAGGTTGCGCAGCGCCTCGCCGATCTCGTCGTCGCGCTCGATCACGATGCGGTTGTCGAACTTGTCCTGCACGAGGTTGATCAAAGTGTCATTGAGCTGCCGCATCGGCCCCCCGATCGCACGCATGGTTGCAAGGCCGGTGAAGCCGACGATGGCGGCACCGACGACAGCCAGCAGCGACAGGATCAGACCGGTCGAGCCGCCGGTGGAGAGCGCACCGCCGATGCCGAGCACGAGCATGAACAGCGCCTGGAGCACCATCGTCGTGACCAGGCGCGCCTTCAGCGTCCCGGTGAAGATGCTGAAGCGGTCGAGCAGCGAGCGGCGGCGGATGATGCCGGCGTCGATGCGATAGCCATGCGGCTTCTTCTCGCGGATTGCAGCGTAGACCTCCTCGGCGAGCTTGCGCTGGTCGGCCGGCAGCTTGGTGCGGATCGAGGTATAGCCCTTGACCTGACCGTTCTCGCGGATCGGCGAGGCCGTCGCCAGCACCCAGTAGAAGTCGCCGTTCTTGCGACGGTTCTTCACTGCGCCGAGCCAGGGCTTGCCGGCCTTCAGCGTGTCCCAGAGATTGTCGAACGCCTCCGGCGGCATGTCGGGGTGGCGGACGATGTTGTGCGGCTGGCCCATGAGTTCCGCTGACGTGAAACCGGCAGCGGCAATGAAATCCTCATTGAAGTAGGTGAGCTTGCCCTTGAGATCGGTTCGCGAAACGATCAGCGTCTCGTCACTGACGGGATATTCGACGGCCGTGACCGGAAAATTCTTGCGCATCGGATCCCCCAAAAAGACCGATTCAGTGTGAAATCATTTCAATGGGAACCCCGCCCCTTGCTGGGCTGCCCTCGCCCAACATTCGTAAATTCAGTTTAACCGTCCATGAAACGGCGCGCCCGTAAGATTACTGGCAAAGGCGCAGAATGCTTCCTTCAAGCGACATCATGCTACCGAAAGGAAGAGCGGCGCTTTCGGCGCCGCTCGGGGGCTTGATAGATGGACCGCGCTTTACGCA
>NZ_LFKY01000035.1:0-311010 GCF_028128965.1 Bradyrhizobium sp. CCBAU 25338
GCGTCCCGCAACCGCGGCACCGGCCGCGCCTGCACCGCGGCCCGGCGCCCCCGCGGCCCGGCCCGGAACCACCACGACCCGCCCGGGAACCACGACGGCGCGTCCCGCAACGACGACCGCGCAGCGTCCGGGCGGACCGGCAGGTCGCGGCCCCGCAGTTGCAGCCGAACCGGACGAGGACGAGGCTCCGCGCCAGATCCGTCGCGGTCCCGGCGGCGCCGCGCGTCCCGCGCCTCCCCCCAAGACCACCCACAAGCCCGGCCCGCAGAAAGAGCGCGGCCGCCTCACCGTGGTCACCGCGCTCAACGCCGACGAGGTGCGCGAGCGCTCGATCGCCTCGTTTCGCCGCCGCACGCAGCGCCTGAAGGGCCATGCCTCGAACGAGCCGAAGGAAAAGCTCATCCGCGAGGTGATCATTCCGGAAGCGATCACCATCCAGGAGCTCGCCAACCGCATGGCCGAGCGCGCGGTCGACGTCATCCGCATGCTGATGAAGCAGGGCGCGATGCACAAGATCACCGACGTGATCGATGCCGACACCGCGCAGCTGATCGCCGAAGAACTGGGCCACTCCGTCAAGCGCGTGGCCGCGTCGGACGTCGAGGAAGGCCTGTTCGACACCGTCGACGATTCCACCGACACCGAGACGCGCTCGCCCGTCGTGACCGTGATGGGTCACGTCGATCACGGCAAGACTTCGCTGCTCGACGCACTCCGCCACGCCAACGTCGTCTCCGGCGAGGCCGGCGGCATCACCCAGCACATCGGCGCCTATCAGGTGGTGTCGCCCGAAAGTGGCAAGAAGATCACCTTCATCGACACGCCCGGCCACGCCGCGTTCACCGCGATGCGCGCCCGCGGCGCCAAGGTCACCGACATCGTCGTGCTGGTGGTCGCGGCCGATGACGGCGTGATGCCGCAGACGGTCGAAGCCATCAACCACGCCAAGGCGGCGCGGGTGCCGATCATCGTTGCCATCAACAAGATCGACAAGCCCGACGCCAAGCCCGAGCGCGTGCGTACCGAGCTGCTTCAGCACGAGGTGCAGGTGGAATCCTTCGGCGGCGAGGTCGTCGACGTCGAGGTGTCCGCCAAGAACAAGACCAACCTCGACAAGCTGCTCGAAATGATTGCCCTCCAGGCCGAAATCCTCGACCTGAAGACCAATTCGCAGCGTCCGGCCGAGGGCACCGTGATCGAGGCCAAGCTCGATCGCGGCCGTGGTCCGGTCGCGACCGTGCTGGTGCAGCGCGGCACGCTCCGCGTCGGCGACATCATCGTCGCCGGTGCCGAAATGGGCCGTGTCCGCGCCTTGATCTCGGATCAGGGCGAGACGGTGCAGGAGGCCGGTCCCTCGGTACCGGTCGAAGTGCTGGGCTTCAACGGTCCGCCCGAGGCCGGCGATCGTCTCGCGGTGGTCGAGAACGAAGCCCGTGCCCGTCAGGTCACCAGCTACCGTGCGCACCAGAAGCGCGAGAACGCGGCAGCCTCGATCTCCGGCATGCGCGGCTCGCTCGAGCAGATGATGTCGCAATTGAAGACGGCGGGCCGCAAGGAATTCCCGCTGATCGTCAAGGCCGACGTGCAGGGATCGCTGGAAGCCATCCTCGGCTCGCTGGAGAAGCTCGGCACCGACGAAGTCGCAGCCCGCATCCTGCATGCCGGCGTCGGCGGCATCTCGGAATCCGACGTGACGCTCGCGGAAGGCTTCAACGCCGCGATCATCGGCTTCTCGGTCCGAGCCAACAAGGAAGCCGCTGCGGCCGCCAAGCGCAACGGCATCGAGATCCGCTACTACAACATCATCTACGACCTCGTGGACGACGTGAAGAAGGCGATGAGCGGTCTGCTCGCGCCGACCTTGCGCGAAACCATGCTGGGCAATGCCGAGATCCTGGAGATCTTCAACATCTCCAAGGTCGGCAAGGTCGCCGGCTGCCGCGTCACCGACGGCACCGTGGAACGCGGCGCCAATGTGCGCCTGATCCGCGACAACGTCGTGGTGCACGAAGGCAAGCTGTCGACGCTGAAGCGCTTCAAGGACGAAGTGAAGGAAGTCCAGTCGGGTCAGGAATGCGGCATGGCCTTCGAGAGCTATCACGACATGCGCGCCGGTGACGTGATCGAGTGCTATCGCGTGGAGACGATCCAGCGCTCCCTGTAAGTCCAAATCTTACCGAAGCGTTCGGATCTTTTTGAACTGAAATTGCGGGAGTGCGATGGCCGGATTTTTCCGGCCATCCACCCCTCTTCGTTTCAACAGGAAAACGACAATGCCCGTGTCCCAAGCACGGGCATGACGAGGTGATTTTCGAAAATGCCACGCCACCATCAGAAGAAAAGTTCCGCGCCCGGCGGAGGCTCGCAGCGTCAGTTGCGCGTCGGCGAGCAGGTTCGCCACGCGATGGCCGATATTCTGGCGCAAGGCAACGTGCATGATGCGGATCTCGAAGGTCACATCATCACCGTGCCGGAGGTGCGGATGTCGCCCGACCTGAAGCTCGCGACGGTCTACGTGATGCCGCTCGGTGGCCGCGACACCGAGATCGTGATCGCGGCACTCGAGCGCAACAAGAAATTCCTGCGCGGCGAGGTCGCGCGGCGCGTTAACCTGAAATTTGCACCTGACATTCGCTTCCGCGTCGACGAGCGATTCGACGAAGCGGAACGGATCGAGAAGCTTTTGCGAACACCTGCGGTGCAGAAGGACTTGGACAAGGATCTGGAACAGAATCCGGCTTCGGATCGGGAAGAAGAGCAATGACCATGGACCCGGCTCACGGCACGATCGGCGGCAACGATGCCGATCAGCGCGAGGTGCAGAAGAATAATTTTGCGGATCTGGGAGGCGATGCCCGACCGCATCAGGAGCCGCGCCGCGTCAACAACGATCCACGCGCCAAGCAGCAGAAGGGCAACCAGCCGCGTCGGGACCGCCGCGACGTCCATGGCTGGGTCGTGCTCGACAAGCCGATCGGCATGACCTCGACGCAGGCGGTTGCGGTGCTCAAGCGGCTGTTCAACGCCAAGCGCGCCGGCCACGCCGGTACGCTCGATCCGCTCGCCTCTGGCGGGCTGCCGATCGCACTCGGCGAAGCCACCAAGACCGTTCCCTTCGTGATGGACGGCCGCAAGCGCTACCAGTTCACGGTCTGCTGGGGCGAGGAACGCGACACCGACGACATCGAGGGCCGGGTGACCGCGACCTCCGACCAGCGCCCGACCCGGGAGGCGATCCTGGCTCTCCTGCCCCGCTTCACCGGGGTGATCGAGCAGATCCCGCCTCGCTATTCCGCGATCAAGATCCAGGGCGAGCGCGCCTATGACCTTGCCCGCGACGGCGAGGTCGTGGAACTGGCGCCCCGGCCGGTCGAGATTCACCATTTAACCCTTGTAGATCAACCGGATAAGGACCGAGCCGTATTCGAGGCCGAGTGCGGCAAGGGCACCTATGTCCGCGCCCTGGCCCGCGATATGGGCCGAATTCTCGGCACTTACGGCCATATCTGCGCGCTCAGGCGGACCCTGGTCGGCCCATTTGGCGAAAACGACATGATTCCGCTGGATCAGTTGGAGGCTTTGTGCGATAGAGCCGCGTCCGGCGAGGGCAGCCTCGCCGACGCGCTTTTGCCCGTTGAGACCGCGCTGGACGACATCCCGGCACTGGCCGTCACTCGGGCTGATGCGGCAAGGCTCCATCGGGGCCAGGCCGTTTTGTTGCGCGGACGGGATGCGCCCACTTGTAGCGGCACAGTCTATGTCACGGTGGCAGGCCGGCTTCTCGCGCTTGCTGAAGTCGGCAATGGCGAAATCATCCCCAAGCGTGTGTTCAACCTGACCGGCCTGACTGCCAGCTCCGGTCGCAACGAGAGAAATTGACGATGTCGATTGCCGCAGAACGCAAAGCGGAAGTCATCAAGACGAATGCCACCAAGGCCGGCGACACCGGCTCGCCCGAGGTTCAGGTCGCGATCCTGTCGGAACGCATCAACAACCTCACCAACCATTTCAAGACCCACGTGAAGGACAACCATTCGCGTCGCGGCCTCTTGAAGCTGGTCTCGACCCGCCGCTCGCTCCTCGACTACCTCAAGAAGAAGGACGAGGCGCGGTACAAGGCGCTGCTCGAGAAGCACAACATTCGTCGTTAAGTGTTCCTGCGCGCGCCACTGGCGCGCGTTTTCGTGCGTGGTTTCGAACGAAAGCGCTTCCTTAAAGGTTTTTGATCGATGCTGCGTGCGCGTCGGATGCGAGTCTTTGAGGATTCGCATCCGGGCATGAAGAGTGAAGACCGCGGTTCGGTGTTCGCGTTCGTGCCGACTGACAGTCCAGCAGCAATCCGGCGGCTGGGCACAACGGGCAAGGCGCCCGTATGACCCGAAAGGATGGACGCCATCCGAAATCCAAAAACCATGGCAGGATCGCAGGACGATGATCATCCGCTCCGATCAGCGTCCCGCAATCTTGCGCATGGTTTTTGTTTTTCGACGCATCCCTTCTTTCGAGAACCCATGAAAGAAGACCACTATGTTCAATAAGCATTCAGTCGAGATCGACTGGGGCGGACGCCCACTCAAGCTCGAAACCGGCAAGATCGCCCGCCAGGCCGACGGCGCCGTCGTCGCCACCTATGGCGAGACCGTGGTGCTCGCCACCGTCGTCGCGGCGAAGGCGCCGCGCGAAGGCGTCGACTTCCTGCCGCTGACCGTCGACTACCAGGAAAAGACCTACGCTGCGGGCCGTATCCCCGGCGGCTATTTCAAGCGCGAGGGCCGTCCGACCGAGAAGGAGACGCTGGTCTCCCGCCTGATCGACCGTCCGATCCGTCCGCTGTTCGTCGACGGCTGGCGCAACGAGACCCAGGTGATCGCCACGGTGCTGTCGCACGACATGGAAAACGACCCTGACATCGTCGCGCTGGTGGCCTCGTCGGCGGCGCTGACCTTGTCGGGCGCTCCGTTCAAGGGCCCGATCGGCGCAGCCCGCGTTGGCTTCGTCAATGACGAATATGTGCTCAACCCGACGCTCGACGAGATGGTCGACACCCAGCTCGACCTCGTCGTCGCCGGCACCGCCGACGCCGTGCTGATGGTGGAATCGGAGGCCAAGGAGCTGAACGAAGACATCATGCTCGGCGCAGTGATGTTCGGTCACCGTCACTTCCAGCCGGTCATCAACGCCATCATCGAGCTCGCCGAGAAGGCCGCGAAGGAGCCGCGCGAAGTCACCGTGATCGACAATGCCGCGCTCGAGAAGGAAATGCTCGGCCTCGTCGAGCAGGAGCTGCGCGCCGCCTACGCCATTCCGGTCAAGCAGGATCGCTACGCCGCAGTCGGCAAGGTCAAGGAAAAGGTGATCGCCCACTACTTCCCGGAGGGCCAGGAGCCGAAATACGACAAGCTCCGTATCGCCGGCGTGTTCAAGGAGCTGGAAGCCAAGATCGTTCGCTGGAACATCCTGGACACCGGCAAGCGCATCGACGGCCGCGACAGCAAGACCGTGCGCAACATCATCGCCGAAGTCGGCGTGCTGCCGCGCGCCCACGGCTCGGCGCTGTTCACCCGCGGCGAGACCCAGGCGATGGTCGTGACCACGCTCGGCACCGGCGAGGACGAGCAGTACATCGACGCGCTGTCCGGGACGTACAAGGAAACGTTCCTGCTGCACTACAACTTCCCGCCCTATTCGGTCGGCGAGACCGGCCGCCTCGGCGGCACCAAGCGCCGCGAGATCGGCCACGGCAAGCTGGCCTGGCGCGCGATCCATCCGGTGCTGCCGCCGCATCACGAGTTCCCCTACACGGTGCGCGTGGTCTCGGAGATCACCGAATCCAACGGCTCCTCGTCGATGGCGTCGGTCTGCGGCGCCTCGCTGGCGCTGATGGATGCCGGCGTGCCGTTGAAGCGGCCGACCGCGGGCATCGCGATGGGCCTGATCCTCGAAGACAAGCGCTTCGCGGTTCTCTCCGACATCCTCGGTGACGAGGACCATCTCGGCGACATGGACTTCAAGGTGGCCGGCACGGAAGCGGGCATCACCTCGCTCCAGATGGACATCAAGATCGAGGGCATCACCGAAGAGATCATGCGCGTCGCCCTTGGCCAAGCCAAGGAAGGCCGCATCCACATCCTCGGCGAGATGGCCAAGGCGCTGACCAACGCCCGCGCCGAGCTCGGCGAATATGCGCCGCGCATCGAGACCTTCAAGATCCCGACCGACAAGATCCGCGAAGTGATCGGCACCGGCGGCAAGGTGATCCGCGAGATCGTCGAGAAGACCGGCGCCAAGGTCAACATCGAGGACGACGGCACCGTGAAGGTCGCCTCCAGCGACGGCGAAGCCATGAAGGCCGCGATCAAGTGGATCAAGTCGATCGCCTCCGAGCCGGAAGTCGGCCAGATCTATGACGGCACCGTCGTCAAGGTCATGGAGTTCGGCGCCTTCGTGAACTTCTTCGGCTCCAAGGACGGCCTCGTCCACATCAGCCAGCTCGCTTCCAGCCGCGTGCAGAAGACCTCCGACGTCGTCAAGGAAGGCGACAAGGTCAAGGTCAAGCTGCTCGGCTTCGATGACCGCGGCAAGACCCGCCTGTCGATGAAGGTGGTCGACCAGACCACCGGCGAGGACCTCGAGGCCAAGGAGAAGGCCGCCGAGGGCGAGAAGGCCCCGCGCGAAGCGGCGGGCGAATAAGCTCTCGCACCACAGCCAGAAACACGAAGGGCGGCCGAGAGGCCGCCCTTTTTGTTTGTGTTCGCTTCGGGCGATATGTGCCGCCTCTCCCGCTTGCCGGAGAGGCGACCAAAAGCCCTCACGCCACGATGTCGTATCGGTCGAGGTTCATCACCTTGGTCCAGGCCTTGGCGAAGTCCTTGACGAACTTCTCCTTGGAGTCCGAGGTGGCATAGACCTCGGCGAAGGCGCGGAGCTGCGAGTGTGCGCCGAAGATCAGATCGACACGCGTGCCGGTCCACTTCACCGCGTTGGTCTTGCGGTCGCGCCCCTCATAGGAGCCGTCGGCCGACGGCGTCCACTGCGTGCTCATGTCGAGCAGGTTGACGAAGTAATCGTTGCTCAGCGTACCCACCTTCGGAGTAAAGACGCCGTGCTTCGAACCGTTCGCATTCGCACCGAGCACCCGCAGGCCGCCGACCAGCACCGTCATCTCCGGACCGGTCAGCCTCAGCAGCTGCGCGCGATCGACCAGCGCCTCTTCAGGATGCATGAACTGATGCCGCTTGCCGATGTAGTTGCGGAAGCCATCGGCCCGCGGCTCCAGCGGCGCGAAGGAGGCCGCATCCGTCTGCTCCTGCGAGGCGTCCATGCGGCCCGGCGTGAAGCCGACCTTGACGTCGACGCCGGCATCCTTGGCGGCCTTCTCGACCGCGGCAGTGCCGCCGAGCACGATCAGGTCCGCAAGCGAGACCTTCTTCGCGCCGGACGAGGCGTTGAAGTCCTTCTGGATCGCTTCGAGCTTGCCGAGCACCTTGGCGAGCTGAGCCGGCTCGTTCACCTCCCAGTCCTTCTGCGGGGCAAGGCGGATGCGCGCGCCGTTGGCGCCGCCGCGCTTGTCGGAGCCGCGGAACGTCGAGGCCGACGCCCAGGCGGTCGAGACCAGCTCGGACACCGAGAGGCCGGAGCCCAGGATCTTGGACTTCAGGGTAGCGATGTCCTGATCGCTGACCAGCTCGTGATTGACGGCTGGAATGGGATCCTGCCAGATCAGCGTCTCCTTCGGCACCAGCGGGCCGAGATAGCGCTGGATCGGGCCCATATCGCGATGGGTGAGCTTGAACCAGGCGCGGGCGAAGGCGTCAGCGAACTGATCCGGATTCTCCAGGAAGCGACGCGAGATCTTCTCATACACGGGATCGAAGCGCAGCGAGAGGTCGGTCGTCAGCATGGTCGGCCGATGCTTCTTCGACTTGTCGAAAGCATCGGGGATGATCGCCTCGGCGTTCTTGGCCGTCCACTGCTGCGCACCAGCCGGGCTCTTCGTCAGCTCCCATTCGAAATTGAACAGGTTCTCGAAGAAGTTGTTGCTCCACTTGGTCGGCGTCTTCGTCCACGTCACCTCGAGGCCGCTGGTGATGGAATCGGCACCCAGGCCCGATCCATACTTGCTCTTCCAGCCGAGCCCCTGATCTTCCAGCGCGCCCGCTTCCGGCTCCGGGCCGACCAGCGATGCATCGCCGGCGCCGTGGGTCTTGCCGAAGCTGTGGCCGCCGGCGATCAGCGCCACGGTCTCTTCGTCGTTCATCGCCATGCGGGCGAACGTCTCGCGGATGTCCTTGGCCGCAGCGACCGGATCCGGCTTGCCGTTCGGCCCCTCCGGATTGACGTAGATGAGGCCCATCTGCACCGCGCCGAGCGGCTCGGCGAGCTGACGCTCACCGCTGTAGCGCTCATCGCCGAGCCAGGTGCCTTCCGGACCCCAATAGAGCTCTTCCGGCTCCCAGACGTCGACGCGACCGCCGGCAAAGCCGAAGGTCTTGAAGCCCATCGATTCCAGCGCGACGTTGCCGGCGAGCACCATCAGATCGGCCCAGGAAATCTTGCGGCCGTATTTCTGCTTGATCGGCCAGAGCAGACGGCGCGCCTTGTCGAGATTGGCGTTGTCGGGCCAGCTGTTGAGCGGCGCGAAGCGCTGCTGACCAGCGCCGGCGCCACCGCGGCCGTCGGTGATGCGGTAGGTGCCCGCGCTGTGCCAGGCCATGCGGATCATGAGACCGCCATAGTGTCCGAAGTCGGCGGGCCACCATTCCTGCGAGTCCGTCATCAGAGCGGTCAGGTCCTTGATGACCGCATTCAGGTCGAGCGACTTGAACTCCTTGACGTAATCGAAGTCCTTGTCCATCGGATCGGACTTGTCCGAGTTCTTGTGCAGGACCTCGACGTTGAGCTGCGTTGGCCACCAGTCGCGGTTTGTACGCGTGGGTTTTCCGCCCGAAAACGGGCACTTCGAAGTGTCGTCCATGAATACCTCCTCTGGCGGCGTCGAACTCGCGCCCTTGACCAGGTAGAACCACTCTAAGCGCCACGTCCCATCAGGGGAAGTTGACTTTAGTGATCGCTGCGATAGGATTTTCTTATGATAAATCTGACGCTGCGCCAGCTCCGGTATTTTGATGCGCTGGCGCGTCATGGCCATTTCGGCCGCGCGGCCGAATCCTGTTCCATCTCGCAACCGGCCCTGTCGATGCAAATCAAGGAGCTGGAGGAGACGCTCGGCGGGCTGTTGCTGGAGCGCAGCGCGCGGCAGGTCGCGCTGACCCGGTTCGGCGAGGAACTCGCCCAGCGCGTCCGTGACATCCTGCGCTCGGTCGACGAGCTCGGTGATTTCGCCCGGGCCTCGCAGGACCGCTTTGCCGGCCGCCTGCGCATCGGCATGATCCCGACGATCGCGCCTTACCTGCTGCCCAAGATCACCAAGAATCTCACGCGCATGCATCCGGAGCTCGATATCCGCGTGCGCGAGACCATGACTCCCCGGCTGATCCAGGAACTGGTGGAAGGCCGCCTCGACACCGCCATCGTGGCGCTGCCGGTGTCGGAGCCCTCGCTCACTGAGGTTGCTCTGTTCGAGGAGAAGTTCTTGCTGGTCCGGCCGGGCTCCGACGAGGGCACACCGGTGCCGTCGCGCGAGATGATGCGCGAGATGCGGCTTCTGCTGCTCGAGGAGGGGCACTGCTTCCGCGACCAGGCGCTCTCCTTCTGCAACATGCAGTCGGCGCCGCCGCGCGAGATGCTGGACGCCAACTCGCTCTCGACGCTGGTCCAGATGGTCAGCGCCGGCATCGGCGTGACGCTGATCCCGGAGATGGCGGTACCGGTGGAGACGCGATCTGCCTCGGTCTCGCTGGCGCGCTTCCGCGACCCCGAGCCGTCGCGCACCATCGGCATGGTGTGGCGCAAGACCAGCCCGCTGGCACGGCAGCTGCTGCAAATCTCCGAGGTGGTCTGCCTGTCGGCCGGCAAGGTGCGCGCGCGTCAGAGCGTGCGCAGCCAGCGGGCCTAGCGCCGATGCCGCATCCCGTCATCCGCCCTGCCCGCGCAGACGAGTATGATGAGGTCGGCCGCGTCTGGATGGAGAGCTGGGCCTCGACCGGGCTTGCCGAGACGAGCGACTTCCTCCTGGCCAACCTGCGTGCGCGCATCAGGCGCGAGATCGCGAACGGCTGGAGCCTGTTCGTCGCCGACGACAACGGCACGGTCGCTGCGATGCTGGCGCTGCATGTGCCAAAGCTCTATCTCGACATGCTCTTCGTCGCGCCCGACCATCAGGGTCGTTCGCTCGGGCGGCGACTGCTCGCGTTTGCGCGGACGCAAATGCCCGATGAGATGTACCTGCGCTGCGTGCGCGAGAACGAAAAGGCCTGGCGCTGGTACGAGCGCGAAGGCTTTGTGTTCGAGAAGGAAGAGATCGAGCCGTCGAACGGGTTCATGATGAAATATTATCGGTGGAAGAGGCAGTAGCCCGGATAGACGCTGTTTCCACGCTGCAGCTTGCGGTTGTCACCGTACCCACCTAGTGTGACGGCATCCGACGTCCTCCGCCTTCTGATCCCCTGGAATCCATGTTTCGATTTGCTGCCACGGCGCTTGTCCTGCTGTCCATTCTGGCTCCAGCGGTGGCGCAGACGCCGCCTGCAACCACTGCGCCTTCCGCTCAGACCGCACCACAGGTAAAGCCGACGACCAAGAAAGCGGCGGCGAAGCCGAAGGCGACAGCCAAGCCTGCGGAGCCGGCGACGACCGGTCCGTGTGGTGTCGGCGTGATTGCGGGGACCGGGGACATTTTCGTCGTCCAGAAGATCGGCCTGACCGTGTTCGGGAACGACTATGCAGAAGTCCCGGTATCCTGGGGCCTCGACGATCTCGTCTTTGCGCGGGCGCGGGCAGCAGCAGGCAGCACGCCGGTGCGACGGATCACTTACGCCAAGGGTGCGCTCGATTCCTACTATCATCCCGAATCCGGCCTGCTCCGCAATCGGCGCGAAGAGCTGTCGAACCTGATCCGGCAGGTCGCGGGGAATGCCGGTTGCGAGCGTTATCTCGTCATCATGCGTAGCGAAGGACAGCTCGACGGGACCAATCAATCGCTCAGCGGCGTCGGAATCTTCAGCCGGGGTGTCGGCCTCATCTCCTATGCGTATGTTTTCGCCTATATCGGCGTGACATGGGTCGACGGCCGCACCTTCGAAATCATGAAAGGCCCGGCCGTAACGTTTGAAGGTGTCATGAAGCATATGGCGGACAACTTCGTCTCGAACGAGCTCTTGCAGAAAGTGGACAAATCGATGTTTCCGGAGACGGCCACGGACTCCGCCAACAACACCGCCCTGCGCGACACCACGCGCGAATTTCTGACCAAACGGCTGGACAAGATCTTGCCGCCATATTTCGCGCAGTGACGATGATGAAGGAAAGCCAAGCTCGCAAGAAAGCGACGGTCAAGGCGGCTCAGGCCGTCGCAATGATCGTCGCGGCTCATCTGCTCTCAACGGCGGGAGCCGGGGCCCAGACAGCGCCAAAGACGAGCACGGCCAACGGCAAGGTAACCGCGCGGCGCGATGTGACGGCGAGGCCCGCTTCTACTGGGGGCGGCTCGTGCGACATCGGCGTCGTCATCGCTACCGGCGACGAGTTCATCGTGAAATCGACTGGCTTGACGATATTCCAGAACAAGACGACCGCAGTTCCGATCCCGGGCTGGAGACTCGGCGATCTGATGTTCGCGCGCATTCGCGCCGCGATCCCTGCCGGCGTGTCCGTTTTGAGAATTCCCTACTTCCCGGCGAAAATTCCTTCCCACGATTCGTCCAAGGACACGTTGATGGACAGGTTGTTCCGCGACCTCAAGGCGGAGTTAGCCGACTACATGCGAGAGGTCGTGAAAGGAACGAGTTGTCGACACTACATCCAGATCGGAAATTCGATCAGCCCCATCGGCTCGTCTAATTACACGGTTCGCGGCTTCGGCATTATCAACCAAGATGTGTTGGTCGGGCACCGCATCTATCTCTACGCACTGGCCTTTATCCGCGTGTTTGACGGGCGCGACTTCTCCGTCATCCGGCAGAGCTCTGCACTGATCAACCTGCAGCCTCTGATGGTGCAGAGGCTTTTGGGCGCACAAATTAGCGGTCCTTACCGCGAATTGCCCGAAGCATCGTTTCCGGCGCGTCCCGAGGACGCCGCCGGCAATTCCGCACTGCGTGATGACGTACGCGCCATGCTGGCGGAAAGCCTGGACAAGACGCTTCCGTTCATGCTCGGAGTCCGACCAACAACGCGACAAAGCGACACCAAAGAGCGCTGACCCACATGTCGTTCGCGCAGCTGACTCCTTGCCCAGACGTAGTGCGTTGCGAATGCGCGACAAACGCGTCATGAATGGCGCGCCGTTCGCTTCTCGCCGATGGAAGGTTCCTCACCATGATCAAGCTCTATTGGTCGCCCCGCTCGCGCTCGTTCACGACGCTTTGGCTGATGGAAGAGAGCGGCCTGCCCTACGAGCGCGTGCTGACCGACATTTCGACCGGCGCGCAGAAGACGCCGGACTTTCTAAAGATCAATCCGATGGGCAAGGTGCCGGCGCTGACCGACGGCGACGCGGCGCTCGGGGAAGCCGCGGCCATCTGCGCCTACATCGCCGACCGCTATCCCGAGACGAAACTGGCGCCTGGCGTGACCGATCCGCGCCGCGCGCGCTACCTGCAATGGCTGTTCTTCTCGCCGGGCTGCATCGAGCCCGCCATCATCCAGATCTTCACCAAGATCGAGATCCCGACCTCGACCGCGGCGTGGGGCAGTGCGACGCAGGTGTTCGACGTGCTGGAGGCCGCGCTTGAGAAAGGACCGTGGATTCTCGGCGAAGAATTTTCCGCCGCCGACATCACGGTCGGCTCAGGCCTGAATTTCGCGGTACGCCTGTTCAAGATGGTGCCGTCGCGCCCGGCCTTCGACGCCTATCTGGCGCGCTGCATGGCGCGGCCGGCGTTCCAGCGTGCGGAGAAGATCGCGGCGGGTTAGAGCGTGATGAGATGAGGCTGGATCGCTGCAACGATGGAGGTGCTCTCCCGCTCGCGGGAGAGGGTATTTCCGCAATGGGACAATCCCCAAGAGGAGAAAGCCCTCACCCGGCGCTTCGCGCCGACCTCTCCCGCTTGCGGGAGAGGTGAAGGAGCCGCGGCAATCGACTCAACCTAAAGCCATTCCGCTTTAGTCCGGCGTCTTCAGATCGTCCGGCCGCGGCATCAGGATGACGTTGTAGCCGGAATCCACGTAGTGGATCTCGCCGGTCACGCCGCCGGAGAGATCCGACAGCAGATACAGCGCCGAGCCGCCGAGGTCGTCGAGCGTGACGCCGCGACGGAGCGGCGCGTGCTTCTGCATGAAGGCGAACATCGCCCGCGCCTCGCCGATGCCGGAGCCGGCGAGCGTGCGGATGGGGCCCGCGGAGATCGCGTTGACGCGGATGCCGCGCGGTCCGAAATCGGCGGCGAGATAGCGCACGGAGGCTTCCAGCGCCGCCTTCGCCACGCCCATCACGTTGTAATTCGGCATCGCACGCTCCGACGCGCCGAAGGTCAGCGTGATCATGCTGCCGCCTTCCGTCATCAGTTCGGCGGCGCGTTTTGCGACCTCCGTGAACGAGAAGCAGGAGATCACCATGGTGCGCGAAAAATTCTCGCGGCTGGTGTCCGCGTAGCGGCCCTTGAGCTCGTTCTTGTCGGCAAAGCCGATCGCGTGGATCACGAAGTCGAGCCGGCCCCATTTCTCGCGGAGCGCAGCGAAGGTGGCATCGACACTGGCGATGTCCTCGACGTCGCAAGGCAGAACCAGATCCACGCCAAGCTGCTCCGCCAGCGGCTTCACGCGCTTGCCGAGAGCCTCGCCCTGGAAGGTGAAGGCAAGCTCTGCGCCATGGGCATGCAGCGTCCGCGCCATGCCCCAGGCGATCGAGTGATCATTGGCGATGCCCATGATCAGACCGCGCTTGCCTTTCATCAAACCTTCCATCTCACCATCACCTTCCGCTTCGCCGTGACCGGGCTCATCGCTTCGATGCTTGAGGCCAACACGTGGATGGCCGGGACGAGCCCGGCCATGACGAAGAAATCAACAATGCACCAACAATGATGTCACGCATCCAGCCGGCTGAACACCAGCGTGGCGTTGGTGCCGCCGAAGCCGAAGGAGTTCGACAGCACGGTGCCGATCTTGACGTTGTCGATGCGCTTGCGCACGATCGGCATGTCGGCGAACACGGGATCGAGCTCCTGGATGTGCGCGCTCTCGCAGATGAAGCCGTTGTTCATCATCAGCAGCGAATAGATCGCTTCCTGCACGCCGGTGGCGCCCAGCGAGTGGCCGGTCAGCGCCTTGGTCGCCGAGATCGGCGGGCACTGCTCACCGACGCCGAACACTTTTCGGATCGCCTCGATCTCCGGCGGATCGCCGGCAGGTGTCGAGGTCGCGTGCGGATTGATGTAGTCGACCTTGGTCTTCACCGTCGACATCGCCATGCGCATGCAGCGCTCGGCGCCTTCGCCCGAAGGCGCCACCATGTCATGGCCGTCCGAGGTCGCGCCATAGCCGACGATCTCGCCATAGATGCGCGCACCGCGCGCCTTGGCATGCTCGAGCTCTTCCAGCACCAGCACGCCGGCGCCGCCGGCGATGACGAAACCATCGCGATTGAGGTCGTAGGGACGCGAGGCCGTGGCCGGCGTGTCGTTGTACTTCGAGGACATCGCGCCCATGGCGTCGAACAGCACCGACAGCGACCAGTCCAGCTCCTCGCAGCCGCCGGCGAAGATGATGTCCTGCTTGCCGATCTGGATCGTCTCATAGGCATTGCCGACGCAATGGTTCGACGTCGCGCAGGCCGACGAGATCGAATAGTTCACGCCCTTGATCTTGAACCAGGTTGCAAGCGTCGCGGAGGCCGTGGAAGACATCGCCTTCGGCACCGCAAACGGGCCGACGCGCTTGGGTCCCTTGGTGCGGGTGATGTCGGCGGCTTCGACGATGGTGCGGGCCGAGGGACCGCCGGAGCCCATGATGATGCCGGTGCGGATGTTGGAGACTTCGTCGGGCGACAGGCCGGAGTCCTGGATCGCCTGCTCCATCGCGACGTGATTCCACGCCGCACCCTGGCCGAGGAAACGCATCGCGCGGCGGTCGACCACCGTCGAAGGATCGAGCGTGGGCTCACCTTGCACCTGCGAACGGAAGCCGAGCTCGGCATATTTCTCAGCCCGCGAAATGCCCGACTTCGCCTCGTGAAGGCTCGCAAGCACTTCCTGGGTGTTGTTTCCGATGGACGAGACGATGCCCATTCCGGTGACCACAACCCGCCTCATGACAGCCTCGCCTCAATCGTTGTCTTCTTGGTGATGCGCTCAGCCCAGGCTCGCGCCCTGCTTGAACAGGCCGACCTTCAGATCCTTGGCGCGATAAATAATCTGGTCATCGACCGAAAGCCACCCGTCGGCGATACCGAGCACCAGCTTTGCCCGCATCACGCGTTTGATATCGACGTTGTACACAACCTTGCGGGCGTCGGTCAGCACCTGGCCGCCGAACTTCAGCTCGCTCAGGCCGAGCGCCCGGCCGCGGCCTTCGCCGCCGACCCAGCCGAGGTAAAAGCCGACCATTTGCCACAGCGCATCCAGGCCGAGGCAGCCGGGCATCACCGGGTCGTTCTTGAAATGGCAGCCGAAGAACCAGAGGTCAGGTTTCACGTCGAGCTCGGCGCGCACCAGGCCCTTGCCGAACTCACCGCCATTGTCGGTGATTTCCGTGATGCGGTCGAACATCAGCATCGGCGGCAGCGGCAGCTCGGCATTGCCCGGACCGAACATCTCGCCGCGGGCACAGGCCAGCAGATCTTCGTAGTCATAACCGTTGCGCCTGTTCAGCATTCACGAGCCTCTGTTCAATCCCGATTGAGCGGCGTTCTTTGGCGAAAATGGGCCCCGTCTCGATCGGACAGCAACGCCAATTGCCACCGTCGGCCGCGACTCGCGCAAGCCCCGGATGGACTGCGAACCAAGCCTTTCATGCTCGGCTGCACCAAAATCGGCTAAGCGGAACCGCGCGCTCTCTAACACAGGCCATTTCGGGTGGCAAAGCGCATCCATGAAGGTAAAATGACGCGCTCACCACGCGGTTCCAAGCCTGATTAGAACCTCTCTAGTTGCGAGAAACTTGCATCTGCATCTTTCTCTTCTTATAGTAACAAAGAGATATTGTTCACGCGTGCCCGAAATCTGGAAATGACCGAGAATACCGCGTCCCACTACGACGACGACGCCCATGCTGCGGCCCTCCTGTCCGGCCGCCAGCCGGCCTTGACCGGCTGCCCGTGGCACGACGTCAACGAAATGCTCCAGTCCGCGGGGCTCCGTCCGACGCGCCAACGCATGGCGCTCGGCTGGCTGCTGTTCGGCAAGGGTGCACGTCACCTCACGGCTGAAATGCTCTATGAGGAAGCGACGCTGGCCAAGGTTCCGGTATCGCTGGCGACCGTCTACAACACGTTGAATCAGCTTACCGATGCCGGCCTGCTCCGCCAGGTCAGCGTCGACGGCACCAAGACCTATTTCGACACGAACGTCACGACCCACCATCACTACTACCTCGAGAACAGCCACGAGCTGGTCGACATCGAGGACCCGCATCTGGCGCTGTCGAAGATGCCGGAGGTGCCCGAGGGCTACGAGATCTCCCGCATCGACATGGTCGTGCGCCTGCGCAAGAAGCGCTGAGTTCGTCCTGAACTGCTGAATTCGTCGTCATGGCCGGGTTTGTCCCGGCCATTTTCGTTTGCGGCGCCATTTCGGGCCGACGCCTGCAGCGTCAATTCACCTGCTCGTCCGAATAGACGCCCCAGAGGCGCTCCTGCTGGATCCAGCCGTCAAAACCGTTGCCTATGACGCGGCACCAGTTTGCGGCGCACTTCTTCACCTGCGTGACGACGCCAGCCTGGAGCTTTGCTGCAACCGCGCTGTCAGGATCGGGCCGGTCGTAGATCGGGGCGAGGTCGTCCTTGTGCTTCATGGTGACGACCGCGGTGCGGCGGCCCGACAGCAGCGAGTGATAGACCCAGCCTTCGGCGCCCTCGGAATCGCGCACCCGGCGCCAGTTCTCGAACTCGGCGGTGATTTCGACCGGCAGGCCGGCGCGGGTGTAGACCCAGGCGACGTCATTGTCCTTGGTCGGGCCGGCGCGGACGTTGACGTGATCCGATTTGAGGCTGACATAGCGTGGCACCGGCAAGCCGCTGGCGGTCTGCGGGGTATTGTCCTTCGCCGAATGCGAGGGGCCGACCGAGGCGCTCAACCAGGTGCAAACGAGCGCCATCACCGAACAAAAACGCCCCAACGCCATCAACCCGTCTCCTGTCGAAGACCCGGCCGAACCGGATCCTCACCCCAAATTCCAAAACCCTGCCGCGTCTGCCCCTTTTCCCGCCCCACGCGGGTTCCAAGCCTTGGCCCGTGGTTCTTGTCTTGGCCCGGCCTTCTGCTAGAGAGGACGGGCACTTGAACAACCAGTTTGCCCCGATTTTCCGGCCGGAAATGTCGGGAGAGCTTGGAGGAAGCGCCGGGGACGGACACGGCAAGGGCAGTGTCGAACAACCGGGTTAATGAGGCCTCAACGGCCGGCCTTTGGCGACAGAGGCGGACCGCGACGCCTCATGAGAGCAGGACATGTCGGTGAAGAAAAAGCCCCTCGTCGTGGTGACGCGCAAGCTGCCGGATTCGATCGAGACGCGAATGCGCGAGCTGTTCGACGCGCGGATCAATCTCGAGGACACGCCGATGTCGGCCGACCAGATCGCGGAAGCCGCGCGCACCGCCGACGTGCTGGTTCCGACCGTGACCGACCACATCAGCGCCGATGTCGTGAACCAGCCCGACTGCAAGCTCCGCCTGATCGCCAATTTCGGCAACGGCGTCGACAATATCGACGTTGCGGCCGCCCATGCCCGCGGCATCACCGTCACCAATACGCCGAAGGTTCTGACCGAAGACACCGCGGATATGACCATGGCGCTGATCCTGGCCGTGCCGCGGCGGATGATCGAAGGCGCCTCGATCCTGACCGAAGGAAAGCCCTGGGCGGGCTGGTCGCCGATGTGGATGCTCGGCCACCGCATCGGCGGCAAGCGTCTCGGCATCATCGGCATGGGCCGCATCGGCCAGGCGGTGGCGCGCCGCGCGCGCGCGTTCGGCCTTCAGATCCACTATCACAACCGCCGTCCCGTCGCTCCTGTCATCGCCGAAGAGCTCGGCGCGACTTATTGGGAAAGCCTCGACCAGATGCTGGCGCGGATGGACATCATCTCGGTGAATTGTCCGCACACGCCGGCGACCTATCATCTGCTCTCGGCACGGCGGCTGAAGCTGATCCGCAAGGACGCCTACATCGTCAACACCGCGCGCGGCGAGGTGACCGACGAGGACACGCTGATCAAGTTGATCGAAGGCGGCGAGATTGCCGGCGCCGGCCTCGACGTCTACGAGCATGAGCCCGCGGTCAACCCGAAGCTGGTGCGGCTCGCCAGGGCCGGCAAGGTGACGCTGTTGCCGCATATGGGCTCGGCCACGATCGAAGGCCGCGTCGAGATGGGCGAGAAGGTGATCATCAACATCCGCACCTTCCTCGACGCCCACAAGCCGCCGGATCGCGTGCTGCCGAGCATGCTCTGAGGCTTACGTCCCGCGCCCTTCCCGCTTGCGCCAGTCCGCAACGAAATCGATGAACGCACGAAGCGCAGGCGGCGTCTGGCGTCGGCTCGGATAGTATAGGAACGGTCCGGGAAACGGCTCGCACCAATCCTCCATCAGGCTGACCAGCGCGCCGGACTTCACGGCGTCATGCACGTAGCCATCGAGCGTTGCCCACACGCCGACGCCGTCGAGCGCAGCGCGCATGGCAAGGCTCATATTGGTCGAGATCAGCTTGGCCGGCGGATCGACCTTCATGATCTGACCGTTCTTCTCGAACTCCCAATCATGCATGACGCCGCTCGAATAGCGGGCGCGAATGCAATCATGCTCGAGCAGATCCTTCGGATGCTCCGGCCGGCCGCGGCGCGCGACGTAGTCGGGCGATGCGACGACGACGTAGCGCTGCGGGCCGCTCAGGGGGATCGCGACCATGTCCTGCGCGAGGTGCTCGCCATAGCGCGCTCCGGCATCAAAGCCGGCGCTGACGATGTCGACGAAACCGCTTTCGGAGACGATGTCGAGATCGACCTTGGGATGCGCGGCGAGAAACGGGCCGACCATCGGCGCCAGCACCAGATCGACCGCCGGCGGCGGTGCGTTGATGCGCAGCCGGCCCGAGGCGACCG
Source organism: Bradyrhizobium sp. CCBAU 25338 (assembly GCF_028128965.1). Lineage (NCBI taxonomy): Bacteria > Pseudomonadati > Pseudomonadota > Alphaproteobacteria > Hyphomicrobiales > Nitrobacteraceae > Bradyrhizobium > Bradyrhizobium sp. CCBAU 25338. The sequence goes on from NZ_LFKY01000035.1 coordinate 19,370, forward strand.
CGCGCAGGCCTCGTACTTGGTCCAGCGCATCGCCGACCTCGCGCAGCGCCGGCGCCACCCGCGACAACAGCAATTCTCCCGCCTCGGTCAGAGCGACGCTGCGGGTGGTGCGATTCATCAGGCGGACGCCTAGGCGCTCCTCGAAGTCGCGCAGACGCTGGCTAAGGCTCGATACCGACACGCGAATTTCTACCGCCGCACGCCGGAAATTGCGGGTGCGGGCGACTGCCACGAAGACATCGAGGTCGCGCAGATCAGGCTCGGCCATTGTTCGCCATTGTGAACAAGCCATTCCGGATTGTCCAGCTTATCGGCTCAATCAGTCGGGCGCATATCCGTCCTCGTCACGCGGCGCTCAACCGCCGCCCTTCGAGGAGAGCCATCATGGAACAACGAAAACTCGGTTCAACCGGCCCCACCGTCTCGAGCCTCGGTCTCGGCTGCATGGCCATGTCCGACGCCTACGGTCCTTCCGATCGCGGCGAAAGCATCGCCACCATCCATGCGGCAATCGATGCGGGCATCACGCTGCTCGACACCGGCGATTTCTATGCCATGGGCCACAATGAAATGCTGATCCGCGAGGCGCTCAAGGAGGTTTCACGCGAGAAGGTGCGGATCAGCGTCAAGTTCGGCGCGCTGCGCGGTCCCGCCGGCGACTTCATCGGCATGGACTGCCGGCCGGTCGCAACAAAGAACTTCCTCGCCTATTCGCTCCAGCGGCTCGGCACCGATTATGTGGACATCTATCGTCCGGCGCGGCTCGATCCGAACGTTCCCATCGAAGACACCGTCGGCGGCCTCGCCGATCTCGTGAAGGCCGGCTACGTCAGGCATATCGGCCTGTCCGAGGTCGGCTCCGACACCATCCGCCGCGCACATGCCGTGCATCCGATCGCCGACCTTCAGATCGAATATTCGCTGATCGAGCGCGGCATCGAACGCGACATCCTCAAGACCTGCCGCGAGCTCGGCATCGGTATCACCGCGTACGGCGTCTTGGCGCGCGGCCTGATCAGCGGTCACTGGTCGAAGGATTCGGGCAAGGCCGGCAAGGATTATCGGCTGATGACGCCGCGTTTCCAGGGCGCGAACCTCGATGCCAATCTCGCGCTGGTCGAATCGCTGCGCACGATTGCGAACGACGTCGGTGCAACGCCGGCGCAAGTCGCGATCGCCTGGGTGGCCGCGCAGGGCCGGGAGATCGTGCCGCTGATCGGCGCCCGCACCCGCAACCGTCTCGACGAAGCGCTCGGCGCAACCAAGGTGACGCTGACGCAAACTCATCTCGCAGCGCTGGCAAAAGCCTTCCCGCCGGATGTCGCTGCCGGCACGCGTTACACGGCCGAGCAGATGGCGCATCTCGATAGCGAGAAACCGGCCACCAGGTAACGGCGGCAATCAGGTGCGATGGGCACTGAGATCGCGGATCACGGGCCCGTCGCCGTTGAGCGGATTGGCTGGATCGCGCCCGTAGCGCAGCGTTTCGAAGCGCATCGCGCGCGCGTCGATCATCAGGAGACGGCCGACGAGGCCGTCGCCGAAGCCGACGATCTCGCGGATCGCCTCCAGCGCCATCATCGAGCCGAGCACGCCCGCGAGTGCCCCCATGACGCCGGCCTCCGCACAGGCCGGAACGGTACCTGGCGGGGGTGCTTCCGGAAACAGGCAGCGATAGGTCGGATTGAACTCGCCCTGCTCGTTCGTCTCATGCGCGCGGATGGTGGTGAGCGAGCCGTCGAAGGTCCCGAGCGCCGCCGTGATCAACGGCCGCTTCGCGAAGAAGCAGGCGTCGGAGACGAGATAGCGCGTCGAGAAATTGTCGGAGCCGTCGAGCACGAGGTCATAGTCGCCGATCAGGCTGAGCGCGTTATCCGCGTTGAGCCAGGTGGCGTGGCCGACGAAGCGGACATGCGGATTGAGCGCCGAGATCCGCTCGGCGGCGCTCTCGACCTTGTGGCGGCCGATGTCGGGCGTGGTGTGGATGACCTGGCGCTGCAGATTGGACAGCGAGACCACGTCGTCGTCGACCACGCCCAGCGTGCCGATGCCGGCGGCAGCCAGATACATCAGCGCGGGCGCGCCGAGCCCGCCGGCGCCGATCACCAGCACGGAGGCCCGCTTCAGCGCGGCTTGGCCCGGCCCGCCGACATCGCGCAGCACGATATGGCGGGCATAGCGTTCGAGTTCGTCCGGGCTCAGCATCGTCCTACATTCCTCTCACTCCTCATGGTGAGGAGCGCGGAACGCGCGTCTCGAACCATGAAGGCCCCGATCTCGCCCGTGGCCATCCTTCGATGACGCGGCCTTGGGGCCGCTCCTCAGGATGAGGACTTGAGTTCGCGGCTCCTGTCAAACCTGAACCACCCCAACATTGTTCGCGACCAACGAGATGTGCTTCAATGACACTGCGTTCAATGGGCTGGCTGGATTTGTCATGAGATCGATGCTTGCGGCAACACTGATGTTTGCGGCCGCTACAGGCGCGAACGCCCAGATGACGGCGCCACAGGTCCCCGGGACCAAGCCGAAAACGGTTCAGACCGTCCCGGTCCGGCCTCCTGCGATGCAGACGCCGTCAGCGACGGCCGATGCCATGGCAAAAGCGGAGCGGCTGTCGCTCCAGTCCGACCTCGCCTGGGTCGGCCAATATAACGGCGCCATCACCGGCGACGTCAGCGAGCGCATGGTCAACGCCATCAAGGAGTACCAGAAGGCCAAGGGCGGCAAGCCGACCGGTGTGCTCAATCCGCAGGAACGCACCGCGCTCGCCGAGGCGGCCCGAAAGAAGCAGGAGAGCGTCGGCTGGAAGATCGTGACGGAGCCGACCAGCGGCGCCCGGCTCGGCATCCCCGGCAAGCTGGTGCCGCAGCAGGCAAGCGACGCCAACGGCTCGAAATGGACCTCGCCGACCGGCACGGTTCAGGTGCTGCTTAGCCGCCGCAAGGAGGTGAACCCGACCTCGGCAAAGCTCGCCGATCTGGAGAAGGAGCCGTCCGGGCGCAAGGTCGATTACACCGTGGTGAAGCCCGACTTCTTCGTGCTGTCGGGATTGCAGGGCCTGAAGAAATTTTACGTGCGTGGCACCTTCAAGGGCGACGAAGTCCGCACCATGACGATCCTCTACGACCAGGCGACCGAGAACACGGTCGAGCCGGTCGTGATCGCAATGTCGAGCGCATTCAATGCATTTCCGTCCGGACCGCAAGCCGGGCCGCCGCCGCGCAAGACCGTCGAATACGGCACCGGCATCGTCGTCAGCGACGACGGTGCGATCGTCACCGACCGCCTCGTCACCGATGGCTGCCTCGCGATCACGATCGCCGGTCATGGCAACGCCGACCGCCTCGCCGAGGACAAGGGGCATGATCTCGCGCTCCTGCACATCTACGGCGCCCGCGCCCTGAAGCCGCTCAGCCTCGCCGGCGGCGCAGCGAAGGCGAATGTGGACATCGTCGGCATCGCCGATCCGCAGAGCCAGGGCGGCGCGGCCGGCGTGTCGAGCGTCAAGGCTGCGCTGACGGCGGCGACAAGCAGCAATTTCGCGCTGTCGCCTCCGCCCGCGGTCGGCTTCTCCGGTAGCCCGGCCATCGACGCCGACGGCAAGTTCGCGGGCATCGCGCTGCTGAAACCGGCGATGGTTGCGGGACCTGCGACGTCGGTGCCGGCATTACAGGCTGTGATGGTCTCCGCCGAGAGGATACGGGATTTCCTGAAGGCGAACGGCGTCACTGCGAATGGCACGTCGACGGATGCGAAAGCGGCCGTCGTGCGCGTGATCTGCGTGAGGAAGTAGGACGGGCGAAAGCACCCATTCTCCCCTGTCCCGGACGCGGCGCGGCACAAAGTGACGCTCCGCAGAGCCGGGACCCATGCGTCCTCAAATTCCGTGCAAGCGGCTCACTGGGCCCCGGCTCTGCAGCGCATCGCTTTTGCGCTGCGCTTTGTCCGGGGCACAACGGTCAACCATCACACGTACGACTACGGGTCCGGTAATGGTACGGATTCGCTGGCATTCCCTATTCCGCCATCATCGTTACCGTTGATTCGGACCTCCGCGATCCCCCTTTGGATCGGGCCGGCACGTCCTGAGCGAGAAGAGCTCAGCATCGCGAAGCGGTGCACGTTCGCGTGGCGCATTCCTGACCCAGCACTCCAAAGGATTGAACTTCAATGCACACGATCGTACTGGCCACCCAAAAGGGCGGCAGTGGCAAGAGCACCCTCGCCGTCGGCCTCGCGCTGGCGGCCAAGCAGGTCGGTTTCACCGTTCGCCTGATCGAGACCGACCCGCAGGGCACCCTGTCCAACTGGCAACGCCGCCGCACCACGGACGATCTCGTCGTCGAACCGATCTATCACGCCGCCGACATCGAGCCGCGTCTGAAGATGCTCGCCGACAGCGGCCTCCAGCTCGCGATCGTCGACACCGCGGCCGGTCTCAGCGCCGCGACCACCGCCGCAATCCGCCATTCCGACCTCTGCCTGATCCCGGCCCGCCCGAGCGTCGCCGACATCGAGGCCACCGCCTCGACGCTGAGCGTCGCGCGCGCCTGGAAGCGGCCGTACGGCTTCGTGCTGAACCAGACGCCGATCCGCGGCCAGCGGATCGACAACGCCGCCAGCACCCTCGCTGAAGAAGCTTCGCTTGATCTCGCCGAGGTGCTCGCGCGTCCACTGATCGCGATGCGCAACGACCACCAGGATTCGCTCGCCAGCGGCCTTGCCGTGGGCGAATTCGCGCCGAACGGCAAGTCGGCGGACGAGATCCGCGGCCTCTGGCGCTGGATCCAGACCCGGCTGGAGCTCGAAGCCCCGACCAATGTCCTGATTGACCAGGTGATGTCGGCCGCCGACGGCATGTTGCACGTCGCCGCTGGCCTTGCTGCGGACGAGAGCACCACATTGGCGTCCTGAGCGGAGCGATCGCTCAGCCGCCAGACGGACTACTTCGCCATCCGGAGAAAGAGCCCAGGCGAGAAAGCAATCCGGCCATCAGCCCGGTCGGATTGCTTCGCTATGCTCGCAATAGTGGAGTAGTTCCTGCTGCGGCTTTGCGCTCATCTACGGTGACGACGTCACTTCTGACATTTCGGACACCAGAAGGTCGATCGGCCGTTCTGCGTGAACCGCTTGATCGTGCCGCCGCAGCGCGGCGTCGTGCATTTCTCGCCTTCGCGGTCGTAGACCTTGAACGAGTGCTGGAAGTAGCCGAGCTCGCCTGACGTCTGGCGATGGTCGCGCAGACTCGAGCCGCCGGCCTTGATCGCATCGTTCAATACGGTGTGAATCGCGCCGACCAATCGCTTGGCATGGTCCGTCGGCTCGCCCCCGGCAACGCCTTTGCGTTGTCCGGACTTCGTCGACAAGGTCGCGGCGATCCGACGCGGCGACAGATGCGAGCGATGCAGCGCCTCGCAGACATAGATGTTGCCAAGCCCTGCCACGACGCGCTGGTCGAGCAGCGCGGCCTTCAGGCTGGTGGTCTTGCCGGCGCAGGAGCGCGCCAGCATCGCGGCGTCGAATTCGTTGCCGAGCGGCTCGGGTCCGAGCCCGCGCAGCAGCGGCTCGTCGTCGAGCGCATTGCGCGCGATCACTTTCATGTAGCCGAAGCGGCGCGGATCGTTAAACACGATGTCGGCGCCGGAGGACATCCGAAACAGCACGTGGTCGTGCGTGGAATCCTTGGCCCGCGGATAATGAAACTCGCCGGGCTGAGTGTCGTTGCCCGGCTTGATGACACGGAACGAGCCCGACATGCCGAGATGCATCAGCAGAACGTCGCCGGAGGCGAGATCGGCCATGAGATATTTTGCACGGCGGCCGAGGCCCGTGACGACCTGGCCCTTGAGCCGGGCCACGAAGTCCGGCTGGAACGGGAAGCGCAAGTCCGGCCGCCGGGCCTCCGCGACAAGGATTTTCGCGCCCTCCATCACCGGCTGAAGCCCGCGGCGGACGGTCTCGACTTCTGGCAATTCAGGCATGGTCAGGCATTCACCTTATGAGGGCGGTGTGATAGCGCCATTGCGGCGGGCGCGCTATGGTCCGCCTCGCGGAGTAGAGTAATGGATCGGCCGGGCGAAACCACGCATTTTGGCTTCAGGGACGTCCCCCTGGGCGACAAGCAGACGCTGGTGAACGATGTGTTTCACAGCGTGGCGTCGCGCTATGACTTGATGAACGACCTGATGTCCGGTGGCCTGCACCGGGTCTGGAAGGACATCATGATCACGGCGCTCGACCCGCCCAGGGGCGACCGGCCGTTCGCCCTGCTCGACGTTGCCGGTGGCACCGGCGACATCGCGTTCCGCGCCGCCAAGGCCGCGGGTGCGGGTTTCCATGCCACCGTCTGCGACATCAACACCGATATGCTGGCCGTGGGCCGCGAACGCGCCGCCAGGCAGCATCTCGACACCCGGGTCGACTTCGTCGAAGGCAATGCCGAAGCGCTCGCCTTCGCCGATCGCAGCTTCGACGCATATACGATCGCTTTCGGCATTCGCAACGTGCCGCAGATCGACCTGGCGCTGCGCGAGGCCTATCGCGTGCTGAGGCCCGGCAGCCGCTTCCTCTGCCTGGAGTTCTCGACCGTCGAGATGCCCGGGCTCGACAAGCTCTACGATCTGTTCTCGTTCAAGGTGATCCCGCCGCTCGGCCGCATGGTCACGGGCGACGCCGAATCCTACCAATATCTCGTCGAATCGATCCGCAAGTTTCCGAGGCCTGCCGCTTTCGCCGACATGATCCGCGAGGCCGGCTTCTCCCGCGTCAGCTGGCAGACACTCTCCGGCGGCATCGTGGCACTGCATTCGGGCTGGCGTTTGTGATCTCTGCCATCACCCACATGACGCGCCTGATCCGCGCCGCGTTCGTGTTCGCGCGTGAGGGCGTGTTCGGCTCGGTCGATCCGAGCCTCGTGCCGCCCCCGGGACAGCTCGCGCTGAAGCTGGCGCGCCTCGTCGAACGCCGCGGCACCAAGCACGGCCCGCGGATCGCGCGCGCGCTGACGCGGATGGGCCCGGCCTATCTCAAGCTCGGACAATTCCTGGCGACGCGTCCCGACGTGGTCGGCGTCATCATGGCGCGCGACCTCGAAAGCCTGCAGGACCGCCTGCCGCCGTTTCCGCAGGACGAGGCCGAGGCCGCCATCGCGACGTCGCTGGAACGGCCGCTGAAGGACATTTTCGCAAGCTTCGGCCCGCCGGTCGCGGCTGCCTCGATCGCGCAGGTGCATCGTGCCGAAGTGCTGCGCGACGGTATCCGCAAATCGGTCGCCGTGAAGGTGCTGCGGCCCAACGTCGCCGCACGCTTCCGCCGCGATCTCTCCGATTTCTTCTTCGTCGCGCACAAGGCCGAAGCCTATTCGGCCGAGGCGCGGCGGCTGCGCCTGGTCGAAGTCATCAACACCATGTCGCGATCGGTCGCGATGGAGATGGATTTGCGGCTCGAAGCCGCCGCACTGTCGGAGATGGCGGAGAACACGCGCGAGGATCCTGACTTCCGCGTGCCGACCGTCGACTGGGATCGCACGACGCACAACGTGCTGACGATGGAGTGGATCGACGGCATCGCGCTGAACGACCACAAGCGCCTTGCCGAGTCGCAGGTCGACCTGCCCGACCTCGGCCGCAAGATCATCCAGAGCTTCTTGCGGCACGCGCTGCGCGACGGCTTCTTCCACGCCGACATGCATCCGGGCAATCTGTTCCTGGATGACGCCGGCCGTCTCGTCGCGGTCGATTTCGGCATCATGGGCCGGCTCGGCATGAAGGAGCGGCGCTTCCTCGCCGAGATCCTGCTCGGCTTCATCACCCGCGACTATCGCCGCGTCGCCGAGGTGCATTTCGAAGCGGGCTATGTGCCCGCGCACCATTCGGTCGAGAATTTCGCGCAAGCCATCCGCGCCATCGGCGAGCCCATTCACAACCGCACCGCCGAGGAGATCTCGATGGCGCGGCTGCTGACGCTGCTGCTCGAGGTCACCGGCCTGTTCGACATGACCACGCGGCCCGAGCTGATCCTGCTGCAGAAGACCATGGTGGTGGTCGAGGGCGTGGCCCGCGGCTTCGATCCCAAGCTCGACATCTGGAAGATCGCCGACCCCGTGGTACGCGAATGGATCGAGCGCAATCTCGGGCCCATCGGCCGGGTGCAGGGTGCGCTGGCCGGGACCGGCGACATCGCGCGCGTGCTGATGCGCCTGCCGGAGATCGCCGAGCGGTCGGTGAAGGTCCTCGAGCAGCTCGAGACCATGACCCGCGAGGGCATCAGGCTGTCGCCGGAGAGCATCGCGGCCATGGGGCGCAGCGAAGGCCGCAAGAACCGCTGGCGCACCGTGGCGCTGTGGATCATCGCCGCGACATTCATCGGCATCCTGATCGCCGTCCGGAATCTTTGATTGCACTGCAATCACGTGAGTGATAGCATCGCTATCATTCCGTGCTGGAGGGCGTCATGGCAAGCCTGACCATCCGCAAGCTCGACGACGGCGTCAAAACCTATCTGCGGCTGCGCTCGGCCAAGAACCGCAGGTCGGTCGAGGAAGAGGTCCGGGTCATCCTGCGGGAGCTGATCGAGGGCCGCGAGGAGCCGCTGACGCCGTTTGCGGTGCCGCCTGCCCCGTCCGCCGCACCGGCGCCGCAGCGCACCGGCGCCCTCCCCGAGGCCAGCGTCACCCTGATCATCGGCGGCGGGATCGCGGCGTACAAGTCGCTCGACCTGATCCGCAGGCTGAAGGAGCGCCGCATCGAGGTCCGCTGCGTGCTGACCAAGGCGGCCCAGCAATTCGTCACGCCGCTGGCCGTCAGCGCGCTCTCGCATGAGCGCGTCTACACCGACCTGTTCGACCCCCAGAGCGAATTCGACGCCGGCCATATTCGCCTCGCGCGCGATTGCGACCTGATCGTGGTGGCGCCGGCGACCGCCGACCTGATGGCGAAGATGGCGAACGGCCATGCCGACGATCTCGCCAGCGCCATCTTGCTCGCGACCAACCGCAAGGTGCTGCTGGCGCCGGCGATGAACCCGCTGATGTGGAGCAACGCGGCGACGCGCCGCAACGTCGGCTTGCTCCAGCGCGACGGCGTGGTGCTGATCGGCCCCAATTCCGGCGAGATGGCCGAAGCCGGCGAGGCCGGAATCGGTCGCATGTCGGAAGCGATCGAGATCGCCAATGCCGCCGAACGGCTGTTGCGGCCGCCGGCGCCGCGGCCGCTCGCGGGCAAGCGCGTGCTGATCACCGCGGGTCCCACGCACGAGCCGATCGACCCCGTGCGCTACATCGCCAACCGCTCCTCCGGCAAGCAGGGCTTTGCCATCGCCGCCGCCGCGCAGGCCGCCGGCGCCGAGGTGATCCTGGTGAGCGGCCCGGTCGACCTCGACGATCCACCCGGAGTGACGGTGAAGCACGTCGAATCGGCACGGCAGATGCTGGAGCAGGTGCAGGCCGCGCTTCCCGCCGATATCGCGATCTTCGCCGCCGCGGTCGCCGACTGGCGCGTCGCCAACGAAGGCGAGCAGAAGCTGAAGAAGACCGCAGCCGGCATGCCGCCGCTTCAGCTGGTCGAGAATCCCGACATCCTCGCCACGATCTCGAAACTGACCGACAAGCGCCCGCCCCTGGTGATCGGCTTTGCCGCCGAGACCGAACATCTCATCGACAACGCCAAAGCAAAACTCGCGCGCAAGGGCTGCGACTGGATCGTCGCCAATGACGTGTCGCCGGCCACCGGCGTGATGGGCGGCGACCGCAACACCGTCCACCTCCTCAGCCGCAAGGACGGTGCCAAGGACGGCGAGATTGCGGTTGATTCCTGGCCGGTGATGACCAAGGAACAGGTCGCCATCGAACTGGTCGCACACATTGCCAGACGCGCGACCGACAAATCCCTGGAGACGGCATCTTGAGCACGAAGGTCACGGTCGAACTGCAGCGCCTCGCCCATGCCGAAGGTCTGCCGTTGCCGGCCTATCAGACCAGCGAGGCCGCCGGCCTCGATCTCATGGCAGCCGTTCCGGACAGCGAGCCGATGACGCTCGCCCCCGGCCAATACGCGCTGGTGCCGACCGGCCTTGCGATCGCGCTGCCGCCGGGGCACGAGGCGCAGGTGCGGCCGCGTTCGGGGCTTGCCGCCAAGCACGGCGTCACTGTGCTGAACTCGCCGGGCACGATCGACGCGGACTACCGCGGCGAGATCAAGGTGATCCTGATCAACCACGGCGCGGCGCCCTTCGTGATCAAGCGCGGCGAGCGCATCGCCCAAATGGTGATCGCACCCATGGTGCAAGCTGCCCTGGTTCCCGTCGCGACGTTGTCGCCGACCGATCGCGGCGCCGGCGGCTTCGGCTCGACCGGCCGCTGAAGTCCTTACCCCTCCGCGAGCGAGCGGGAACGCGCACCCTGATCGTGGCGAGCAATCCGCGCGACCTGCGGAACCCCAAGAATTACGTGGGCGGGAACACCACGGCGGCATTTTTGGGGGCCCGCCTTTACGTTCACGATCTGGACTCTTACCGGCGGAGTCACGGTGGGGGTATTGTCTTTTGATTCGCGCGCGACGGGGGTCGCCGCGCGCAAATTCGTGCGGTCTTGGGGCAACTATGTCAGGCGTGATCGTGTCGATGCGTCGGACGCTGCTGTCGTGCACGTCGCTGGCGCGCAGCGGCTTGATTGGGAGCGCTCTTGCGGCGCTGCTGCCGGCTGCGCCGGCCCGGGCCGCCGATCTCATCGACACCCTCTCCACCATGCTGGATTTCAACCGGCAGGAACTCGCCGTCCTCGCCACCGCGCTGGCGCTGCTCGGATTCTCGGTGGTGGCCGCGATCCTGTTGATGCGCACGCGGGTCCGCCTGGTCAAGAACGAGGCGCGGCTGCGCGCACGGATCGGGGAACTTCAGCTCCAGGCCGACCGTTTCGGCGCGCTGCTGTTCGCCGAACCGCAGATTCTGATCTCCTGGCCGGCCGGCGATAACCGCGTTCAGATCTCCGGCGACATCTCCATGGTGCTGCCGCGCGACTCCTCCCCGCAGCGCGTGCTGGCGTTCGGAACCTGGCTGCCTCCGGAGCCCGCGCTTCAGATGGACCATGCCGTCGACGCGCTGCGCGATCGCGGCGACGGGTTCCAGCTGACCTTGACCACCGCGCACGGCCATACGCTGGAAGCGATCGGCCGCGCCATCGGCGGCCAGGCCATTGTCCGGATTCGCGAGCTCTCGGGACTGCGCCGCGATCTGGCCGAGACCCATCTGCGCTACAAGGCGCTCTCCGACGAGACCGAGATGCTGCGCGGCCTTGCCGCCGCCGCGCCCTGGCCAATCTGGGCCAAGGGTGAGAACGGCGCGCTGACCTACGCCAATCCGGCCTATGTGCGCGCCACCGAAGCGAACAGCGTCACCGATGCCCAGGAGCGCAAGCTCGAGCTGCTCGACAGTGCCAACCGCACCGCGATGGAACGGGGACTGAAGGACGCGGCCAATTTCAGTTCGCGGCTGCCGATCGTGATCGGCGGCGAGCGGCGTATCTACGACGTGCGCGCCATCAATGTGGGCGGCGGCAGCGTCGGCGTCGCGATCGATGCCAGCGAAGCGGATGCACTGAGGTCGGCGCTGGTGCGAATGGCGGAGGCGCACCGCCGCACGCTCGACCAGCTCTCCTCCGGCGTTGCCGTGTTCGACGGCCAGCGCCGCCTCGCCTTCTACAATGATTCCTATCGGCGGCTGTGGGACCTCGACCGCACCTTCCTCGACGCCAACCCTGACGATTCCAGCGTGCTCGACCAGCTCCGCGCCGCGCGCAAATTGCCGGAGCAGCCGGATTTCCGCGCCTGGAAAGCCAAGCTGCACGAAGCCTATCGCGCGGTCGAGACCGCCAAGGACACCTGGTTCCTGCCTGACGGCCGCGCGCTCTCGGTCGTCACCACGCCGAATCCCGAGGGTGGCGTCACTTACCTGTTCGACGACGTCACCGAGAGCCTCGACCTCGCCCGCCGTTTCGACGGCCTGATCCGCGTTCAGCGCGAGACGCTGGACAGCCTCGCCGAGGGCGTCGCGGTGTTCGGCAGCAACGGCAAGGCGCAGCTGTTCAATCCGGCCTTCGTCCGGATGTGGAAGCTCTCCAGCGATGCCATGCGCGACGAGCCGCACATCCAGACGGTGGAAGGCTGGTGCCATCAGCTCTACGACGATCCCGTCGTCTGGCGCCAGATCCGCGAGGCCATCACCTCGATCGAAAACCGCGCCGACGTGCCGCTGAAGCTGGAGCGCAAGGACGGCAGCGTGCTCGACGGCATGATCCGGCCGCTGCCCGACGGCGCCACCATGCTGACGTTCCAGGACATCACCGACACCGAGAATGTCGAGCGCGCGCTGCGCGAGCGCAACGAGGCGCTGGAGGCTGCCGACCAGATGAAGGTGGATTTCGTCCACCACGTCTCCTACGAGCTGCGCTCGCCGCTCACCACCATCATCGGCTTTGCACATTTCCTCAGCGATCCCTCGACCGGGCCGCTGACGCCGAAGCAGGCCGAATATCTCGACTACGTCACCAAATCGACCAATGCACTGCTCGCGCTCACCAACAACATCCTGGATCTCGCCACCATCGACGCCGGCGCGATGAAGCTGGAACTCGGGCAAGTCGACGTCAGCAAGGCCATCGAGCTCGCCGCAGAGGGCATCCAGGACCGGCTCGCCACCGACCGCATCCGCCTCAAGGTCGAGATCGCGCCCGACGTCGGCAGCTTCACCGGCGACGAGAAGCGCGTGGTGCAGGTGCTCTATAACCTCCTGGCCAACGCCGTCGGGTTTTCTCCACAGGATTCCACCGTCGGCATCAGCGCACGGCGCACCGAACGCAGCGTGGTCTTCACCGTGACAGATTCGGGACCTGGAATACCTGCCGACATGAAGGACAAGGTGTTCAACTGGTTCGAAAGCCGCTCGCAGGGCTCGCGTCACCGCGGCGCCGGGCTCGGCCTGTCGCTGGTGCGCTCCTTCGTCGAGCTGCATGGCGGCAAGGTGCGGGTGGATTCGATCGTCGGCCGGGGCACGGTCGTGATCTGCGATTTCCCGACCGACCAGGCGGCGCATCGCGACGCCGCCGAATGACGGAACCAACCACATTCTCCGTCGCGCTCCACAACGAGACGGCCACTGCGCAATTGATGGCCGACCTCGCGCTGCTGGTCGGCCCCGGTGACGTCATCACCCTCACCGGCGATCTCGGTGCCGGCAAGACTGCGGCGGCGCGCAGCCTGATCCGCTACCTCGCCGGCGACGAGACGCTGGAAGTGCCGAGCCCGACCTTCACGCTGGTGCAGGGCTACGAGCTGCCGCCTTTCCCGGTGATGCATGCCGATCTCTACCGCGTCGAGGACGAGAGCGAGCTCGAGGAGATCGGCCTGTCGCCGCTCCCGGATGCCACCCTCGTCCTGATCGAATGGCCCGAGCGCGCACCGTCGGCGATGCCCGAGGATCGCATCGACATCGCGCTGACGCACCGACCGGCGCTGGGATCGAGCGCACGCGCCGCCGACATCACCGGCCACGGCAAGGGCGCCGCCATCGTTGCACGGCTGCAGGCGCTGCGCGAATTCCTCGGCGCATCCGGTTACATGGAGGCGACGCGCAAGCGCATGGCCGGCGATGCGTCGACGCGCTCCTATGCGCGGCTGCTGCGCGACGACGGCATCGTCATCCTCATGAACTTTCCGCAGCGGCCCGACGGCGCGGCCCTGTACAACGGAAAGTCCTATAGCGCCGCGGTGCATCTGGCCGAGAACATCAGGCCTTTCGTTGCCATGGACGCAGGCTTGCGCGTGGTGGGGATCTCGGCGCCCGCGATCCACCATTACGATCTCGACCACGGCTTCCTGATCTCAGAGGATTTCGGCAGTGAAGGCGTGGTCGAAGGTGATCCGCCGCGCCCGATCGCCGAACGTTACGAAGCTGCGACCGACGTGCTGGCCGTGCTGCACAGAAGGACATTGCCGCAGACGCTGGAGCTGCCGGATCAGACCTACACCATTCCTGTCTTCGACACCGAGGCGCTACTGATCGAGATCGGGTTGATGCCGGAATGGTATCTGCCCGATCGCAACGCACCGCTGAGCGATCAGAAGCACGCAGAGTTCTTCGCGATGTGGCGCGAGTTGCTGAAAAAGCCGTTGGCCGGGCCGAAGACGTGGGTCATCCGCGATTATCACTCGCCGAACTTGATCTGGCTCGCTGACCGCGACGCCATTAAACGCGTCGGCGTGATCGACTTCCAGGACGCCGTGCTCGGGCCGCACTCTTATGACGTGGTGTCGCTGCTGCAGGATGCGCGTGTCGACGTCCCTGAAACCCTCGAGCTGGCGCTGCTGTCGAGCTACATCAAGACGCGCCGCTTAAGCGATACGAACTTCGATGCGGCCGGCTTTGCCGAGAGCTACGCTATTATGTCGGCGCAGCGGAACACGCGCCTGCTCGGCACCTTCGCCCGGCTCAACCGGCGCGACGGCAAGCCGCATTACCTGCGCCATCAGCCGCGGATCTGGACCTATCTCCAGCGCTCGCTAGCGCATCCCGCGCTGAGCTCCTTGCGCGAGTGGTATCTCGCCAACGTGCCGCCGCCCCAAGGGGCGTCCCAAGGACCGTTCCAAGCGGCATCTCAAGCCTGATTGAGACCCGATTTACCGGCCGTTAGCCAAAACGTCGGTATTCTGGCGGCGAGGCAGCCGGATGATTACGGGGCTGGAGCAGGACAGATGGCGGTACAGACGGATCAGCGCGGCAACAGCCGGGTTGTTTTCGAACGCGGGATTCCGGCCCAGGTGATGGGAATCGACGGCACCTGGCGGCGCGACTGCACCATGGAGGACGTCTCCGAGAGCGGCGCCAAGCTGACCATCGACGGCTCGGTGGAAGGGCTCCATCTGAAGGAATTCTTTCTCCTGCTGTCGTCCACCGGGCTGGCGTACCGGCGCTGCGAACTTGCCTGGGTCAATGGCGACCAGATCGGCGTCAATTTCCTCAAGCTCGGTGACAAGAAGAAAAGGGCGCGTTCCGCGACCATTGGGGCGTGACGGCAACACCCGTCGTACAACCGTCACGGCGGGTGGTTAAGGCGGTCGAGATGCGATGCGGCTGATCGAGCCTCGTGGTAGGATTGCTGCGAATGCGAACGGTCTGAGAAAGCGAAGGATGCCCGTCAAACCGACCAAAGCCATGGTGCTCGCCGCAGGGTTTGGCCTGCGCATGCGTCCGCTGACGGACAAGATGCCGAAGCCGATGGTGCCGGTGGCTGGCCAGCCGCTGCTCGACCACGTGCTCGACAAGCTCGGCCAGGCCGGCGTGACCGAGGCGGTGGTCAACGTGCATTACCTGCCCGACCAGATCATCAATCACGTCGCTTCGCGCCAGCATCCGCGCGTGACCATCTCCGACGAGCGCGACCAGGTGCTCGGCACCGGCGGCGGCGTGGTCAAGGCACTGCCGCTGCTCGGCGACGCGCCGTTCTTCCACGTCAATTCCGACACGCTGTGGATCGACGGCGTGCGCTCGAACCTGACGCGGCTCGCTGAAAATTTCGACCCGGAGCGCATGGACATCCTGCTGCTGATGGCGCCGACCGCAACCAGCATCGGCTATGGCGGCCGCGGCGATTACGGCATGCTGCCCGACGGGGCCCTGCGCAAGCGCAAGGAAAAAGAGGTCGTTCCGTTCGTCTATGCCGGCGCGGCGATCATGTCGCCGTCGATCTTCGCCGACGCGCCGAAGGGCGAGTTCTCTTTGACCAGGATGTTCGATCGCGCCAACGAGCAGGAGCGGCTGTTCGGCCTCCGGCTTGACGGTGTCTGGATGCATGTCGGCACGCCTGATGCCGTTCACGCCGCGGAAGAGGCGTTTCTGGAGAGCGTGGCGTAAGGCCCGCTCGTGTCCCGGACGCTGTGCAGCGCGTAGCGGTGCACAGCTGAGTCGGGACCCACACGTCCACAGCCGTGATGAAGCTACATCGGCCCCCGGCTCAGCGATGCGTCATTTCATGCCGCGTTGCGCCCGGGGCACGAGACCGCCGTCGCCGCGAACAGCGGGGACTACTCACCTGCGCCCATGACCATTTGACGCTGCCTCCCTATATTGCCCTGATTCTCGAATCAGGCGGCTCATGCGCGTTTTCAGCGTTCCCATCTCAGTTCCGTTTCTGCGCACGGTCGTCACGGCCCTGCTCGACGGCCGGCTGGTCGAGGGGTTCGAGGCCCGCAAGGAACCGGCGCGGCTGGCCGACGCCACGCTGTATTTGCCGACAAGGCGCGCGATGCGCGTCGTGCGTGAGATCTTCCTTGACGAGATGAAGGCGGACGCAGTGGTGCTGCCGCGCATCGTCGCGCTCGGCGACATCGACGAGGACGAGCTCGCCTTCGCCGGCGAGAGCGAACAGTTTTCCGGTGCAGCGCCGCTCGACATTCCGCCGCGGCTGGGCGAGCTCGAACGGCGGCTGACACTGGCGCAGCTCGTCGCCGCCTGGGCCAGGGGCCCGGTGCTGTCGCCCCTGGTGGTCGGCGGGCCGGCCTCGACGCTGGCGCTTGCATCCGATCTCGCGCGCCTGATCGACGACATGGTCACGCGCGGCGTGGACTGGAGCGCGCTCGATGGGCTGGTGCCGGACCAGCTCGATCGCTACTGGCAGCACTCGCTCGAATTCCTGCGCATCGCGCGCATGGCCTGGCCCAATCATCTTGCGGAGATCAACCGGATCGAGCCGGCCGCGCGGCGCGATCTCCTGATCGCGGCGGAAGCCAAACGGCTGACCGCGCATCCGAACGGGCCGGTGATCGCGGCGGGTTCGACCGGCTCGATGCCGGCCACCGCGAAGTTCTTGCACGCAGTCGCGTCGCTGCCGCATGGCGCGGTGGTGCTGCCGGGCCTCGACACCGATCTCGACGACGACGCGTGGCGCACCATCGGCGGCGTGCGCGATGCGCTCGGCAAGTTCGTGGAGCATCCGGCCTCGAACCATCCGCAATATGCCATGCACGCGCTGCTGCAGCGTTTCGGTATCAAGCGTGGCGATGTCGAATTGCTTCAGCCCCCAGCGGACGACGGCCGCGATCTGCTCGCGTCCGAATCGATGCGGCCCTCCGCCAGGACGGAAGTCTGGCACGACCGGCTGAAGCAGCCTGACGTCGCCGCGAAGATCGCCGGCGGCATGAAGAACCTCGCTGTCGTCGAAGCCCCCAACCCTGAGATGGAAGCGCTCGCGATCGCCATTGCGATGCGCGAGGCGCGGCATCTCGACAAATCGGCGGCGCTGGTGACGCCCGACCGCGCGCTGGCGCGGCGGGTGATGGCGGCGCTGACTCGATGGGACCTCGCCTTCGACGATTCCGGCGGCGATGTGCTGATGGAGACATCCGCCGGCACTTTCGCGCGTCTCGCGGCAGAGGCGGCGACAAAGGGGCTGGAGCCGGCAACATTGCTGGCGATGCTGAAGCATCCGTTATGCCGGCTCGGCCGCGCGCCCGGCACGTGGAAGATGGCGATCGAAGGCCTCGAGCTCGCAGTCCTGCGCGGCACGCGCCCGCCGGCGGCCACCGCAGGCCTCCTGCGCGAATTCAACCGTTTCCGCGAGGAACTCGCAAAGCTCTGGCGCCGCGAGGTCTCCGCGCTGCACCGCGCCGAGCCGCGGGCGCGTCTCAAGGCGGAGGATCTCGATCGCATCCAGGCGCTGATCGATGTCCTGCAAAAGGCACTGGCACCGATCGAAAGCCTGCCGCCCGCGAGACCATATGACTTCGCCGAGCTCGCGCATCGGCATCGCGAGATCATGATCGAGCTGTCGCGCGACGAGCAGGGCATCCCGCTCGCCTTCGAGGATCGCGATGGTCTCGCGCTTGCCAGCGCCTTTGACGATCTCCTGCGCAGCGGCACGGCCAGCGGGCTGATGGTGCCGCTGCCCGACTATCCCGACGTCTTCCAGACGGCGTTCGGCGATCGCGCAGTGCGGCGGCGCGACAGACCCGGCGCCCGCCTGCAGATCTACGGCCCGCTGGAATCGCGCCTGATGCAGGCCGACCGCATCATCATCGGCGGCCTGATCGAAGGTGTCTGGCCTCCGGCGCCGCGCATCGACCCCTGGCTCAGCCGGCCGATGCGACACGAGCTCGGGCTCGACCTGCCGGAGCGCCGCATCGGCCTCTCCGCCCATGACTTCGCGCAGCTGCTCGGCGGCGGCGAGGTGATCCTCACCCATTCCGCCAAGGCCGGCGGCGCACCGGCGGTCGCCTCGCGCTTCCTGCACCGTCTGGAGGCGGTCGCGGGCGATGATCTCTGGAGCGCGGCTGTCCGTGCCGGCGAGAAATATGTGCAGTTTGCGGCCGCACTGGACCAGCCCGACGAGGTCAGACCGATCAAGCAGCCGGAGCCGCGGCCGCCGCGCGCCATGCGGCCGCTCAAGATGTCCGTCACCGAAATCGAAGACTGGCTGCGCGATCCCTATACGATCTACGCCAAACGCATCCTGCGGCTCGATGCGCTCGATCCGGTCGACATGCCGCTCTCGGCTGCCGACCGCGGTTCGGCGATTCACGATGCGCTCGGCGAGTTCACCGAGGCCTATGCCGCACATCTGCCCGACGATCCCGCGCGCGTGCTGCGTGCGATCGGCGAGAAGCATTTTGCGCCGCTGATGGAGCGCCCCGAGGCGCGGGCGCTGTGGTGGCCCCGCTTCCAGCGTATCGCGCGCTGGTTTGGCGAATGGGAGACGGCGCGGCGCGACGCGATCGAGGCAATCACGGCCGAGACCCGGGGCGAGATCTCGATCCCGCTCGACAACGCGCGCACTTTCTATCTTTCCGCGCGCGCCGACCGCATCGAGCGCCGCCAGGGCGGCAGCTACGCCATTCTCGACTACAAGACCGGGCAGCCGCCGACCGGCAAGCAGGTCCGCATGGGCCTGTCACCGCAGCTCACGCTGGAAGCCGCGATTTTGCGCGAGGGCGGCTTCCCAGATATCGACGCCGGCTCCTCCGTGAGCCAGCTCGTCTATGTCCGTCTCAGCGGCAACAATCCGCCGGGCGAGGAGCGCATCCTGGAGCTCAAGTTCAAGCAAGGCGACGAGCCGCAGCCGCCGGACACCGCGGCAGCCGAAGCGCGAGCCAAGCTGGAAGCGCTGATCCGTGCCTTCGAGGACGAGAGCCAGGCCTATACCTCGCTGAATCTGCCGATGTGGGCGAACCGCTACGGCACCTATGACGACCTCGCCCGGATCAAGGAATGGTCCGCCGCCGGAGGATTGGGGATCGAGGAATGGTGAAGGCGCCGCGTCCCATCCCCGACGAGGCGCGCGCGCGACAGGCGCGCGCGTCCGATCCGACTGCATCGGCCTTCGTCTCGGCCAATGCCGGCTCGGGCAAGACCCATGTGCTGGTGCAGCGCGTGATCCGCCTGTTGCTGTCGGGCGTGCCGCCGGAAAAGATCCTCTGTATCACTTTCACTAAGGCCGCCGCGGCCAACATGGCCGAACGTGTGTTCACCACGCTCGGGCATTGGGTGACGCTGGATGATGCCGCCCTCGATGCCGCGATCCGCGCCGTCGGCATCCCGCATCCCAGTGCAAAGCTGCGGCGCGACGCGCGAAAACTGTTCGCCTGCGCACTGGAGACCCCGGGCGGGCTGAAGGTGCAGACCATCCATGCGCTGTGCACCCGCCTGCTCCAGCAGTTTCCGTTCGAGGCCAACGTGCCGGCGCGCTTTGCCGTGATCGACGAGCGCGACCAGACCGACATGATGGAGCGCGCCAATCTGAAGGTGCTGCTGGAGGCAGCGCGCGCCCCCGAGAGCGTGACAGGACGCGCGCTCCTGACCGCGATGTCGAGTGCCGCCGATGTCACCTTCAAGGAGGTCGTGCGCGAAGCGTGCCTCAGCCGCGATCACTTCATGGCCTGGACCGACGAGGCCGGCAACGCGGAAGCCGCAGCGGCGCAGATGGCTGCGGTGCTCGGCGTTGACGTGAGCGACCGCATCGAGGACATCGAAACGGAGATTCTGGATGGTCCGTTCCTGCCGCGATCGCGCTGGGACGACATCGCCTTCGCGCTGGAAAACGGCAGCAAATCGGACAATGACCAGGCGGGGCGCCTCCGCGCGGCAAAGGCGTTCTCCGGCAGCGACCAGGTCGATGCCTATTTGTCCGTCTTCCTCACCGACGACAAGCTGCCGCGCAAGGCGGTGCTGACCAAGAAATTCTGCGATCACAATCCGTCCGTTGCCCGCCTGTTCGAGGCCGAGGCGCAGCGTCTTGCAGGACTGATCGAAAAGCGTCGCGCCGTGACGGTTCGTGACCGCACCGCCGCGCTGCTGCACATCGCGACCGCCGCTGCCGCGAATTACCGCCGCGAGAAGCAGGAGCGCGGGCTGCTCGACTATGACGACCTCATCGACAAGACGCTGGCGATGCTCGATCGCGTCTCCTCGGGCTGGGTGCATTACAAGCTCGACCGCGGCGTCGACCACGTCCTGATCGACGAGGCGCAGGACACGAGCCCCCGGCAGTGGGACATCGTCGCGCACATCATCTCCGAATTCACCGCCGGCGAAGGCGCGCGCGAGGGGCTGAACCGCACCATCTTCGCGGTCGGCGACGAGAAGCAGTCGATCTTCTCGTTCCAGGGCGCAGCGCCCCACGAGTTCGATGCGCGCCGGCGCGAGCTGCATCGCAAGTTCACGGCCGCCGGGCTGAAATTCGATCCGGTCGCCTTCACCTATTCGTTCCGTTCGGGTGCGACGATCCTGCACTCCGTCGACCACGTCTTCCGCGATCCGCAGATCTACAAGAGCATCCATTCGGTCGAGATCGGTCATCCCCTGCACAATGCGCTCGCCGATGCAGGGCCGAGCGTGATCGAGCTGTGGGATCTGGCCGAGGCCGACGACAGGCAGGACATCGAGGGCTGGCGCGCGCCCTTTGACGGCGTCGCCGTCACCAGTCCGGAGGTGAAGCTCGCCCGCCGCATCCAGGCCGAGATCAAGCGGCTGGTGGAGAGCGGCACGCTGACGGGACACGAGGGCGAGCGGCGGCCGCTGCGTTATGGCGACATGCTGATCCTCGTGCGCCGGCGCGGCAACGCATTCGACGCCGTGATC
Source organism: Bradyrhizobium sp. CCBAU 25338 (assembly GCF_028128965.1). Classification (NCBI taxonomy): domain Bacteria; kingdom Pseudomonadati; phylum Pseudomonadota; class Alphaproteobacteria; order Hyphomicrobiales; family Nitrobacteraceae; genus Bradyrhizobium; species Bradyrhizobium sp. CCBAU 25338. The sequence goes on from NZ_LFKY01000035.1 coordinate 40,490, forward strand.
CAGGCGCTGAAGCACGCCAACATTCCGGTCGCCGGCGCCGACCGTCTCAAGCTCACCGAGCACATCGCCATCATCGATTTGATGAACCTCGCCGACGCGCTGCTGCTGCCGCAGGACGATCTCGCGCTCGCGGTGGCGCTGAAGAGCCCGCTGTTCGGGCTCGATGACGACGATTTGTTCACGCTGGCCTGGGACCGCAAGGGATCGCTGCGCCGCGCGCTCGGCGAGCACGCAGCTGGAAGCGAAAAGTTCGCCGCTGCGTTGCGGCGCCTGGAAGCCTGCGAGATGCTCGCCACCGAGGAGACGCCGTTCGCGTTCTATGCCTGGCTGCTCGGCGGCGACGGCGGCCGCGCGCGCATCCTGCGCCGGCTCGGCCATGAGGCCAACGACGCCCTCGATGAATTTCTTGAGCTCGCGCTGAACTACGAGCGTAAGGCACCGGCCTCGCTGCAGGGCTTCATGGCCTGGCTGCGCTCGGCCGATACCGAGGTGAAGCGCGACATGGAGATCTCGCGCGACGAGGTCCGGGTGATGACCGTGCACGGCGCCAAGGGCCTCGAGGCCTCCGTCGTGTTCATGGTCGACACCACCTCCTCGCCCGCGGACTCGCAGCGGCTTCAGCTGATCAACGTATCGCGCGACAATGGCGGCGAGGTCGTGGTCTGGGCCGGCCGCAAGGCGGATGATCCCAGGCCCGTTGCCGAGGCGCGCAAGGCGATGATCGAGGAGACAGAAGACGAGTATCGCCGTTTGCTCTACGTCGCGATGACGCGCGCGGCGGACCGGCTGATCGTCGGCGGCTGCCTGCCGGGCAACAGGAAGGACGTCCGCAAGCTGAGCTGGTACGACCTCGTCGACACCGGTCTCGCCGGCGCGGGCCTGAACAAGCAGATCATCGAGACGCCGCTCGGCAAGGTCACCCGATTCGCCCGACCGGAAGATGTCGCGGCGCTGGGGGCGCCGGCGGCGCCCCGGGACCAATCGATCGTGCTGCCGGACTGGCTGCGGACGCCGGTGCCGAGCGAGCCCATCGACGACGATCCCGTGCGCCCCTCGGGCCAGTCTGCCGAGGAAGGCCGCAGCGTGCGGACCGGCGAGTCAATCCAGTCGCGCGCTCTGGCGCTGCAGCGCGGCACGCTGGTGCACCGTCTGCTGCAATCCCTGCCCGACATCGCCGTTGAGCGCCGGCGCGAGGCGGCGCTCGGCTTTATGGCACGCAATGCCTCGGACTGGCCGGAGGCCGACCGCATTGCGCTGGCCGATAAGGTGCTCGCCTTGATCGCCGAACCGCGTTTCGCCCCGGTCTTTGCCGTCGGAAGCCGCGCGGAGGTTGCCATCGCCGGCCGGCTGGAGCGGCCGGGCCGCGCCCCGGCGCTGGTGTCGGGGCAGATCGACCGGCTGGTGGTTCGCCCCGAGGAGGTCCTGATCGTCGATTTCAAGACCAACCAGGCAGCCCCCAGAAGCGCCGCAGAGGCGCCGGCGGCTTATGTCCGACAGCTTGCGCTGTACCGGGCGGTGCTGTCGCGGCTCTATCCCCGAAAGCCCGTCAGGGCCGTCCTGCTCTGGACGGAGGCCCTTGAATATATGGAGATTTCGGCCCCCGCGCTGGACGCGGCGCTGGCATCCCTTCATCTCGGTGTGAGCGTCCTTGACCCGGCAAGGAGCCGTTCATAGGTTGACCACATGATCCCGGGCGCGATTCCAGGTCGCGCCGATTCTCTTTCAACCGAGTGAGGTACTCCCAATGGCCGTTAGCAAGGTTTCCGACGCCGATTTCGAAGCCGAAGTGCTCAAGGCGAACGGCCCCGTGGTCGTCGATTTCTGGGCCGAATGGTGCGGCCCCTGCCGCATGATCGCGCCTGCCCTCGACGAGATCGCCGGCGCGATGGGCGACAAGGTCAAGATCGTGAAGCTCAACGTCGACGAGAGCCCGAAGACCGCCTCCAAGTACGGCGTGATGTCGATCCCGACCCTGATGATCTTCAAGGGCGGCGAGATGGCCTCCCGCCAGGTCGGCGCGGCGCCCAAGGCGAAGCTGCAGCAGTGGATCACCTCCGCGGTCTGATCCGCCTCCAGGTTTATTTTCGGAAACGGCCGGCGAAAGCCGGCCGTTTTGCGTTGATGGGACGTGTTCAGCGTATGACGAGCCCCGCCGTTGCCAGCCCCTCCCGCGAAGCGCGTCCGAAGATCGAGCTCTCTCGTCGCGATGGAGGCGCGTTCGGTCGACGAGATCCCGCGCGGCAAGGAATGGCAATATGAACCCAAGTGGGACGGCTTCCGCTGCCTGCTGTCGTGCGAGGGCGGCAACGTTGATCTGCGCTCGAAATCCGGCGAGGACCTTGCGCGCTATTTCCCCGAGATCGTTGCCGCCGCGCTGAAGCTGAAGGCCGATCGCTTCACGCTCGACGGCGAGATCGTGGTGCCGCAGGGCAAGGGTTTTTCGTTCGACGCGCTGCTGCAGCGAATTCATCCTGCCGCAAGCCGGGTGAAGAAGCTCGCCCAGGAGACGCCCGCGCTCTACCTCGTTTTCGACCTGCTCGCGACGGCCAGGGAGAAGCAGCTTGCCAAGGCGCCGCTCAGCGAGCGACGGCCGGCACTGGAAGCTTTTGCGAAGTCCCATCTCAAGGGCAGCATCTTCCGGCTTTCGCCTGCGACGGCGAGTTATGCCTCGGCCAGGAAATGGCTCGCACAATCCGGCGGCGGCTCGGATGGCGTCATCGCCAAGCGCGTCGACCTGCCTTATCAGGCGGGAAATCGCGACGGCATGCAGAAGATCAAGAAATTCCGCAGCGCCGATTGCGTGGTCGGCGGCTTCCGCTACGCCACCAACAAGATCGCCGGCCGCAACGTGGTCGGCTCGCTGCTGCTCGGACTCTACGACGATGACGGCCTGCTGCATCATGTCGGCTTCACCTCGGCCATCAAGGCACAGGAGAAGCCCGACCTGACCGACCGACTGGAGGCGCTGATCGGCGAGCCCGGCTTCACCGGCAACGCGCCGGGCGGGCCGAGCCGCTGGTCGACCGAACGCTCGGCGAAATGGTGTCCGCTGAAGCCGAAGCTCGTCATCGAGGTCTGCTACGACCATTTCAGCGGCGAGCGCTTCCGCCACGGCACCTCGATCCTGCGCTGGCGCCCCGACAAGGCGCCGCAGCAATGCCGCTTCGAGCAGTTGAAGCAGAAGTTGGCCGACCCGATGAAGCTGTTGAAGTGATGGCCGACGCGCGCGGCCCTACTTGATCCATCCCGTCGCGAGCGCGTTCGCCAGCTCCGGCTGATCGTTGCGGCGCGCCAGCGCGGCCATGGCCTCGTGATCATAGACCACGTTTCGAAACGTCACCTGCCAGGCACCATCGACGAGTTCGAGGATCGCATAGCGCGCGTGGGGGGTGCCTGCCTCGACGACATGCGGGAATGGATGCTTGTCGCGATAACCAGGGCTGCCGACGCTGCCGGGATTGACGATCAGCCGGCCGTCGCGCAAGCGCACGGCACGGGCGAGATGGGTGTGGGCGCACAGGATCAGCGACTGCGTGATCCCTTGCGCAAATTGCTCGATGCGATCGAGCGGCGACAGCGCGACCGTGCCGTCGGGATGCACGGTGTCGAGCCAATAGACTTCATCGCTGCCGGGCGTCGCGTGGCAAAGAAACACCCGCTCACGGAACACGCGCGTCATCGGCTGCGCACGCAGCCAGTCGAGCTGAGCGGCATCGAGCTGTGCGTGGGCGGGCCGGTCCCACGAGCCCATCTTCTCCGGCGGACGGTCGAGCAGATAGCGGTCGTGATTGCCGAGCACGTGTACCGCATCGAGCGTCATCAGGATCTCGATCGTCCGGCGCGCATCGAGCGGGCCACTCAGCATGTCGCCGAGATTGACGATGTCGCCGATGCCGTGCGCGCGGATGTCGGCGAGCACGGCCTCCAGCGCGAGGTAGTTTCCGTGGATATCGGCAATCGCGGCAAAGCGCATTGGCATTTCTCTCTCGTTCCCCGGACGCAGCGCAGCGCCTCTTCAGCGGTGCGCTGCAGAGCCGGGGCCCATGTTGCGGCATTCTGGGTCCCGGCTCTGCGGCTCATCGCTTGCGCGATGCGCCGCGTCCGGGACACGAGACCGTCATGCAGGAGGCGTGCCGTTGATTGCCAGCACGTGGCCCGCCAGATACAGCGAGCCGGTGATCAGGATGCGCGGCGGCACCTCGTAGGCGAGCTTCGCCAAGGCGCGCAGCGCGGCTTCGACGCCGGAAACGGTCTCGACGCGCATGCCGAGGCTGCGCGCGGCATCCGCGAGGCGATCGACCGGCATTGCGTTCTCGGTGTCGGGAATCGGCACGGCGATGATATGACGGGTGAGGCCAGCGAAATTGGCGAGAAATCCCTGCGCGTCCTTGTTGGACATCATGCCCGCGATCACCACCAGCGGCCGCGACACCCGTTCCTCGAGATCGCCGAGCGCCGCCGCTGCGACCCGCCCGCCCTCGGCATTGTGGCCGCCGTCGAGCCATATCTCGGAGCCCTGCGGACCCCAGGACAGCAGTTCGCCCGAGGTGAGGCGCTGCATCCGCGCCGGCCATTCGGCACCGACGATGCCGGCTTCGAACGCGGCGTGGTTGACCTTGATGGCTGGAAGCGCACGCAGCGTCGCGATCGCAAGCCCGGCATTGGCGAATTGGTGGCGGCCGAACAGACGCGGCGCCGGGAGATCCATCAAGCCGCGATCGTCGGAATAGACCAGACGCCCGCGCTCGACATTGACGTGCCAGCTCTCGTTTGCGGCAAACAGCGGCGCACGCATGTGCTTCGCCTGCGCTTCGATCACGGCCATTGCCTCGGGCATTTGCTCAGCGCAAATCACGGGCACGTTGCGCTTGATGATCGCGGCCTTCTCGCCAGCAATCGACGTCAACGTATCGCCGAGGAAATCCATGTGGTCCATGCTGACAGGCGTGATCACGCAGGCCGCCGGCGCATCGACCACGTTGGTCGAATCGAGCCGGCCGCCGAGGCCGACTTCGAGCAGCACCACATCGGCCGGGTTCTGCGCGAACAGGTGAAACGCGGCAGCCGTCTTCAACTCAAACACAGTCGCCGGCTCGCCGGCATTGACGCGCTCGACCTCTTCCAGTGCGGCGCGCAACTCGTCGTCACCGACAAGCACGCCGCCGCCCACGCGGCCGAGCCGGAAGCATTCGTTGATGCGGACGAGATAGGGCGAGGTATAGGCGTGGACGCTCAGACCTGAAGCTTCCAGCGTCGCGCGCAGATAAGCCAGCGTCGAACCCTTGCCGTTGGTGCCGGCGATATGGATCACCGGCGGCAGCTTGCGTTCGGGGTGACCGAGCCGTTCGAGCAGACGGTGCATCCGCTCGAGCCCGAGATCGATGCGCTTCTGATGCAGGGCCGACAGCCGCCCGATCAATTCGCCGAGCGATGTCTTTGCACTGTCAGAGGGGGCGTTCACGCGTGGGGCGCAGCCGGCGCCGTCTCGGCGGCCGATACGATCTGCGCCGGGCTCGCCACCGGCTGCACTGGTTTCGATGCGCCTTCCAGCGCCGGCGCCTTGGTCAGCAGTCGGCAGAGCCGCGCCAGTGTCGGGCGCAACTCGTGACGGTGCACGACCATGTCGACCATGCCGTGCTCCTTGAGGTACTCGGCGCGCTGAAACCCTTCAGGGAGCTTCTCGCGAATGGTCTGCTCGATCACGCGCGCACCGGCAAAGCCGATCAGCGCACCCGGTTCGGCGATCTGCACGTCGCCCAGCATCGCATAGGACGCGGTGACGCCACCGGTGGTCGGATTGGTCAGCACGACGATGTAGGGCAGTTTTGCCTCGCGCAGCATCTGCACCGCAACCGTGGTGCGCGGCATCTGCATCAGCGACAGGATGCCCTCCTGCATGCGCGCGCCGCCCGAGGCGGCGAACACGATGAACGGCGACTTCTTCTCGACCGCGAGCTCCATCCCGCGCACGATGGCCTCGCCTGCGGCCATGCCGAGCGAGCCGCCCATGAAGTCGAAATCCTGCACGGCGACGACGACGGCGGAGCCTTCAAGCTTGCCATAGCCGACCTTGATCGCGTCGTTCAGATTGGTCCGCGCCCGCGCATCCTTGATGCGGTCGACATATTTCTTCTCGTCGCGGAACTTGAGCGGGTCGGGCGTGACATCGGGCAACGCGACGTCGAACCAGGTCTCGTTGTCGAAGATCGACTTCAGACGCGCCACCGCGCCCATGCGCATATGGTAATTCGAGCCGGGAATGACGAACTGGTTGGCCTCGACGTCCTTGTAGAACACGAGCTGCCCGGAATCCGGACATTTGATCCACAGATTCTCCGGCGTCTCCCGCCGCAGCATGTTGCGGATCTTCGGCCGGACCACATTGGTAAGCCAGTTCATGGTTTGCTCCGATGTGCGAACCCGCCTCGCGGATCGCCTGAAGGGATATATGGCGGCCCGCCCTCTGCCCGGCAAGCCGCCGTGTCGCTCGCCTCAAAAGCGGAATTATGGCCTATTCCGCCGCCTGAGACGCGCCCTTGACGCCCTGGGCCAGGGCCGCCGTCAGCTCGGCCACGGCGTTGACGGTTTTGCCGGTCGCCCGCCCCTCCGCATCGAGGCTTTTCTTGAGCGCATCGACCAGTGCCGTGCCAACGACCGCGCCATTGGCATGCGAGGCAATGGCGCGCGCCGTCTCCGGCGTCCGGATGCCGAAGCCGACGCAGACCGGCAGTTTCGTATGCCGCTTGATGCGGGCGACCGCCTCGCTCACCGCCACGGAGTCCGCGGCCGCCGCACCGGTGATGCCGGTGATGGAGACGTAATAGACGAAGCCCGAAGTGTTGGCGAGCACCGCCGGCAGGCGCTTGTCGTCGGTCGTCGGCGTCGCCAGACGGATGAAATTGAGGCCGGCCTTCATCGCGGGCAGGCAGAGCTCGTCGTCTTCCTCCGGCGGCAGGTCGACGATGATGAGACCATCGACGCCCGCGCTCTTCGCATCGACCAGGAACTTGTCGACGCCGTAGATGTAGATCGGATTGTAGTAACCCATCAGCACAATCGGCGTCGCGTTGTCGTCCTTGCGGAAGCCGCGCACCAGCTCGAGCGTCTTCTTCAGCGTCATGCCGGCCTTGAGCGCGCGCAGGCCCGCAGCCTGGATCGACGGGCCGTCTGCCATCGGATCGGTGAACGGCATGCCGATCTCGATCACGTCGGCGCCGGATTTCGGCAGCGCCTTGATGATCTCGAGCGAGGTCGCGGGATCAGGATCGCCGGCCATCAGGAAGGTCACGAAGGCCGAGCGGCCCTGCTTCGCAAGCTCGGCAAAACGGGTGTCGATACGCGTGGTCATGATCCGGCCGCCGCTGTGCTATACCTCTCCCCTCCGGGGAGAGGTCGGCTGCGAAGCAGCCGGGTGAGGGGGATGGAGAGGTTCAAGTCCAGAGCGCGAAGGCTCCGCGAGTCGCAGACGAGCGCCGAAGCAAAGCTTTGGCAAGCGCTGCGCAACAGGCAGCTCGCCCACTGGAAGTTTCGCCGACAGCATCCGATTGATCGGTACATCGTCGACTTCGTGACTTTGGACGGCAAGCTCATCGTTGAAGTGGATGGAGTCACGCATTCCAGCCCAGCGGAAGTCGAACGCGACGAAGTCAGGACCGAAATTCTCGAGGCCTGCGGATTCCTGGTCATTCGGGTCTCGAACACGGATGTGTACGAGAATCTCGAGGGCGTGCTTGAGCTCATCGCATCTTCACTGAGATTCGAGTAAGCGGAGAGCCCCCTCACCCGGCTGCTTCGCAGCCGACCTCTCCCCGGCGGGGAGAGGTGAAGAGAGTGCGACACCCGCCTCACTTGCTCTTGCCCCTCAGGATGTCGCCAACCTGCGGGACGTCCTTGTCGCCGCGGCCGGAGAGATTGACGACCATCAGGTGATCTCTTGCGCGCTTCGGCGCGAGCTCCATCACCTTGGCGATGGCGTGCGCGGGTTCGAGCGCGGGGATGATGCCTTCGAGCTTCGACAGTAGCTGGAACGCGGCGAGCGCCTCGTCGTCCGTCGCGGAGAGATAGTTCACGCGGCCGACCTCATGCAGCCAGGAATGCTCGGGGCCGATGCCGGGATAGTCGAGGCCGGCCGAGATCGAATGCGCGTCCTGGATCTGGCCGTCCGCATCCATCAAGAGGTAGGTGCGGTTGCCGTGCAGCACGCCGGGACGGCCGCCCGCGATCGAGGCCGCATGCAGTTGCGTGAGCCCATGGCCTGCGGCTTCGACTCCGAAGATCTCGACCGTGGGATCATCGAGGAAGGGATGGAACAGGCCCATCGCGTTCGAGCCGCCGCCGATGCAGGCGACCAGCGAGTCCGGCAGGCGTCCTTCGACCTCCTGCATCTGCGCCTTGGTCTCGTTGCCGATGATCGACTGGAAGTCGCGCACCAGCGTCGGATAGGGATGCGGACCTGCGACCGTGCCGATGCAATAGAAGGTGTTGTGCACGTTGGTGACCCAGTCGCGCAGCGCCTCGTTCATGGCGTCCTTGAGCGTGCGCGTGCCCGACTGCACCGGCATCACCTTGGCGCCCAGCATTTCCATGCGGATGACGTTGGGCTGCTGCCGCTCGACGTCGACCGCGCCCATATAGACCACGCATTCCAGGCCAAAGCGCGCGCACAGCGTCGCAGTGGCGACGCCGTGCTGGCCGGCGCCGGTCTCGGCAATGATGCGCTTCTTGCCCATGCGCCGCGCCAGCATGATCTGGCCGAGCACGTTGTTCACCTTGTGCGAGCCGGTGTGGTTCAGCTCTTCGCGCTTGAGGTAGATCTTGGCGCCGCCGAGATGCTCGGTGAGGCGTTCGGCGAAATAGAGCGGCGAAGGCCGGCCGACATAGTTCTTGAGATAGCCGTTCATCTCGGCCTGGAAGGCCGGATCGGCCTTGGCGGCGGTGTAGGCCTTTTCCAGGTCGAGAATCAGCGGCATCAGGGTTTCGGCGACGAAGCGGCCGCCGAAGATGCCGAAATGGCCGCGCTCGTCGGGGCCGCTGCGGTAGGAATTGGGTTTGGCGACGGTCATCGAACACTCAACTCTTGGCTTGTATCTTGGCTGGCGCGCGCGGCGCGAATGAAGGCCTTGATCATCTCGGGATCCTTGACGCCGGGGGCGCTCTCGACACCGGAGGACACGTCGACGCCGCCGGCGCGGGTGACGCGGAGGGCTTCGGTGACGTTGTCGGCGTGAAGCCCGCCCGAGACCATGTAGGGCAGCTTCAGATCGAGATTTTCCAGCAGGTGCCAGTCGAAGGGCTCCCCCAGGCCGCCGGGCCGCGTCGCATCCTTCGGCGCGCGCGCGTCGAACAAAATGCTGTCGGCGACCGCGGCGTAGCCCGGCAGCGCGGCGAGATCGGCCGATGTTGCGACCGGAACCGCCTTCATCACCGGACGGCCGAACCGCTGCTTGATGTCGCGCAGCCGCGCCACGCTCTCCTTGCCATGGAGCTGGAAGATGTCCGGCGACAGCGCATCCATGATGTTGTCGAGCGTGGCGTCGTCGGCATCGACGGTGAGCGCGACCTTGAGCGCGCGCTGCTTCACCTGCCGGCCGAGCTCGCGCCCGGCCTCCAGAGAGAGATGCCGCGGCGACGGCGGAAAGAACACGAACCCCACCATGTCGGCGCCGGCGTCGAGCGCCGTTTGAAGCGTCTCGCGCGTGGACAGGCCGCAGATTTTGACGAGCAGGGACATGGTCTCAAAGCAGATGGAGGCCGCGGGTCCGCGGCCGGAAAACGGGGCTTTCGGTCGGGGCCGCTTCTACAACGTCGCGCGCTGCTTGTCTCGCCCGATGGGCCCGTACAGGCCCACCCCGGAGGGAGAGGGAAGGCGCTGGGGCTCGGGCCTGGCCGCAGCCGCCTGGGCCCGCAGATCGGACAGCTCGGCCCGGGCGGCCCGGGCCTCCGCATCATTCCGGCGCGCCGCGCGCCGCCAGTGCCACTGGCCGAACCAGACGGCTGAGCCGCCGACCACGACGCCCAGCGCGGCCACCAGAATCAGGAGCATGAACAGCGGCAACGTCAGCGACAGTGACGGGTCGTCGGAAATGAAGGGATCGAAGGAGACCGTGACGAAATGCCGGTTGGCGACGGCAAACGCGACCAGGATCAGGCCCAGCGGAATCACGATCAGCGCGGTCAGGAACTTTCGCATCTCGCTTCGCTCGCCTTGAATCAAGCCTGCGGCCGCATCGCGCGCGACCGCGAAAAACCCTGATGCCGGCCCTAGAGCATGATCCGGAAAAGTGTGCCGCGGTTTTCCGAAAAGATCATGCTCAAACAATAAACTAAAGCGCGATCACATCGCGCTTTAGTCTGCCGCGCCGGGATCCGGATGGTCGCGGTTCAGCCGCTCGCGCATTTCCTTGCCGGTCTTGAAGAACGGAACGCTCTTCTGATCGACGGGCACATGGGCGCCGGTGCGTGGATTGCGCCCTGCGCGGGCAGGGCGGTGCTTGACCGAGAAGGCACCGAAGCCGCGCAACTCGACGCGATCACCGCGCGCAAGCGCCGCTACGATCTCTTCGAGAATCGCATTCACAATGTTCTCGACATCCCGCTGGTACAGATGCGGGTTGTGCTCGGCGATACGCTGAACAAGTTCGGATTTGATCATCGAGAGATAGGACCCGGAAGCGTGCGGATGACCATTTCCGTGAAAATACCTTGATCTGTCAAGACGCTAAATCAAGGCTGGGCGTCGCGAAAATACGTGACAAATGCCGAAAAAGCGTGCTGCGACGGCACTCGCCACACGAGAAAACCTTTTGGAACTCGCCTGCCCAGTCAGTTTGATGCGGCCGGCTGCCACAAGGCCAGCATTCCATCCATTCCGAGCCGATCGACCGCCTGCGCGACGCCGGTTTGGCCGATCTGATGCGCAATCGAGCCCAAACCGAGCGCTTCCAGCGTCACGGCGGCGGCCGTCTTGAGGAAAGTAAGATCGCCAAAGCGCGGCTGAAGCTTGTAATCGCGTACCGGAAGCCCCTTCTTGACACCCTTGTGCTCGACCAGCCAGGTCACCGCCGTCTTCTCGTCGCCGATCTGGTCGATCAGCTTGAGATCGATCGCCTGGCGCCCGGTGAAGACACGGCCATCGGCGACTTTTTCGAGCTGCGTGTCATCCATGCCACGCCGCTCCTTCACCATTCCCTTGAACCAGGCGTAGGAATCCTTGACCAGCGCATCGAGCGCGGCGCGCGCCTCGGGACTGGTCGGCTCAAAACCGTTGGGTGCAGCCTTCAGCGGCGAGGACTTCACCTCCTCGACCTTGACGCCGATGGTCTTCAGCAGCTCGGAGACGTTGGGGTACTGGAACAGCACGCCGATCGAGCCGACCAGCGAACTCTGCTGGGCGATGATGTGGTCGCTCGCGATCGCCGTGATGTAGCCGCCCGACGCGGCGAGACCCTCGACGACGACGACCAGCGGTTTCTTCGCCTTCAGCCGGGTGAGCGAGTCGTAGAGCTGCTCGGAGCCGGCAGTGGTGCCACCCGGCGAGTTGATGTGAACGATGACGGCGGCGGCCCCCGAATTCTCCAGCCGCTCCAGCGCCTGGGTGCGCTCGGCATCGCTGCGGATCAATCCATCGATATGAACGCGCGAGATCGAGCCGGCGGATGCGAAGGTGCCGCGCGCCCCGGGTGTCGCGATCAGCGCGAAGCTCGCGATCGCCGCGATCGCGATCAGCGCGGCCATCACACGCCAGAACGTCAGCTTGCGGCGGATCCTGCGGCGATCGACGATGATGTCCGAATCGAGCGACATCGGAATATCTCCAAATGAAAGGCCGGGCGCGTTGTGCCGTCACAGCGTGACCATTGGCTTATCTGGATACATCAATTGCGGCGCATTTTGAAGAAAACAAGGCTGTGGCCGGCAGGAGGCCGCCACACATTCGGCGTCGTCCCCACGAAGGCGGGGACCCATAATCACAGGGAGGCGTGTAACGCGAGGCGCCCACTCCGAGTCGTCGTCAAACGGCACCCTGTGGGTATGGGTCCCGGGCTCGCGCTTCGCGCGCCCCGGGACGACAATCGAGTACGCAGCAACAAAAAAGCCCCGGCTCGCGCCGGGGCTTCGATGCAGCAAAACGGACGTTTCGCTTACTTGCTGTCGCGGTTCTTGAGCGCGGTGCCCAGAATATCGCCGAGCGTCGCGCCCGAATCGGAAGAGCCGTACTGCGCGATGGCTTCCTTTTCTTCGGCGACTTCGAGCGCCTTGATCGACACCTGGACCTTGCGGGCCTTCTTGTCGAACTGGATCACGCGGGCATCGACCTTCTCGCCGACGGCGAAGCGTTCGGCGCGCTGGTCGTTGCGGTCACGCGCGAGCTCGGAGCGCTTGATGAAGGTGGTGAAGTCGGTACCGGCGATCTTCACCTCGATACCGCTCTCCTTCACTTCGAGCACTTCGCAGGTCACGACCGCGCCCTTCTTGACATCGCCCGGCTCGGCGAAGGGGTCGCCTTCGAGCTGCTTGATGCCGAGCGAGATGCGCTCCTTCTCGACGTCCACATCGAGCACCACGGCCTTCACCATGTCGCCCTTCTTGTAGTTGTCGATCACCTGCTCGCCCGGAAGCTTCCAGTCGAGGTCGGAGAGGTGGACCATGCCGTCGACGTCGCCCTCGAGACCCAGGAACAGACCGAACTCGGTCTTGTTCTTGACCTCGCCCTCGACCACCGAACCGGTCGGGTGAGCTTCGACGAAGACCTCCCAGGGGTTGCGCATGGTCTGCTTGAGGCCGAGCGAGATGCGGCGCTTGACGGAATCGACTTCCAGCACCTGCACGTCGACTTCCTGCGAGGTCGAGACGATCTTGCCGGGATGCATGTTCTTCTTTGTCCACGACATCTCGGAGACGTGGATCAGGCCTTCGATGCCCGGCTCGAGCTCGACGAACGCACCGTAGTCGGTGATGTTGGTGACGCGGCCGGTGAAGCGGGCACCCAGCGGGTACTTGGCTTCGATGCCCTGCCACGGATCGTCCAGCAGCTGCTTCATGCCCAGCGAGATGCGGTGCGTCTCGTGGTTGATCTTGATGATCTTGACCTTCACGGTCTGGCCGATCGAGAGCACCTCGGTCGGGTGGTTGACGCGGCGCCACGCGATGTCGGTGACGTGCAGCAGGCCGTCGATGCCGCCGAGGTCGACGAACGCACCGTAATCGGTGATGTTCTTGACCACGCCGTCGATGACCTGACCCTCTTCGAGGTTCTGCACCAGCTCCTGACGCTGCTCGGCGCGGGTCTCTTCCAGCACCGTGCGGCGGGAGACGACGATGTTGCCGCGGCGACGGTCCATCTTGAGGATCTGGAACGGCTGCGAGTTGTTCATCAGCGGCGCAACGTCGCGGATCGGGCGGATGTCGACCTGCGAGCGCGGCAGGAACGCCACGGCACCGTCGAGGTCGACCGTGAAGCCGCCTTTGACCTGGTTGAAGATGACGCCGTTGACCTTCTCGTTGTTCTGGAAGGCCTTCTCGAGCTTGCCCCAGCTCTCTTCGCGGCGCGCCTTGTCGCGGGACAGCACGGCTTCGCCGAGGGCGTTTTCGATGCGATCGAGGAACACTTCCACCTCGTCGCCGACCTTGAGGTCGCTTTCACGGCCGGGGCCGGAAAATTCGCGCAGCGCGACGCGGCCCTCGGTCTTCAGGCCGACGTCGATGACGGCCATGTCCTTTTCAATTGCAACCACCTTGCCCTTAACGACGGAGCTTTCCTGCAGGTTGCCGCCTGCGAAGGACTCGTCGAGCATCGCGGCGAAATCGTCACGCGAGGGGCTATAGGTATCAGCAGAAGTCGAAGCCATTTGTTCTCCAGTTGCGGATCTCTTGCCGGCCGTTGGGTTCATGGGCGCATCGCACGCGCAGTGTCGGAAGGTCCGCAAAACCTTCGAGCGACCGCTCGCTGCCCCGGCTTGGCGCCGGAACAGCGGGAGCGGGCCGGCAGGGGCCCGCGCGTTCGATACGTGGAATCTTTGTCCGGAGCCTGGATCGCGCCGGCCCCGAAACAGGGACCGAGGGTATCGACATCAAAGAGGCGGGAGCGGGCGCTTCCTCCAATGACGGCTGCGGCTTAACCCCGCGACCGGCCCGCTCGGACAGCCTCGATAATGTCGATGGCAGCCCGGACGCCGCCTTCTATATCCAGTTGGGAGTTATCTAGCAAGTGAGCATCCGGGGCCGGTTTCAAAGGCGCAATCGGCCGGTTCTTGTCGCGCTCGTCGCGCTGGATGATGTCGGCGAGCACGGCGGCCTCGTCCGCCTCCTCGCCCCTCGCCCTGGCCTCCATGGTGCGGCGGCGCGCGCGAACCTTGGGGTCTGCCACGACGAAGATCTTCACGTCGGCATGGGGGCAGATCACGGTTCCAATGTCCCGGCCGTCCAGCACCGCCCCGGGCGGATCGGCGGCGAACTGCCGCTGGAAGTTGACAAGGACCTCGCGGACCCTGGGGATCGCCGAGACGATCGAGGCACCCTCGCCGGCCTTCTGGGTCTTCAGCGCGGGATTGCCAAACTTTTCGGGGTCGAGCTCCAACGCGGCCTGCACCGCAGCCGCCTCGTCGTTGAGGTCGTGCCCTGACTGCATCAAGGCATAGGCGACCGCGCGATAGATCACGCCGGTATCGAGATGACGATAGCCGTAATGGTGGGCGAGACGCTTGCCGAGCGTCCCCTTGCCCGAAGCCGCGGGCCCGTCGATGGCGATGATCATGTCACTCAAACCTTGGCTGTCTGCGGCCCGCGCGCTCGTCGCAATGGCCGCTCTTCCGCAAAAATGTTGCGAGACGCGAACTCCGCGGGGCTCGCAAAAGTGAGATATTCGCGCATCGCGTCGGACGGCGATGACGTCGTGAACCATGGCTCGGCAAGGCGCCGCGCCGGATCGCAGACCCACGCTGGCACCCGACCGCCGGCTCGTCCTCGATCGTCTCGTATTGAGCGCAGGCGGTCCCTGCCAGATCGAACGTGTCCACGAATTCGGCCAGGACCGCGTCCCGCGGCGCGCCAGCCCGAATGCGATCGACGGCTTCAGCGAGGGTATTCGGGCGCATCCGCTCCTCCCCCGAGATCCATGTTCTTCAGCAAGAAGCGTTGCTTCTCCGAAGATGCCGCGCTGACGGGAAAATACCGGCCAAGCAGAGCGATGGCTTCCTCTACGGTCGAGATTCCAACCAATTTCATCAAGTTCAAGATATCCAGCCGCTCCGTCTCCCCGCGGACGGGGTCCGTGATGCGGAACGCCTTCAATTTCAGTGCCAGAAGATATTCAGCGGACGGCACCCAAACCTCAAGCCCCGGCGGCGTGCCATCGCGCGGGAAGGTCCCAAATTCCAGATGATCCGCGGCGCGGTCGGCGAGTGGACTGAGATGAAATACGAGGTGGTCGTTGAACCAGTCGGCACCCCATCCATTCCTTGCGGCAATATCGGCCGTTGTTCTTTCCAGCCAATCCGGCAGCGGGCGCTCGAGCTTCGAGACGTCGACATCTTCGGTCGCGAAGCGGAAATTGCTGGCCAGCATGAGGGCCGAGCCGTCATAGACCGCGATCTGAAGCTTTGTTCCGGCGTCGGCCGCAGCACGACCGATCGAATCGAAAGCGTCCAGCAAGGCGTCGCGATCGAAGGCTACGCTCATAGCCGCGGCCTCATGAGAACTCGGCCCCTAGCGAACGCATCATCGGAATGAAATCCGGGAAACTGGTGGCGATGAAAGCGGTGTCGTCGACCGTCACCGGCTGGTCGGAGGCGCAGCCCATCACCAGGGCCGACATCGCGATGCGATGGTCCATGTGGGTGGCGACGGTCCCGCCACCGGGGACATGGCCGCGGCCCTCGACGATCAGATCATCGCCTGAGACCTCGACCTTGACGCCGTTGACGCGGAGCATGGCGGCGGTCGCCTCCAACCGGTCGGATTCCTTGACGCGCAGCTCCTGCAGGCCGCGCATGATCGTCGTGCCCTCGGCGAAGGAGGCTGCGACCGCCAGCACCAGATATTCGTCGATCATCGAGGGCGCGCGCTCCGGCGGCACCTCGACGCCGCGCAGCTTCGAGGCGCGCACGCGCAAGCGCGCCATCGGCTCGCCGGCATCGCCCCGCACTTCGCTCTCCTCGATCGAGGCACCCATTTCGCGCAGCGTGGTGAACAGACCGGTGCGCAGCGGATTGGTCATGACGTCGGACAGCACGATATCGGAGCCCTCGACGACCAGCGCCGCAACAATCGGGAAGGCCGCCGAAGAGGGATCGGCGGGGACGACGACATTAGCGCCATGCAGCTCGGGCTCGCCCACCAGCGTGATGCGGCGGCCGTGCTGACCTTCCTGGGCCGAGGTGATGTCGGCGCCAAAATGCTTCAGCATCAGCTCGGTGTGGTCGCGGCTGGCCTCGCTCTCGATCACGATCGTGGTGCCCGGCGCAGCCAGGCCCGCCAGCAGCACGGCCGATTTGATCTGGGCCGAGGCGACCGGGGTCCTGTAGATGATCGGCAGCGGATCGCGCGCGCCCTGGAGGGTCAGCGGCAGGCGGCCGCCCTCGCCCCCGGACACGACCCTGGCGCCCATCTTTTCCAACGGATCGAGGATCCGGCGCATGGGGCGGCTGCGCAGCGAGGCGTCGCCGTCGAACACCGCCGAGATCGGGCATCCGGCAACGGCGCCCATGACCAGCCGGCAGCCGGTGCCGGAGTTGCCGAAATCCAGCGCCGCCTTGGGCTGGGCGAAGCCCCCAACGCCCACGCCCTGCACCTTCCACGCGAAATCGCCGGTACGCTCGACCCTGGCGCCGAGCGCCTGCATGGATTTGGCTGTGTTGAGGACGTCCTCGCCCTCCAGCAGGCCCGAAATCCTGGTCTCGCCGACCGCGAGCGCGCCCAGGATGAGGGCACGGTGGGAGATCGACTTGTCCCCGGGCACCCGTACTTTCCCGGTCAGGGGACCGCTGGCGCGAGCCCGGAGCGGCCTCGGTTGGTCGGAATGGGTCAAGATTGTGTCCTTGGATGCACCCTCACCGGGCTGCGGCGCAGGTACCACATGGTCCGCGCCTCGTCACGGGCATGTCTTTCTCCTGTAATGCGCTATTGACAGCGGGCCGCCAACTAGCCAAGTGAAACACCGCTTTTTCAGACATTCCCAGGATTCCTGCCGTGGCCAAGTCCGAACTCGGAACCAAACGTATTTGCCCGACCACGGGCAAGAAGTTCTATGACCTCAACAAGAATCCGGTGATCTCGCCCTATACCGGCGAGGTGGTGCCGATCGCCCCGGTGGCGCCCGCTCGCGTCCCCCGCGGCGCCGAAGCCCGGCACGCGGCGACAGCGGATGCCGCGCCGGAGCCGGCGGAGGCCGAAGAATTGGTCTCACTCGAGGAGGCCGATGCCGAGGAAAATACCGGCAAGGTCAAGGCCGTCGTGCCGGAATCCGAGGATGATATCGAGGTCGATGAGACCATCGACGACGACGATGACGATGATTCGACCTTCATTGCCGACGAGGAAGAGGGCGATGAGGACGTGACCGACATCATTGGTGACGTCGGAGGTGATGAAGAGACTTGAGATCAGCCCTGATCTGTGAAAAAGGGTGCACCGCGCGAGTCGCTCGGCTCGCCGGTCCGGGGTGATCGACCAGGTTCACCCCGGTGAAAGACTAAGGGGCCATAGCTCAGCTGGGAGAGCGCTTGCATGGCATGCAAGAGGTCGGCGGTTCGATCCCGCCTGGCTCCACCAGCCTTCGCTGGCTTCGCCAGCTACGGCTCGGCAAGCCCTGTCGTAGCGAAGGCTGCCGCGGCGTAGCCCGAAGGGCGAAGCCGGGCTTCAGGAGATCGAAAGCGGATGTAAGCTTCCCGCGACAGCCGGGGAGCGTGCCGTGAAATACGTTTATATCCTTGAGAGCCTCGATTCCCTTCACTTCTACATCGGCATCACGGATGACCTGCGCGCCCGACTGGCAAAGCACAATGCTGGGGAGGTGCCTCACACCTCGAAATACGCGCCTTGGCGTCTTAAGACGTACATTGCGTTCAGCAACGCGAAGCAAGCGGTCGCGTTCGAGAGATACCTGAAGTCAGCCTCCGGCCGCGCCTTCGCCAAGAAGCGCCTCTAACCCCCTACTCCCCGATCACCGCATTGAGCCTGTTGCGAAGCGCGACGATCTCGTCCTTCATCGCGACCAGTTCCGACACCGAGCAGTCCGACGCCGCAAGGATCGACTGCGGCACGGCGCGGGCCTTTTCCTTGAGCGCGTATCCCTGCGGCGTCAGCGCGATCAGCACCTGGCGCTCGTCCTCGCGCGAGCGGGTGCGCTTGACGAGATGGGCGGCCTCGAGCCGCTTGAGCAGCGGCGTCAGCGTGCCCGAATCCAGGAAGAGCTTCTCGCCGATGTCCTTGACCGGCACGTCGTCGCGCTCCCACAGCACCAGCATCACCAGATATTGCGGATAGGTCAGGCCGAGCCGGTCGAGCAGCGGCTTGTAGACGCGGTTGAAGGCATGCGCTGCGGAATAGACCGCAAAGCAGATCTGGTTGTCGAGCCGCAGCGGCGCGTCCGCTGCCGATGGTTTCCGGGCCATTTGAGAATCTCACGAGGTTCGGCCGCATTGTGCGGCCGGTCGGCGGCACATTCAATTGCGAACAATTAAATGTGAGGTAGCGCAATTTCAATTGCGTGCAATCTAATTGCCTGCAATAAAGATCGCGCCCACCCCAAGATCCAGGAAGACCACAATGTCCGTGAACGTCCTCTACAAGACTAGCGCAAAAGCCACCGGCGGCCGCGACGGCCATGCTGCGACCCTCGACGGCGCGCTCGACGTCAAGCTCACCACGCCGAAGGAGCTCGGCGGCGGTGGCGGCGCCGGCAACAATCCCGAGCAGCTGTTTGCGGCCGGCTATGCCGCCTGCTTCATCGGCGCGATGAAGTTCGTGGCTTCGCAGGGCGGCCCGAAGGTTCCGGCCGACGCCTCCGTCACCTCGACCGTCGGCATCGGACCGCGCTCCGAAGGCGGCTTCGGCCTCGACATCGATCTGGCCGTCTCGCTGCCGGGCCTTGCCCGCACCGAGGCTGAGGCGCTGGTCGCGAAGGCGCATCAGGTGTGCCCCTACTCCAATGCCACACGCGGCAATGTCGACGTTCGCCTGACGGTCGTCTGATCGAAAGTGCGGATGGGCTGGCCCCGGGACCTCCCCGGGCCGGCCGCTTCGCTGTTTTGCCACGCCGCGGCATTGACGCGCGACGGCGCATGCGGCCCCACGCCAGGAGCCATTGCTGCTCCCGGCAAACCTCGCTAGGCCTGTGACCGAACCTCGACACAGGAGAAGCGAAGGCATGAGTTCTGAAGCCGCCC
Source organism: Bradyrhizobium sp. CCBAU 25338 (assembly GCF_028128965.1). NCBI lineage: Bacteria > Pseudomonadati > Pseudomonadota > Alphaproteobacteria > Hyphomicrobiales > Nitrobacteraceae > Bradyrhizobium > Bradyrhizobium sp. CCBAU 25338. The sequence goes on from NZ_LFKY01000035.1 coordinate 59,872, forward strand.
CAGGTGCCATGAGCGGACTGCGCGTCATCGATCTCACGCGCGTGCTCGGCGGTCCCTACTGCACCCAGATCCTCGCCGACCATGGCGCCGACGTGATCAAGGTCGAGCCGCCCGCGGGCGACGAGGTGCGCGAATGGGGTCCTCCCTTCCACGAGGAGGACGCGGCCTATTTCGTCGGCATTAACCGCAACAAGCGCTCGATCGGGCTCGACCTCGCCGCCGAGGGCGGCCGCGCGGTGCTGCTCAAGATGCTGGAGACGGCCGACGTCCTGATCGAGAATTTCAAGCCGGGCACGCTGGAGAAATGGGGCATCGGCAACGAGAGCTTGCGCGAAAAATTCCCGCGCCTCGTGCATTGCCGGATCTGCGGTTTCGGTGCCGATGGCCCGCGCGGCGGCAACCCCGGCTATGACGCCATCATCCAGGCCATGACCGGCATGATCGCAGCGACCGGCTCGCCCGAGAGCGGGCCGATGCGGATCGGCGTGCCGCTGGTCGACATCACCACCGGCCTTTATGCGGCGATCGGCATCCTGATGGCGCTGTCGGAGCGGCAGCGCTCCGGCAAGGGCCAGTTCCTGGAGACGACGCTGTACGAGACCGGTCTTGCCATCATGCATCCGCACACAGCGAACTATTTCATGCATGGCAAGCCGCCGAGCCTCACCGGCAACGAGCACCCTAACCTCGTGCCCTACGCGATCTTCCCGACCAAGACCGACAACATCTTCATCGGCGTCGGCAATGACGGCACCTTCCGCAAGCTCGCCAAGGAGATCGGCAAGCCCGAGCTCGGCACCGACCCGCGCTTTGCCCGCAACAAGGACCGTATCGCCAATCGCGAGGCGCTGCGTGCCGAGCTAGCCGCCGTGTTCAGCCAGCACGAGGCCGAGCCGCTGTGCAATCGCCTGCTCGCGGCAGGCCTGCCCGCTGGCCCCGTGCAGAAGATCGACCAGGCGTTGACCAACCCGCACACGATCTACCGCGGCGATATTATCGAGAAGGACTGGTACAAGGGCGTCGCCTCGCCGATCCGGCTCGATCGTTCAAAGCCGAGCCTGCGCCGCCTGCCGCCGAAATTCAGCCAGCACGCCGCGGAGGTGCTCGGCGAGTTCGGCTACTCCAAGGCCGAGATCGACGCGATGGTCGAGAAGGGCACGGTCTGCGGCCCCGAGCGCAAGCGCTGAGATAAGACCGGGATCGAGCGTCGCCGCAGGTGCGCTCCCTCCCCCGCTTGCGGGGGAGGGCTGGGGAGAGGGTGTCTCCGCGAAGGGACAGTCCCCCAGAGGATAAAGCCCTCACCCGGCGCTGCGCGCCGACCTCTCCCGCAAGCGAGAGACATTTGGAGCCTGCGGCCTGGCCGTCAGCCTCACACAACGATGCCGCACTGCGGCGCGACCACACGCGTGCGGCGCGCACGTCTTCGCCTATTTGACGGCTTCCCTTTTCCAGCGCTTGCCGCTTTCGTTTCGGCCGCTTACACAGTCATGTGAACGTCATATGGTGCTGCTAGCGCAAGCGCTTCTTCAGTGACGGGCAAGGGAGGATTCTTGATGGCTCTTCGACATTTTGGTGCGGCTGCCGCATTTGCACTCACGGTCGGCTTGTCGGCTTCGCCGGCGCTGGCTGTGACCGAAATCCAGTGGTGGCACGCGATGACCGGCGCCAACAACGACGTCATCGTCAAGCTCGCCAACGACTTCAACGCCGCGCAGAGCGACTACAAGGTGATCCCGACCTACAAGGGCAACTACGCCGATACGATGAACGCCGGCATCGCGGCGTTCCGCGCCGGCAACGCGCCGCACATCATGCAGGTGTTCGAGGTCGGCACCGCCACCATGATGGCCGCGACCGGCGCCGTGAAGCCAGTCTACAAGCTGATGGCCGAGACCGGAGAGAAGTTCGATCCGAAGGCCTATCTGCCCGCGATCACCGGCTACTATTCGACCTCGAAGGGCGAGATGCTGTCCTTCCCCTTCAACTCGTCGTCGACCGTCATGTGGGTCAATCTCGACGAGCTGAAGAAGGCGAATGTCGAGATCCCGAAGACCTGGCCTGAAGTGTTCGACGCCGCCAAGAAGCTGCACGACAACGGCCATCCCACCTGCGGCTTCTCCAACTCCTGGGTCACCTGGGTCAATCTCGAGCAGCTCTCCGCCTGGCACAACGTGCCGCTCTCGACCAAGGCCAACGGCCTCGACGGCTTCGACACCGTGCTCACGTTCAACGGCCCGCTCCAGGTCAAGCATCTCGAGAAGCTGGTCGAGCTCCAGAAAGACAAGACCTACGACTATGCCGGCCGCACCAACACCGGCGAAGGCCGCTTCACGTCAGGCGAATGCCCGCTCTACCTGACCTCGTCGGCCTTCTTCGGCAACGTCAAGGCGCAGGCCAAGTTCGCCTTCACCGCGGTGCCGATGCCCTATTATCCCGACGTGAAGGGCGCGCCGCAGAACTCGATCATCGGCGGCGCCTCGCTCTGGATCATGGGCGGCAAGTCGGCGGAAGAATACAAGGGTGTCGCGAAGTTCCTGACCTTCCTCTCCGATACCGATCGTCAGGTCTATATCCACAAATCGTCGGGCTATCTGCCGATCACCAAGGCGGCCTATGAGAAGGCCAAGGCCGAAGGCTTCTACAAGGATCAGCCCTATCTCGAGACCCCGCTGCTCGAGCTGACCAACAAGGAGCCGACCGAGAACTCCCGCGGCCTGCGCCTCGGCAACATGGTGCAGCTCCGCGACGTCTGGGCCGAAGAGATCGAGCAGGCGCTGGCCGGCAAGAAGACCGCCAAGCAGGCGCTGGATTCGGCCGTCGAGCGCGGCAACACGATGCTGCGGCAGTTCGAAAAGACCGCCGTGAAGTAAGGCGACAAGCGGCAGGCCGGTGAAGCCGGCCTGCTGCTGCGGGCATCATGCAAAAGCAAGCCATTTTCCAATCCAAGCTGTTGCCCTACGCGCTGGTTGCGCCGCAGCTCGCGATCGTCCTGATTTTCTTCTACTGGCCTGCCTTGCAGGCGGTGATCCAGTCCTTCCTGCTCCAGGACGCCTTCGGCCTCTCGACCAGCTTCGTCTGGTTCGAGAACTATATCGACCTGTTCAAGGACCCCGCCTATTTCGAGGCGATCCTACGCACCTTCTTCTTCTCGTTCGCGATCGCGGTGTCGTCGCTGTCGTTTGCGCTGCTGCTCGCCGTGATGGCGGACAAGCCGCTGCGCGGCTCGATGCTCTACCGCACGCTGCTGATCTGGCCCTATGCGGTGGCGCCGCCGGTCGTCGGCGTGCTCTGGATCTTCATGCTGCATCCCTCGCTCGGGGTGCTCTCGCGCTATCTGCGCGCCCTGGGCATCGACTGGAATCCGCTGCTCGACGGAGACCAGGCCGCGGCGCTGATCATCCTCGCCGCCGCCTGGAAGCAGATCTCCTACAATTTCCTGTTCTTTCTCGCCGGCCTGCAGAGCATCCCTCGAAGCGTGCTCGAGGCCGCCGCGATCGACGGCGCGCGGCCGATGCGGCGGTTCTGGACCGTGACCTTCCCGCTGCTGTCGCCGACCATCTTCTTCCTCCTGGTCGTCAACATCGTCTACGCCTTCTTCGACACGTTCGGCATCATCGACACCATGACCCGGGGCGGCCCCGGCAAGTCGACCGAGACGCTGGTCTACAAGGTCTATACAGACGGCCTGCTCGGCGGAAATCTCGGCAGCTCCGCGGCACAGTCGGTGATCCTGATGATCATGGTCATCGTGCTGACGGGAATCCAGTTCCGCTTCGTCGAACGCAAGGTGACCTACTGATGGTCGAGGAAGAGGGCTTCCGGCGCTACGTCGCCCACATCATCCTCTGGATCGGGATCGCGATCGTCGCCTTCCCGGTCTATCTCGCCTTCATCGCCTCCACGCAGGACAACGCGGTGATCGCCAACGGCCAGATGTCGCTGCTGCCGGGCGGTCATTTCCTCGAAACCTACTACCAGACGATCTTCGTCGGCACGAGCGGCTCGACCCGCGAGCCGGTCGGCAACATGATGCTGAACTCGCTGGTGATGGCGCTGCTGATCGCCGTCGGCAAGATCGCGATCTCGATCATCTCGGCCTATGCGATCGTGTATTTCCGCTTTCCGTTCCGGATGCCGATCTTCTGGCTGATCTTCATCACCCTGATGCTGCCGGTCGAGGTGCGCATCTATCCGACCTACAAGATCGTCGCCGATCTGCACATGCTCGACAGCTATGCCGGCCTGTCGCTGCCGCTGATCGCCTCGGCCACCGCGACGCTGCTGTTCCGCCAGTTCTTCATGACGGTGCCGGACGAGCTGCTGGAGGCCTCACGCATCGACGGCGCAGGTCCCTTCCGCTTCTTCTGGGATACGCTGCTGCCGCTGTCGCGCACCAACATGGCGGCGCTGTTCGTGATCCTGTTCATCCTCGGCTGGAATCAGTATCTCTGGCCGCTGCTGATCACCACGCGCGACGACATGCAGACTATCCAGGTCGGCATCCGCAAGATGATCACCACCACCGACGCGCTGACAGAATGGCCGATCGTGATGGCGACCGCCGTGCTGGCCATGCTGCCGCCGGTGTTCGTCGTCGTCGTCATGCAGAAGCTGTTCGTGCGCGGACTGGTCGAGACCGAGAAGTAAGAAGTGAGTTCTGATGGCTAACGTCACCCTGCGCAACGTCCGCAAGACCTATCCCGGCGGCTTCGAGGCCATCAAGGGCGTCGACGTCGATGTCGGCGACGGCCAGTTCTGCGTGCTGGTCGGACCCAGCGGCTGCGGCAAGTCCACGCTGCTGCGCATGGTCGCGGGACTCGAAACGGTCACCGGCGGCGAGATCGACATCGGCGGCCGCGTCGTCAACGGAATCGAGCCCGCCGATCGCGACATCGCGATGGTGTTCCAGAACTACGCGCTCTATCCGCATATGAGCGTCTACAACAACATGGCCTATGGTCTGCGCAATCGCGGCATGGCGGAAGCGGAGATCAGGACCCGCGTCGACGAAGCCGCGCGCATCCTCGAGCTCACGTCGATGCTGGAGCGCAAGCCGCGCCAGCTCTCCGGCGGCCAGCGCCAGCGCGTCGCCATGGGCCGCGCCATCGTGCGCCAGCCCAAGGTGTTCCTGTTCGACGAGCCGCTCTCCAACTTAGACGCCAAGCTGCGCATCGCGATGCGGGTCGAGATCCGCAAATTGCAGCGCCGGCTCAACACGACATCGATCTACGTCACCCATGACCAGCTCGAGGCGATGACGCTCGCCGACATCCTCGTCGTGATGAACGGCGGCCAGGTCGAGCAGGTCGGCAATCCCCTCGCAATCTACGAGAAGCCGGCGACGACCTTCGTCGCCTCCTTCATCGGCGCGCCCCCGATGAACTTGATGTCGACGCGCCCCGAGGAAATCCGGTCCCAGCTCGCCGGGAGCGCTGCGGCCGACGCCGGCATCCTCGGCATCCGCCCGGAAGACTTCGTCATCACCGATCAGACGCCCGCCGGCGGCGTCACGCTGCCGCTCACCGTGGAAGCGATCGAGCGCGTCGGCGCCGAAACCTTCGTCTACGGCTCCCGCGAGCACGAGGACCAGCGCGTCGCCGCCACGCCCGGCGAGCTGCCGCCCGGCGAGATCATCGTCCGCATTCCCGGAACCGAGGCGCCACCTATTGGCGCGAGAATCCGCGTCGCCGCGGCGCGGGCGAAGCTGCATCTGTTCAGCGGCGATGGGCGGACGCGGTTGGAGGCCTGACGGCTCCAGAGGGCCGATCGATCAAAACCGCGAAAACAACCCCATGCACAGTAGAAGGGGGTTTGTTTTCATTGGGGAAATTCAACGGCTGTTTCGTCATGCCCGGGCTTGCCCCAGACATCCTCGTTCTGCTGCGAGGAAGGTTCGGGATGGCCGGGACAAGCCCGGCCATGACGATCATTGACGCATCCGCGCCGCTGCATGAGCCCGGCGACGGACGGCCACGGCCCGTCCACAGCCCCCCCGCTACGTCCTTGAACCCACAAGGGAACGTGCCCATATTGCTGATCAAGGGGTGCCTTGACGGGCCCTGAAACACCAAAGTCGCTTCTGCGAGGACTTTGTAAACTATGTCTCGTGTTCCAACGCTCTCCAGTCCCTTTCTGCTGGGCTTCGACGAGATCGAGCGCGTGCTCGACCGTGTCGTCAAAGGCGCCGACGGCTACCCTCCCTACAATATCGAGAGGTGCGGCGGATCGGACGGCCAGCCCGAGCGTTTGCGCATCACGCTGGCGGTCGCCGGATTTACGCGCGACCAACTCGATGTAACCATTGAGGAAAACCAGCTCGTGATCCGCGGGCGGCAGCAGGACGACAAGACCCGGCAATACATCCATCGCGGCATCGCCGCGCGCCACTTCCAGCGCACCTTCGTGCTGGCGGAGGGGATGCTGGTGCTGGGTGCGGATCTGAAGAACGGGCTGCTGTCGATCGATCTGGCCCGGCCAGAGCCGGAGAGGATCGTTAAGACAATCGCTATCAATGAGCACGAATAATGGAACGAGTAGCGGACTCGACCGCTTAGTGTTCCAGAGGAGTCGAGACCATGAGTGAAGGTCACGTTGCGTTCGAATACGAAGCCAAGAACGTCTCTCCGGAGACGCTGGCAACTCTGGGCGAAGGTCATATCGCCTATGTGAAGCAGATCCGCTCGGAGGACGTTCCGGGCCTGTTTCCCGAGGCGCCGAAGATTGCGCCGGGCCTCAAGCTTTTCGCGCTCCACGCCGCCGACGGCACGCCGATCATGCTGACCGACAGCCGCGAAGCCGCGGTCGCCAACGCCTGGAGCAACGAGCTGCAAGCGGTGAGCGTGCACTGAGCGCACGCGCGCCGCACGAATAGAGTTTCAAGCGGGCATGCCTTCACGCGAAGGCGTGCCCGTTTTGCGTTGCGTGCCGACCTGGTCAGCAGCGCAGCCGACGCTGGCGATAATCAACGCACCGCCGGCATCAGCGCCCGCATGATGTCAGGCTTCCAGGTCTGACGCGCGCTGTCGAATGCCGCGAAATCATGGTCGAACTGCCAGTAGGCCCATGCCCAGCCAAGCCGCTCCGCACTTCGCGCCACGAACGACAGATACCTCGTCCGGGCTTCGGCTGGGGCGGCCTCGTACACTCCGAACTCGCCGAGATAAATCGGGCGCTTTTCCCGTTCGGACCAGATACGCACCTTCTCGAAATCGGCGCGCGCCTTTCGTTCGTCCTCCGGAGTGCCCCAGTCGAGCGGCCCTACTCGCGAAAACGTTTCGGACCACGGCGCGCCCTGATGGGTGAAACGGATCGGCGCGTAGTAGTGAAACGTCACGATGAGGTTTCTGTCATCTGACGGCAGGACCAGTTCCTCGACCGGCATGTCATCGACGTTGAGAACGGCGGCAATGACCGTCCGCCCGGGGTTGGAGGCGCGGATGATGCCGAGACACTCGTTCAGAAGGGCGTTCCAGCTGGTGGACGTCATCTGCCCGCCCGGCTCGTTGAGGACCTCGAAGACGAGCCTCGGATATTTTCCGGCATAGCGCTCGGCGATTTGCGCCCAGAACGCTTTCAGCTTCCCGGCGCATTCGGACACGTCGCGCTGGCAAAGCTCGGTATCGTGCTCGTCGAGGACGGGAATGAGATTCCGGGCGAGCACTTCCTCGATGACGGCATCAAGCCGCCTCAACACCGCTTCGTCCAGCAGATTCCCGGGACCCATGAACTTGAAGCCAAAGAAATTGATCCGGACGTGCGAGAAGCCGGCCTTTCTGATCGCAGTGAGGTTGTCCAGACGAAACGGCGCGTTGCGACCTCCCTCCCAGATGCCGTCATAGCCGAGAATGTTGATGCCGCGCTTCAATTTCGGGAGAGCGGGCGCGGGGCCCTGCCCGGCCGCTCCGGCCTGGGAGAAGATCGCAAGCACCGACATCACCAGCGCGAGGGCGAAGATTACCGCCCGGCGGGCGCAGATCAGCTTCATCCTGCGTGCTCCATCATTGCAGGGCTTGCTTGCTGCACCGGCCTGCACACAGCGAAGAAGAATGCGACGAGCAGCACCGAGGTGAACATCGTCGAGCGAAGGAACATCGTCTCCGTGAAATTCGATTGAAAGCTCAGGACGACGAAGCCGATGATGAGCGCGCAGTGGGCACGATCGATCGACCGGGTCGCAATCAAATACAGGACCTTCTCCGAGAACAGATAGACGCTCGCGACGAACAGCACGTATCCCAGGAATCCCGTTTCGATCGCCACCGCGATGTAACCGCTATGATAATTGTCCAGCACCCAGCCATGGCTCTGGTTGAAATAGTCGTAGATCGCAGGGCGCGTCCAGAATCCGTTGATGCCGAAGCCCAGCAGCGGCGCATCGTTGAAATGGCCGATCGCGTATTGCCAGATGAACGTCCGCTCGGTCAGATTGATGGTCTGCTCACCGAGATGGATGGAATCGTAGCCCGTCACATAGAAATACAGGAATAGCAGGGCGGCCAGCACGCACATGACGACCGGCAGCACCGCGTAGACCTTCATGCAGCGGACCGACCACATCGAGGTCACGAGCAGTGCACCCGCGGCAATGGCGACGGCGCCGGCCCCACGGGATTCCGAGGCGATGACGCATATCGAGGCCAGGAGAAATACCGACAGGAAAACGATCCAACCCTGGCCCGTCATCTTCTGATAGCAGGCAAAGAACATCAGGTATGCGCTGATGAAGCCGAGCGTCTGCTTCGATTCATAGATTCCTTGCCACTGGCCATTGTGCATCCAGCTCTGGTCCACGCCGATCTCGGGCACGAAGATCGCACACAGGGCCGAGGCAGCGACCAGGACGAAGAGCCCCAGCGCCGTGGATTGGACGATCTCGTCGATGTCGATACGGGTGATGAGGCAGTACGCACCGAAAGTCGTCACCGCGAGTGCCGCGCTCTTCATGAACGCCGCACTGCCGAGGCTGGTCCAGAGAACGGAAACGACGGCAAGAGCATAGAATGCGACCAGCGCGATGAGATCGGGATTGCACTGCACTCTCACGCGCGGACGTACGAAGGCACTGGCGTAGATCAGGATGATCCACATCAAGAGCGCTACGGCCTGTTGCACATAGCTCCACTCTGCGCGAAGCAGCGCGGGATTGAAGACGCCCATCGACACGATCACGTTGACGGTGATCGAAATGCGGATCACGTTTCTGGCAAGCGTTTCCACGCCGACCCCGCGCGCTTTCCAGATCGCGCTGTCGTATGCCTCGGAATCCGCCACGGTGTGCAGGCTGGCCATGAGCTGACCTTCCAGACGCACGGTTAATATTTTGCTTAATGCGGAACGGCCTTAGGTTGAAGCGATTGCCACGCGCTCGGTGCCCCGGCGCGGGTGAGGGCTTTCTCCTCTAGGAGATTATCCCATCGCGGAAACACCCTCTCCCCAGCCCTCTCCCGCAAGCGGGAGAGGGAGTGCCTCCGTCGTTGCAGCAATCAAGCCTCAACTCATTACGCTCAGGCCGCGGTCGCCGGCGGCAGTGCCAGCACCGAATAGATCGCCTCGGCATCGCGCGAGGCGCGGAGCTTCTTGGCGATGTCCTGGTCGCGGAGCAGGCGGGCGATGCGGGCGAGCGCCTTGAGGTGATCGGCGCCGGCGCCTTCGGGGGCGAGCAGCAGGAAGACGAGATCGACCGGCTGGCCGTCCATCGCCTCGAAATCGATCGGACGGTCGAGGCGCGCGAACAGGCCAAAGATCTTTTCCAGCTTGGGCAGCTTGCCGTGCGGAATGGCGACGCCGTAGCCGACTGCGGTGGTGCCGAGCTTCTCCCGCTGCAGCAGCACCTCGAATACCGAGCGCTCGTTCTGCCCGGTCAGCTCGGCGGCCTTGGCTGCGAGCTCCTGCAAGGCCTGCTTCTTGCTGTTGACCTTCAATGCCGGGAGAATCGCCTCGGGTGCGACCAGATCGGTAATCGGCATGGAGGGTTTCCGAGGTGAATTAAACCGTCAGGTTCCGATTTGGCCAACTTGATAGACCAAGCTGAGCCGGCGTCAATAACATGAAGCAGGAGGCGCACTTAGCCCCGGTCGAGATGTGGGGGGCTTCTACTCCAACGCAATCCCGGTGCCAACTCCCGCGTGTGGCTTTGCCACCGTCATTGTTAAGGGCCGGGATGGTACGGTGTCCGAATCCCGGGCCTAGCCGTGCGATTGGCCGTCCACTTTCGCTCCCGGCGGGTCAATCCAGCCCACATTGCCGTCCGCCCGGCGGTAAATGATGTTCACCCGGCCTGACGAACCATGCTGGAATACCATGCAGGGCGCCCCGCTGAGGTCGAGTTCCATGACCGCTTCGCTGACCGAGAGCCGCTTCAGCGACGTGGTTTGCTCCGCGATGATGACCGGGCTGTAGCCGGTGACTTCCTCTTCGCCCTCTCCGGGCGCTTCCAGCACGTAAGCCGTGGCGTCGAGCGCAGCCATTGCTTCGGAGGCGACATGGGCCTTGCGCGCGGAGCGGTCCTTGAGCCGGTTCTTGTAGCGACGCAGCCGCCTCTCGATCATCAGCAGCGCCTGGTCGGCGCTGGCATAGGCATCGGGTGCGTTCGAATCGGCCTCCAGCGTGATTCCCGAATCGAGATGCAGGGCGCAATCGGTGCGAAAACCGAAACCGTCCTTGCTCAGCGTGATGTGGCCGGAATAGTTGCCGTCGAAATATTTGCGCAGCACCTCGTCGGTGCGGTCGGCAACGCGGCCGCGCAGGGCCTCGCCGACGCTGATGCTCTTTCCCGAAATCCGGAGAGTCATTGGATGCCTCGCTTGCTTTGTTGCCGCAGCTGCGATGACGAATCATCGCAACTGAAGTCGCTCCCTGCGCACGATCTTCGCGCGAACGCGCTCCGCGTATGTCGCGAGGAGAACCGCTGCACATCTCTCCGGATCATGCGCATGCCTGGATCGGTCTCGAAGTGAAGACGAGAGTAGCGCGATTTCGCGCCAGCGCAATCAGGCCGGCTCGGGGTTGCGGGAGCGATCGGACAATGCGGTGGAGAGAACGTTACCAAGAGCGCTCTGCTTGTCGCGGCGGCGTTGCACCGAGGAGGGTATGCGCATGGCTTCGCGGTACTTCGCGACCGTGCGGCGGGCAATATCAATGCCCGAAGCGCGCAAGCGTTCCACGATGGTGTCATCCGACAGGATCGCGGAGGGCTCCTCCGAATCGATCAGCTGCTTGATGTGGTGACGCACGGCTTCGGCCGAATGCGCCTCGCCGCCGTCGGCCGAGGCGATCGAGGCCGTGAAGAAATATTTCAGCTCGAACGTGCCGCGATTGGTCGCCATGTATTTGTTGGCAGTGACGCGCGACACCGTGGATTCATGCATCTGGATGGCATCGGCGACGGCCTTCAGATTGAGCGGCCGCAGGTGCGCCACGCCATGTGTGAAGAAACCGTCCTGCTGGCGCACGATCTCGGTTGCAACTTTCAGGATGGTGCGGGCGCGCTGGTCGAGCGCGCGCACGAGCCAGGTCGCGTTCTGAAGCGCGTCGGTGAAATAGGACTTGTCGCCGTCCTTGCCGACCTTCTTCGACAGCTCGGAATAATAGGTCTGGTTGACCAGCACACGCGGCAAGGTGTCGCTGTTGAGCTCGACATGCCAGCCGCCGTCGGGACCCGGACGGACATAGACGTCGGGCACCATGGTCTGCAGGCGCGCCGATCCGAACTTCATGCCGGGCTTGGGATTGAGGCGGCGGATCTCGCCGATCATATCGGCGATGTCCTCGTCGTCGACGCCGCAGATCTTGCGCAAGGCAACGATGTCGCGCTTGGCCAGCAGATCGAGATGCTCGACCAGGGCCTGCATCGCGGGGTCGTAGCGGTCGAGCTCGCGGAGCTGGATCGCCAGGCATTCGCTCAAATTGCGCGCGAAGACGCCGGGCGGATCGAATTTCTGCAGGACGGCGAGGACGCCTTCGACGTCGGCTTGCGATGCGCCAAGGCGCTCGGCGGCCTGGCCGAGATCGGCCGGCAGATAGCCGGCCTCGTCGACGAGGTCGATCAGGTACTGGCCGATCATGCGCTGGGCGGGTGCGGTGAAGGCGACCGCGAGCTGCTCGGCGAGATGGTCCGACAACGTTGTCTCGGCCGCGACAAAAGCTTCGAGATTGTAGTCTTCGGTACCAGAGGCACCGCCGCCCCATTCCGTATAGGTGGTCGGCGCGGCGTCCTGGGCGTTGCGCGCCGCGGCCTCGGCGGGCTCCTCGGAGAAGACGTTGTCCAGGCCCGTATCCAGGGTCTGCTCGATCTCGGCGCGGGTGCCGAGATCCTTGCTCATCCATTCTTCCTGGCCCGGCTCGAAACCCTCGGCGCCGCCGCCGAAGCCGTCCTCGCCCTGGCCATCGCCTTGACCGTCGGAATCGCCGTAACTCCCGGCCTCGGCCGGAGCCTCCCCCGCCGGGCCCTCGTCACTGGCCCGTTCCAGCAGCGGATTGCGCTCGAGCTCCTCTTCGACGAACGTCGTGAGATCGAGATTGGACAATTGCAGCAGCTTGATCGCCTGCATCAGCTGCGGCGTCATGACCAGCGACTGCGACTGCCGGAACTCTAGTCTCTGCGTAAGCGCCATGAAGCAAGAACCGTTCCCAAAAATTGGTCCGATTTTTGCTTATCCTAGTCCGAGCCCGATGTACACGTCTTGACGAAACGCAAAAACGGGCTAGAGGCGGAATTCCTCGCCAAGGTAGAGGCGGCGCACGTCCGGATCGGCAACGATCTCATCCGGAGTTCCCTCGGTCAAGATTTCCCCGGCATAGACGATATAGGCGCGATCGGTGAGGCCGAGCGTCTCGCGGACATTGTGGTCGGTGATGAGCACGCCGATGCCGCGATTGGTGAGATGGCGGACGAGGTCCTGGATGTCGCCGACCGCGATCGGGTCGATGCCGGCGAAGGGCTCGTCGAGCAGCATGTAGTTCGGCCGCGTCGCCAGCGCCCGCGCGATCTCGACGCGGCGGCGCTCGCCGCCGGACAGCGCGATCGACGGCGATTTCCGCAGGCGCGTGATGTTGAATTCGTCGAGCAGCGAATCGAGCTGCTGCTCGCGCTTCTTGCGTGAGGGCTCGACCACCTCGAGCACGGCGCGGATGTTCTGCTCGACGGTGAGGCCACGGAAGATCGAGGCTTCCTGCGGCAGATAGCCGATGCCGAGCCGCGCGCGCTGATACATCGGGAGCTTGGTGACGTCGTGGCCGTCGAGCTCGATCGCGCCGCGGTCGGCCTTGATCAGGCCGGTGATCATGTAGAACACGGTGGTCTTGCCGGCACCGTTCGGCCCGAGCAGGCCGACCGCTTCGCCCCGGCGCACATAGATGCTGACGCCGCGCACGACCTGGCGGCTGCCGAAACTCTTTTCCACGCTATGCACAGCCAGGAAGCCGGGCCGCTTCAGCAGCTGAGGGCCGCCCGCGCCGTTGGAGCTCGCGGCGGCCCTGACCGGGTGAACAGCCTGCGGACGCGGCGACTCGACTTGATAGTCGGCCTGATAGTCACCCCGGAACTGGTCCGGCGCGCGCATCGGCTGGTCGCGGGCGACCGGTGGCGCGTCCCGGATGGGACTGGTCACGAGGCCGCCGACGCTGTCACCGAGCGCGGTGATGTCCTGACGCGCAAATCCTGGCCGGCCGCGTTTGGCGGGGCGCCGACGGAACATGCTGAAGAGATCGACCATCCCCGCCTTCTAGCCTTTTCGCGACGATCCTGCGCGAATTCGCGCGATCTGCCGCACCGGCCTTTCAATTCGCCGAGACGGCATGAGTGGAGGGATGTCTCATGCCCAGTGAAACACGCCCGAAAAGCGGCGGATCCGCTTCGAAAGCCCTGCGCGCTAGATACAGCCTCGCCGGGCAAGCTTCAACCTCGGATCGCGTGGATCCGACACAAGTGATTGAATTTACTTTTGTTTACTTGCGCCGGGCAATTGCAGAGGCGGCGCCGCGCCGGGTTTGGCCCCTTGTCCCCCCTGGCCGCAATCATTGCTGCCGCCCTGCGGCAGCAGCGCCTGCACCCGGCCGTTGTCGGATTCGACGCGTGACACACCGGTCGTCATGTCGACCATCAGGCGGTCGCCGCGCAGCACGTTCTTGCACTGGGTCAGAACCACCTGGCCGCCCGAGCCGCCGAGCATGGTGATGAGGTTGGTCCTGGTGTCGAACACGGCGGTCTCGCCGGTCACCACCTGGTCCTTCTGGGTGACCACGACATTGCCGCGCGCCTCCAGCCGCTTGATCGAGGAGCTGCCGCCCGGACCCGGCGTCGCCGACTGCATCGGCGCCGATTTCGTGCCCTTCGCCGCAGGCTGCGGCGCGGCCGGCTTGTCGCCGCTCGATTCGTAGAACACCACCAGCGTCTTCGAGGTCATGGTGGTGTCGCCCTGCACGACCTTCACATTGCCGGCGAAGGTCGCCTCCTTTTTCTTGTCGCGCATCTCCAAAGAGGCGGCTTCGATCTGGATCGGCTGATCGCGATTCTGCGAAAAACCCTGCATCGCGTTGGGCACGCCTTGCATCGTGCTCTGTGCAAAGGCCGCCCCCGTGACGAGCAGCGCGAGACCGACGGCGAGCGCGGCCGCACCGAGGATGGCGCCACGCTTGTCTTCGCTGCGCGGAAAAAAATCGATCATGAAAATCACTTTGAATTGGCGGACTTGTTCTGCGGCGTACGTGTCTTCACCGGCGGCGCTGGCGGCGGCTCGACCGGCGCAGGCTGCGCAGTAGCCGGCTCGTCCAGCTTGTCCAGGTGCATCACCACATTGCCCTCGAAGCGGATGACGTCACCACCTTCGGTAATTCGCAAGCGATCCGCGGTCAGCGTGCCGTTGGTCAGCGTGACGTCGACGCGCTCGTCCGAGGAGACCGTGCCCTTGCCCATGTCGACGAAGGCCGAGTTCAGCCGCGCCTCGTAGCCGGTCGAGGTGCGCAGGAGGATGTCCTTGTACAGCTCGAGCTGCTGCTGCTTGTTGTCGAAGCGGCCGGTGCGGGCATCGAGGAAAAGCGTCGATCGATCCTCCATCAACACCTTCGCGCGCAGGTCGGATAGATCGACATGATCGGGGTCGGTGATGTCCTGCGTCGCGGTCTTGGCCCAGAGCTCATAGGGCCGCTGGTCCGGCGTGAAGCCGGCGAGGTGCGGCGATTCCATCGTGATCTTGGTGCCCGACACCACCATGTTTCCGGAATCGAGCGGCAGCTTCGGCATCAGCATACGGAACGGATTGAAGATCGAGACGCCGACGATGGCGGCCATGGACAATAGCACCGCACCCGGAACCGCAATGCGCAGAATCCGCACCAGGCGGCTGTGGCGCGCCGCGCTGGCGAACTTCGCCGCAAGCGCGGCGTCGTAGGTGGGATTCTGGGCCGAATTCACCTGGGCTCCTGAAGTCCTGGGCTCCTGAATATCGCTCGCCTCGTTCGGTCGACGGGCGCCCCATTGTATCCGGCGCCGCCCAAACATGCAGCCGGCGACAGGCCGTTACGAAAGTGTCCGAAACGGGGCGGCAACCTCAGGGTAACCGCCGCACGGGGCCTCAGGAATGCGCAAAAATGTCCTCTTCCGCCCAGCCCTGGAGGTCGAGCAAGGCGCGGGTCGGCAGGAAGTCGAAACAGGCCTGTGCCAGCTGGCTGCGGCCTTCACGGACCAGCATGGCATCGAGCCGCTCGCGCAAGCCGTGCAGATGCAGCACGTCGGAGGCGGCGTAGGCGAGCTGCGGCTCGGTCAGGCTGTCGGAACCCCAGTCGCTGGACTGCTGCTGCTTGGAGAGGTCGATGTTGAGCACCTCGCGAACGAGGTCCTTGAGGCCATGGCGGTCGGTATAGGTGCGGGTCAGGCGGGAGGCGATCTTGGTGCAGTAGATCGGCCCGGTCATGATGCCGAAGGTCTGGTACAGCACCGCGACGTCGAACCGCGCGAAGTGGAAGATCTTCGTCAAGGCCGGATTGGCCAGGAGCGCCTTCAGGTTCGGCGCATCGGTGTGCCCCTTGGGGATCTGCACCACGTCGGCGCTGCCGTCGCCGGGCGAGAGCTGCACCACGCAGAGCCGGTCGCGGTGCGGGTTCAGCCCCATGGTCTCGGTGTCGATCGCCACCGCTCCGGTGTAGCGGGACAGGTCGGGCAAGTCGCCGCGGTGCAGACGTACGGTCATGGCGTGTCAAAACCTCGGGTCGAATCGGTGCGTCGATATCATAGGCTAAACGGATGGACCGCGATGTAGCCACTGGCGAGAGGTCACGCAAGCGGCGGCCGTGGCCTTACGGGCGGTCAGGTCGCGGCGATGGCGTGCAGGTCGGCGATCCCTCAGTCGGGATTGGAGGGATCGGCTGGTCCTGCACTCTCGCGCATGCCGAGGGCTGAAACGCTTGATCAGTCGCGCCCCAATCAAGGTGATTCACACCCTCCACGGCGCGCGAAATGATGGGCCGCCGCTCTTTCCGGCAGAGCAGGTTTTCAGGCCGGCCCGCTGCAATTCGCCCCGGCACACCCTATCTGTTGCCGGCCTCTCCGCCCTTGCCCGCTCACGACGAACGAAGTGCCAATGACCGAACAGACGCTCGCCGCGCCGATCCACGACCAAGGGAAACGCCAGCGCGGCTTCTCGCGCTACCAGGCACTCCTCATCGCGCTGCTGGCGTTCACGCAGTTCACGATCATTCTCGACTTCATCATCATGTCGCCGCTCGGCGCCATCCTGATGCCCTCGCTCGACATCACGGCCGGGCAGTTCGGCGTCGCGGTGTCGGCCTACGCGTTCAGTGCGGGCATTTCGGGGATCCTCGCCGCCGGCTTCGCCGATCGGTTCGATCGCAAGCGCCTGCTGCTGTTCTTCTATGTCGGCTTCACGCTCGGCACTGCGCTCTGCGCGGCCGCGCAGACCTACCATGTGCTGCTGCTCGGCCGGATCGTGACCGGATTGTTCGGCGGCGTGATCGGCGCGGTGGTGCTCGCCATCGTCACCGACCTGTTTCCGCTGCACCTGCGCGGCCGCGTCATGGGTTTCCTCCAGACGGCGTTCGCCGCGAGCCAGGTGCTCGGCATTCCGGCCGGACTGTTTCTCGCCAATCACTGGAATTGGCATGTCTGCTTCGCGGCGATCGTCGTGGTGTCGATCGCAGCGATCGCAATCATCGCCCTCGTGATGGAGCCGGTCGATGCGCATCTGAAACTGAAGCAGGACAAGAACCCGTTCCACCATCTGATCGCGACGATCGGTCAGCCACGCTATACGCTCGCCTTCGCCGTCACGACGCTGCTGGCAACGGGCGGCTACATGCTGATGCCGTTCTCCAGCGCCTACACCGTGCACAATCTCGGCATCGACATCACGCATCTGCCGACGATCTATCTCGTCTCCGGCCTGTTCAGCATCGTCACGGGACCGCTGGTCGGACGTGCCAGCGACGCGTTCGGCAAATATCCGACCTTCGTGTTCGGCTGCGCGATGACCGTGGTCATGGTGCTGATCTACACACATCTCGGCCACGTCTCGCTCGCGACCGCGATCCTCGTCAACGTCCTGATGTTCGTCGGCATCTTCTCGCGGATGATCCCGTCGCAGGCGGTGATGTCGGCGATCCCCGACGCGAGCCAGCGCGGCTCCTTCAGCGCGGTCAGCGCCTCGCTGCAGCAGCTCTCCGGCGGACTCGGCTCGGTGCTCGCCGGCGCGATCATCGCGCAAGCGCCCGACGGCTCGCTGATCCATTTCGACCAGATCGGCTACGTCGTCGTCGCGACGACGATCATCACGCTGGTGATGATGTATTTTGTGCAGAAGGCGGTGGCGGAGCGGGCGGGGAAGCAGGTGGTGTGAAGGGCACCTTGCCGCAACAGCAGCCCGGCTCCCAGATCAGCCGCCGCCGAACTTGGATGGATCGTCATAGGCGGGAGGATCATCGTGGTCGGTCCGCAGACCGCCGGGAACGGAGTCGTCGCGATAGATGCGCACACCATTCGGAGTGACATAGACTGGAGCCGTGGCCTGGCCCGGCCGAACCATGACATGTCGCAACTTGTGATGCCCTCTTGCGGCCGCGTTCGCAGAAGCACACGGACCGATCAAGAGGCACAAGAAGACGCACGATCCCAAGACACAGCGCATTGCACTTTCTCGGCTCATGGCCCAATGCCAACGCAGCACTCTGAAAGGGCTTATCTATCTGGATCTGTTTGCGATCCAGAAAAGCATGGTGCCCAGGAAAGGACTCGAACCTTCACGGCCGTTAAGCCACTGGCACCTGAAGCCAGCGCGTCTACCAATTCCACCACCTGGGCATGCCGTTTGGGGCACGGAGGCGGTTACTACGGTTCGGTGACGCCGTTGTCAATTCATGCGTGAGGCCCGGTTCGGGATGCCGATTGCGCATCGCAAACCGGCTCGATAAAAGCCTGACAAGACGCACTCTTTTCCGCAGGAACGGACACCCCCATGGCATCGAATCTGGACACGCTCGTCACGGTTTTCGGCGGATCGGGGTTTTTGGGCCGGAATGTCGTCCGGGCCCTGTGCAAGCGCGATTACCGGGTCCGGGTTGCGGTACGGCGGCCGGAACTCGCCGGATACCTGCAGCCCTCCGGCAAGGTCGGACAGGTCCACACCGTGCAGGCGAATCTGCGCTATCCGGCCTCGGTCGAGGCGGCGCTGCGTGATTCGCATGTCGCGATCAACCTCGTCGGCGTCCTCACCGAGGGCGGCGCGCAGACCTTTGACGCCGTCCAGGCCAAGGGCGCCGAAACCGTCGCCAAGGCGGCGGCCGCGGCCGATGCCGGCCTGGTGCATGTCTCGGCGATCGGCGCCGACGCGGAATCGCCCTCGCGCTATGCCAGGGCCAAGGCGGCGGGCGAAGCCGCGGTCCTGGCCGCGGTTCCCTCCGCCACGATCTTCCGCCCCTCCGTGATGTTCGGCCCCGAGGACCAGTTCACCAACCGCTTCGCCGCGCTGGCCCGGATGTCGCCGGTGCTGCCGCTGATCGGCGGGACTACCCGGATGCAGCCGGTCTATGTCGGCGACGTCGCCACCGCGATCGCGGATGCCGTTGACGGCAAGGCCAAGGCCGGCGCGACCTACGAGCTCGGCGGGCCGGAAGTGCTGACCATGCGCGAGATCATCGAGACCATCCTGGAGATCACCGACCGCAAGCGGATGCTGATCCCGCTGTCGTTCGGCCTCGCCCGCTTCCAGGCCGCCTTCCTGCAATTCGCGCCGGGCGCGTTCAAGCTGACACCGGACCAGGTCACGCTGCTCGAGCGCGACAACGTCGTCTCGGAGGCGGCGAAGGCGGCCGGCCTGACGCTGGAAGGCCTCGGCATCACCCCCGATTCGCTGGAAGCGATCGCCCCGCAATATCTCTGGCGCTTCCGCGCCGCCGGTCAGTTCCAGCGCATGAGCGTGTGAGGCTGGTTTGCTTCTCTCGCTTGCTTGCGGGACAGCGTAGGCCGCCTCTGGCGGCCGTCCTCGAGAACGCCGGCGCATAGCTTCGGCAATGGCGTCGCGGCGGTGAGGACTTTCGCCTCATTGGCAGTCTCTCTGCGGAGACACCCTCTCCCGCAAGCGGGCGAGGGAGCGCACCAACCGAGTTGCTGCTCTACTGCCCGAGCGCCAGCGCGATCAGGCCGAGCGTGCCGACGATGACGCGCCACCAGGCGAACACCACGAAGCCGTGCCGGGTGACGTAGGTCAGGAACGTCTTCACCACGATGATGGCGGTGATGAACGACACCACGAAACCGATCGCGACGATGCCCATGTGGTCCATCGTCATCTCGGCGCGGCTCTTGTAGAAGTCGTAGGCGAACGCACCGATCATGGTGGGAATGGCGAGGAAGAACGAGAACTCCGCCGCCGCGCGCTTGTCGGCCCCGAGCAGCATGGCCGCGACGATGCTGGCGCCGGAGCGCGAGACGCCAGGGATCATCGCCACGCACTGCGCGATGCCGATATAGAGATACATCAGCAGCGGAAACCTGGTGGCGTCATGCTCGCGCGGCTTGAGATCGAGCTTGTCGACCCAGAGCAGGATGGCGCCGCCGACGATCAGCGTGAAGCAGATGACCCAGGGATTGAACAGCAGGCTCTTGATGTACTTGCCGGCGACGAGGCCGACGACCACGGCCGGCAGGAACGCCACCAGCACGCCGATCACGAAGCGCCGCGCATCGGCATCGCCCGTGAACAGGCCTATCACGACGTCCCACAGCTTCCTGAAATACAGCCCGACGATCGCGAGGATCGCGCCCAGCTGGATCAGAACCGTAAACGAATCCCAGAACGCGCCTTCGCCGAGATGGAAAAAGCGCTCCGCGAGCAGGAGGTGACCGGTCGAGGACACGGGAAGGAACTCGGTCACACCCTCGATGATGCCGAGGATCACTGCCCGTATTGCGTCTGACATATTTACGGTCCATTTCGGCTGGAAAAGCGGGGCTCTTCTCGCCTATTCGCTCCCATGCCGCAATCGCAAAATACGAAATCACGGCCTTGCTTCGCGGTTTTGAGGGCCTAGTGTGGCGCCGCACAAACATTGATGGATTCTTAAGCACCATCAAATAGTCAAAGGCTTCATGTTTACGCTGTATCATCATCCGTTCTGTCCGCATTCGCGCTTCATCCGCCTGATCGCGGGCGAATACGGGCTTGACCTGAAGCTGATCGAAGAGCGCAGCTGGGAGCGGCGCGAGGCGTTTCTGCTGCTCAATGCGGCCGGCACCACGCCGGTGCTCGTCGACGAGGAGCAGCCGCCGATTCCCGGCGCGGCCATCATCGCCGAATATGTCGACGAGGCCTATGGTGCCGAGATGGGCCCGAAACGCCTGATGCCGCAAACGATCAGCGAACGCGTCGAGGTGCGCCGGCTGATGTCCTGGTTCAACGAGAAGTTCTTCGAGGAAGTCTCGCACCCGCTCGTCACCGAGCGCATCTACAAGCGCTTCATGAGCGAGGAGAATGGCGGCGGCCCGCCTTCGGCCGACGTGATGCGCGCGGCGAAGGCCAATGTGCGCTATCATCTGGCCTATATCGGCTGGCTGGCGCAGACGCGCAATTTCCTCGCCGGCGACCGACTCACTTACGCGGATCTCGCCGCCGCGGCGCATCTCTCGGCGATCGACTATCTGGGCGACGTGCCATGGAGCGAGGACGACGCAGCAAAGGCGTGGTACGCGCGGGTGAAATCCCGCCCGTCGTTCCGTCCGCTCCTCAGCGAATGGCTGGCCGGCGTGCCGGCGTCGCGGACCTACGTGGACCTGGATTTCTGATGATGATCGTCATGCCCGGGCTTGTCCCGGGCATCCACGTTCTTTCTCTTCTCGTGAATGCTACACAAGGACGTGGATGGCCGGGACAAGCCCGGCCATGACGAGTGTGGATGCATCGGTGATCAAATCCAGCATCGACATTGATGAGCTTCGTACTGCGCTCACGCATGAAGCGCGCGGGCTCGGCTTCGACTGCATCGGCATCACCGCGCCGGGCACGATCGAGAGTGCCGGCAAACACTTCCTCGAATTCATCGCATCGGGCGGCCATGGCGACATGGACTGGCTCGCCGCAAGCCCCGAGCGCCGCGTCGATCCGCGCGGGCTGTGGCAGGACGTGCGCAGCGTGATCATGCTCGGCGTCAATTACGGTCCCGACTCCGATCCGCTGGCGATTCTCGAGCAGCCCACGCGCGCGGCGATCTCGGTCTATGCGCAGGGCGACGACTATCACGATCTCATCAAGAAGCGCCTGAAGGCGCTGGCGCGCTGGCTGGTCGCGGCTGCGCCGTCGGACGTGAAAGTGTTCGTCGACACCGCGGCGGTGATGGAGAAGCCGCTGGCGCAGGCGGCGCATCTGGGCTGGCAGGGCAAGCACACCAACCTCGTCTCGCGCGAGTTCGGCTCATGGCTTTTTCTCGGCGCGATCTACACCACGCTGGAGCTGCCGCGCGACGCCACCGAGATCGATCATTGCGGCTCGTGCCGGGCCTGTCTCGACATCTGCCCGACCGCGGCGTTCCCCGCGCCCTACAAGCTCGATGCGCGGCGCTGCATCTCGTATCTCACCATCGAGAGCAAGGGACCGATCCCGCGCGAATTTCGCAAGGCCATCGGCAATCGCATCTATGGCTGCGATGATTGTCTTGCGGCCTGCCCCTGGAACAAGTTTGCGCAGGAGGGACGCGAGGCCAGGCTTGCGGCGCGTGATGAATTGCGCGCGCCTGCGCTCGCCGAGCTCGCGCGGCTCGACGACGCGGCGTTTCGCGCGCTGTTCACGAAGTCGCCGGTCAAGCGCATCGGCCGCGACCGCTTCTTGCGGAACGTGCTGATTGCGATCGGCAACTCCGGTGAGGCGGCGCTGGCCGAGGAGGCGCGGCGCTTGCTGGACGATGCGAGTCCGCTGGTACGCGGGGCTGCGGTGTGGGCGCTGGGGCAATTGGTGGAACGCACCGAGTTTGATGCGATGAAGTCTGCTGCGGCGAGCAACGAGCACGACGACAGCGTGCGTGACGAGTGGCTGGCTGCGTCCTAACTCTCCGCTGTCATGCCCCGGCTTGACCGGGGCATCCAGCACGCCCCTGCTCCTCGACTCAATCACGACTGCCTCGGCGTAATGGATCGCCCGGTCAAGCCGGGCGATGACACCTTTTGTTTGGCGAGCGCACATGCGCCTCACCACACTTGATTTCCCCACCCATTCCCGCAATCTCGCACGTCATGACAAACATGCCTTTCTTCACCCGCGACGGCGAGACATTCCATCCGACGGAAGTTGCCAACGGTCCCTGGGATCCGAAGTCGCTGCACGGGCGCGTCATCGTCGGCCTGCTCGGCTTCGCCATCGAGGAACGCCATTCCGGGCCTGAGTTCGTGCCGGCGCGGCTCACCGTCGACATGTTTCGGCTGCCGACCATCGACAAGCCGATTGAAGTGACGACGCGGCTGGTACGCGATGGGATGCGCATCCGCGTGGTGGAAGCGGAGTTCGTTTCCGGCGGGGTCAGCATGGCGCGCGCGTCGTGTCAGCTGCTGCGCAAGACGCAGAATCCTGATGGCGATGTGTGGTCGCCGCCGAACTGGGACGCGCCGAAGCCGTCCGACATTCCCAAGCCCACGGATCCCAGGCTCGGCATGAACGGCAAATGGACGACGCGGCCGATCGTCGGCCATATGGGCTCGCTCGGGCCGCGCCGGCTCTGGATGAGCGAGGTGCGCGAGCTCGTTGCGGGCGTGCCGATGACGCCGTTCGTCCATGTCGCAACCGGTGCCGATTTCGCCAGCCCGTTTGCCAATGCCGGCGACAAGGGGCTCGGCTACATCAACAGCGACGTCACGATCTATCTGCACCGCCTGCCGGTCACGGAATGGATCGGCTTCGAAGTCGTGAACCACCACGCCACCGACGGCGTCGCGATCGGCGAATGCTGGCTCTATGACGAACAGGGCCCGATCGGCACCGCCACGGTCGCCGCACTGGCGCAGCGCAAGCCGATGGCGAATCCATCGAAGCGGTAGGAATGCGCGCGCCTCTCTCCGACCGTCATTCCGGGATGCGCCGTCAGGCGCAGACCCGGAATCCATTGGATCGCAGGCCAAAAGGCGAAATGGATTCCGGGTTCGCGCTTCGCGCGCCCCGGAATGACGGTCAGGTGAGATGCCGCTGCATCTCCGGCCGTGCCTTCAGCTCGGCGCCCTGCTTGGCGACGATCTTCGCAATTCTTTCAGGCGCGAACTTCAGATCGACGAACGCCGGCGCGGTGTTGGCGACCTCGTGATAGCTTGCGATCTTGCCGTCACGCAGCGTCATGATCGCGACGCCCTCGAACATCGCCCGCGCGCCGCTCGCTTCCGGCAGGATTGATTTGTAGCTGAAGGTGTAGCGCGCATAGAGCGTGGTGCCGTCGGTGACGGGATCGTGCATGTCCCAGCGGAAATCGCTCGCCGTGCGATAGAACCAGTCGTCGATCATTTCGGCGATCCTCGCGCGACCGGCGAAGGCGCCATAGAAGACGTCGTGATAGACGCCGTCCTCGGTGAACAATTCGGCAAAGGCGCGGCCATTGCGCTGCTCGACCGCATCGCAGAAGGCGCGCAGCATGGCGGTTGTGGTCATTGGCGTTTCTCCTTCCCCGTTCTCTGTCATGCCCCGGCTTGACCGGGGCATCCAGTACGCCGCGGCTTCTCGACTCAAGCACAGCCGTCTCTGGGATACTGGATCGCCCGATCAAGTCGGGCGATGACACCGAATGCTGGGTGATGATTTCACCCGATCTCGGCGACCGCGGCAAGGATGCGCGCGATGTCCTGCGGGCGGGAGAGGCGGTGATCGCCGTCCTGGATCATGGTCAGCACGACGTCGTCCGCCGGCAGGCGGTGCGTCAGCGCGAACGCGTGCTGCCATGGCACGTCAGGATCTTTCGCGCCTTGCAGGATGCGGACGGGGCAGCCGAGATCGATGGCGCTGCCGAGCACGAGGTGGTTGCGGCCCTCCTCGATCAGGTTCCGCGTGATCGGATAGGGCGAGCCGTCGCCGTAATCCGACGGCCGCATCCAGACACCCTTGGTCTCGATCTCTTTCTTCACCGCGGGCGAGAAATTCTTCCACATCAGCTCCTCGGTGAAGTCGGGCGCCGGTGCGATCAGGACAACGCCGGCCAGCGACGCCTTGCCAGAACGCTTCTTGATCTCGCGCGCGAGCAGCAGCGCGATCCAGCCGCCCATGGATGAGCCGATCAGGACTTGCGGGCCGTCGCAAAACCGCTCGAACACCGCAACGCTCTCCTCCAGCCAGCGTCCGATGGTTCCGTCAGCGAAGTCGCCGCCGGACTCGCCGTGGCCGGAATAGTCGAACCGGACCATTGCGCGGCTGTGATCCCGGGCCCAGGCGTCCAGCGCCAAGGCCTTGCTGCCCAGCATGTCCGAGTTGAATCCGCCCAGCCAGACCAGTCCAGGCCCCTGTCCTCGCCGACTGCGTACCGCGATCCTGCGTGCGGACAGGCCCTCACCCACGTCGATGAAGTCGAGCATGGCATCAGGAATTATATCGGTCATGGAACATTTACTCTGGCTGTGCGGTTTGAGCTGTCCGGGCGCGTCCCGCGATGCAACCCGATGGCTGCATTGGCCGCCCTTTGGGACGCTTGCGGAACAGAAGCAAGGTGTCTATGTCGTCTGCGTGCCCGGGCGTGACCAAAATGCCTCGCATTTGAGGGTTTTTCGCGTGCCGCACGAGCGACTTGCTTGCCGGC
Organism: Bradyrhizobium sp. CCBAU 25338; assembly: GCF_028128965.1. Lineage (NCBI taxonomy): Bacteria > Pseudomonadati > Pseudomonadota > Alphaproteobacteria > Hyphomicrobiales > Nitrobacteraceae > Bradyrhizobium > Bradyrhizobium sp. CCBAU 25338. The sequence goes on from NZ_LFKY01000035.1 coordinate 85,129, forward strand.
AATCGCATCTTCCTTCAAGATAGCCGCTTCTTTCACAACTTTGGAGAACCACCCATTCGCCGTCCTAATAAAGCTCCGCCCGCTGCCAGCAAAGACGGGCCGCGCATCAATGATGATATCCGCAATGCGCAGATCCAGCTGATCGACCAGACCGGTGACAACAAGGGCACGGTCGAGACCGTCGTCGCTATCCGGATGGCTCAGGAAGCCGGCATGGATCTGGTCGAGATTTCGCCGAATGCCAGCCCTCCCGTCTGCAAGATCATGGACTACGGGAAGTACAAGTATTCCGCTCAGAAGAAAGCCGCGGAAGCCCGCAAGCGGCAGAAGACCGTCGAGATCAAGGAGATCAAGCTTCGCCCGATGATCGACGACCATGATTACGACGTGAAGATGCGCGCGATGCAGCGGTTCTTCGAAGAGGGCGACAAGGTCAAGATCACGCTGCGCTATCGTGGCCGCGAAATGGCGCACCAGGAGATCGGCACCAAGCTGCTGGACAAGATCAAGACCGACGTCGCCGAGCTCGCCAAGGTCGAGCAGGATGCGCGGTTCGAAGGTCGCCAGGTCGTCATGGTGCTGGCGCCGCGCTGACGCGAAGCACTTTGGGATTGAGAATTCAGCGGCCCGTCCGGATCTCCGGCGGGCCGTTTTGTTTTGGTCAAGGTGGAAGCCGCGCGCTCCGCTGCACCCTCGCCCGCTTGCGGGAGAGGGTGGCGCGAAGCGCCGGGTGAGGGCTTTTTCCTCTTGGGGGTTCTCGATTGAGGAAGCACCCTCTCCCCAGCCCTCCCCCGCAGGCGGGGGAGGGAGCGCACCGTGGCTGTGGCGATGGCTCGTTCGACTACGTCCTCGTCGCCTGCCAGGTGCCGCTGCACTGGTCGCCGGAGATGATACCTCTCCACGAGCCGGCGCCGTTCATGCCGGCGAGCCTGCCGCCGCCGCTGGCATGAGAGGCGCCGACCGAGACATGGACAGCCACAGCGCCGGAGCGGTTGATCCGGCCCGAGACCCGGCCGCCGCCGGCGGACGACACCCGCCTGCCCGTGACGGTGAAGGGGACGCTGTAGCCTGAGCTGCAATTGCCCCTCGTGGTGGCGAAGGTGACGTTCCAGATGCCGTCATAGCCGCCGACGCGGGCATCGGCAGTCGACGGCAGCATGGCGGCGGCGAGCACGGGAAACACCGCCAGATGACGCGCGCGGACGAAACCAGTCGAAGACGACGACGATTGGGAAAAATGGGCCATTTTGGTCTGCTCCGGGCGACGCGGCTGGGGACATGAGGGTGCAGCACCGGATAGTCTCCGGGCCTGTTCCGCCGGTTCATCGTTGCCATTTGGCTCCCGCTCTGTCATAAGCCCAGCCTTCATCGCCCGGCTGATTAAGGGCTGCCGTGGCGGTGTTTCGTGCGGGTTTCGCGCTCGTTCGCAAAAACCTGAGCACAATCAACGCTCTAACGAGCAATTTAGACGGCCAGCCGCCTTCACGGGCGGATTTCTGTTGTGGCCATAGGAGAGCCAAATGCCCAAGCTGAAGACCAAATCGGGCGCTAAAAAGCGCTTCAAGGTGACTGCCACCGGCAAAGTGATGCACGCCCAGCGCGGCAAGCGTCACGGCATGATCAAGCGGACGAAGAAGCAGATCCGTCAGCTCCGCGGCACCCGCGTGCTGTTCAAGACCGACGGCGACAACGTCAAGAAGTACTTCTTGCCGAACGCCTGATCGCGTCCACGATCACTGCCACCTCGCGCCGCCTTCGCGCGGCGATCCGAAAACCAAGTCATCTCTGAAGGAATTTTGTCATGTCTCGCGTCAAACGCGGTGTGACCGCCCACGCCAAGCACAAGAAAGTCTACAAGGCCGCCAAGGGCTTCTATGGCCGCCGCAAGAACACCATCCGCGCCGCCAAGCCGGCCGTGGAGAAGGCGATGCAATATGCCTTCCGCGACCGCAAGCGTAAGAAGCGGACGTTCCGCGCGCTCTGGATCCAGCGCATCAACGCTGCCGTCCGTCCGTTCGGCCTGACCTACAGCCGATTTATCGACGGCATGGCCAAGTCCGGGATCACCGTGGACCGCAAGGTGCTGTCGGATCTCGCGATCAGCGAGCCCGCCGCGTTCCAGGCGATCGCCGAGAAGGCCAAGGCTGCGCTCGCCGCCTGAGGCTTGCGCTAGCGGGCCTTTTGGCCCGCAGCCTTCAAAGCTTGTTGCGAGTAGCGCTGGGCGACCTCCGCCCGGCAGGATGCTGTCGCCGAAATATACATGGTGCCGGACTTGTTCCGGTACTTGCGATCGCACGCCTGCAACTCGCGCTGATAGCTGAGCTTCTGCGGCGGCTTCTGCTGGCCGACGAAATCAGCTTCGCATTTCTTCTCGACCACTTCACCGAACTGCACGTCGCCGCTGGCGCCATATGCGCAGGCCTCGAACAGCTTCATGGCAGGGCCGCAGCCAGGCGCCGCATTGAGGACTGCGATGACGTCGTCCATCGACGTCGATTTGGCCGGGCATTCCTCGGCGTAGGCCGCGCCACCCAAAGCACCTTCCAACACAAGCAGGGCCAGACCGACCAGGCAGGATCTCGAAAGCATCGCAAGACTCTCCTCGTACCCCCATTGGTGCCGGGTCCCCGCGCAGCGTTCAACCCAGCCGGCCGCAAGCCCGAAATAACCGGCTTTTTGCTTGACGTTACGGCCTTCGGGCGGCGACAACCCAGCCGAATTTTGGCAGCAAGGATTTGACTGTGTCCGACCTCGCAACGCTCGAAACGTCCATCCTCGACCAGATCGCCGCCGCCGGCGACGAGGCCGCCCTCGAGGCGGTGCGCGTCGCAGCCCTCGGCAAGAAGGGCTCGATCTCCGCACTCCTCGCCACGCTCGGCAAGATGTCGCCGGACGAGCGCAAGACGCAAGGCGCCGCGATCAACCAGGCCAAGGACAAGGTCACCGAGGCGCTCGCCGCACGGCGCGACGTGCTGAAGTCGGCGGCGCTCGATGCGCGGCTCGTGTCCGAGACCGTCGACGTCACCCTGCCGCTGCGCGACTCACCGGTCGAGGCCGGCCGCATCCATCCGCTGAGCCAGGTCTGGGACGAGCTCACCACGATCTTCGCCGACATGGGATTCTCGGTCGCCGAAGGTCCTGACATCGAGACCGACGACTACAACTTCACCAAACTGAACTTCCCGGAAGGCCATCCCGCGCGCGAGATGCACGACACCTTCTTCTTCCATCCGAAGGAGGACGGCTCGCGCATGCTGCTGCGAACCCACACCTCGCCGGTGCAGGTGCGCACCATGCTGAGCCAGAAGCCGCCGATCCGCGTCATCTGCCCGGGCCGCACCTACCGCATCGATTCTGACGCGACCCATACGCCGCAATTCCACCAGGTCGAAGGCCTCGTCATCGACAAGACCTCGCATCTCGGCCACCTCAAATGGATCCTGCACGAGTTCTGCAAGGCGTTCTTCGAGGTCGACCACATCAACATGCGCTTCCGCCCCTCCTTCTTCCCTTTCACCGAGCCGTCGCTGGAAGTCGACATCCAGTGCCGCCGCGACAAGGGCGAGATCCGCTTCGGCGAGGGCGAAGACTGGCTGGAGATTCTCGGCTGCGGCATGGTGCATCCGAACGTGCTGCGCGCCTGCGGCATCGACCCCGATGAATACCAGGGCTTTGCCTGGGGCATGGGCATCGACCGCATCGCCATGCTGAAATACGGCATCGCCGACCTGCGCCAGCTGTTCGACAGCGACGTCCGCTGGCTGTCGCATTATGGCTTCAAGCCGCTCGAAGTGCCGACGCTGGCGGGAGGGCTGAGCACGTGATGGCGATGCCCGGCCACACAATGACTCTCTCCGTTCCCTCCCCCCTTGTGGGGGAGGGTCAGGGAGGGGGGTAGCCGCGGATGCCGCATGCAGTTGTGAGCGAACGTCAGCGTAGTCGGGCGAAACAGTTTCGCCGAGCGATGACGCGCGCCGAAACACTGCTGTGGCGCTACCTGAAGGCTAACCGCATGGATGGTCTTGGCATCCGTCGCCAGACGCCAATCGGAAACTACATCGCCGACTTCGTGTGTTTCTCCTCTAAGCTCATCATCGAACTCGATGGAGAATCTCACGATTTCGAAGAACGTCAGAAGAAGGATGAGCGTCGCGACGCTTTCTTCGCAGCCGAGGGCTTTCAGGTTCTGCGCTTCACCAATGATCAGGTGATGACGAACCTTGAAGGAGTTGTTGAGGCAATTCGCCAGGCAGCTTCCGCCGGAGCCCGCGGCTCACCCCCCTCCCTGACCCTCCCCCACAAGGGGGGAGGGAACACTAGCACCGACCAATGTAACTCCACCGACAAGAGCCGAGGCACACAGCCATGAAATTCACCCTCTCCTGGCTGAAGGATCATCTCGAGACCGACGAGCCGCTCGACAGGCTCGCCGAGAAGCTCACCATGATCGGGCTCGAGGTCGAGAACATCGAGGACAAGGCGAAGGCGCTGAAGCCTTTCACCATCGCCAAGGTGATCTCGGCCGAGCAGCATCCGAATGCGGATCGCTTGCGGGTCTGCATGGTCGACACCGGCGACGGCGGAGCGCCGGTGCAGGTGGTGTGCGGCGCGCCGAATGCGCGTGCGGGTCTGGTCAGCGTGTTCTCGCCGCCCGGCACATACATTCCCGGCAAGGACATCACGCTCGGGGTCGGCACCATCCGCGGCGTCGAGAGCCGCGGCATGCTCTGCTCGGCGGCCGAATTGCAGATCTCCAACGACCATGACGGCATCATGGAATTGCCGGCCGATGCGCCGATCGGCGCTGCCTACGCCGAATGGGCCGGGCTCGGCGATCCCGTGGTCGAGATCAATCTGACGCCGAACCGGCAGGACTGCACGGGCGTGCACGGCATCGCGCGCGACCTCGCCGCCGCCGACATGGGCAAGTTCAAGGATCCGACCATCAAGCCTATCAAGGGCGAATTCCCGTGCCCGGTGAAGGTCACGGTCGAGGATGCCACGCTGTGCCCGGGCTTCGCGCTCCGCCTCGTGCGCGGCGTCAGGAACGGCCCGTCGCCGGAATGGCTGCAGAAGCGGCTGACCGCGATCGGACTGCGCCCGATCAACGCGCTGGTCGACATCACCAATTTCATGACCTTCGATCGCGCGCGGCCGCTGCACGTGTTCGACGCCAAGAAGGTGAAGGGCAATCTCGTCGTGCGCCGCGCCCGCGACGGCGAGACGCTGCTCGCGCTCGACGGCCGTACCTACAATCTCGATCCCGCGATCTGCGTCATCGCGGACGAGCACGGCGTTGAATCGCTCGCCGGCATCATGGGCGGCGAGGCCTCCGGCTGCGACGATGACACCACCGACGTGCTGATCGAATCGGCGCTGTGGAACGAGATCAACATCGCCCAGACCGGCCGCAAGCTCGGCATCAATTCCGATGCGCGCTACCGCTTCGAACGCGGCGTCGATCCGGCCTTCATGGTGCCGGGACTGGAGCTGGCGACCAAGCTCGTGATGGAGATGTGCGGCGGCACGCCGTCCGAAACCGTCGTGGTCGGCAAGGCCTTTGGCGATGACCGCTTGATCGAGTTCCCGGTCACCGAGGTCAAGCGGCTCTCCGGCATCGAGGTGCCGCAAGCCGAGATGAAGCGCATCCTGACCCATCTCGGCTTCATGATGGCGGGCCCCGGCCCGGTCGTGAAGGTGGCGGTGCCGTCCTGGCGCACCGACGTGCACGGCAAGGCCGACATCGTCGAGGAGATCGTCCGCATCTTCGGCGTCGACAAGGTGCCGGAGACGCCGTTCGAACGCGGCGAGGACGCGCGCAAATCCGTTCTGACCTCGCTGCAGCTGCGCACCCGCCGCGCGCGGCGCGCGCTCGCGAGCCGCGGCATGGTCGAAGCCGTGACGTGGTCGTTCATCGCAAAACCCGCGGCAGAATTGTTCGGCGGCGGCCAGCGCGAGCTCGAAGTGGCCAACCCGATCGCGTCCGATCTCTCCGACATGCGCCCGACCTTGCTTGCGGGCCTGATCGCGGCCGCGCAGGCCAATGCCGATCGCGGCTTTGGCGATGTCGCACTGTTCGAGGTCGGCCAGATCTTCAAGGGCGATCGCCCGCAGGACCAGTTCATGGCGGCAAGCGGCGTGCGCCGCGGCTTTGCTTCCTCTGAAGGTCTCGGACGGCACTGGACCGGCTCGACGCAGGCTGACGTGTTCGACGCGAAAGCCGACGCGCTGGCGGTGCTCGCTGCGGCCGGCGCGCCGATGCAGGCGCTTCAGGTCGTGGCGGGTGGTCCCGGCTGGCTGCATCCGGGACGTTCCGGCACGATCCAGATCGGCCCGCAGAACGTGCTCGGCCATTTCGGCGAGATGCATCCGCGCGCGCTCGAGGCGCTCGGCGTCGATGGTCCGCTGATGGTGTTCGAGGTGATCCTTGACCGCATCCCTGAGGCGAAGAAGAAGCCGACCCGCGCCAAGCCGCTGATCGAGCTCTCCGCCTTCCAGCCTGTTACGCGCGACTTCGCCTTCATCGTCGACCGCGCCGTGAAGGCCGGCGACATCGTTCGCGCCGCGCAAGGCGTCGACAAGAAGCTGATCACCGGCGTGAACGTTTTCGACGTCTACGAGGGCAAGGGCATCGATGACGGCAAGAAGTCGATCGCGATCGCGGTGACGATCCAGCCGCGCGAGAAGACCCTGACCGACCAGGAGATCGAGGCCGTCGGCGCCAAGATCGTGGCCGAAGTCACGAAGAAGACCGGCGGTACTCTGAGAGCATGATGTTGAAAGGTGTGAAGCGGTTCTCGGACGATATCGTGCTCCAGAATCAACAAGCATGAGTCTCGCCGACGTTCTCCCGAAGGATGTCAGCCTCACCATTGCGATGGCGCTCTGCGCCGTCGCTTTCGTTTCAGGCACCGCACGCGGCTTCTCCGGCTTCGGCTCGGCGCTGATCTTCATGCCGCTGGCGAGCAGCATCGCAGCGCCGCGGCTCGTTGCGGCCCTGCTGCTCGTCATCGATTTCGTCGCGGCCGCCCCGCTGCTGCCTGACGCATGGCGGAAGGCCGACCGCAGGGCCACCGCCGTGATCGTGCTGGGGGCGCTGATCGGCGTGCCCGTCGGCACGTATTTCCTGAGCGTGCTGGAGCCCGTCACCACGCGATGGATCATCTCCTGCTTCGTCGCCGCCCTCCTGCTTCTGCTGCTGTCGGGCTGGCGTTATCGCGGCAAGGACCACGCCTGGCTCTCCGTCGGCATCGGCGGTCTCTCCGGCTTCTGTAGCGGCCTCGCGCAGACCGGCGGCCCGCCGATCGTCGGCTACTGGCTGGGCCGCCCGATCGCGCCGATCGTCGCACGCGCCAACATCGTGCTGTTCTTCGGCGCGTCGGATTTCTTCTCGATGGTCAGTTATGCGACGACAGGCCTGATCTCGCGCGAATCGCTGGTGCTCTCGCTGGTCGTCGGGCCGGTCTATGCGATCGGTGTCGCCTTCGGCGCCTCGCTGTTCGGCCGCGCCAGCGAGAAAGTGTTTCGCGGGATCTGCTATGCGCTGATCGCGATGGCGGTGGTTGCCGGACTACCGGTGCTGGACGGGGTGTTGCGCTGAGCTCTCTCCGCGGGTCGTCCCCGCGAAGTGTTGCGACTTTGTTGCCTATTGCCGCGGCGCCCTGCGCTTCTTCGTCGATTGCGTCGGCACGTCGGCCGGCTCGGCCTTGAGCGCACCGATCTTGCGCAAGGCGGCATCCGCGGCGCGCTCGCCGCTTTCCCAGGCGCCGTCGACGGTGCCCCAGAGCGTCTCGTGCGTGGCTTCGCCGGCGAGGAACATGTTGCCGATCGGCTCGCCCAGGGTTTTTCGCGAAAGCTGGCCGCCGGGCGCGGATGCCGACATTGCGCCCAACACGTAGGGCGAGGCATTCCAGCGCGTCGCGCTGGTCTTCTGCACGGCGGAAGCGGCCTCGCTGCCGAACAGCTTGGTGATCCACTCCCTCGCGAAGGCGGCCATGGCCTTCTCGCCCTGCTCGGAGAGATCGCGGCCGAAGGAGCCGCCGACATCGATCGAGCACAATGAGGAGCCGCCGATATTGGCGAACATGAGCGCCGTGCGCGTCGAATTGCTCTGCTCGATGAGGATATCGTCGCGCGACAAGCCGAGCGGATTGCCCGGCAGTTGCAGCACGATGCGATCGTAGCTGCCCAGGGTGAGCTTGGAGGCCGCATCCAAGGTGCGCTTGGGGATGTCGGGTACGAACTTGATCGCGCCCGACGTCAGCACATTGGTCGAAACCGTGAGGATGGCGGCGCGCGCGGCGATCTTGCCGGCTTGCGTCTCCACGCTGACGTCGCGGTTGCTCCAGACGATCCGGCTCGCCGGCGTCGACAGCGCCACCGGCGCCTGCTCGCCGAGTTTGGCGATCAGAGTGCCGAGGCCCTGACGGCAGGCGATCGCCGCATTGCGGTCCTGCGCGCGTCCCTTGTCGATCGCGGACAGCTCCTTCAGGTCCTTGCCGGCGAAGCTCGGGCCCAGCATGAACTCGGCCGCCCCGGCCCAATCGCCGAGATCCTTCGGCAGCACGGACGCGCAGGAGGTATCCAGCTTGCCGCGCGCGGCCTCGTCGATGGCGCGGTTGGCGCGCACCAGCGCGGCCAGGAATTGCTCGGTCTCGCCCGCGCGCGCGTTGCGGCGGCCGATGCGCATCTTCTGGCCCGATGGCGCCGGCAGCGCGTCCAGCCCGACACTGCGCGCCAGCCGGATCATCGGATTGGTGTCGGGATTGTACATCCAGCGCGCGCCGCGGTCGAACGGCGTGTCGAACGTCGTGCTATCGGTGATGCAACGGCCGCCAACTTGCGATGCCGCTTCCACCACGATGACCTTGCGGCCGGTCGCCATGATACGCCGCGCCGCGGCGATTCCAGCAGTACCCGCCCCGATCACGACGATGTCGGCCTCGCGCGGCAGAGGCGCGGCGGATGCGCGCAGGACCGGCATCGCAGCAAAGGCCGCCGACGCCGAAAGGAAACCGCGGCGCGTGATTGTCATGTCATGGTTTCCGGGGACTTGCGGCGTACGGGAACAGCCCGCGAACCTTGCCGTATCTGATGTTGCACGGCAACCATCATGGTGAATCAATCGTGCTTGATCTCACAGAGTGATGAACCGAATTGCAACACGTTTCGACCATGATAGAGAAGGGAAAAAGACGGCCGGAAAAGGCCGTGGGGGGAGTTTGACATGGGGACGGTCCTGGATTCGGTCGGCAAGCTAATTGCCGCGTACCTCTCGAAGGAGGTGCCGGGCTACGAGCCGTTCACGCCGAGCGACCCGGAGCATCTGCGCGGGATCATCGAGCCCGGCGACGTGCTGCTGGTCGAAGGCAACAACCGCATCTCCGGCATCATCAAATATCTGACGCAGTCGACCTGGTCGCATGCCGCGCTCTATGTCGGCCCGGTCGCGGGTGCGGAGGAGGCGGACGGCGAGCCGCATGTGCTGATCGAAGCCAATATCGGCGAGGGCGTCACCTCGGCGCCGCTGTCGAAATATTTCCCCTATCACACCCGCGTCTGCCGTCCGGTCGGACTGTCCTATGAGGACCGCACCACGGTCTGCCGCTACGCCATCAACCGCATCGGCTTCGGCTACGACACCAAGAACATCGTCGACTTGATGCGCTATCTGTTCCCGATGCCGATTCCGCAGCGCTGGCGCCGGCGCATGATCGCGATCGGCTCGGGCGACCCGACCAAGATCATCTGCTCGGCGCTGATCGCGCAGGCCTTCGACGCCGTGCGCTATCCGATCCTGCCGAAGATCACCAAGGCCGGCAGCCGCGCCGCCCGCCGCGAGATCCTGCACATCCGCGATTCCTCGCTCTACATGCCCCGCGACTTCGACATCTCGCCCTATTTCGAAGTCGTCAAACCCACCATCGTGCACGGGTTCGACTACACCGCCCTGCACTGGGCCGACAAGCAGAAGCCGCTCGAGGAGGTAGCGGGCTCGTTCAGTGTGTTTCCAGAAACGGTCCTGGCGCCGCCGCTCGCTCCTGAAGCGATTGACGAAGAGGCGCCGGCTGAGATTTCGGCTGAGGAAGTAACCGTGCAGGCCGCGGGGGCCAGCGCCGCTTTCTCCGAGCATATCGTGCTGCCGAGCGAACTCGCGACGTACCGCGCGCGGACGCGGGAGATGGCGGCGTAGCCCTGCTGTCGTCCCTGCGAAGGCATGCGTTCGTAGGGACGACACCGGGGGCGTGGCGCGATTTCGCCTTACCAACCGTCATTGCGAAGAGCGTAGCGACAAAGCAATCCAGAATCCCTCCGCGGGAAACAGACTGAATTGCTTCGCTGCGCTCGCAACGACCAGATTCATCGTTCTGCCCGCCCGATCACTGCCATCAGCTCCGCGATCTTCTCGCGCTGGTCGGCCTTGTCGCCGCTCGCAATGGCGTGCTCGACGCAATGGGCGACGTGGTCCTTCAGGACCTCCTCCTCGACCCGGCGCAGCGCGGCACGCACGGCCGAGATCTGCGTCACGATGTCGATGCAGTAGCGGTCTTCCTCTACCATTTTCGACAGGCCGCGAACCTGGCCTTCGATCCGGCCGAGACGTTTTCCGACAGATGCCTTGATGTCCTTGCGCATGGGGTCTATATACCCCTACCGGGTATAGGTTGCAAGGCCAGGACAGGACCGGAGCACGGCAATGAACAGCAGCGAGCATCGTCACGACGCGGAAACACATTCCGGACGCGGCTGTTCCACGAAAGCGGCACCGCCGGCGGCGAAGTCCGCGGCATCCTCATGCTGCGGCGGCCACGGCGATGCTTCCAGCCATGCCCATCATCACGGCCACGACCACGGTGATTCCGCGACCAAGGTGAAGGACCCCGTCTGCGGCATGACGGTCGATCCCGCGACCTCGAAGCACCACTTCACGCATCACGGCGAGACCTTCCATTTCTGCTCGGCCGGCTGCCGTACCAAGTTCGCTGCCGATCCCGCCAAATATCTTGCGAAGGAGAAGGCGCCCGAGCCCGAGATGCCCGCGGGCACCATCTACACCTGCCCGATGCATCCGGAGATCCGCCAGGTCGGCCCGGGCAGTTGCCCGATCTGCGGCATGGCGCTGGAGCCTGAGGTCGCAAGCCTGGAGACCGGACCGAACCCTGAGCTCGCCGACATGACACGTCGGTTCTGGATCGGCGGCGTCCTGTCGCTGCCGCCGGTGGTGCTGGAGATGGGCGGCCATCTCGCAGGCCCCCACAGCTGGATCGATCCGACGCTGTCGAACTGGATCCAGCTCGTCTTCGCCACGCCGGTGGTGCTTTGGGCGGGCTGGCCGTTCTTCGTCCGCGGCTGGCAGTCGCTGCTGACGCGCAACCTCAACATGTTCACGCTGATCGCCATGGGCACCGGTGTGGCCTATGTCTACAGCGTCCTCGGCACCGTCACGCCGCAGATTTTCCCCGCCACCTTCCGCGGCCATGAAGGCGCGGTCGCGGTCTATTTCGAGGCAGCTGCCGTCATCACCGTGCTGGTGCTGCTCGGCCAGGTGCTGGAGCTGCGCGCCCGCGACGCGACCTCGGGTGCGATCAAGGCGCTGCTCCAGCTTGCACCGAAGACGGCACGCCGGGTCGACGCTGACGGCAGCGAGCACGAGGTCGAGATCGACGCGCTCCATGCTGGCGATTCCTTGCGCGTTCGTCCCGGCGAGAAGGTGCCGGTGGACGGCATCATCCTGGAGGGCCGCTCCTCGCTCGACGAATCCCTGGTCACCGGCGAATCCATGCCGGTTACCAAGGAGACCGGCGCGAAGGTCATTGCCGGCACGCTGAATCAGTCCGGCAGCTTCGTGATGCGTGCGGACAAGGTCGGGCGCGAGACGCTGCTGTCGCAGATCGTGCAGATGGTCGCGGACGCGCAGCGCTCGCGCGCGCCGATCCAGCGCCTGGCCGACCAGGTCTCCGGCTGGTTCGTCCCGATGGTGATCGTCGTCGCACTCGCTGCCTTCGGCGCCTGGGCCTGGTTCGGACCGGAGCCGCGGCTGGCCTTCGGTCTGGTCGCTGCCGTCAGCGTGCTGATCATCGCCTGCCCCTGTGCGCTCGGCCTCGCGACCCCGATGTCGATCATGGTCGGCGTCGGCCGCGGTGCGCAGGGAGGCGTTCTGATCAAGAACGCCGAGGCGCTGGAGCGCATGGAGAAGATCGACACGCTGGTGGTCGACAAGACCGGCACGCTGACCGAGGGCAAGCCCAAGGTGGTCGCGGTCGTGCCGGCGGCCGGCTTTGCGGAAGACGACATCCTTCGGCTCGCGGCCAGCGTCGAGCGCGCCAGCGAACATCCCCTGGCTGACGCCATCGTGCGCGCGGCCAAAGAGAAGCAGCTCACGCTTGGCCAGGTCGAGCAATTCGATTCGCCGACGGGCAAGGGCGCGACCGGTAAGGTCGACGGCAAGACAATCGTGCTCGGCAATGCAAAATACCTGACGTCGATCGGCATCGAGACCAAGACGCTCGACACCGAAGCCGAACGGTTGCGTGGCGACGGCGCCACCGTGATCAACATGGCCGTCGACGGCCGGCTGGCCGGCCTGTTCGCGATCGCCGATCCGGTCAAGGCCTCGACCCCGGAGGCGCTGAAAGCGCTCGCGGCAGAAGGCATCAGGGTCATCATGCTGACCGGCGACAACCGCACCACGGCTGAGGCCGTGGCGCGCCGGCTCGGCATCGCCGAGGTCGAGGCCGAGGTGCTGCCGGACCAGAAGAGCGCGGTGGTGACCAAGCTGCAGAAGGCCGGCCGCAGCGTCGCGATGGCCGGCGACGGCGTCAACGACGCGCCGGCGCTGGCGGCAGCCGAGGTCGGCATCGCCATGGGCACCGGCACCGACGTGGCGATGGAGAGCGCCGGCGTCACGCTGCTCAAGGGCGATCTCGTCGGCATCGTGCGGGCGCGAAAACTGTCGCAGGCGACGATGAACAACATCCGCCAGAACCTGTTTTTCGCCTTCATCTACAACGCCGCCGGCATTCCGATCGCCGCCGGGGTGCTCTATCCCACCTTTGGCGTGCTGCTTTCCCCGATCATCGCCGCAGCGGCGATGGCGCTGTCCTCGGTGAGCGTGGTCGGCAATGCGCTGCGCCTGCGCACGACGCGGCTGTGAGCTACCGGCACACTCCCTCGCCTCCCTTCGGAGGAAAGGCTACAAAAGCCCGGTAGCCCGATGGAGAGGACCCGATGCAGCGGATAACGATCACGATCGAGGACGATCTCCTGGCGGAGATCGACGCCGCAGCGGAGGCGCGCGGCTACCAGAACCGCTCCGAGATCATCCGCGATCTCGCCCGCGCCGGCCTGCAACAGAGCACGGAGGGCACGGCACAGACCGGCCAATGCGTGGCCGGTCTCGTCTATGTCTACGACCACGCCGCGCGCGATCTCTCGAAGCGCCTGGTGCAGGAATTCCACGGCCATCACGACCTCGCGCTGGCGACGCTGCACGTCCATCTAGACGACAACAACTGCATGGAGATGACGGCGCTGCGCGGCAACGCCTCCGAAGTCAGGCACTTCGCCGACCACATCATCGCCGAACGCGGCGTGCGCTACGGCCGCGTGGTGATGATTCCGACCGGGGAAGGGAAGCCGGCAAAGGTGCGGAAGCATGCGCATCGGCATGGGTAGCTGGGCGCTTGCGTGCCCCGGACGCAGCGCAGCGCTCCTTCAGCGGTGCGCTGCTGAGCCGGGCCCATCTCGCCGCAAGCTCCTGGGTCCCCGCTCAGCAGCGCGTCATTTCATGCCGCGCCGCGTCCGGACCACGGTCGTGCGTTGGGCAGCCGGCCGCCCTTGCCGAAGCCGCATTGGGTGTCTACCTCTCGCGAAGTGTTTACCTGAGAGGATGCCCCATGCTGGATGCCGCCATCAAGGCGCTGTCGCAAATGATCTCGCCGCCGATGCGCTCGATCCTGTGGCGATCGGTCGGCTTGGCGCTGGTGCTGATCACCGTACTGGCGATCGGCCTGCAGCGGCTCCTCAGCTGGTTTGCGACCAATGGCGAGGTCTGGCTGGAAGGCCTGCTCGGACCGGGCTGGCATTCATCGATCGAAGTCCTGTCCTGGATCGTCTCGATCGCGGCGGGCCTGGGGGTCGTGTTCGGCGGCATCTTCCTGATGCCCGCGATCACCTCGCTGGTGGCGAGCCTGTTCGTCGACGACGTCGCCGACATCGTCGAGCGCGAGCACTATCCGGCCGAGCGGCCCGGCGTGGCGCTGCCGTTCAGCCAGGCGATCCTCGAGGGCATCAAGACCGCGCTCTTGACGATTGTGATCTATCTCGTCGCCTTGCCGCTGGTGTTGTTCGCCGGCGCGGGTTTCCTGATCTTCTTCCTCGCCGCGGCCTGGCTGCTCGGCCGCGAATATTTCGAGCTCGCCGCGATGCGCTTCCGCCCGCCGGAGGAAGCCAAGGCGATGCGGCGTGACAACGCCGCCACGATCTTCACCGCCGGGCTCTTCATCGCCGCCTTCGTCTCGATCCCGATCGTCAACTTGGCGACGCCGATCTTCGCCATGGCCTTCATGGTCCACATGCACAAGCGCCTGTCAGGCCCGCGGCCCGAGCTGATCGAGCCGGTGCGGCAGGTGCGGTGATTGCGCGCTCCCTCTCCCGCTCTCGCTTGCGGGGGAGGTGACCACCCCCGTCGCGCGAGCGAACGAACCAACCATCACCGCATTCAGGCGGCCCGCACACCACACTTTCGCAGCAGCATCCTGGCGAAGCCGAACGGCGCCGGTGTGAAGGGACCCGTCGGCGCGCGGGAGACCAGCGCGACGATGCCGAGTGCGATCACCGCGAGCCAGAAACACAGCCAGAAGCCGTCGATATAGGCGAGCACATTGGCCTCGCGCTGCACGATGCCCGCCAGCGTGCCGACCGCGCGCGACTGCGCCGTTCCTGTGCCATGGGCGGCGAAGTGATCGGCGAGCTGCTTCAGCCTCTCCACTACATCGACATCGCCGACCGCAAGGTTCTGGCCGAGATAGAAAGAATGGACCTGCTCCCGCACGCGCAGCCAGGTGCCCATCAGCGCCACGCCGATCTCGGCGCCGCCGAGACGCATGATCTGGATATAGGCGGCAAAGGATGTGGCCCGGCTGGGATCGGAGTTGGAGAGCAGCGTGATGATCAACGGCAGCAAGGTGAGCGACTGCCCGATCGCCTGGAGCAGCACGATGCCGACGAAGTCCTCGCGCGCCCAGTCGTGGCTGAGCCGGGTGCCCCAGAGATTGGCCGCGGCGAAGCAGGCAAAGCCCACGACGACCACCGTCCGCGTATCGAAATGCCGCAGCAACCAGATCGAGACCGGCACCAGCACGAACATCGGCAACGCGCCACAGGTGAGCAGCAAGAGGCCGCTCTGCTCGGGCCTGAGCAGCGCGATGGTGGCGAGGAAGTTCGGCACCAGCGACGCATTGGACAGGCTGGTCAGCGTGTAGAGCAGGATCAGGACCAGTCCCAAGCCGATGTTGCGCGAGAACAGCACGTTGACATGTGCCCAGGGCTTCCGCACCAGGGACTCGTTGACGAGGAAGGCCAGAAACAGCGCCGCGCCACCGGCCAGCAGTGCCATCACCGTGCCGGAACCGAGCCAGTCCAGCCGGTTGCCCTGGTCGAGCCCTGCATAGGTCATCGACACCGAGGCGCCGAGCAGCAGCATGCCGCCCCAATCGGCCTCGCGCAGCAGCGCGCGGTTCACCGGCTCGTTCGGCGTGCCCAGATAGACCATCAGGCCCATCAAGGGCGCGATCACCACGCCCTGCCAGTACAGCCATTGCCAGCCGAGATGGTCGACATACAAGCCGACCAGCGAGGTCGAGGTGTCCAACGCGAAGCCGACGCGGATCGCATAGATCGAGATCGCCGGCAGCCACCAGCGGATCGGCAGATTGCGGAACACGATCATCAGCGTCGCCGGCACGAAGGTGCCGAGCAGAAGACCATGCACGACGCTGAGCGCGAGCAATGTCGGATAGTCATGCACGAACGGAATGATGAACGAGACGGCGGCATAGACGAGGCTGGGGATGCCGAGCACGCGGCGCAGGCCGAACACCGTGGCAAGCCAGGCCACCGCAGGCGCGATGAAGATCTGCGAGCCGATGCCGGCGGTCGAGAGCCAGGCGCCCTCGTCGAAGCCGAGCGAGAACGCGCCGCGCAGGTCCGGCAGGCCGACCGTGGTCAGCCGGCTGTCGAAATTGGCGAGGAACGAGCCGAGCAGCACCGCCGCGACGGCGAACAGGGGCTGCGGCGCGACGCCGCCGCGCGAGAGCGGCTCGCGGCTGGCATCGTCATTTTCGGCCATTCGCGGCCTTCGTATCGATGCTGGTGACCACCGACATGCCCGGCACCAGCCGCGCCAGCAGCGGTTGGTTTTCGTCGAACTGAATGCGCACGGGAATGCGCTGCACGACCTTTGTGAAATTGCCTGTTGCGTTGTCGGGCGGCAGCAGCGCCACCTGTGCACCCGTCGCCGGCGCAATGCGCTCGACCCTGCCGCGCAGCTTCTCGCGCGGGAAACTGTCGACGGTGATCTCGACCGGCTGGCCCGGTGCCACGTGCGTGAGCTGGGTCTCCTTGTAGTTCGCGATCACATAGACCTTGGGCAACGGCACCACGTTGATGAGGTTGGTGCCGATATTGACGTAATCGCCGGGCTGCACCTGGCGCTCGCCGACAACGCCGTCGAACGGCGCGGTGATCTTCGTGTAACCAAGCTTGAGCTTCGTACCCGCCAGCGTCGCCTTGGCCGCCTCGACATCGGCGGCGCGCTGCTTCCTGGTACCCTGCAGGACCTCGAGCTGGTGCTGCTGGGCCGCGATCACGGCGCGGCTCGCGCGCACGTCGGCCTGTGCCTTGGCGTAAGCGGCGACCGCCTGCTCGAGGCGCTGGCGCGTGCCGGACTCGGTTTGCGACAGCGATTGCTGGCGCTCCTGCTCCTGCCGTGCCTCGACCTCCATGGCCTCCGCAGACAACCGCGCGGCCTGCGCCTGCGCGATCGTCGCATATTGCAGCTCGATCTGGTTGGCGAGATTGTCGAGCGCGGCTTGCGCCGCGGCGACCGCAGCTTCGGCCTGCGCGACTTGCGCCTCGTAATCGGCAGGATCGATCTGGATCAGGAGGTCGCCGGCCTTGACGCGCTGGAAATCGGTGACCCCCACGCTGAGCACTTCGCCCGAGACGCGGCTCGACAGCCGCGTCAGCTCGGCGCGCACATAGGCGTCATTGGTGGTCTGGATCACCGCATTGCCGACCCACTCGTCGAAGCGCAGCGTCGCCAGCGCCACGAAGGCAAGCGCGACGATGACCGCGAACAGCGGGATCGCGAGCCGGCTCCAGAGCGGCGTGGCCGGCCGCTGTGTCGGCTTCGGCGGTGGGGCCGGTGATGCGGGTGGTGCGTTCTGTTCTTGTTGACTCACGAGATCACCTCAACCCGGCGCCGCTAAAACACAAATCCCGCCTTGTCATTCCGGGGCGATGCGTAGCATCGAACCCGGAATCTCGAGATTCCGGACCCGGTCCTTCGGACAGTCCCGGAATGACGGTCATTAAATCACACCGTCTTCTCCAGCCACCGGCAGAGATCGTTGATCAGGCACACCTCGCAGCGCGGCTTGCGTGCGAGGCAAGTATAGCGGCCGTGCAGGATCAACCAATGATGGGCATGCAGCATGAACTCTGCCGGGATGACCTTTTCGAGACCGAGCTCGACCTCGAGAGGCGTCTTGCCGGGCGCAAGTCCGGTGCGGTTGCCGACGCGGAAGACATGCGTGTCGACCGCCATGGTGTGCTCGCCGAAGGCCATGTTGAGCACGACGTTCGCGGTCTTGCGTCCGGCGCCGGGCAGCGATTCGATCCCGGCACGCGTGCGCGGAACTTGGCCGCCGAATTCGCTCAGCAGCTTCGCCGACAGCGCGATCACGTTCTTCGCCTTGGTGCGGTAGAGGCCGATGGTCTTGATGTACTCGCGCAGGCGCTCCTCGCCGAGCTCGAGCATCTTCTGCGGGGTGTCGGCGACCTCGAACAAGGCGCGCGTCGCCTTGTTGACGCCGGCGTCGGTCGCTTGCGCCGACAGCACAACGGCAACCAGCAGCGTGAACGGATTGACGTGCTCGAGCTCGCCCTTCGGCTCCGGATTGGCCTTGCGGAAGCGGCTGAAGACCTCGTGGACCTCAGCCGGCGTCCAGGGTCTTGCGGCTCTGAGCGATTTCTGCGCGGGCGCTTTCGGTTTGGTCGCGACCGGTTTTGCCTTTTTCTTCGGCACCGCCGCTTTACGTGGGGCCGGCTTGCGGGTGATTTTCGCCATGATCGGGATATACTGATGGACGATGAGCACAGGCAACGAAATTGAGTGCGCGCGATCTGAGAGCGAGGACGAGCCTCAGATCTTCTCCGCGCTGCTGACGCCGCACCGCTCGCTGAACCGCACAGGCTTTCTCGCCGTGATGCTGTTCCTGAGCGTCGTCAGCTTCGTCACCGGCCTCGCCTTCCTGATGATGGGCGCTTGGCCGGTGTTCGGCTTTTTCGGTCTCGACGTGCTGGTGATCTGGTGGGCCTTCAAGGTCAATTTCCGCGCGGCGCGGGCCAGCGAGGAGATCGTGGTGACGCCGTCGGAACTACGCGTGCGGCGCGTCAGCCATCGTGGCCAGGTTGCCGAATGGACCTTCAATCCGCTCTGGGTCCGGCTCGACCAGGAGATCGACGAGGAATACGGCATCGAGCACCTCTATCTGATCTCGCGCGGCCGCCGGCTGCTCATCGCCGGTTTTCTCGGACCAGAAGAAAAGACAAGCTTTTACAATGCCTTGGTCGGAGCCCTGAACGCCGCGCGGCGTGGCCCGACCTATAATCCGGTGACCTGAGTACAGTCGGAAATCGGGTGGTTTCGAGCCAGCCCTTCTCCTACATTTCCGGTCATGATGACCCTCGCGATACATGACCAGCTCCTGACCAAGCCGGGCACCCAGAACGCCGCGCTGCGCGACTATGATTCGGTGCGCCGGGCGATCGCCTTCATCTCGGCGAACTGGCGCGCGCAGCCGACCATCGAGGCGATGGCGGATGCCGCCGGCGTCACGCCGGACGAGCTGCACCATCTGTTCCGCCGCTGGGCCTCGATCACACCGAAGGCCTTCATGCAGGCGCTCACCCTCGACCACGCCAAGAACCTGCTCAGGGATTCCGCCAGCATCCTTGACGCGGCGCTCGACTCCGGCCTGTCGGGCCCGGGGCGGTTGCACGATCTCTTCGTCACCCACGAAGCGATGTCGCCGGGCGAATGGAAGAACGGCGGTGCCGGCCTCACCCTGCGCTACGGCTTCCATCCCTCGCCGTTCGGCACCGCGATCGTGATCGCCACCGATCGCGGCCTGACCGGCCTCGCCTTCGCCGATCACGGCGAGGAGAAGGTGGCGCTCGCCGACATGACGCGGCGCTGGCCGAAGGCCAGCTATGTGGAAGATCACGAAGGCACCGCGCCGTTCGCAGCGCGCATCTTCGACCCGAAACTGTGGCGGCCGGATCAGCCACTGCGCGTGGTCCTGATCGGCACCGATTTCGAGGTGCGGGTGTGGGAGACGCTGCTGAAGATTCCGATGGGACGCGCGGTGTCCTATTCCGACATCGCCTGCAACATCAACAGCCCGAAGGCCTCCCGCGCCGTTGGCGCCGCGGTCGGCAAGAACCCGGTCTCCTTCGTCGTGCCCTGCCACCGCGCGCTCGGCAAGGGCGGCACGCTCACCGGCTATCATTGGGGCATCACCCGCAAGCAGGCGATGCTGGGCTGGGAAGCGGGGCAGCTGGGACTGCAGTGAGGATCACCGTCATTCCGGGGCAGTGCGTCAGCACTGAACCCGGAATCTCGAGATTCTCAGGCGCGCAATTGCGCACCATAGTTCGCCCTTCGGGCGCCCCGGAATGACAACGTCTATCAGCCCGCCAGATCCAGCTTCGAGGCCACCGTCGAATCCGCGTTGAGGCGGTAGATGATCGGCACGCCGGTGGCGAGCTCGCGCTTCAGGATGCCCTCCGGCGAGAGCTTCTCCAGCACCATGATCAGCGCGCGCAGCGAGTTACCGTGGGCGGCAACCAGGGTGCGCTTGCCGTTGAGCACGGCGGGCAGAATCTCCTGCACGTAATAGGGCAGCGCGCGCGCGAGCGTGTCCTTCAGGCTTTCGCCGCCCGGCGGCGGCACGTCGTAGGAACGGCGCCAGATCAGCACCTGGTCCTCGCCCCATTTCTTGCGCGCATCGTCCTTGTTGAGACCGGAGAGATCGCCGTAATCGCGCTCGTTCAACGCGAGGTTCTTCGAGGTCGGCAGACCGGTCTGGCCGAGCTCGGCGAGGATGAGATCCAGCGTGTGCTGCGCGCGCGTCAGGACCGAGGTGAAGGCGACGTCGAACACGAGACCCTGTGCCTTCAGCTTGCGGCCGGCCTCCTTGGCTTCGTTCACACCGAGCTCGGTGAGATCGGGGTCCTTCCAGCCCGTGAACAGGTTCTTCAGATTCCATTCGCTCTGGCCGTGGCGCACGAGCACGAGAAGACGTTCGCTCATTGACTGCTTTCCGTTAGGTTCGCTCAGATGTCGGAGAGGCCGAGCACGTCGGCCATGGAGTAGTGCCCCGGCTGCTTGCCGTGCGCCCACAGCGCCGCCTTCAGCGCGCCATGGGCGAACAGCATGCGGTCCTCTGCCTGATGCGACAGCGTCAGGCGCTCGAACGGGCCGAGGAAGCTGACGCTGTGATCGCCGGCCACGGTGCCGCCGCGCAAGGAGGCGAAACCGATATTACCCGGCCGGCGCGCGCCGGTGATGCCGTCGCGCCCGCGCTCGGAATGTTCATCGAGGGTGACGCCGCGGCCGCTGGCTGCGGCCTGGCCCAGCATCAGCGCCGTGCCCGAGGGCGCGTCGACCTTCATGCGATGATGGGTTTCGACGATCTCGATGTCGAAGCTCTGGTCGAGCGCCTTGGCGACGCGCTTGACCACGGCGGCGAGCAGATTGACGCCGAGGCTCATATTGCCCGACTGCACCACGACGGCGCGATTGGTGACGCTCTTGATCACCGCGTTGTCGGAGCCGGACAGTCCGGTCGTGCCGATGACGTGGACGATGCCGCGCTCGGCGGCGATCGCGACATTGGCGATGGTCGCCGCGGGGACGGTGAAGTCGAGGATGCCGTCGGCATCCTTGGACATTGCCCAGAGATCGGCGGAGAGCTTGATGCCGTTGGCCGGCAAGCCTGCAAGCACGCCGGCATCCTTGCCGAGCAACTCCGAGCCCGGCGCCTCCAGCGCGCCCGCCAGCACCGCGCCCTTGCTCTCGGCAATCGCCCGCGTCAGCGCCCGGCCCATCCGGCCTCCGGCTCCTGCAACAATCAAGCGCATGTCGGACATGGTGTGATCCTCTCCATGGCCCTAATACCGGTCGCGGGCGGTTTGAGCAACCGATGGAACTGGCGGGATGCGCGGACGAGGAGTTTTAGCGACGGGCGGCCAATTGCGGTCTCTCCGCAGACCAAAGGAAAACATCAGATCAACGCGATTGAACCGGGAGTTCCCAGAGTTCTCTCAAGACGACCTGGCCGGCCTGCTCAACGGTATATTCCGCCTTGTAGGTGCCCGGATCCCAGCCATTGGCGGGGCGCTTACGACCCGTGAATAGAAAAGCTTGCGCTTTATTGTGCTCGACGGGCGCTGCGTGGTTCTCGGCAATCACCTTGCCGGACGGACTGCTGACGACGAGTCGCTGAAGGTCGCCTGATTTCAAACCGATGATACGGACAAAAGCGACAATTGCCGCCGATGTCGCAGATGGCAATTCCGCATCCATTCTTCCATCCTCGATGAATTCCATCGTCACCGGGGCACTCGCAAAACCCGTGTTCAGAACGGCCCTTTCTTGATAGCGGAGCCGCGCCTGTAGTGCGGGATCCCAGAGCATCTCTCCTCCACCGCACGACTCCGGGCTCGAGCCGTAAGCGAAAGGATCTATGATCGAACCGTTGTGCCGGACCGTGAAGTGGAGGTGAGGATATTCGGTCAAACCCGATAGACCTACTCGGCCGAGCGGCTGCCCTCGTGTGACGGAATCGCCGGGCTTCACCCGAAGACTGCCCGTTGCCAGATGACAATATTGCGTCTCCCAATGGTCTTCGTGTTCGATCAAAGCGCCATTGCCACATTCGACATCACGAACAGCCTCGCGCGCGGATTTGTGAAACGCACCGTCCGGCAGATTTTCCCGAGTTCGAACAACGCGTCCGCTTGCGGAGGCGAGAACGTCAACGCCAATCCGTTGGGCCTGCAGCGAGGGGAGCCGAAAGTCAGTTCCGTTGTGCCCATCGTATGTCAGCGTGCCACACTTGTAGTCCCTTGCTGCCGGAGATGAGTCCCGATCCGTATAATTCTGAATGTAGCACGTCCTGCCGGGCTCGCAGGCGATCGGCATCCCCAGTTGGATGCGTTCGGCAAGGGCATTTCCAGGGACTGCGAGCACAAGGACCACAATCACAGGCGAAAGAAGGAATGGGGTTGTTGCGAGCGGACGGGTTGGTGTCATCATGTTCGCTTCGAACATCGATCTTGAAGTCGTCGATCAGGCCTCTCCAAATATTGCACCTATCCGCTCAACCGAGAGGCGGACGCAAGGTGGCGGACCGACTTCTCGCGCAGGCCCGAGCCGAACGGCGATTGCGTGAGATGATGAAGCACAAAGAACTCGGATTGCCGGTTGATTCCCAATTTGAGCATTATACGCTTGGTGTAGGTTCTCACCGTTGCCTCGGTTAGTCGGAGGTCAGCACCGATCTTTCGCGGGCACTTGCCTTGAAGGATCCGAGTGACGATCCGCTCTTCCGCGAAATTCAAGCCGAAGGCCGCCGCAATACGGTGCGCTCCCGACACCTCATCGAACTGCGGCACGATGACAAGCGCTTTTCCGGGATCACAGGGCGGCGGCGCAGCTCCGATTCTGGCGAAGGCAAACCGCTCGCGCTCGGTTGAAAGAGGCACGGTTGTATCCAGCCACTCCCGATCGGTGCGCGAACTCAATGATTCGCGAATCGCCTCCTTCAAGGCGGCCGTCACCGAACTGTTATGCCCGGCCAACTTGTCTCCATTCGCCTTGAGGAGTTCGCCCGTGGCCATCAGCGCTTGCGCGCTGCCGTTGATTTCGTGAACGCGAAGATCTTCGTCGACGATGAGCGCAGGAAATGCCAAGACTCCGAGCCAGGTCGCCGCATCTTCCTGGCGCTGCTGCAATCGCACCAGATCATGGGCGGTCTCCCAGATCGCACGCACCGCGCGCACGAGGCATGGAACCTCAGCCCGCGTAAGTCCCGATTGACGCCATCCCGCGACAAAGACGACGGTTACGCCCTCGCAAGCGGCGAACCTTCCTATCACGGAATGACCTTTCATATCCGGCTCGGGCCCGATCAGCTTTCGCACGAAAGTGGTGCGCATATGGACCGGTTCGAGCAGCGTGCAACCTATACTGGCACCCTTGAGAGCAAGTCGCGCCACCATGGCCGTGCACGAAGGATCGATGGTTGCCTGCCCGATCCGCGCCTGTAGCAGTTGTTGGCCGGAAGCTCGACGCATTGCCGCCGCAATATAGCAGCTGCGGCATTCAAGGAGCTCCGCAATCCCCCTACCAAAATACTCCATCGCCATGTGGCCGACGCTCAGGTCGACAGGTTTCGCAAATCGTTCTACCAGACCCTCGGCATCGATCGCCGAGCGTGCGCTCTCCTTGGGGTAGAAACCGACTCCATTCTGCCAGTGGGGCAGTACCTTGCCATTCTCGTGCAAGCGCTCCTCCCGCAATAACGATGCCGCCGGCTTTTGCACCAGCAGCCTAACTCTCCCTGAAAGCGCGGTTGATCCGCAGCACCATAGGCTGCAGTAGATACTCCGCAAAGGTTCTTTCTCCCGTCTCGACGAACACCTCGACGGGCATTCCAGGCAATAATGACGAAAGATAATATGCCGTCTGCGTAGTGGTGTTTAGCTCGAGTTCCGCCATGTAGGAGGCGACGCCCGTCTTCGGGTCATTCAGCGCATCCGCGGCAACTGCAACGAGTTTCGCATCCAGCATCGGTATTCGGCGGATGTTCAATGCGAGGACGCGCACGCGCGCCGTCTGACCAACGTAAACCTCTTGCCTATCCGTCGGCTTCAGCGTTGCCTCAATCACAAGCCGATCTTGAAGCGGTACGATTTCCAGAAGAGTTTCCCTGGGCGCAAGCACGGCACTGAGATCCCTGCTGTTGAGGCCGACGACCTTTCCACTTTCAGGTGCACGCAGTTCGGATCGAGCAAGCTGATCGCGCAACGCGGCAATTCGATGTCGAAGACCGCCAATCTCTTCGCTGGTGGCGTGCAGCTGCTTTGCGATGTCCCGCTTCTGATTTAGCTCCAACTGTCGACGCCTATCGTCCAATTCGGCGATCTTTGTTCGGGCCTGCGAGATTGATGCTGCATTGCGGGCGATCTGCCCTTCCGTCTCAGCCTGGCTGCGCTGCAGAGCCAGCAAACGCGGCTTCCGCGCGAGCCCCTTGGCGAGCAAGGAACTCGTATCCGCGATTTCTTCTTTCAGAAGGGCAAGTTGCTGCTCTGCCCCATTCGTGTCGCCCTCCAGGCCGCGAATGATATCCTCCGATTGCAGCATCTGCTGATCAATCTGTTTTCGCTCACCGTCGATCGCCGTCAACCGTGCCGCAAACTCGGCTCGCTGGGTTAGAACGGCGATGCCTGCGGCCGGAGCAGAGCTCGTTCGCAGTTCATCCGGAAATCGTATTGTCTTCTCGCCGGCCTGTTCGGCGGCCAATCGCGCTTCCATCGCAAGGTCCGCAAACAATTTTGTCTCGAGCGAACCGAGCATCGCCTCGATCTGCGTGGTATCGAGCCGCGCAATAACTTGGCCAGCCTGAACACGATCGTTCTCTCTGACCAGGATCGACTTTATGATACCTCCCTCGAGGTGCTGCACGGCCTTGCGCTTTGAATGCACCTTGATGAAGCCGGACGCCACGACAGCGCTGCGGAGCGGAATGGTGGTCGCCCAGACGCCGATGCAGCAGAACTGCAGAATGAGCAACACACACCCCCACGCCACGATGCGTCGCATGTCGGAGCGTGGCTCGCTGAATGTTGCCCAGCGATCGCCGGTCACCACATGACGGGAAATGACGACGTTGCGACCATGACCCTGCGACGTCATCGACCTGCTCCTCCGGTCCTAAGCACGCGGGATTGTCCTTCGCGATGGACGTCGGTCGACTTCGCTATCGGCGTGACCTCAGATATGCGGAGGGGCAGAACCTTGTTGGGCGGACCAAACGCGAGCTGCGTGCCATCTCTAAGCAGCAATACGGCATCTGCAATCGTCAGTAGGCGAGGCCTGTGCGTCACGATGACCAGCGTCGCGCCGCGCGCTTTGACTTGCAAAGCCGCGGAGCAGAGCGCTTCCTCGCCGTCCGGGTCGAGGTTGGCATTTGGTTCGTCCAGCAGCATCAACTTGCGGTCGCCGAAAAACGCTCGCGCAAGGCCGATCCGCTGACGCTGACCACCCGAGAGCCTGCTGCCGTCACGCCCGATCTCGGTCTGATAGCCAGATTGCATGGACAGGATCATGTCGTGCGCTTGCGCGAGCATCGCTGCCGCGGTTATGTCTTCGTCGCGCGCGTTTTCGTCGAATCCGGCGATCGCCTCTGCGACCGTACCGCCAACAAGCTGCACGTCCTGGGGAAGATATCCGACGAACTTGCCGAGCTGTTCCGCATCCCAATTATGGAGAGCGGCATGATCCAGTCGGATCGTTCCGCTACTCGGCTGATCCAGGGCCGCCATCAGGCGCAGCAGGGTCGATTTCCCAGCTCCCGTTGGACCTATGACAACTACGATTTGTGAGGGGCGGCACTCGAAGTTTATACCTGCGAGAATGGGGCGTTTGGCTCCAGGTGGCCGGTAAGCCACGCGATCGATGACCACCCTGCCGGACGGCATCGGAAGCAAGGTCTTTCTCTTTCGCGCCAACACCGGCGCAGCGGCGGCCTGGACCTGTGTCCAAGCCTCCTGCGCGGATGCGAGCGCGCGCCAGGCCGAGATCAGGCCTTCCATGGGTTGGAGCGTGCGCGCCACCAGCAATGAACTCGCAATCAGGCTTCCCGACAGCACCTCATTTTGAAGAACCAGCCAGGCGCCCGCTCCGATCGCGGCAATCTGCAGGATCGTTCTGATCATGCGCGCGGCAGCGCCAATCGCATAGACACGTTCACTGGCTCGAACAACGGGCGACATTGCTTGATCGTTGAGCCGCATGAATTCGCGAACCGCGCCGAGAGTCCACCCCATCGCGCGCACGAGGCTGGCATGCCGGACGATCCCGTCCAGGGCAGCCTGCGTCCGCAGGGCGGCTCCCGACGCGTCGGCAGTTTCGGTGCGCGCGATCCGGCGACTGACGATGCCCATCACCAGCAGAATTGCCGTCCCGACCAGAGCAATGGCGCCATACCAAGCGTGGAGGAAGAAGAGAATGAGAATGAAGGCAGGGAGAAAAGGCGCATCGATGAGCGTGGTAATGGTGCCGCTTGACAGGAAGGTCCTCAACTCACGGACCTTGACGAGATCGTGCGTCCTCCCATCGCCGCGACTCGCCGCGTCCACGATGGTGCCTTCGAGAACAACTGGAGCGACAGACCGCTCGAAGCCAACGGCGAACCGACTGAGGAGCCGGCTACGCAAGATATCGAAAGCCGCGCTAAAGACGAGGGCCGCTGCAGCGATGATCGTAAGACCGACAAGCGTTTCAACGCTGCCGCTGCTGATCACCCGGTCGAACACCTCGATCGAATAGAAGGGAACGACCAGAAGCAGCAGGTTCACCGAGATGCTGAAGGCCACGACCCACACGATTGCTGACCGCCCCGGAATCAATCCGAGCAGCGATCTCTTCCCAGTCGCTGGACTCTCGGGCGGACGCAAATACATGACCGGCAGGCAATGTTACCGACTGACTGGTACAGATTGCAGAAATGCAACGGCGGGGCGGACCGATAGCCGCCCCGCCGAACTGGCCTCACACGACTTCGATGACCGTGGCTCCCGCAGCCACATTGATGTCGTCGATCGTCGTGAATGGCGTTGCGCCTCCCGTGACGCCGTCGAGCTGAATCGTTCCGAAGCCAAAGTCGAGCACGGTATTGGTGCCATCGTCGTCGACGACGATCGAGTTCGGATCGAATCCCGGCGCAGCATCGACTTGTATCAGGTCACCACCGGTGAGACTGAAATCCGTTATTTGGTCATCACCGAAGCTGGTGCCGGTGTCGTCACCGAAATTATAGGTGTCGGCGCCCGCACCACCCGTCAGCACGTCGTCTCCCGCACCCCCGTCGAGGACGTCGTTGCCGTTACCGCCATTGAGCTCGTCATCGCCTGCGCCGCCGGCGAGCGTATCGTTGCCATTTCCGCCCGCGAGCGCGTCGGCTCCGTCTCCGCCGTCCAGCGTATCGTTGTTGTCGCCGCCGGCAAGCGTATCGTCGCCCGCATCGCCGTTCAGCGTATCATTGCCCGTGCCGCCGCTGAGCTCGTCCGCGCCGTCACCACCATTCATGGTGTCATCTCCGGCGCCGCCCGACATGGTGTCGTCTCCAGCGTCGCCGAACATCGTGTCGGTACCGGCGCCGCCATCCATAAGGTCGGCTCCGGCGTTTCCATTCATGGTATCATTGCCAGCGTCGCCGTTCAGCGTGTCATTGCCGGCGCCTCCATTCAAGACGTCGTCGTCGGCGCCGCCGTTCAGCGTGTCGTTTCCGAGACCGCCGTTCAGCGTGTCATTGCCCTCGTCGCCGTTGACGACATCGTCGCCGATACCTCCGTTCAACGTGTCGTCTCCGAGACCGCCGCTCAGCGTGTCACTGCCGGCATCGCCATTCAGCGTATCATTGCCTGCGTCTCCCGAAAGGGTGTCGGCTCCGGCGCCGCCGTGGATGGCATCATCGCCATCTCCGCCGAGTATGGAGTCGGCGCCCGCGTCACCAAAGAGCTGATCGTTACCCAGGCCGCCATCAATCGTGTCATTGCCTGCGTTGCCGTGGATCGTGTCGAGGCCAGCATTGCCCGAAAGATTGTCATCTCCGGCACCGCCGCTGATGGTATCGTCACCATCGCCGCCGGCGATCGTATCCACACCAGCATTGCCATTCAGAGTGTCGTCGCCAGCGCCGCCATCGATGTTGTCGTCACCCGCGCCTCCGTTCGCGACGTCGTTGCCGTCTAGCCCGGTGATCGTATCGTTGCCAGCCAGCCCGTTGATCTCGTCGTCAGCTGCCGTTCCAGGAAGGATATCGTCGCCTGCCGTTCCATTGATGAGTGCCATGATTTCCGCTCCTTGATTCAAGGTTTTCGTGATGCGGGTAGGCTTGCCTCAGATGAGGGACGTGGTGCTTCGCTTGGTGACCTCACATCGTCCCTGTTGTACAGTTCGAGAAAAGCAACCTTGAATGAAAATTAGGCAGCGTCGCAATCCCCATTTGGGGACAAAAGAATCCTTGCGAAGATGCTAAGTGATTGGCGCGACGGGCGCAGGTGGAGCGGCGAATCTCCCAGGCAAAGTCCTGGAACCGCTCGGCGACATCCGGCGGGGATTTGCCCCGCCGCCGATCTCGCCACAATTTGGCGAGCCAGCGGCTCAGGCGAGGGCACTCGCTGATCAGCTGCCTACACTCACAAGTAGTAGACGACCGCGCGTTCGTTTTTACGACGGCTGCGGGCCGTCATAGCCTTCGATGATGATGAGATCGGCAACCGAGTGCGGCTGGCGCACCTTGATGTTGGCCTGGTACTCCGGCGAGTTGTAGCAGGCGAGCGCGGTCTCGTAGTCCGGGAATTCAATCACGACGTTGCGGGTGCGGCTGGCGCCTTCGACGGTGGTGAACTTGCCGGCGCGGACGACGAAGCGGCCGCCCCATTTCTTGAAGATCGGACCGTTGGCGACGGCGTAGGGCTTGTAGCCCTCGTCGTTGCTCACGTCGACACGCCCGATCCAGTAGCCCTTTGCCATTGTTCTCTCCCTTGTTGATTAGCTGAGCGCTTGCACGATCTCGGCCTGGATTGCATCGGCCGCCGCCTTGGGATCGGACGCCTCGAGTATCGGCCGTCCGACGACGAGATAGTCGGCGCCCGCCGCGATCGCACGACCCGGCGTCATGACGCGCTTCTGGTCGCCGGTCGGTGCGCCCGCCGGACGGATGCCAGGCGTGACGAGGCTCATCTGATGACCGACGATCTTGCGCAAGGCACCCACCTCTTCCGGCGAGCAGACGAGTCCATCGATGCCGAGCACCTGTGCCTGCTGTGCGCGCGCTTCGACCAGCTCGGAGACGCCGAGCCGATATCCGGCCGCGTGCAGGTCGTCGTCATTGTATGAGGTCAGCACCGTGACCGCGAGAATCTTCAAGCTCGATCCGCCACGCCCGTCGACCGCCGCCTTCATGGTCTGCGGATAGGCGTGGACGGTGAGGAAGGTCGCCCCCAGCCTGGCGACACTCTCGACACCGCGCATCACGGTGTTGCCGATGTCGTGCATCTTGAGATCGGCAAACACTTTCTTGCCCCTGTCGGCGAGCTTGCCGATCAGCGGCAGGCCGCCGGCATAGGCGAGCTGATAGCCGATCTTGTAGAACGTGACGCTGTCGCCGAGCCTTGCGACCATCGCCTCGGCAGCCTCCGGGCTCGACACATCGAGCGGGACGATCAGGCGGTCCTTGGGGGCGATCTCGGCTGGCGTCATGTCACCTCACATCATGCGTTGGGAAACGTCGATCAACTGCGCTACCAGCTCCTTCAACGCGGCGATATCGCCCTCATTCTTCAGCCTGTCCATATCGTCATAGGCCTGGTCGGCAAAGGCGAGCGTGAGCTGGCTGGCAATCACATTGGCGTGGCACGAGGAGAGGATCAGCCGTAAGGCCTGGAGCGCGCGGGCGGCACCAAGCCGGCTCTGCGAGGCGCCGGCGAGCGCGAAGACGCGGTTGCGGAACACCTCGCCGCGCGCCTCGTGCAGCTCGTGCACGCGGCTGACCCAGTCGATCGCGTTCTTGAGAAGCGGCGGCACCGAGGCGTTGTATTCGGGCGAGACGATGAGGACGCCGTGATGGGCGCCGATCATGCGCTTGAGATTGATGGCGTGCTTGGGCACGCCGGATTTGGCCTGGAGATCGCCGTCGTAGATCGGCAGCGGAAAATCGGCCAGCGAGATGCGGGTGACGTCGACGCCAGCCTGAGCGAATTCATACGCGGCGACCGCTGCCAGCTTCGCATTGTGCGAGCCGGTGCGCAGCGAGCCGGGAATGATCAGGATCTTGGGCGCGGACATCGAGCGGCGAACTCCGTTCCACCTCTCCCGCCTGCGGGGGAGGTCGGCGCGCGAAGCGCGGCGGGAGGGGGCTTTCTCCAATCGGAGAGTATCTCCATCACGGAGACAACCCCCACCCCAACCCTCCCCCGCAAGCGGGAGAGGGAGCGCGCCACCATTGTGGCGACAGACTAGTCCTTGCGATACACCCAGACGCGGGCCGGCGGAAGGTTCATCCAGATCCGTTCCGAGGCCTCTGTGGACACGCCGTGCAGCGATTTCGGGATCGGCGGCACCACCGCATAGGTGAACTGGATGAAGGGCGCGCCGGGCGCGAGCGCGGCGAAGGCGTCGCGAATGAGCCGCAGCCGTGTCAGCATCGGTTTCGTGACGAGCGGCAGGCCCGAGACGACCGCGCTAGCCGGCGCGCTCAAGACATTCCAGAGCGTGTCGCGGAGGCGATAGGCATCGCCCTGCACCACCTTGGCTTGTGGGTAGCGGTCGCGCAGCAGCGCGCAGAAGCCGGGATTGTATTCGACGAGGACGAGACGCTTCTGGTCGACACCGCGCTCGATCAGCGCGGAGGTGATGGCGCCGGTGCCGGGTCCGAGCTCGACCACCGGTGCGTCCGAATCGACATCGACGTAATGAGCCATGGTCCGCGCCAGCAGCTTGCCTGACGGCATGACCGCGCCCATGTGCAGTGGCTTTTCGATCCACGACCTGAGAAAGCGCACCTCGTCATCGAGTCGAGGCTTCTTCAACGCACGCGCGGACGATGGCAATGGCATGTTGGGACCGGACGGGACCGCGGGACCGCGGCGTGTCAGAAAATGGTCATAAAGACGTATAGGCCGAAGGCGGTACGGTCAAGACGAGTCAACTCGCCCGATTACCGAAGAAATCCTTGACCTTGGCGAAGAAACCCTCGGATTCCGGCTGGGTGTTGCCGGAGGAGAGCTTGTCGAACTCGGCCAGCAATTCCTGCTGCTTCTTGGTGAGATTCTGCGGGGTCTCGACCACGACCTGAACATACATGTCGCCCATCTGTCGCGAGCGCAGCACCGGCATACCCTTTGATGCAATGCGGAATCGGCGGCCCGACTGGGTTCCGGCGGGCACCTTCACCTTGGTCTTGGCCTTCTCGATCGTCGGCACCTCGAATTCGCCGCCGAGCGCGGCCGTCACCATCGAGATCGGCACGCGGCAATGCAGATCGGCGCCGTCGCGTTGGAAGAACTGGTGCTGGGCCAGCGACAGGAAGATGTAGAGGTCGCCGGGCGGGCCGCCGCGAACCCCGGCCTCGCCCTCGCCGGCGAGCCTGATCCGTGTGCCGTCCTCGACGCCTTGCGGAATGTTGACCGATAGCGTGCGCTCGCGGGTGACCCGGCCCTGTCCCGCGCAGGACGGGCAGGCGTCCTCGATCATCTGGCCGCGCCCCTGGCAGCCGGGACAGGTCCGCTCCAGCGTGAAGAAGCCCTGCGACTGCCGCACGCGGCCGGCGCCGCCGCAGGTCGAGCAGGTTTTCGGCTTGGTGCCGGCCTTGGCACCGATGCCCGAGCAGGCCTCGCAGGTGACCGAGACCGGGATCTCGATCTGTGCGGTCTTGCCGCCGAAAGCTTCCTCGAGGGTGATTTCCATGTTGTAGCGCAGGTCGGCGCCGCGCTCGCGGCCGCCGCGGCCGCGCTGTCCGGCCATGCCGAACAGGTCTTCAAAAATGTCCGAGAAGGAGGAGGCGAAGCCCGCACCGAAGCCGGCGCCGCCGCCAAAGCCGCCGCCCTGCTCGAAGGCGGCGTGGCCGTAACGGTCATAGGCGGCGCGCTTGTCCTTGTCCTTCAGGACCTCGTACGCCTCGTTGATTTCCTTGAACTTGACTTCGCTGGTCTCATCCCCGGGATTGCGGTCGGGGTGGAATTTCATCGCCAGCTTGCGGAATGACGATTTCAGCCTGGATTCGTCGGCATCACGTTCGACTTCGAGGGTCTCGTAATAGCAGCGCTTGGTGGACGTGGACATGCTGAGCTCGGTCTATCCAATCGCGATTCAAGTTGGGGCGAAACAACGTTGCCACGCAACGATATAGGCGCCCTTCGACCTTGCGGCAGAGGGCAGCAGGGCAGCGCTGAGAATAACGGCTGGGAATTGATCGATCATTGTGGGCGCCTTGCCCGCCCGCCCCGACACGACGGCCTCCCCCGCGAAGGAGGAGGCCGGCACTGCGTGTGGGGTCCAAGCCGTCCGCATCATCACCCTCTCGGGGTTCAGGCGGACTTCTTGTTGTTCTTGTCGTCGTCGACTTCGGTGAACTCCGCATCGACGACGTCGTCCTTGGCCGCATCCTTCTTGGCGTCGGCCTCGGCCTGCTGCTTGTACATGGCCTCGCCGAGCTTCATCGAAGCCTGCGCCAGCGTCTGCGTCTTGGCCTTGATCGCCTCGGCATCGTCGCCCTTCAGCGCTTCCTTGAGGTCGCTGACGGCATCCTCGATGGCGCGGCGCTCGCTCTCGGCGACCTTCGAACCGTGCTCGGCCAGCGCCTTCTCGGTCGAATGCACCAGGCCGTCGGCCTCGTTCTTGGCGGTCACGGCCTCGCGGCGCTTCTTGTCCGCCTCGGCATTGGCCTCGGCGTCCTTGACCATCTTCTCGATGTCGGCTTCCGACAGACCACCCGAGGCCTGGATGCGGATCTGCTGCTCCTTGCCCGTGGCCTTGTCCTTGGCCGAGACGTTGACGATGCCGTTCGCGTCGATGTCGAAGGTCACCTCGATCTGCGGCATGCCGCGCGGAGCCGGCGGGATGCCCATCAGGTCGAACTGGCCGAGCATCTTGTTGTCGGCCGCCATTTCACGCTCGCCCTGGAAGACCCGGATGGTGACGGCATTCTGATTGTCTTCAGCCGTCGAGAACACCTGGCTCTTCTTGGTCGGGATCGTGGTGTTGCGGTCGATGATGCGGGTGAACACGCCGCCCAGCGTCTCGATGCCCAGCGACAGCGGGGTCACGTCGAGCAGCAGCACGTCCTTGACGTCGCCCTGGAGCACGCCGGCCTGGATCGCGGCGCCGATCGCCACGACTTCGTCCGGGTTGACGCCCTTGTGCGGCTCCTTGCCGAACAGCTGCTTCACGACTTCCTGGACCTTCGGCATGCGCGACATGCCGCCGACCAGCACGACCTCGCCGATCTCACCGGCGGTAACGCCGGCATCCTTCAGCGCCTTGCGGCAGGGCTCGACCGTCTTCTGGATGAGGTCGTCGACCAGCGCCTCGAACTTGGCGCGGGTGAGCTTCATCGTCAGATGCTTCGGGCCGGTCTGGTCCGCGGTGATGAACGGCAGGTTGATCTCGGTCTGCGTCGTCGAGGACAGCTCGATCTTGGCCTTCTCAGCGGCTTCCTTCAGGCGCTGCAACGCGAGCTTGTCGTTGCGCAGGTTGATGCCCTGCTCCTTCTGGAACTCGTCGGCCAGATA
Source organism: Bradyrhizobium sp. CCBAU 25338 (assembly GCF_028128965.1). Taxonomy (NCBI): domain Bacteria; kingdom Pseudomonadati; phylum Pseudomonadota; class Alphaproteobacteria; order Hyphomicrobiales; family Nitrobacteraceae; genus Bradyrhizobium; species Bradyrhizobium sp. CCBAU 25338. Next base: position 118,993 of record NZ_LFKY01000035.1, read on the forward strand.
GCCCACGAGGCGCATGTCGAAGTCTTCGCCGCCGAGGAAGGTGTCGCCGTTGGTCGACTTCACCTCGAACACGCCGTCGCCGATTTCGAGAATGGAGATATCGAAGGTGCCGCCGCCGAGGTCGTACACGGCGATGGTGCCGGCCTTGGTCTTGTCGAGGCCATAGGCGAGCGCGGCCGCGGTCGGCTCGTTGATGATGCGCAGCACTTCGAGGCCCGCGATCTTGCCGGCGTCCTTGGTCGCCTGGCGCTGGGCGTCGTTGAAGTAGGCGGGAACGGTGATGACGGCCTGATCGACCTTCTGACCGAGATGGGCTTCCGCGGTCTCCTTCATCTTCTGCAAGATGAACGCCGAGACCTGCGAGGGCGAGTAGGTCTGGCCGTCGGCCTCGACCCAGGCGTCGCCGTTGGAGGCTTTCACGATCTTGTACGGGACAAGCTTCTTGTCCTTCTCGACCATCGGGTCGTCGTAGCGGCGGCCGATGAGGCGCTTCACTGCGAAGAAGGTGCGCTCGGGATTGGTGACGGCCTGGCGCTTGGCCGGCTGGCCGACGAGGCGCTCGCCGTCATCCGTCACGGCGACGATCGAAGGCGTCGTGCGCATGCCTTCGGAATTCTCGATGACTTTCGCGTTCTTGCCATCCATCACGGCGACGCACGAATTCGTGGTGCCGAGGTCGATCCCAATGACCTTTCCCATGGTCCTGATACCCTTCTTTTTGCGGCAGGTTGGCTGGGCCCAGAAGGCACCCGAACCGAAACCCCCTAAGATCAAACATCCGCGATATTGCGATGATTGAGGCTCATATAGGAGGGGGGGAGGGGCCCGCAAGGACCGAAGCTACGTTTCTGCCGCGAAAACATCGGGTTTTGAAAGATGATGTCCGGGCTCCGCCGCCCTTGCGGGTGAGGAATTATTAACAGGTTCGGGCCTCGGCAAGCCCCCGCTGGCCGCGACAGGCCCGGCCCTGTTGCGGCAAGGCCAAACCCGCTAAAAGGCGAACCGGCCGGACAGCCGGCGTAGCTGCTTCGCGCGACAAAGCGGCCCGGCGGCCGACCATCGAACGGCCTCAATGTGAACCAATCAGAGTGCCCATGAAGCTGATCCGCCCCCTCGCCGCGCTGGCCCTCCTCGCCGCCTCCGCGTTTCCGGCCCTCGCCGCCGACGCCGTTTTCCCACCTGGCTTGCGCCTCGGCATGGTGCCGTTGATCGGCCTCAGCACGGCCAAGACCTTTCCGGGCTTCGAGAGCGAGGATGGCAGCGTCAAGGTGCTGGTCACCGAACTGCCGCCGGCGGCCTATGGCGAGGTCGTTAGCGCCTTCAATTCCAATCCCGCCGGGACCAATGGCGTCACGCAAGACAAGATCGAGAGCCCCGCAGGCCTCGCCTATTTCACCACCGAAAGCGGCAAGGCCGGCGATACCCCGGTGAAGCGCTATTCGATGATCGTGCCCGGCGCCGGCTTCTCCGGCTATGTCGCGGTGCAGATCCCGGAGAATGCGACCAAGATCTACACGGATGAAGCGGTGCGGCAGATGTTTGCGAGCGCCGTCACCCGCAGGCAGGTCTCGGCTGAAGAGCAGATCGCGCTGATGCCGTTCAAGATCACCGATCTCGCCAACTTCAAGGACATCCGAACGCTCGCGCCGGGCAGCAGCATCATCCTCGCCGACGGCGATGAGAGCACGGGTTACGAGTCGAAGCCGTTCATGATTCTCGGCGTGATCGGCGCCACCCCGCAAGCCGCCGACGACCGCGCCCGCTTCGCCCAGGAGGCGGCGCTCCAGATTCCCGGCGTGCGCGAGTCGCGCATCACCATGTCCGAGCCGATTCGCATCAACGGCCAGCAGGGTTTCGAGACCCGGATCGATGGCGTCAGCGGCAAGGACAAGATCCCTGTGACCGTGGTGCAGTGGATCCGCTTCTCAACTGGCGGCGCATCATTGCGCATCATCGCCAGCGCCCCACGCGACCAGTGGCTGCCCGCCTTCACCCGCTTCCGCGCCGTCCGCGACGGCATCCAGCCGAAGGGATAGCTTGCATCCGCAAGCGAGATGCGCTCCCTCCTTCGCTCGAGGAGCGCGCTTGTTCGCGCGCGCCTCGAAGGATGAAGGCCGAGCCGCAACTGCCGGGGCCTACATGGTTCGAGACGGCGCTTGGCGCCTCCTCACCATGAGGATCGATCAGTTCGGCGCGCCGTTCGATTCATTGTTGTTGGCGGCGGGGGCTGCCTTCGCACCGCCCTTGGCGACACCGACCAGCGCCGGGCGCAGCACGCGCTCGCCGATGGTGTAGCCGGCCTGCACGACCTGCACCACGGTGCCCGACGGCACCGACGCATCGGGCACTTCGAACATCGCCTGCTGGAAGTTCGGGTCGAACTTCTGGCCCTGCGGATCGAATTTCTTCACGCCGTGCTTTTCCAGCGCGTTGAGCAGCGAGCGCTCGGTGAGCTCGACGCCCTCGATCAGCGAGGTCAGGCCGGGATCGGCCGCGGCACGCGCTTCGGCCGGAACGGCATCGAGCGCGCGCTGAAGATTGTCGGCGATGTCGAGCACGTCGCGGGCAAAGCCGGTGATACCGTAGAGACGGGCGTCGGCGACCTCCTTGGTGGTGCGCTTGCGCAGATTCTCCATCTCGGCCAGCGTCCGCAGCATGCGGTCGCGCGCCTCGGCGGCTTCCTTCTGCACCGTCTCGACCGAGCCGGGCTCGGGATCGTCGGGCATGATGTAGGGCTTTGACACCACGGGCTCGCCGGTCGCTGCAGCCGTGTCTTCGGGTTGCCGGTCTCGATCGGTCATCGGCTCTAATCTCGAACTCGTTTCCAGGGATTGTTGGCCCGGATATCGTGCCTAAGCTTGCGAAAATCAAGCGCCCGTGATCGGCGGAAACGCCGGTCAGCCCCCCAGAAGGCGGCTGACGATGCGGGCGGCGTAGTCCACCGTCGTGATCACGCGGGCATAATTCAGCCGCGTCGGCCCGATCACCCCGAGAACGCCGACGATGTGGCCGGCGGCATCCCGATAGGGCGAGATGATGGTGGAGGACCCCGACAGGGAGAACAGCTTGTTCTCGCTGCCGATGAAGATGCGCACGCCCTCGGCGGTCTCGGCGCGGCCGAGCAGGTCGATCACGCCGCGCTTGGTCTCGAGATCGTCGAACAACAGGCGAACGCGTTCCAGATCCTCCAGCGCATGCAGATCTTCAAGCAGATTGGCATGGCCGCGGACGATCAGCTGGCGATCCTCGTTTTCGCCGCCGGACCAGCTGGCGATGCCGGCCGAGATCACCTTCTGCGTCAGCTGATCGAGCTCGGCACGGGCCTCTCCAAGTGCCGTCTCGAGCTCGAGCCGCGCCTCGGCCAGCGTGCGGCCGCGAATCCGCGCATTGAGGAAATTGCCGGCTTCGGTGAGCGCAGAGGAGGGAACCCCGGGCGGCAGCGCCAGCACGCGGTTTTCCACCTGGCCGTCCTCGCCGACGAGGATGACCAACGCTTTCTCCGGTTCCAGGCGGACGAATTCGATGTGCTTCAGCCGCGCATTGGATTTTGGCGTCAACACCACGGCGGCAGCCCGGGTCAGGCCGGAGAGCCGCATCAAGGCCTGGTCCAGCGCCGCCTCGACCGACTGCGCCTCGCCGACCGAGGAGAGCTGGCTCTGGATCGACTGCCGCTCGGCCTCATTGAGGTCGCCGACCTGCATCAGGGCATCGACGAAGAAGCGCAGGCCGAGTTCCGTCGGCAACCGGCCGGCCGAGGTGTGCGGGGCATAGATCAGGCCGAGCTGTTCCAGATCGGACATGACGTTACGGACCGACGCCGGCGACAGCGGCATGGCGATCAGGCGGGAAATGTTGCGCGAGCCGACAGGCTCGCCGGTCGCGAGATAGCTTTCGACAATTTGACGAAAAATATCGCGGGAACGCTCGTTGAGCTGGGCGAGGCCTGCGCGCGGCGCGATCAGATGGATCGGATCGTGATGGGCCACAGACGGTAACTCCTCTCAGATACTCGTAATTTGTCTATCCCAGACCCTTCTGACAAGCGTGGCGTTTGCGGCCGCGAAATCAGGGGGTGAAAAAGCCTTGCCGCCCATCCCCGCCGCACCTACAAGCACCGCGAGCAGCCTTTTCCCGTGAGTTTTGGAGGATTTCCCATGCGGCCAAGCCGCCGTGAGCCCGACGAATTGCGCCCCGTGACGCTGGAGCGCGGCGTGGTGAAGTATGCGGAAGGTTCCTGCCTGGTGAAATTCGGCGACACCCACGTGCTGGTCACCGCCACGCTGGAGGACCGCCTGCCGCCGTGGCTGAAGGGCCAGGGCCGCGGCTGGGTCACCGCCGAATACGGCATGCTGCCGCGCGCGACCTCGGAACGGACCCGCCGCGAAGCCTCCGCCGGCAAGCAGAGCGGCCGCACCGTCGAGATCCAGCGCCTGATCGGCCGCTCGCTCCGCACCATCATCAATCTCGAAGCGCTCGGCGAGCGCCAGATCACGGTCGATTGCGACGTGCTTCAGGCCGACGGCGGCACGCGCACGGCCTCGATCACGGGGGCCTGGGTCGCGCTCGCCGATTGCGTCAACTGGATGAAGGCGCGCAACATGGTCAAGGCCAACGTGCTGCGCGACAACGTCGCCGCGATCTCCTGCGGCATCTACAACGGCACGCCGGTGCTCGATCTCGACTACGCCGAGGATTCCGAGGCCGAGACCGATGCCAATTTCGTCATGACCGGCGATGGCCGCATCATCGAGGTGCAGGGCACCGCGGAACGCGAGCCGTTCACCGAAGCCGAGCTCCTGGCGCTGATGGCGCTGGCCCGCAAGGGCGTCGCGCGTCTGGTGGACTTGCAGAAACTGGCTGTGGCGTAGTCAATAGGCCATGCACCGCCGAATCACGGACAGGCTCGTCATCGCCACCCATAATCCCGGCAAGCTCGCCGAGATGCGGGAGCTGCTTGCGCCGTACGGCATCGAGGCGGTGTCGGCAGGAGAGCTCGGCCTATCCGAGCCGGACGAGACCGGCACCGATTTCCGCAGCAACGCCGCCATCAAGGCGATCGCGGCGGCGCAAGCAGCAAGGCTACCCGCCTTCGCCGACGATTCCGGCATCGTCGTCGACGCGCTCGACGGCGCGCCAGGCATCTACAGCGCGCGCTGGGCCGGCCCCTCCAAGGATTTCAACGCGGCGATGGCGCAGATCGAGCGCCTGTTGCAGGAGCGCGGCGCCTCCACGCCGGACAAGCGCAAAGCGCACTTCGTCTCGGCGCTCTGCGTCGCCTGGCCCGACGATCATCTCGAACAGGTCGAGGCGCGCGTCGACGGCACGCTGGTCTGGCCGCCGCGCGGGAATGCCGGCTTCGGCTACGACCCGATGTTCCTGCCCGACGGCCACAACCGCACCTTCGGCGAGATGGAGAGCATCGAGAAGCACGGCCTGCCGCCGCTTGGCCTCGGCCTGTCGCACCGCGCCCGCGCCTTCGTGAAACTGGCGGAGATCTGCCTTGAGCCGCGCTAGAGCGTTTTCGAGCGAAGTGGACACCGGTTCGCGCCGGGAAAACGCGTCAAAACAAGAATCCGAAGCCTTTGGCGTCTACGTGCACTGGCCGTTCTGCCTGTCGAAATGTCCCTATTGCGACTTCAACAGCCACGTTCGCCACGCCGCAATCGACGAGGCGCGCTTCGCTGCGGCCTTTGCTCGCGAGATCGCTGCGACCGCCGAGCGCGCGCCCGGGCGTGAGGTCACCTCGATCTTCCTCGGTGGCGGCACGCCGTCTTTGATGCAGCCCGCAACGGTTGGCGCCGTGCTCGATGCGATCGGCAAGCACTGGACCGTCGCAGGCGACGTCGAAGTCACGCTGGAAGCGAACCCGACCAGCGTCGAGGCCACGCGCTTCGCCGGCTATCGTACCGCCGGCGTCAACCGCGTCTCGCTCGGCGTGCAGGCGCTCGACGACGCCTCGCTGAAGGCGCTCGGCCGCATGCACAGCGCGCGCGAGGCGCTCGATGCCGTCGCCATCGCACGCCGCTCGTTCGACCGCTATTCGTTCGACCTGATCTACGCCCGTCCCGACCAGACGCCGGCGATGTGGGCCGACGAACTGCGTCTTGCGATCGATGAAGCGGCCGAGCATCTGTCGCTCTATCAATTGACGATCGAGGAAGGCACGCCGTTCTTCGGCCTGCACCAGGCCGGCAAATTGAAGACGCCGGACGAAGCGGTCGCGCGCGCGCTCTACGACGTCACGCAGGAGACCTGCGACAAGCTGGGTCTGCCCGCCTACGAGATCTCCAATCACGCCCGGCGCGGCGCCGAGTGCCGGCACAATCTGGTGTACTGGCGCGGCGAGGAATATGCCGGCATCGGCCCCGGCGCGCACGGCCGCCTCGACATCGACGGCGTGCGCCACGCCACCGCCACCGAGAAGCGTCCCGAGGCCTGGCTGCTGCGCGTCGAGACCAACGGCCACGGCGTCGTCACCGACGAGCGCCTCAACAGCGAGGAGCGCGCCGACGAATTCCTGCTGATGGGATTGCGCCTTGCCGAGGGCATCGACCCCGAGCGCTACACCGCCCTCTCCGGCCGCCCGCTCGACCCCCGCCGCATCGCGCTGCTGCGCGAGGAAGGCGCGATCACGGTCGATGCGACCGGACGGCTGCGCGTAACCAGCAGCGGATTTCCGGTGCTGGATGCGGTGGTCGCGGATCTGGCGGCGTAGCGAGATCTTGTAGGGTGGGCAAAGGCGCACTTGCGTCGTGCCCACCATCTCTCTCGATCGCAAAAATGCGTGGGCACGCTTCGCTTTGCCCACCCTACGGCACGTCGTCCTGAGCTACGCCCCAAAACTCTTCGGCGAGCCTGCGACCGCAACGCCGCCACCCTGCGTCACCTTCATCACCGCGAGCCCGCGCTCGTTGGTGCCGTCTGCGCGGAAGCGGAACAGGCCGTCGATGCCGGCGAAGCCCGAAGGGTTGGTGAGCACGTCCGGCGAGAAGCGCGTGGGACCTTGCGTGCGCGCCAGCGCGGCGACGAGGGCGACCGCGTCGTAGGCCAATGTCGCCGTGCGCACCGGCTCGCCGCCATATTTGGTGCGATAGCGGCCGGAGAAGGCGCGAAAGCCGGCCGGGTCGGGCGCGGCGTAGAGGCCGCCCTGCAGCGCGGCGCTGGCATAGACGCGCGGATTGTCCCACAGGCCGGTGCCGAGCAGCTGGATGTTGCGCAGATTCGCGCCTGCGGCCGTCATCGCATCCGCCACTGAGACCACCGCATCGCCGTCATCGGCAATGAACAGCGCATCCGCGCTGCCGAGCTGCTGCGCCACGGTGCGAGCCGGCGTGGCGCGATCGGCGCCGTATTTCTCGAAGGCGACGATGCGCCCGCCGCGCCGCGGCACCGCCGCCTTCACCGCCGCTTCGACGACATTGCCATAGGCGTTGTCGGGCACCAGCACGGCAACGGAGCGCTTTCCGATGCTGGCGGAATAGTCGACGATGCGGTTGACGTCCGACTCCGGCAGGAACGAGAGCAGATAGACGCCGCGTCCGGCGATGCTGGAATCGGTCGAGAAGGCGATGACGGAAATGCCGCGCGTGCGCGCGACCTGCGCCACCGCCGGCACCGACTGCGCGAACAGCGGCCCGAGGATGATCTCGGCGCCTTCGTCGACCGCCTGCTGCGCGCCGGTTTGTGCGCCTTGCGGGCTGCCATTGTCGTCCTTGATCAGGAGCTGGATGTTCGGATTCTGGAACTCGGCCAGCGCCATCTCGGCGGCGTTGCGCATGGATTGCGCGGCAAGGCCGGCATTGCCGGCGGCCGAAAGCGGCAGGATCAGACCGACCTTCACGCCGCCGGTGCCGGCGGTCGTCGCCTGTTGCGGGGGACCTGCCGGCTGGGCCGGCGGCGCGGAGCTCGAGAACGGGTTGGAGAACTGGCTGAGACTTTGCTGCACGCCGGCGCAGGCCGACAGCACGGGCGCACCGAGCAACAGTCCGAGCGCAGTGCGCCGGGTGGCCCCCGACGATCGGGATCCCGGAGCGAGAGACTTTGGATGACGCGGGCCCACCATGGCAGCTTCTCTTCTGACCCGCCGTCGCCGGCCGGTCACGACATTCCTTCCGCGACACAGGCCGCGGATTCAGGCATATTGTCGGCAAACGGTTAACCAAAACAAAAGGATAACAGCCGCTTAACGCGACCGCCCTCCCGTCCCGGCAGCCGTTCGCCGTCGCTCATTCAGCATCAAGGCGGCGTTTCCGTCGTGAATATGGCGCGATGGCCCTCATTCCCTCTCGACGTGATCCTGGCCGATCACATTCCCGTCCGTTCCTCGCCCCCTCACCTGGGCACGATCTTGGGCGAACTTTTTCGACCACCCGGTTCCCAGCCCTGCGGATCGTGCCTAAGTTGGCTTCATTATGCGCGCAAAGCCGGCCCCGATAAATACGCCTGAAGCTCAAGACGCCGCCTCGCGCGGTTTCTCCATCGACGCCCATCGGCTCGCGGCGCCGAAGGCTGCGCCGGGCCTCTATCTGGTCGCGACACCCATCGGCAATCTCGGCGACATCACCCTGCGGGCGCTTCAGACGCTCGCCGGCGTCGACGTCATCGCCTGCGAGGACACCCGCATCACGCGCCGCCTGACCGAACGCTATGCGATTGCGGCGCAGCTCAAGCCCTATCACGAGCACAATGCGGAAGCGGCGCGTCCAAAGATTCTGGAGGCGCTGGCGCAAGGCGGCTCGGTCGCGCTGGTGTCGGACGCCGGTACGCCGCTGATCTCCGATCCCGGCTTCAAGCTGGTGCGCGAGGTCTGCGCCGCCGGCCATCCGGTGCACGCGCTGCCCGGCCCGTCCTCGGTGCTGGCAGCTCTGTCCGTCGCCGCGCTGCCGACCGACCGCTTCTTCTTCGAGGGTTTCCTGCCGGCGAAATCCGCGGCCCGCCGCGCACGCCTGGCCGAGCTTGCGCGCATCGACGCGACGCTGGTGATGTTCGAGTCGGGCAACCGGATGCAGGCCACCTTGGACGATCTCGCCGAGATCATGGGCGAACGCGAGGCCGCGGTCTGCCGCGAGCTGACGAAGTTGCACGAGGAGGTCAGGCGTGCGCCGCTCGCCGAGCTCGCGCGGCAAGCCGATGCGCCCGAGACGCGCGGCGAGTTCGTTCTGGTGATCGGCCCGCCCGCAGCGGACGCCGACGTGCTGGCATCGGAAGCGCTGGACGGGCTCTTGCGCGAGCAGCTTGCCGCAAACAGCGTCAAGGATGCCGTGGCGCATGCGGTCGCACTGTCGGGCCGGCCGCGCCGCGAGGTCTATGCCCGCGCGCTCGCGCTCGCAAAGGATCTTCGGGGCGGCGATGGCGAAGACTGAGATCCCCAGGGAACCGAAGGTTGCCTCGCCCGAGCGCGTCGCCGCGTTCCGCACCGGCATTTCCGCGGAGAGCCGCGCCGCGGCCTATCTGATGGCCAAGGGCTACCGCATCCTCGCCAAGCGCTACCGCACCCCGCATGGCGAGATCGACATCGTGGCGCGCCGCCGCAACCTGATCGCTTTCGTGGAGGTCAAGGCGCGGGCGAGCCTGGACGATGCCGCTTTCGCGGTGACGCCGCGCCAGCAGCAGCGCATCATCGACGCCGCGCAAGGCTGGCTCGTAGCGCATCCCGAGCATGCCGAATTCGAATTGCGATTCGACGCCATGCTGATTGCGCCGCGCTCGCTTCCGCGCCATGTGTTGGCGGCATTCGACGCCTCGACCTGAAAGGCAGATCATGAAACTCAATGTCGCCGTCCAGATGGATCCCATCGCCCGCATCAACATCAAGGGCGATTCCACCTTTGCGCTGCTTCTGGAAGCGCAGAAGCGCGGCCATGGCCTGTCCTATTACACGCCCGACAAGCTCTCGATGGTCGGTGGAGAGCTGGTCGCGCCGGTTCAGCTCCTGACCGTGCGCGACGAGCCCGGCGACCACTTCACCTTGGGCGAGCCCAGGCGCGAAGCGCTGAACGGCTTTGACGTGGTGCTGCTCCGCCAGGACCCGCCGTTCGACCTCGCCTACATCACCTCGACACATTTCCTGGAGCGCATCCATCCGAAGACGCTGGTCGTCAACGATCCCGCCTCCGTGCGCAACGCGCCGGAGAAGCTGTTCGTGATGAATTTTCCGCAGCTGATGCCGCCGACGCTGATCTCGCGCGACCTCGATGAGATCAACTCGTTTCGCGACAAGTACGGCGCCGTCGTCATGAAGCCGCTGCACGGACATGGCGGCGCGGCGGTGTTCCGCGTGATGCCGCAGGACATGAATTTTGGCTCGCTGTTCGACATGTTCTCGGTGACGTTCAGGGAGCCCTGGGTGATCCAGCAATTCATCCCCGAGGTGAAGCACGGCGACAAGCGCATCATCCTGGTCGACGGCGAGTTCGCCGGCGCGGTGAACCGCGTGCCGGCCGCCGACGACCTCCGCTCCAACATGGTGCGCGGCGGCGCGGCCCAGGAGACCGAGCTCACCCCGCGCGAGCGCGAGATCTGCGCCACCGTCGGTCCGGCGCTGCGCGAGCGCGGCCTCCTGTTCGTCGGCATCGACGTCATCAACGGCAACCTCACCGAGATCAACGTCACCTCGCCGACCGGCATCCGCGCCATCTCGCGGCTCGGCGGCCCCGACGTCGCGGCGAGGATCTGGGACGTGATCGAGCGGAAGCGGAAGAAGTAGCGCTTTGCAATGATTGCGTTGGGGGGCCTGCAACCTCTCCCCGCCGTCGTCCCGGACAAGCGCAGCGAAGCGGAGCGCCGATCCGGGACCCGTAGCTACAGGGCGTGGTTTGGCGAAGACTCCTCGTTGGTACTTCTATTTTTCGCAACCGAGCGATCACGCGGTATGGGTCCCTGCGTTTGCAGGGACGACAGCGATTCTGTGGCGCGCCCCTGCGATCTCATTGGCATCCCGGTAGGCCGTCGCCATCCTCGTCGCTAACCACCCATTCACCATGAAGCCGCCCGCGTTCGTTCGAACGCAGGGGACGCACTGCGTGAAACTACGGAGCCGCTGGCCGATCGAATAACGCCACGTTCACCATCCGCCCAAAACCAGCATCGCGGCCGGCCATCGCATTCGGCCTCGCAACACCCCTTATACTTTTGCTCCCTACTCATCGACGCGGGGGAACACGCAAAGTGCAGTTCGAGTGCCCCGCGTAAGAGTAGAGGCGCATGAACACCGCACGCATTGTCGTTCTCGTCATCGCACTGGGCGCCGGCGGCGTCGCTGCGTATCTGGCGAGCGGCTTCGACAACAACCCCGCGCCTGTCCTTCCCGTCGCCGAGAAGCTGCCGACGGTCGAGGTGCTCGTCGCGAAGAACGATATCCAGCTCGGCCAGGCCGTAAAGCCCGATGATCTGCAATGGCAGGCCTGGCCGGCCGCGACTGCGAGCAGCGCCTTCATCCGCCGCGACGGCAGGCCCGACGCGCAGACCCAGATCGCCGGCTCGATCGCACGCGTGCCGTTGATGCAGGGCGAGCCGATCCGCGAGCAGAAGCTGGTCAGGGCCGAAGGCTCCGGCTTCATGGCCGCGATCCTGCCGTCCGGGATGCGCGCCGTCTCCACCGAGATTTCGGCCGAAACGGGCGCCGGCGGCTTCATCCTTCCGAATGACCGCGTCGACATCATCCTGACCCGCCGCCTGAAGAATCCCGACGGCAACAACGATGGTCCGACCGGCGGCAACGACCTCATCCTGTCCGAGGTCATTCTCATCAACATCCGGGTGCTCGCGATCGACCAGGCGCCGAAGGAAAAGGACGGCCAGAACGCCGTGATCGGCAAGACCGTCACGCTCGAGCTCCGGCCCGACCAGGTCGCAACGCTCTCGGCCGCACGCCAGGGCGGCACGCTGACACTCGCGCTGCGCAGCATCGTCGATGCCAACGCAGTCGACGGCACGCCCGAGGACCAGGCGGTCAAGCGCCAGGGCGGCGTGAACGTGATCCGTTTCGGCGTGCAGGCACGACAACTGACGTCACAGAAGTGATGGGGATAGCATGAGTTACCGGGGTGATCGGACGAGCCTGCGCATTCGGGGGAAGCGCGCGCGCTCGTTCCTGGCGGGGACGATGTTGATGCTGGGGCTGCTCGCGGCCTCTGACGTCGTCAGCGCTGCGGATGCGCCTGTTGGCGACCAGGCGCCGATGCAAGCGCCGGACCTCGGCGTGTCACCGGTCTCGACGGTGGCGCCGGCGAGGACGCGATTCCTGTCGCTCGGCGTCGGCAAGTCCGTCGTCATCGACCTGCCGCGCGAGGTCAAGGACGTGCTCGTGGCCGACCCCAAGATCGCCAACGCGGTGGTCCGCTCGGCGCAGCGCGCCTACATCATCGGCGGCCAGGTCGGCCAGACCAACGTCGTGTTCTTCAGCGCCGACGGCCAGCAGGTCGCTTCCTACGACATCGCCGTGAAGCGCGATCTCAACGGCATGCGCACGGCGCTGCGCCAGTCCTTGCCGGGCGTGCAGATCGAAGGCGTCGGCGACAGCGTGATGCTGACCGGCTCGGTGTCGAGCCCGGTCGAGGCCCAGCAGGCCGGCGACGTCGCCGCAAAACTCGTCGGCGGCCCGGACAAGGTCGTCAACAACATCGTCGTACGCGGCCGCGACCAGGTGATGCTCAAGGTCGTGGTCGGCGAAGTCCGCCGCGACATCGTCAAGCAGCTGGGCGTCGATCTCAGCGCCAGCCTGAACGCCGGCACGGCCGTGGTGAATTTCAACAATTCAAACCCGTTCCCGGTCTCGGGCGGGCCGATCGTCGGCAGCAACGGGCTCGGCGTCGCCGGCCTCTCCAACGGAGTCGCCACCGTCAGCGCCACGATGCGGGCGATGGAAAGTGCCGGTGTCATGCGAACGCTGGCCGAGCCGAGCCTGACCGCGATCTCCGGCGAATCCGCCACGTTCGTTGCCGGCGGCGAGTTCCCGATCCCCGCAGGCTACACCTGCGATCCGGTTACCCGCTCCTGTGCCACCCAGGTCACCTATAAGAAGTTCGGCATCTCCCTGAACTTCACCCCGGTCGTGCTCAGCGAGGGTCGCATCAGCCTGCGCGTGATGACCGAGGTCTCGGAGCTGTCGAACACGAACTCGATCACGTTGACGCAGGCGGTCTCTGCGACAACGAACAACTCGATCACCATTCCCTCGATCCAGACCCGCCGCGCCGAGACGACGCTGGAAATCCCTTCGGGCGGTTCGATGGCCATGGCCGGCCTGATCCAGCAGCAGACCAAGCAGGCGATCAACGGCCTGCCCGGCGTCGACCAGGTGCCGATCATCGGCGCACTGTTCCGCAGCCGGGACTTCGTCAACAACGAGACCGAGCTGATGGTGATCGTGACGCCCTATGTGGTGCGTGCGGTCGCCCAGAAGGAATTGTCGCGGCCCGACGACGGCTTCGCGCCGGCCTCGGACGCGCAGACGGCGCTGCTCGGCCGCATGAACCGCCTCTATGGCATCGCGCGCCGGGTCGATCCGATCAACGGCGCGCCTGGTGATTTCGGCTTCATCATCGACTGAGACGAACGCGCGGCCTGGGGACCGGGGCAGGAATTGGGGCAGGAGGGGATGAGGCGATGACGAAGACGACAGCCGATCGACGTCGCAATCTGGGCGTGGTGCTGGCACTGGCGGGGATCTCCGTCATGCTGGGCGCCTGCAACACCACCGGCGAGATCGTCACCCAGACGGTGCCGACCGATTATCGCCAGCGTCACCCGATCGCGGTGCAGGAGGGCAAGCGCTCGATCGTGATCTTCGTCGGTAAGGCGAGAGGCGGCCTCTCGGCCGCACAGCATTCGGACGTCGTGGGCATCGCGCGGGACTGGGTGCGCGAAGGCACCGGCTCCGTCGTCGTCGACGTGCCCACCGACACGACGAATTCGCGCGCGGCTGCTGCGACCTATCAGGAAATCCGGTCCGTGCTCGCGTCCGGCGGCGTGCCGTCGCGTGCCATCGTCCAGCATCCCTACCGCCCCGAGGATCCCGGGCTGCTGCCCACCATCCGCCTGAGCTATTCGAAGATCGCGGCCGTCGCCGGCCCCTGCGGGCTGTGGCCGGAAGACGTCGGCCCCTCCATCCTCGATCCCGGCTACAACGAGAACCGGCCCTACTTCAATCTGGGCTGCGCCAGCCAGCGCAATCTCGCGGCCATGATCGACAACCCGGCCGATCTCGAGCAGCCGCGCGCCGAGACGCCCGCCTATACCGCACGGCGCAACATCGCCTTCGACCGTTACCGCAAGGGCACGCCGACCGCGACGCCCTCACCCGAATCCGACAAGGCCAAACTCAGCGACACCGGCAGATGACAAGCTTCGACGACGACGAATCGGACGATCCACGGCACCCCGAGGAACACATTGCACCGGTTCCTCGTATTTCGGTGCAGGCTTTTTGCGAGACCGAGCAGACGCTCAAGGCGGTGTCCGCGGCGGGCGAGGATCGCCGGCTCGCCAAGGCCCACCTCACCGTCAAGGACGGCGGCCTAGCGGCGGCGATCGAGGTCTATGAATCGATGCCGACGCCCAATGTGATCGTCATCGAGTCCGACGGCACGCGCGACATCCTCGAGGGCCTGGACGACCTCGCCGGCGTCTGCGATCCCGGCACCCGCGTGGTCGTGATCGGCAATCCCAACGACACCGCGCCCTATCGCGAGCTGGTGCGCCGCGGCGTCAACGACTACGTGGTCGGCCCGGTCGAGACGCTCGACGTCGTTCGCTCGATCTGCAGCCTGTTCTCGGCTTCCGAGGCCATCATCACCGGCCGCGTCATCGCTGTGGTCGGCGCCAAGGGCGGCGTCGGCGCGTCCACCGTCGCGCACAATGTAGCCTGGACCATCGCCCGAGACCTCGCGCTCGATTCGGTCGTGATCGATCTCGACCTCGCCTTCGGCACGGCGGGCCTCGACTACAACCAGGATCCGGTGCAGGGCATCGCCAATGCGGTGCTGTCGCAGGACCGGCCGGACACGGCGCTGATGGAGCGCCTGCTCGCCAAATGCACCGATCGCCTCAGCCTGCTGGCGGCGCCGGCTGCGCTCGACCGCGTCTATGATTTCGGTGCCGAAGCCTTCGATGCGGTGTTCGACACGCTGCGCATGACCACCCCCTGCATCGTGCTCGACGTTCCCCATCAATGGTCCGGCTGGACGCGGCGCGCGCTGGTGAATGCCGACGACATCGTGATCGTGGCCGAGCCCGATCTCGCGAACCTGCGCAACACCAAGAACATGCTGACCGTGCTGAAGGCGGCACGCCCCAATGATCGCCCGCCGCTGTACTGCCTCAACCAGGTCGGCATGCACAAGCGCGCGGAGATCGAGGTCAAGGCGTTTGCCAAGACCATGGAGAGCCAGCCGATCGCGGTGATCCCGTTCGATTCGAAACTGTTCTCGACCGCGGCCAATAACGGCCAGATGATCGCGGAGGTCTCCAAGACCCACCGCACCACGCTTCTGTTCCAGAACATGGCGAACCGCCTCGCCGGCCGCGGCGAGGTGAAGAAGCCGAAGCGCTCGCTGCTCGAGCCGCTCCTGAAAAAGCTGAAGGGCAGGTCGGGGCGCGGATCAGCCCCGCATCGCAAGGCGTCGTAGCGGCAGATGCGTTTTCGAGCGCAGTGGATACCGCGTCGCGTCACGAAAACGCGGCAAAACAAGAAGCTGGAAAGAGCGGGCTACTTGTCCGCCCGCTGCTGCTTCCTCGCCAGCAGCTGCCGCAGCGCCGTGACCTTTTCCGCCGCCTGATCGGGCGGCAGATCGGCCTTCACGAGGATTTCGGCCTCGGCCTCGCGGCCTTGCAATCCCAGCACGAGCGCGAGATTGGCGCGGACCCGTGCATCATTCTGATTGCGCTGATAAGCGCGGCCGAGCACCTGTTCGGCCTTCGGCAGATTGTTTTGCAGCATGTAGGACAGGCCGAGATTGGACAGCACGGTCGGCTCGTTCGGCACGATCTTCAACGCCGCGGCGTAATATTGCTGCGCCTCCTCGTTGCGGCCGAGCTGATCGAGCGCCGCGCCCTGCGCCGACAGGATACGCCAGTCCGGATCTTCCGGCGCATGCGCACGGCTGAGGACGTCGAAGGCCTGCTGGAAATTGCCGTTGTCGGCAAGCGCGCGGCCATAGCCGGCGAGCAGCGCCTTGTTGCTGGGATGGCCGAGCACGGCCTGCTCCAGCACCGCGACGGCTTGCGCGCGCTGACCGGACTCGCGCAGCGCCTTGCCGTAGGCGAGCGCGACACCGGGATCGCCGGGCCTGGCGCGATAGCGCTCGCGAAGCGCGTCCATGTCGGACTTGGTGTCGGCCCTGCCGACCGGTTCCGACTTGGCGCCGAGCGCGCCGGTGACATCGTCGATGCCGGCTGTCTGGCAGCCACCGAGGCCGAGCACCAGGAGCGCGGGAAGCAGGAATCTCGCCGGTGCGGCGAGGGACGAACGCTTGGACATACTCTGATCACTCGGCAACTGATCAGAGATGCTGACCCATTAACGCTAAAGTCCCGTTAAGGAGGGCCGCCCTTGCGGCCTAATCGACGAACTCGGCGCCGAACTCGCAGCCGATGCGCCAGCGCAGGCGGCACTGGCGGGAATAGTCAGGCGCGAAGATGATGGTGAATTGCGGCGGCACTTCCAGGAATTCCGCCACCACTTTCACACCCCCGTCCGAAATATCCGTGATCGTGCAGTCCCGCGGCAGCGAGCCCGCGCCAAAATGAATCTTGGCGAGCCGGCTGCACACCCGACGTTCGCTTCTCCGGCGATTTGCAAGCATCTTGCTACTTCATTTGTTAGATCACGGCCCATCCCGCAGCCTCAGGAGTAATGGACATTCGTTGGAATGTGCTGAGGACAGAAGGGAGCATTCGAGACGTAGTCTCCGCGTCGCGTTTACACCCGGTTAGGGCTTGCGCGGGCGCCGGGAGATGTTCCCGTATTGTTCTTGCGCAGGCGGCCGCGCTCTGCTACCCGTAATTGCGCGAAAGGGGCAGGCTGGTTCGAGCATGGTTCAGCGGGTTTCTACCGTCGCCTTTGAGGGGATCGAGGCCCGCGCGGTCGACGTGCAGGTGCAGGTCGCCCCTGGCCTGCCGGCCTTCGCCATCGTCGGTCTTCCGGACAAGGCGGTGTCGGAGGCGCGCGAGCGGGTGCGCTCGGCGTTGATCGCCTCGGGGCTGGCGCTGCCGGCGCGGCGGATCATCGTCAATCTGGCACCGGCCGACCTGCCCAAGGAAGGCAGCCATTACGACCTGCCGATCGCGCTCGGGCTGATGGCGGCGATCGGCGCGATCCCGCCGGATGCGCTGACCGGCTTCACCGTTCTCGGCGAGCTCGGCCTCGACGGCTCGATCGCCCCGGTGGCCGGCGTTCTTCCCGCCGCGATCGGCGCCAATGCGCGCGAGGAAGGCTTGATCTGCCCGGCGGCCTGCGGCTCCGAAGCAGCCTGGGCGAGCCCGGACATCCAGATCATCGCCGCACACTCGCTGATCCAGATCGCCAACCATTTCAAGGGCACGCAGGTGCTGTCGCGACCCTCGCCGAAGGTGCACGAGGCCGCCGCCTCGACGCTCGACCTGCGCGACATCAAGGGCCAGGAAAGCGCCAAGCGCGCACTGGAGATCGCAGCCGCCGGCGGGCATCACCTGCTTAAGTGATGTCCTTTTGATTTTGGATTAATTGGACGCCATATCTTGATATGGTGGTCAATTTCTACAAGGGCGTTTGGTTGGAACTTCGACCTCAGTAAATGTCCCGTATGGGAGAAGAGGTCGCCCTTTTACTGAAGGTTGTGGCTTCACACGGACCCGGACCTGAACCTCAGTAAATGTCTGCTATGGGAGAAGAGGCATTACATTTACTGAAGCTTAACCTCGTCACTCGGAATGCAAAAACGCAAACCCAAAGACCTCAAATCTATACCGGGGTCCGTGACCCTCAATCTGACGCCGCCGGAAGTTTCTTCGGAGGCCTGCACGTTCTCCCTCGACGCAAGCAGGTTTAAGCCGAAGCCGGAGAAGAAAGTTTCGGAGGCGGCAGATTATGCAATCATCGGTTTCGATACCGAGTACGTGACGCCCGAATCACCCTTAAGCCGCGACGACGTCCGTGAGGGTAGAGCGAAATACCGGGTCCTTTCGTATCAGTTCCACTGTCTCCTTCCGTCCGGAGACGCTTGGTCCGGGATCACCATCCCGCCCGACGGGGAACGGATTTCGATGGGGGAGCTCATTGTCTTCGCTCTCGGGTCTCGGCCGGCAGCAGCAGCGGGTACCAGTTTGCTGCCGCGCTCAATCTATCTCGTCGGCCACTACACAAAGGCAGACCTTCCAGCTTTCTGTGACTTTGACAGCATCAAAAAGATCGCCTCCGCAGTCCGCAGTTCATTCGTATCGACGGACGCCAGCTTTGACTTCGCCATCAGCACGGTCAGTGGCGACCTCGAACTCAGTGTTTTATTGAGGGACACGTTTCTACTCGCCCCTGCTGGCTCTCAATCGCTTGCTTCCCTCGGCGAAATCCTTGGCATCCCTAAGGTGGTGCTTAGAGACGATCCGGCCGAAGAGCACCGAATCAAAAGCCGCATGGATTTGTTGCGGTCGAACGAGTGGCCATTGTTTCGGCGGTACGCGATACAGGACGCGGTGATCTGTGCAGAATATGCGCAGCGTATTATCCGGCTGTGTGAACAGCACCTTGGAAAGACCCGGCTGCCAGTCACGTTGACGTCTATTGGAGTCGACCTGCTCATGAAGAAATGGAGCGACGACTCGCGCGACGCTGAGGCAATTCTTGGTCGAGAGACCGTGAAGGAAAAGCGGTGGAAGAAACGCCTCGGACGTTATCAATCTGAAAACCGGGAAGTCGCACAAGTTAACTACGCTCTGTATGAGACGCTTGCGACCGAGGCGTACCACGGTGGCAGGAACGAGCAGTACTGGTTCGGCCCTGCTTTCGTTGACGATTGGACCGACTACGATCTTTCGAGTGCCTATGCGACTGGCATGTCGCTGATTGGTACGCCTGATTGGAGCAAATTCAAGCACACGCTTGCTGTCGATGATTTTGGTATCCGAACGCTTGGATATGCGCTGGTTGACTTTGAATTCCCTGATTCGGTGCGATTTCCCTCTCTTCCGGTCCGCACCGATAACGGACTCGTATTTCCAAGCAAGGGACAGTCGTTCTGCGCCGCACCTGAGATCGCGCTGGCACGTTCGTTGGGCGCCGAGTTGACCATCAAGCACGGCGTTGTCATTGATTCGGACGGTCGTGAGCCCGTCTTCGCAAGCTACATCACGCACTGCATTACCGAGCGCCGCAAGCATGCGAAGAAGTCACTCGATGATTTGTTCTGGAAGGAGCTGAGCAATTCGACTTATGGGAAGACCGCCCAGGGGCTTCGTGAGAAGCGTGTCTATGACAGTCGCGCTATGGATATGGCCCCTCTCCCGCCAAGCAAGATCACGAACCCGTACTTCGCCGCTTACATTACTTCGTTCGTTCGTGCGGTTATCGGAGAAATCCTCAACGCTCTGCCAGACCGCGTCTGCGTGTTTAGTTGTACGACTGACGGCTTCCTGACTAACGCCACAAAGACCGATATCGATGCCGCCATTCGAGGTCCGGCCGCGAGTGCTTTCAACCAAACACGCGAGCTGCTTACCGGTGAGCCGAGCGTGCTTGAGATCAAGCATCAAGTCCGTTGCCCCCTTGGATGGAGAACTCGTGGCCAAGCAACGCTGGTCGAGGGTTCGGTTGATCGCCCGACAAACATTGTCCTGGCGAAAGGTGGCCTTCGGCTGGATGATAAATTTACCACGGACGAGCTACGCAATGCAGAGATTGTCCGAATGTTTTTCGATAGGAAGCCGGATGACAAGCTGACTTTCGAGAGTCTGACAGGCATCCGCGACATCATCGAATTTGACGCTGACTTGGTCCGCAAGGAAGTCACCCGTCGTGTCAACATGGAGTATGACTGGAAGCGCAGGCCGGACATCTTGTTCGACCATCATGAATACAAGCATTGCGCATTTTCGACCAATCCGTGGGACACGGTCGACCAATTTGTTGCTGTCCGCGAGCTATTTGAGCGGTATCTCGACTCTGACCCGCACTGCATCAAATCCGTTGGAGACTTCGATTCTCTCTCTGTGTACGTCGATGCCAGTATGCAGCTCTCCGAGCAGGAGCGTAGCTACCTTCGCAAACGGTCCGGCGACTTGAAAAGATTGCGTATGATGCTGTGCTCTGGTTGGCACAGCCGGGCGTTCGGCCTTAGAGATAACCCGCATGTGAAAAGCGCACAGCAGTTTGCTGACACCCTTACCGCTTGCGGGGTCAAGTGTAGCAGGGCGAACGTCGAGAACGGCAGCAAGCAACATTTTACGTCGAATAGCGCACCCCCGACCGACGGTGTGCTGGCTGCAATCGGAAAGTTGCAACAACTATTTCCTGACTTGTCGCCCGAGGCTCTTTGCACAACGCACATTCCCGTTGCGTCGATCAAGCCGCGGCGACGTCCCTATGCCACGCTTCGGACTCGTGGAGACACATATTACGAGGGTGTAACTATCCCTGGCGTCGGTCGATTAGAGCCGACGCTACAGTCAAACGCCGAGATAAAGCGTATTTTTGAGCAATCACGCGATTTCACGGATCCTTCGCCATCCTCGGGGTGGTTGAGTCGGCAAGATTACGGACTTGATGATTGAGTTTGCGAGGTACAATGCCGAAGAGACTTACTGCTGAGCAGGTTAACGAGTTCATCACCAAGAGACGTCCTGCATTCGTTTGCGACCAATGCATTGTTCGGGGCGTTGGTCTGAGCGTGCGAGCACACGCCAACCAAATCACTGCAGCACTTGGAACGACCTCGGACTTTGTCCGCGAAAAGGGGAGCTGTCCCGAGTGCAAGCACACTG
This sequence comes from Bradyrhizobium sp. CCBAU 25338, assembly GCF_028128965.1. Classification (NCBI taxonomy): domain Bacteria; kingdom Pseudomonadati; phylum Pseudomonadota; class Alphaproteobacteria; order Hyphomicrobiales; family Nitrobacteraceae; genus Bradyrhizobium; species Bradyrhizobium sp. CCBAU 25338. The sequence continues at coordinate 139,942 of NZ_LFKY01000035.1, forward strand.
AGGTTATGGTGATCGCTGCTGTTGACCCAAAAAGTACCAACGATGCGGCACTCCGATTTCAGTCGATTGTCTTGGAGCTTGGAAATGTTACCGTTAAGATTGTCAAGTAATACCTTTTGTATGGCTTAGAGCCTTCGATCGCCCCTATCGCTGGTCAGCATCGAAGGTCTCGCCACTGGCACGATCCAAATGACACCAGAGCCAGTACGAAGAAGATGAAGCCCGAGTCATCGAGACAGACCTCACGTAACGGCATCTCGACCAAGCTTGCCGAGTCACAAGACTGTCGAACAGATGGCCTTGGCTCTTTGATGCGCAGACTCAGCTTACAGCCGGCATGCGGTCGTTGATGCCTATCGTTGGTGTCCAAGACCGATGCCGAGCGTTAACGCCTTCTGCCTCAAAGATCCTTCGCTACGCTTCATCAGCTTCGAAATCTTAGCGACCGGCGTACGGGACTTCGAATGGGCTTTGAGCAATTTGATGTCGGCTGTTGAGTAAGGCTTTCGTACCCGCTTTACGCTCTTCGATTTCTTAGCCAATTACCGCCTCCACTACTTGCTTGAAGGCGCTTCATTAGCAGCGGCGGGCTACAGTTCAATCTTTAAGACTCGCTACGCTCGATGAAATTCAATTGACTTGGCTTACCGATCAGGCTGCTTCTGCGACGGTGCCTTAATACTTTGTATCGCTTCCGTTGGATGCCGTTCGCGATCCCGTTGGAGTACAGTTAGCTATTAAAGCGTCCCGACACGGAGACGCCCTTTGCACTTCATCGAACGATCGGTTGCCTGAGGGGAGACTTCACTCAGCAATCAATTGGCAATTGGCCCAATCTATGGAATCGAACAGCGAACGCTTCTGGCGACGCTTGAGGAGGTAAGCTGTCCAGCCTTCATCCGGCTGGTCCTGGATATCGATCTGCCGATACCCAAAGTCTGTCTTCGCCCATTCTTCACGCACCACGGCCTCGAACCGGCTAAAGCTACAGTGGTATGGGCGGTCAATAATGCAGTGATAGTGCAGCCGATTGTCAGCGCTTGTTTCGAGCACAACGATCATTGGCAGATGCTTGCGGTGACGCTTGGCTGCGCTGCCGAGTAACGAATGCTCAAGCCTGTTACGGAAGTGTCTGAAATTTTCTGAAGCAACGATGTCATCGGCCGAACGTGCGCCGTGCCTCTTCTTCATCGTGAGCGTCACCGCTGCCGGTGCCGTGAATGGCAGCGTGCTTATCAGAAGAGCCAATCGCTCGCGACATGCCTGCTCGGATTGCTTCATCGGTAACGGATAGGCTGCCAACGGCGAGCCCTGCGAAGTCTGCACAGTGTGCGAAGAAGGAAATGGCGAGCTTTGTCACTCAGGATGAGAACCGCACTGGTTGGGCCGGTCAGCAACATCTTCTGCTCGCCGATCGATGTAAGACCGGCAAGTCTGATCCGATACTTACCCTTCGTGTGACGCGTATAGAGAGACTTGCGTAAGTCCATAAGCTCGGCGAAATCGGCCGGTTTGTTCTGCTTCAGCCATTCGAGCACGTCGGTTGGCATGCCATTCTGGAAGCGGTCGCGATATCGCGGCTTAGGCCTCGGTGATGGCTCGGTCGATGATGATGGGGATGAATTGAGGGTGGGCTCTGGCTCCCAGAGCGGTGGCGCTTCGGCCATGGGGGTCTCCATTGGGTTTGGGATCGTGAACCGCACATGTTGTCTGCGGCTCCAATGGAGGTATTTAGAATTTAGTGGGTCACCTTCGCTGCGCTTGGGAGCAATATTGTCTCGCTGCTAATCGTCTCGAAAAAAAGTTGGTTCCTCGTTCCAGCTGTCATCCATCTCGCGGCCGGAACTTTTGATATACCGAAATTTTTGCTTGCTCCGTCGGGCAAAACAGTGGTTCATAGGGTGCTGGTAGCCGCCATAGGGAGCCAGCACCGTGACCGACGACACGTCTTCAGAGCTTTCGAAGATCGCCAAGCTCAACGGTGATTTCGGGAGGAACTACGGAACGCTTCTCGGGGCATTCCTGTATTTGCGCTCCATTAGTGCCGCACGCGGGCGCTCTTGGTTTTGGGCTGGCTTTGTTTCGCTCGTTTTCTCGGCGGCGATGAGTTGGCTTGGGAAACACAGTTTTGCTTGGTTAGGCGCTGGCTGAGAGATCGGGCCAATTCGTGAGCCGTGTCGAACCGCTCTATCGCGCGCTTGGTTAGTACCTCCTCCGAAAATCTCGTTTGCTGCCTCTCGTGTCCAGATGTTGCCAGCAGCACGTAATCTAGGACCGACTTGTTTTCCTCAGCCAGTCGGACAGCGGCGATCCAACCCGGCGGCAGAGGATGATGAGATTGGCGCTGGATTGACCATTTAGGGCACCCACCCTCGGTTCTGAACCACCGCGCAACGCGAACAACAACGCTTACTGATCTATCGACGTGCATGCAGGCGCTGGGATCACCTATTCGAATGCGGCCTCCCTTCTTCTCAACTTCAGAAGCGATCTCGGAAGCGAGTTGAATTCTTTGTTGTTCCCACACCTGACGCGATTCTACATAATCGCAATTGCGTTCTCCGGCGTAGCCAATCAATTGGTAAGCTTTCCGAAGACTGCCGAAGCGACGGTGGTAGACAGTCGAAGATGGAATTCCAGGGGTCTCATCAATAATCGTTGGACCGAGGCGGCCCCTCTTGGCCAGCGTTCGACGCAGCCCCGACAACATCTGTTCGTCAGACAAGTTTAGTCGGCGCTGCTGAATGATCTGCCGTGCTTTATGGAACACTGGTAAATCAACAATAGGCTCTATGCAGCCCTCGCTTCTTATCCAAACATCAGGAGGGTTGGGTCCTAGTTTGGTACCGAGTTTGTGCGAGCTGCGATTGTAGATGAGATTTCCGATGTAGCGCTCATCTCGGATCAACCGCCCTATGGCGGTACCGTCCCAAAGACCGCCAGTACCAGTTGGAATTGCAGCCTTGTTGAGTTTTCGAGCGATAGCGATCTCCGATTTCAATTTCAGGAATTCATTGAAGATCCACTTTACTACGGCGACTTCCTCGTCCGAACCTGGTCCGAACCGGACATGATCGGTGGTTAGATATTTTCTTTCTCCACGCTTGAGGACAACGCCCTTGGGCTGCAAGTTCCCATCGACCAGAATTCGATTGAGCCCGTAGATGGAAGGACCACCAGGCGTAACGCCCAAGCGGGCAAACCTGCAAGCACCCGCGTGAACCTTATTCGAGAGATCACGGCTATATTCAGCCGCCATGACCCTCTTAAGATTCTTCACGATACTCGACAGCATGCTGCCATCGTTATCAAACTGCTCGGCACAGTACGAAACTTTGACGCCGGCCTGTTTGCAAATGAATTCGTAATGAGCGCTCTCGTCCATGTCCTGAAAGCGCCCCCATCGACTGATGTCGTAGACCAGGATATGACCGAAATCAGCATTCCCGCCTTGCACATCTTCGAGCAAGCTGGATAGTCCGGCTCTGTTCTTGATCCTTAGGCCGCTTTCGCCCTCATCGGCGTAAGTTCGCACGATGGCCAAGTTGTGCGCATGCGCATAGGCTGCGATCACGGCAGCTTGGTTCTGGATCGAGTACTGCTGCCGGTCCGTGGACATTCGCACATACTGAGCAGCTCGAAGACCTACCACCGTTTTCGGCAGTTGAGACTTATGAACGACCAGAGCGTTGCTCATTCGCCACCTCCGCCGTACAACGCGCAGCTAAGGATAGATTGAACTACCGAGTCTTCGGCCGCTCAAGGGAAATTCCTGAACGACTGCTGACAGGACTTACGCAGTCGCAATGAGCGACTATTGCCAAACTCACTATTTGGCTTGGTCGGGATCCTCGACGGCAAACACCTCGTAGAACTGCCCCGGCATAGTCTGCGTCAGCAATATCTCCAGCACGACAATGTCAGCATAGCCACTGTTATCATCGCCGGCATTGGTTAGATCTACAACGGTCATCCCATTGCCGGTATCGAAGTTGGACGCGAACGCACCAGGTATCCGGATCAAACCCTGCAAGCTGGGACCCTTCGTGCGGATGGCAACTTTGACTTGTGCCGGGTTTCGCTGGCGGAGTTCGGCAGAGCGAAGATCGATCCTTTGCCAATGATCGAGATCCCCCGACACGGTGCCCAGCTGCGATGAGTCGATCGCCGCAGTGGCCGGCGTGACGAGCACAAACAGAGCAATGAGAACGAGCCGTGGTGTTCGAGGCATAGCTATCGTCAGCCTGTCATCGGGGCAGGCCAGCTGGAACGCCGGCCACTACTGCTTCATTCCAAGTTGCTCTGCACAAACGCTGCCAAGCTGGACGCCAGTTGGGATTGGCCCGTAATAGAGGCTACTATCCTTGTCCTCAGTATCGAGACTTTTGACCGTTCCGTTCTGCGATGCAACGACGTTGACTTTGCAAGCATACGCCCGCGAACTTCCTGATGCGCTGGATGGTCCATCTCGAGATATCGAAACCGAACTCCCACTCGCAAGCTGCCAGCTATAAGCGGTCTCGCCGCTGTTCATCTTGAAGCTGCTGGCGGGCGGCCCCCAACGCATGACAAGAGCATCAACGTTTTTCCCAACGTAGTCCTGGCCCAATTTGGCTCGAACATCCGCTCCTGTTGCGTAACATCCCCCCAGTGCCACACAGAGCACGGCAATTCCCAGCCAACGCATTTTCCTCTCTCCCCCCAGCGACTTATCCAAACGCAACCGTCGAGCGATATCAAGGGCCATTTCTAGTTTTTGAATCATCTTGTCAGACTAATGTCGCTCACTGCTTTGGACGTCAGTCGTGCAGAGGCCAAAAGAAAAAGCCTCCACATTACAAGCGGATATCCTGATCCGGCACTCCGTGACGAATCGCTGTTGCCCAAGTGCTGAATTCAGAAGACGGCGGCTCCATCAACAACGAGGAGCCCATCATGGCACGAGCAACTATCTCTCTGGTTTCCGTTCAGAAGCCGACCGCCAACACTCCGGTCCTTCAGCGCCGCAACAAGTTCACGTCCAGCATTGATCAGCAGATGACGAAGATCGGGCTCTTCCGTGAGGGAAAGCGAATCTCACGCGAACAGTTCTGGGTGGATGCGAACGGCGGGATTTTCTTCCAGCTGCGCTACGGGAAGCAGCCCCTGGAACTGGAGAAGGGAAAGAGTACCCTCAAGGCAGTCGGCACCGGAAATGCTGCTTGGGACGATTTGGTCGAGCAGTTGGAGCAGATCAAGACACTCGCGGTCGCTGGCGGTTTGGACGATGCCCTCTCGGCATGTGCCAATGCGGTGCGATCGAACTTCAAGACTGCAAAAGACAAGAAGGCTGGCAAGGGTTAGCCCTGGCTGTTGACCATCTTCGATAACTCGTCAGACCCTCCTTGGACTCGATACCAAGGAGGGTTTTCTATGGACGATCAACTTGTTACCCATGCTCTTTCGCTCGTCCTTGACGATATTCGCGTTTGCAAATGGGTGACGGCCGAGGTGGATCGGCGTCTTGGCCGCAAAGGGCCTCAGGACCTCGAATTCTGGCGCACATACACCACCGTTACCAACGATCTGATTGATGCGGTGCGAGCGAAGAATGATGCTGGCTGACCCTGGGGAGGCTGCTTAGGCCTTCTTGGCCGGCTTTCGAGCTGGACGCTGAAGAAAGTCGGCCGGCTCCACCTGAAGCACCTTGGAGATCTTCACCAACACCTCCAGGCCGACCCACGTCGATCCCTTCTCCAGCTTGCTGATGTAGGTGCGGTTAACGTCTGCGTCAGTCGCAAGATCTTCCTGCGAGAACCCTCGTTCCCGCCGAATCCTTCTCAAATTTCCCGCAACCACCTGGCGCCAGTCCATAAAGCCAAGTGATCGGGCTGTTGCTTATAAGCGACCACCGCTTTAAATCGACAAAGTGATACTACGCTGGGGAGATTGCTATGCGGAGATTTTCGGTCTTGGCTGCGTGCTTGGCTGCTCTGACAGCTCCCGCACATGCTCAATTCAACGTCTTTAGAGATAGTGCGGCGCAGGATCGAGCAAACGGTCGTCCTATTAACCGTGATCCAGCCAATGCAAAATCGGCTTGGGAGCGGCTGGCTGGCCCGGTCCTGTCATGCACCGACTCCAGCCTTCAGAGAGAGCGCACGAGCGTCCGCGACCTTGTTCAGCGGAACATCTATCCTAACGATCCCTACTACAGCCGGATCATCGCAAAATGCGAACAGGACCTACGCCCGCGGGCATCGGATTCGTCTGAGCCTGTCCGGTCGCCGGAGTGGAAAACCTACCCGATAGAGAAGCGCTTCGCGTACTTCCTCGAAACATTTTGGGTTGATCGGCGCCTGTCGAGCGCAAACTGCACCGAACTCGCCGTTCGGGGAAAAAGTTACTTTGACCGCAAGGCGTGCATCTTGTCGAAGGGCTTCTGGTTTGAAACGAGCAGCCCGCAGCACTGCAAAATGGTCGTTCGGGAACGAACGCCCCTATTTGCAGAGCCGGAGAAGGCTTGGGACGGCAAGGTCGTTGGTAAAGCCATTGTCGGCCGCGAGGTCGCATTTGACCTCGCCACCCTCGATGAAGCTCTCATCCGAAAGGCTGCGGCCGGATTGGATATCTATTTCGAAATAGATGATCCGTCCTCGGTCGTTCGTCGGTTGGCTTTTTCCGACAACCCGGACAAGTGGATCGATGTCCCACCGCCACCCCTGGCTAGCACCTTGAAATTATCTGGCTCAGACGATGAACGATACAACGCTTTGCTGAATGCGCGGGCGGCATGGGCAGCGGATGCCAATCGCTACGAAACCGAGATTCCCGGCTATCAAATAGCTGGCTTCGCCAACCCTAAAGACACCAACTCCGACGAGGGCCTTCGGCTGCTGCATGACAACCGGATGCGAACGTTTCTTCTGCTCTCGACTTCTTCGCATTACGGTCATGCGATGCAGCCACGCCAACAAGATACAAACACTTTGATGAATGCGGAATTCATTGAGACCGTCAAATTAGTTCTGTCGCAGTGTAAGAAATAACAGGGAGCTGCCGTTCACGCGATGTGGATTCCGAAGGAGCGATATGCCTCGGCAGTGTAGTGGACCAGTGTGCCGTTAGGCGGATTACTGAAGTCAAATTGCCTTATGGCCTCATCTATTGCCCTTTGCTTGAAAGGAATGTGGATCGCCTTAACCGTCGAATTCGCGATTCGGCTGGCGAAGGCTGGTGGCCAAAGCGAAGCCAACTGTGCTGGTGCAAGGATCCAATCATATCCAACATAAGTCGCTATTATCGGGATCTTGCACGTGTCGACTGCGTATCCGATCTCAAACGGAACCCAATCACTGTCGAAGCGCGTAGTTTGTCCAATAATCAGGACCATGTTTTTCGAGTTGTTGAGGCGCGCTATAAGGCTCCTTTGCAAAGTCGCTTTGGTGCTGGAATCACGTACCCCTGCCACCTTGTCGTGGCTGTTGATGAACTCGAATTCGATGTCATCGTGCTCGTGCCATGCCTTCAACATCCGATAATACTTTATATCCGACGCAGTCGGGTCTGTTGAGCCCGCAGCGTGGAAGGCTATATAGGTGCCGTTGCGGTAGACCATTATGTCTTCCTCCAGTCTCGCCTTATTTCTCTTATGTCGAGCATCTTGAAGCAATCTTCGGGCACGATGATACTCACCTGCTTGGGAAGGCCTGCCCTTCGACCATAGTCCACAATGGCCAGCACGATCAGGCGAAGAAGATGCTGAGGTGCTATGTTCACGCTGGACTGGCCATTGCCGATAAGCGGCATAGAGATCGGAGCGCCGTTGCCATGACTGTGAATGCTCTGTAGCGCTCCCCGCAGAGCTATCCACAGGGTTGGAACATCGGACGACGCTTTGTGCGTGTCCAAGTGCGTGTGGGACATCGCAACTAAGAAGATCTTGTGGGGACCATTGGGGAGGATCGCTGTCGTGCCGATTTCGTACTTTGTCTTTGGTGAAATCTGTCGCTGAGTCCGCGTGCCTCTAATGCCGAGCAGCGCCGCGTCCACCATATTCCGAAAGCGGCTGCTGTCCCCATTGAAGACAGCCGTTATCAATTTCCCGTGCAGCGAATTCTTCGAGACAACTTGTCCAAGTTCACTGTCGAAGAACTCCCCCACCCCTATCAGCCAGTCTGTCGGCTCACTAAGCAGATCACCATATCGAATCTCGATCTTGGTGTTTGTAGTTGGAAGGATAAAGTTGACCGACCTGACCTCGTATATCTGCCTGACGAAAGCGATAGCGGAAGCCGCCGCAACGAATGCGATATAGTAGCCCCCGTGTCCTTTTATCCATTGTTCGACCGGGATCGAGACCATATTCGCGATCTCGGTGATCAGCCAAACTGCACCTGCTGCGCCGAACGCTTCTACGATCCCGGACCACCAGCGGCGCCGAATGCCAACCTGCAGAGATTTGATAAGTTCGCCCGCCATCCTGATTCCCCTCAGACAAAATCTTAGCCGAGGCCGACAACACTTCAAAGTTGTGGCGGCACGTATGCACCGGTGAGATTCCAATAACTTGAGGCCGGCGCCAGTTGGGCGCTCGGGATCGCGCTTAACCCGAGCCGTGGTCGGAGATAGATATCAGCCAAGCGGCGGCCCTAAAGCCATTGTAAGACCACGAGGCAGTCGGCCTCTGCTTCATAGTGTGAGGCCAACATTGTTTATCATCTGCTTCACGTCAACTTCTGACCCAAAGCAGTGAAAGACAAAGAGCTAATCGATTTTAGCACTAGTCAGCGCTTCCAGCTTGGTACGGAAGGCCTTTCGATATCCTTTGGGTATGTGATCCAAGCGCTGCAAGAAGTACGTCGGACCAGCTGTTTTACTCATCGGCAGCACCTCGATCGGAATTCGGAGGAGGGTCTTTTTTGCCAGTAGAGCGCCGCTGGCTCTAATTGTCAGCAAGCCTCGCGCATCGGGCTCTCCTGTCCCGATAAGGAGTGGAAGATCGAAATGTGTCCCCTGGCGCAGCTCTTCGCATCGCCATGTCACCAAAGTGCTTTGGCCGCCTGATTCGGGCACGTCGAGTTCGTGAAATATGTCGATGCGCGGCGGAGCCAATTGGTCGCGCCGAATCAGCCCGAGATGGGAAATGTCGCCTATCCCCCCTCTGGGCTTCGGCGGTGTAGGCGCTTTGAGGATTGATTTCAGTAGCTTGGATATCGAGTTGATCGGTCGGAATTGAAAAGGAGCGCTAACTTCCGCCTCAACGAGCACTTTCTCAGCGGCTCTATCGCCATCATTGCCGACGTTGATGTCGATATGACGGGCAAAACCGAATCCTGAAAGTAACGTATGGAGAGTTTCGGCAACCTCATGTGATTTACTTACGAACCGCCGATAGTCGCTCAAATACTGTTTGATCTGAGATTCTTCGAGTCCTGTGACCCCTTGTAGACTCATACCCAAATCGAATGGACCCGGCGAATACAATCCATGTCTCCGAACCAGAGCTTCACGCGACGTCTGCGGTTCGCTTTCGACGACGGCTTCGGCAAAAGCCTTCAGGCACGGATCTTCAGCAGCGTCGGGTTTGTCCTCGATGACAATCTTATTTTGTCCGTGGGCATCCGTTACCGTTAGGGCCAAGATTGGTCGGGCTCCAATCTCGCGTTTGAGATCGCTGATCTCTATATCGCGCTCGTCAGGACCTTCCCGCCGGCGCCATTCGGCCAACGGACGCGCAACGGGCAATCCAGCTTGGCGGGCCAAACGTATTGGTTTGCTATCATCCGCCAAAAAGGCAAGTCCTGCTACATTTCTGGCGATAGCGACAACCTCGGCGACGATGCGATTATCGCTGTCCTCGAGCTCAAACTGGTCCGCGTCCAAGTCAGTCTTGCGAAATAGCTGGCCGAACTCGACGGTGACTTTGGGGTTATCTTCACGAAGTACCACAACCCCGTTTTCGCTTTCCTCCATACGTCGCGAAAGCTGGCTGAATTCAATTGCACGCCTCCGCAAGCGGCCGCTCTTGTTCTTATGCTCATCCATCTCTTCGCCGACTTTCGTCGGAACAATGACCCGTACCCACTCCACATTCGAAACAAGCGTCCTCCAGGGGATGTTCTCCAGAGCAACGAATTCAATAAGCAAGTTTGTATCGACGCAGTAAGCCGCGTTTTTGGGAGCAGGTGTGTTCATATGGAGTAACCTTGACCAATGCCGACCGTTCACGAAAGGGGAGCGCAGACATAAGATCTATGAGGCCAACACGAAGACGACAGTTGGATACAGAGCAGACGTGAACGAAAAGGAACCGTCTTGGGTAGGCCGTCAAACGTAAACGCTGGTTTGCTTTTTAAGGCTGTCGCGAGATCACAATCTAGCTAACTCCGATGCTCATTAGCGCTGCTGCGTTCGGCGCCTGGGTTGGGCTTCGTGACGCCCGCTGAGCCTGTCCGTGAAGGGCACATACTCGCTATTCAGCAGCTGAGGCGCCAGGAAATGGGCATGTAGTTGCCCCCGCTCAAATAGCTAGAAGGGAATATCGTCGTCCATATTGGACGGCGGCTTCTTTTCCTCGATTTTAGGCTTCGGCGGTTCGATCTTCCTTTGAGTGGGCGCCGGTAGCTGCTTTTGCTTTTCGGTCTGCGCCCCCCAGAAGACGCGACCGATTGCATCGAAGATGTCTATGATTTTTGAACGCTCAGTGGCGTCGCCAACGACACCGGCTACCTCCATGGTTAGGGCTGCGAACCGATCAAATCTTGTTCGACGTTGCTCGACTTCGCCTTGTAGGTCGTTGAGGCGAGAGATGAGCTTCTCCCGCTTGCGATCGTCGATCTCTAGTTTCTGAAAAATGTCCAGGACCTGATCGAGGTGGTGGTGAACTTTCCGCCTGGCCGTGTCGTCGAATTGGACAGAATATCCTTGTTCGCGTTGGCTTCGTCTGATGCGGAGCATAGTGCAATAGTGCATAACGTCTTTATTGAAGTTCAGATAAGTGGTGAAGTTTACGTCCTCGATCGATGGGACCTCACTCTTAAACTCGCCCTCCAACTCGAGAGCTTTGATTGCAGCCAACACTTTCGCAATATAGTCGACATAGACCACGTCAGTCCGGTCGTTCTGGTCCAAAGCGGCTAAATGTCGGTCGCATTCGGCGCGGAAATGAGTCTCTAGCCGCAGGAATGCCTCTTCGGGGTCTTCCGGCAAATCGTGGTAAGGGTCGGTGCCAAAATCACTCATCTTTACCTACCAACAGGCACCGGAGCAGGGGCGGCATACTGTGCAAGCACCGCCGCGAGCCCTTCGCGAGTTGCCGGATCAAGTAAATGGCCGTGCGTCCGTAGGAGAGGCGGCAAATATTCTCGCGCGCAAAGCGAGGCGTGCTGCACTTGGTCATTGCGGTGAGATATGTTGAGCAGCTCGACGATCTGCGCGTCAGTCGCGCGGTTCAGATACGGCAAGGTGAGCTGGAAGTTATATTCGGCGCTACGAAAAGTGCGAGACCCTGCTATCAGCCTCATGCCTGCGTTGACGGTGAAGGCGACATCATGCGACGCGAGACCGGGAAAAATCTGCTGATACGTTGCTTGCCCGTTTAGGAGCGGTGACGACTGGATGTGGTTGATGGCGCCTTGGGGGATCGATCCATCGAGGGAAAGGGGGATGATGGTCATGCGCCTGAAGGCGGCGATGCCGGATTCCTGCTTGCACCATATGGAGGCATAGTAGCGCTGGCTCAGGATTGGCACGAACAGATCGGCGAGACCGATCTGGCGCAATATTTCATCGCGCCATTGGATCGATACCTCGATGTGCTCGTGAGCCATAAACGAGCGGATACCCAGAGTTTCGAGAAGCCCAGCTACGTTCGCTGCAACGAAGCGGTCCTCGGTCTGGTAACTCATGAACGCATACATGCGGCTTAGTCCCCCTCGCTCCAATTGGTTAGCGTCAGGATCTTGGGCAGCCCGCCGAAACGGCGCCAGAAGGCGGGTGGTATCTCTACACGTAGGGGGTGATGCTCGTCAGTTCCGATATAGAAATTGCGCTCATCGCCGGCAATGGCCAGCCGGACGGGGCATCCCGAATGCTTCGTCCACCCCCTGAGGTTGGCGATGCTCATCGGGCCAAAGCCTGTGCGGATCGCCTCAGCGTCCTCGAAGATGTTCGCCGCCGCCGAGATGCCCTGCGACAGCATGCGGGCCGCCTTGGCCTGGTCTTCCTTGTTCATCGAGCGAACGCGTTCCTGCGTCTCGTCGCCGAAGTCGAGCAGGCTCAGCCGTTTGGCTGTGCCCTTTATCCGGCCGGCCAATCGGGAGGTCTTCGGACTGAACATGCGGTAGCCCGGAAAGTCAAAAAGCTTCCTGACGTCCAGGAAGCTCTCCACTTCTTCAGCTCCAGCCCGGGTCCGGCGCACGCGCCGCGACATCTCCGTCACGTCCAGTGAGCCCCGGCCGACGTGCCGCCATAGGTCTACCCGAATGATCTCGGTGAGGCGCTGCTGCAAGACCCCATGCACCTGATCGATGGCTTCAAGGGTAGGCAGCGCCTCGGCGATCACCTCGCGAGCCGGCCGATTAAGGTGCAGGTTGGTCAGCAGGTAGGCGATCGTGCGCCGCTCGGCTTCTTCTCGCGTGAACTGCTCCATCGCCTCCCAGTGGCCTTCAGGATTGAGGGTGGCGAAGCAGTCGGGGCCGATCATGCGGATAACATGCTCGTCCGGAAACCAGGCGATCTTACCGTTATGGGAATACTTCGGCGACCGAGGCGAACAGCAAGGGCAGGGGGCGTGCCGATCCGGCGCGCGGTGGCTCGGTGGTAGGTCGTAGGTACCGAGATAGACAATGCGCGAGCCCGTCACCGGCTTGGAGTGCGTGTGGTGCCGCCACAGGTGCGGCTCACCGGTCTTCTTGATGTGGTCCTTGATCTCGCGGACGACGGCCTCAGCAGAGGCACGATTGCGATAGTACGGCTTCGGATCAAACAACTCGTCGGGGATATCCAAATGCAAAGACATTGCGAATCGCTCCTGAGTGATTTTCTGTCACGCTGGCGGTCCTCCCTTTTTCTAGGTTGTTAATTCGTCCATATACCCGAATTCTCGATTCGTAAGGATCTTTGTCGATCTTTGTGTGTAAACTCCTTGGTATCCCCCAAAATCCTCCTGCGCTGCGCCTCTTGACGGGCGAATCACTGGATGGGGATATCTGGCCTGTCGGGAGATAGAGTAACCGCGGTCAATCACTGTTGCCTTATTTTTTAGGCCAACGGAGAGCTTCCGGATGAGAGGCCGCGGTGACAAAATTCATTGCATACTTCCGAGTATCTACGGAACGCCAAGGCAAGTCTGGCTTGGGGCTGGCCGCTCAGCGAAGAAAGATCTCCGACTTCGTTGCGGGTGCTGGCACGCAGATTGCTGAATTTTGCGACGTACAGTCAGGAAGAGACGATTCGCGCGTCGAACTGCAGCGGGCGATCCAACTGGCTAAACGCGAAAACGCGAAGATCGTTATCGCCCGCCTCGACCGCTTCTCCCGTCGAGTCAGCTTTATCGCCAGCATTCTTGAACAGGGCATCGGACTTGTCTGCGCTGAGATGCCCAGCGCTACTGACTTCCAACTCCACATCTTCGCTGCTCTCGCACAGGAAGAGCGCCGACTAATCTCAGAACGAACGAAGGCTGCTTTGGCCGAGGCAAAACGTCGAGGAAAGATTCTCGGATCAAACGGAAGGAATTTGGCCGCGAAGAACCGCAAGGCCGCTGACGAATTTGCATCTCAGCTCAGGGCTAAACTGGATGCGGATGTATTGCAGCTTTCTTACAGTGAGATTGCGAGGCACCTGAACGACGCGGGAATTACGACGGCAACCGGGCGGAAATTCTATCCGCAGACGGTCAAAAACTATCTGAAACGAACGAGCCTCCAATCGTTCGCTCGAACTATGCCGTGATCGCTCAACCCCTTCTCTTGCTTATGTCGGCGGCGGCCGATCTCTGTCGACCATTGAGCAAGCGATCTTAGCCAAACTGCGCGACATTCTAAACCCCACAGCTGGCGTGGTGGTGGGGTCAGTGGGGATGCTCTATAACTCTATGAACGTCGTGATCACGAAGAGCAAAAGATGGTTGATCTTACCAAGGCAGACGTTCTCAAAACCCATATTGATAGCGCCGTTATTTTGATCGCTTACGAGAGCGCATACGTCTCGGCCCATACCCAGCTAGTGTTCTCGCCTACTCGGCAATCCCAATACTTTCTCTGTGAGAGTGGGCAGAACGTTTTCCGAATGCCCCAGCGCCGCCTGATTAAGCAGCGACTCCAAGTCGCTATCGAAGTGCGGATTATTAATCGGCGACCCGTTGGCCGCGATCAAGAAATTGTAGGGCGTTGTGTATCTAACTCTGAGCGTGCTTCGAGAAGAAATATCTATTAGCTTTCCATCGCGATACGCTGCACCATCGTCATATTCCGCACGCGTTACCAACATTCCATCCTCGACTAGACCGTACTCTTCGCTGTCATAGCCGAATGTTTCTAACCGACGTGCTAATCTCGCTGCGTCAGGCGGGTCATACAGGCCTGTCGGCTTCATTGGCTCGGTCTGGACGTAAACGAAGCAATACTTGTAGTTTTGGGCAGGAACTGCCGCTATCCGTTCAACGAGCAGTTCTTCATAGTTCATCAGAAACGTCCCGTCGCGTTGATCCACGAAACGTTCGATCTGAAGATTCCCACCGCGCCACCACCAAATTGGAGCGCCGTTCTTAAATTTTATCGGTGGCGCCAACAAACGCATTAGCCTTTGGGATATTTCGTCTCTATCGTAGAACCAAGATAGTTGCGTGATCCCAGGAAACGCAGCTCGGAAGCGCTCATAGAAGAACGCAGTCGACGGCAAACGGCTGTCTTCTTTCGGCTCGATTTTACGAGGTGTTGGACCCGTTTCTTTAAGCGCTGGTCGTTCCTGCTTCGGTTGTCTTTGGTGTTCATCGGCAACTTGTTCGTTTTTCAGCGGCTCCCCGGTTAATGATTGCCGATCCGCAAGTAGTTGGTAGATTACCTCCGCAACAAGCAGTTGATCTCCGCTACTCAACGGCTTCCGGTTGCCGCGCCCTCTTCTTACCATAAGATTGTTCTGAATCTCCTTCAGAGCGGGGGCGACGTCTCTGTTTTGGCGGAGATAGAGCCCAATGCTGTCCAACCCTTCGTTCAGGTCGTATTCCGCGCCGGGAGGTAGCTCGGGATTGTTAATTCTCATTGCCAGCGCAGCTGCGCGCATGAAGCGCTTTGGAAGCGGATCCACACCTTCGAATTCGCGGAGCGCGGTCGTTCCATTGACACTTACCGACAGAAACTCGTTTCGAATTTTTTGAACAAAACCCAGAGCTCCGTAACCGAAGCGGTCCAGCGTTTGGGTTCCCGCTTGCGGAATACCATCTACAAACTTTCTATTGAGCAGGTCGTAGAATCGATTCTCTTTATAGAAGCCGCGATGGCCGTCTTTGTGCACGTCGGCTTGGACTTCCTTTGCGGTAATCGGTGTGATGCTGGTTATGGTCTCACCCGCATCCACCCGTTTAAGTAACTGAAGCATCGATAGCTCTAACGATTTAATTGGATCTCCGAGACTCTCCATCCATCTATAGCGTTCCGTCACACCTTTCAGCTCCGGCATCACTATAACTAGATCGATATCGCTGTTCGTCGGATCAAACTGATTGCCGTTGTCGTAGATCAGACTGCCAAGCAAATACAGGTTCTCTACGCCGGACTGCTCGATTAGGTCGGCAGCCCAGAGTTCAAGAGCGATTCTCACATCTAGCGGTGTGACGGACATTTTATGAATCCAAAGGGGAGAATGCTTAGTAGGATATATGCTGAACATATTTGACGTGTGGCGCGAGCGCAATTCGTGCCACGTTCCCCCCCAAGCCGGCAATTCGCCGTTGAGGAAAGATTACCTCCCTGAGTGACCTGTTTGGGATTCTTTATTTCCCGTCCACCGCTGGCTCGTCGGCCGGTAGTTGGAAGACAGTGCCATCTGCGGCAAGCACGTTGAAATCCGGCGCCTTCCCACTGACTTTCTGAATGAACTTAGCCGGGTCTTCAGGATCAACAAACAGTGTCATGCTCTGACCATCGCGGAAGATCACCTCAAAGCGTTGAGTGTCCGGGTCCACCGTCAGGCGCAACTCGCTGATCAACGATTGCAGCCTCGATGCGATCTGAGCGCGGAGCTTGTAGACATCCCCACCTCTGGCGGCCCTCACACGCTCGATCAACCCCGCAACCTGGTCGGGGTGCCGGTAATACGTCAATGCCGTCTGATCGAGGATCGCAATCTCGTGGCGCAATTGCTGCTCCACCTTCTTTGCTTCAGCCAGCTCCTGCTCGCCCTTTCTGATTCTGTCAGCCAGAAATTCGCTATTGAACTCAGCCATTTTCATGCTGGTCTCGAACGCACGTCGAAGTTCATCCTGAATGAGCTTAATCCTGCCTTCGACGGCTTCGATCTGGAAAGCCAGTTCGCTTCTCTTGGTCGAGTGCTCGCTTGATTGGACCAGCGATGCCAAATCAAGCTGCTCGACGAACGACAGGAACGTCGACTCAAGCTGATCATAGCGCCAGCGGCCGGTCATTTCGCATCCGACATTCCGGAGTGCATTAGAGCATACGAGGTACGACTGCCCTTTGGGCGGGGTGCCTTTGTTTTGATAGTGCATTGGCTTGCCGCAGTAGTCGCAGACCGCCAACTTCGAAAACAGATTGGTGAAATTCTTGCCCTTGGGTCCACCGCTACCCTTCCGGCCAGACTCAGGCTTTGTCTTTCGCTCCAGCCGGCCGCGCTGGGCTGCCTCGAAAACCGACTGGGTCACAATGCGCGGGAAGTAGTTGAGGATGGGATCACCGTCGGGAGTCCGCTTCCCGCCTTCCATCCGGTTGGGCTGGAATGTTCCGATCGCCGCTGCGCTACTCAATATCTTGTTGACGGTCGAGTTCTGCCATCCGCCTTTGCCGGTGAAGGTCGGGACGTTTTCTTCGTTCAAGCGCCGAACGATTGTGAAAGTCCCGAGTCCCGATGCAGCCTCATCGAAAATTCTGCGGACCACTGCGGCATGGTCCTCCACTACCTCAAATCCCATGCGATCCGGTGTCAGGCGCAGCCAGCTTGGGCACCTTGCTGTGAGCTTTTTCTGCCCGATTACAGCCCGCTTTGCCTTCCAGGCTTGGGACAAGCGATCGCTTTTGCGGGCCGATTCCTCGTTCGCTCGGCTCATCTTGGCGATCGAAATAATTAGGTCCTCAAAACTGATCTTGCCCGTGAAGACGCGCTCATCGTCCAGAGTGACCAGAATCAAGCCTGCCTCGACGATCTCCATGAACGGCTTCAGCGCGACCATCGGCTCCTGTCGGCTCATCCGGTCAAACGATTCGAGAAGCAGGTACGAGCCCCTCTCGATCTCGCCCGCCCGAACAGCCTCCAGGAACTCCCCGAACCTTCCT
Source organism: Bradyrhizobium sp. CCBAU 25338 (assembly GCF_028128965.1). Taxonomy (NCBI): domain Bacteria; kingdom Pseudomonadati; phylum Pseudomonadota; class Alphaproteobacteria; order Hyphomicrobiales; family Nitrobacteraceae; genus Bradyrhizobium; species Bradyrhizobium sp. CCBAU 25338. The sequence goes on from NZ_LFKY01000035.1 coordinate 157,431, forward strand.
GAAGCGATGTTTTTGCCGGAGTAGGCCGAGACACCGATGTCATGCCAACGATCGTCCTCGACCAACTCTAAGCCGTGCCTTTCGGCGTATTTCCGGGAGGCTTCACGCTGACGGCGAAGGCTATCGCCCTTCAGCTGAAGGTCGGTGGACATTCGGACGTAGGAGAAGGCTTTCGGGCGCGAAGATGGATGAGCTACAACCATCTGCAATTATTACTATTTAGTAATTTAATTGTCCACCATATCCTCATGATCGGCGCGCCCGGCGCCGGCAAATCGATGCTGGCGGCGCGCCTGCCCTCGATCCTGCCGCCACTGTCGCCGGGCGAGCTGCTCGAGGTCTCGATGATCGCGTCGGTGGCCGGCGAGATCGAGGGCGGCGCGCTGACGGCGCGGCGACCGTTCCGCGCGCCGCATCATTCCGCCAGCATGGCCGCGCTCACCGGCGGCGGCGTGCGCGCCAAGCCCGGCGAGATCTCGCTGGCGCATCAGGGCGTGCTGTTCCTCGACGAGCTGCCGGAGTTCGATCCGCGCGTGCTGGATTCGCTGCGCCAGCCGCTGGAGAACGGCGAGGTCGCGGTGTCGCGCGCCAATCACCGCGTCACCTACCCTGCCCGCTTCATGCTGGTCGCGGCGATGAATCCCTGCCGCTGCGGCAATGCGTTCGAGCCTGGCTATGCCTGCAAGCGCGGCCGCATCGACCGCTGCACCGGCGACTACCAGGCGCGCATCTCGGGTCCCCTCATGGACCGCATCGATCTGCGCATCGAGGTGCCGGCCGTGACCGCGGCGGACCTGATCCTGCCCCCGCCGGCGGAGGGATCGGCCGAGGTCGCCGCACGCGTGGCGGCGGCGCGCGACATCCAGCTCGCGCGCTATGCGGATGCTGGCCTGCCAAAGGTCCGCACCAATGCCGAGGCGCCCGCCTCGGTGCTGGAGGAGATCGCAAAACCGGATGCGCAAGGCGCCAAGCTGTTGCGGGATGCCGCCGAGACCATGCGGCTGTCGGCGCGCGGCTATCACCGCGTGCTGCGGGTGGCGCGCACGCTGGCCGACCTCGACAACGCGGACAAGATCGGCCGGCTGCACCTCGCCGAAGCGCTGTCCTACCGCGCACTCGCGGAGGATGTGCGGCAGATGGCGTGATCGCGTCGCGCATCAACCCGGCGGTAACGAGTTTCCTTTACGCTCTGCAAACCATACGGCCCGCGAGTTTCGGTTGTGAGTTCCAGAAGGGCCCGGCGAGTAGAGTGTCATGTTGCGTTTCAAGATCCTGGCCTCGGTTGTTCCCCTGCTGGCGGCTGCGGTGTTCGCCCGTGCCGAGATCGGATCGGTCTCGCACCCCTGCATCGCGCTCAGCGACACGACGGTCGAGCTCACATCCCTGTTCTGGACCGCCAACGTGCATGTCGCCTTCACCGACGATCCCGCGCAGGCCACGGTGCGGGTCCAGATCACCGATGACGCGGACGCCGCGGACTTCACGGTGGTGGACGACGGTCTCGGCTCCGAGCCGGACTCCTGCGAGCTCACCCCCTCGACACGGCTGATCTCGATTGCCGCACAGCCCGTCGACGGCGGGCCGGTGGTCTATCTCTCCAGCGAAGGACCGGCGGATTACCGCATCTATGTGCGCTCGAAGACGTTCTCGCAGCGCGAGGCTGCCGCGCTGATCGTCGGCGCCCGCGGCGGCCACCGCCAGCTCCAGGCCGCCTCGCTCTGAGCCGTTAACATCCCGTCAACCCTGTCGGAAGGCGGGGCCCAGGCCGCAAACTGTTCGCAAGGTCGGCGCGACATCGTGGCAGCCGGCGAACACAGGTTTCGAGCAAGAGAGTCGGGTCGGTGGCGATGGGTCGGACGTTCCGGATCAAGGTGCGCATGCGCCGCTTCAAGCGGCAGCACCCCCGCATTGCCTTCGCGATCCGCTCCTTCATGATCTTCTCGGCGACCTTCGGCGGCGCCTATGGTTTCGTGTCCGGCAGCCGCTCGGAGAATTCCGGCTACGATCCCCACGCCTTTGCGATCGGTGCGAGCTTCCTGTTCGCGCTCGCCTGCCTCGGCCTTGCGACGCTGAGCATGCGCCTGCGCCTCGTGGGCAAGCGCCTACGCACGCTCGCCGCTCACAACGAGGCGTTGATCGACCGCAATTGGGAGCTGAAGGAAGCGGAAGAACGCGCCCGCAGCCTGTTCGAACAGCAGGGCGACCTCATCGTGCTGCGCGACACGGAGGGCCGCATCACCTTTGCCAACGAGGCCTATTGCGCGCTCGCAGGACAGGCGCGCAGCGCACTTGTCGGCACGCGTTTCGATTTCGACGTGCTGGAGCAGGGCGACAGCGCCCGCGAGAGCAACGGCACGCGCATCCACGACCAGAAGATCGCAACCCCGCTCGGCACGCGCTGGATCGCCTGGCGCGAGGGCTATGTCCGGCTCGATGCCGGACAGCCAGCCGAACTGCAGAGCGTGGGACGCGACGTCACCGACCGCACCGAGACCGAACGCGCATTGTCCGACGCGCGCGACCAGGCCGATGCCGCCAACCGCGCCAAATCGCGCTTCCTCGCGATGGCCTCGCACGAGATCCGCACGCCGCTCAACGGCATCATCGGCATGGGCGGCCTCCTGCTCGACACCACGCTGACGCCGGAGCAGGCGACCTATGCCAGGGCGGTGAAAACCTCGGGCGAAGCCTTGATGGCGCTGATCGAGGAATTGCTGGACTATTCCAAGATCGAGGCCGGCAAGCTCGACCTCGATCAACGTCCCTTCGCGCTTTCGACCCTGGTCGAGGAGATCACCGAGCTGCTCGCGCCGCGCGCGCAGGCGAAGACGCTCGAGATCGCCGCCTATGTCGACGAGCGCCTGCCGCTCGAGGTGGTCGGCGACGCCGCGCGGCTGCGCCAGGTGCTGCTCAACCTCGCTGGCAACGCCATCAAGTTCACCGCGGGCGGCGGCGTCGCGCTGATCGTCGAGCCCGGCATCTGGCCAAACGAGATCAGCTTCCTGGTCCGCGATACCGGCGTCGGCATCGCCGCCGAAGCCCAGCAGCGCATCTTCCGCGAGTTCGAGCAGGCCGACGAGCGCGTTGCCCGCACCTATGGCGGCACCGGGCTCGGCCTTGCCATCAGCGAACGCATCGTCAAGCGCATGGGCGGCCGGATCACGCTCACGAGCGAGCCGGGCAGGGGCTCGACCTTCGAGGTCGCGGTGCCGCTGCCGCCGTCGCAGGCCGGCGCCGGGCAGACGGCATTTCCGAGCCCCGATCTCACCGGCAAGTCGATGCTCCTCGTCGCCGACGGCATCGAGGCCTCGTTGATCGCGCGGCGTCTCGCGCGCTGGGGCGGCCAGATCTGCCTCATTGCGGATGCGGCGGTCGCCGAAGCACTGTTGCCGGAGCGCTCGTGGCACGCGGTGCTGATCGATCGTGCGATCGGCCCTACCATTGCCGACCACCTGGGTGACGCGGCCCGCGCACATGCCTTGCAGCGGCTCGTGCTGCTGACGTCGAGCTCGCGCCACGAGAAGGTGTCGCCGGCCTTCACCGGCTTTCTGATGAGGCCGCTGCGGGCGGCCTCGCTCGCCGCGCGCCTCGCCCTGACGCCGGAGGTCGCCTCGCCCGATCTCGCGCCGGAGCCGCCGGCGGCATCCACCAGCCCAGCGCCGGCGAAGGGCCTGTCGATCCTTATCGCCGAGGACAACGAGATCAACGCATTGTTGATGCGCTCGCTGCTGACCAAGCTCGGTCACCACGTCGTCATCGTCGTCCATGGCGAGGCCGCGCTGGAATCCTGGCTCGCCGCCTCATCCGCCGGCACGCCCTACGATCTCGTGCTGATGGACATCCAGATGCCGCAGCTCGACGGCATCGAGGCGACAAAACGCATCCGCGCGCAAGAGGCTGCCACGGGCGGTCGGCACACGCCGATCCTGGCGCTCACCGCCAACACGCTGGCGGAGGATCGCCATGCCTGCTTCGAGGCGGGCATGAACGGATTTCTGGTCAAGCCGCTCGACCGGGAGAAGCTGGACGAGGCGCTGGCCGGGCTGGCCGCATCCCGGCATCTGGCAGTCCCGGATCTCACGGGAACCCGATTCCCGCCGGCAATCGCTAATTGAAATCGAGCGCGTTGCGCGTCACCATCCTCGGGGGCATTTGCAAAGAGGATTTTGCGCATGAACGTGCTTTGCCGCCTCGCACTTATTGCTCTCCTCGCTGGAATCTCCCGGCACGCCGCAGCCGATACGCCGGAACTCATCTCCTCTTTGAAGCAAGGCGGTTACGTCCTGATCTTCCGGCACACCGCGACCGACGACAGCCAGAAGGACGTCTACCCGTTCAAGTTCGACGACATGAGCGCCCAGCGTCAGCTCAGCGACAAGGGCAGGGACATGGCGCGCCAGATCGGGGCAGCGATCAGGGAGCAGGCGATCCCGATCGGCAACGTCTACACCAGCAGGCTGAACCGCGCGGTCGAGGCCGGCAAGCTGATCTCCGGCCGCGAGGTCAAGCCGGTCGATGCGCTCACGGACAGCAGCAACGCCAGCGCGTCGGGAATGGCAAACCCGACCGGTGCCAATGTAAAGGCCGGGCAGGCTGTGCGTCAGCTCGTCGATGCGCCGCCGAAGGCGGGCACCAACACGTTTCTGGTCACCCACAAGACGAACATCGCCGATGCCTTCGGCAAGGAGGCCGGCGACGTGCAGGAAGGCGAGGCCTTCGTCTACAAGGCCAACAGCTCCGGCCCCGCCACCTTCGCGGGGCGCATCAAGCTTGCGGACTGGAACGCGAAAGCTGGCAGGTGAGGGCCCTGGCCTCCGGCCGGGACTGCCGGCGCGAGGGAAAGTCCAGTCTTTCTCAGCTCTGATCGCGTAACGACGTTCCGGCGAACTGTCAGAGCGCTGCCGCGACGTGGCGCAGCGATTGGCTCGGCACAACTTGCCGCTCCGCCACGTTGTTGTGATACGGACGTCTTATGACGAGCGACTGAAAGGCTGGCAAATACGTGAGAACATCAGAAGACCGCTCATTCCTCATCTTGCTCGCCGCGATCTCCATTGCGTTCGCGTGGGTGCTTTGGCCATTCTTCGGCGCATTATTGTGGGCCATCCTGCTGGCCATCATCTTCGCACCCCTCTATCGGCGCGCCCTGGAAACCCTCCCGGGAAGGGACAACGTTGCCGCATTGTTCACTGTCGTCGTCGTGATCGTCATGGTCCTGATCCCCGTGGCGATCGTCATCGCTTCGCTCATAGATCAGGGTGGCGAGCTTTATCAGCGCGTCCAGAACGGAGAGATCAGTTTCGCGCATCCCCTGCAGCAGCTGAGGTCCGCGCTGCCCGACTGGGCTGGTTCCATTTCGGATCGCCTGGCCAGTATCGATCTTTCGGCCCTGAAGGAGCGCCTGTCGGGACTGGTCGTTCCGGCCGGACAACAGATCGCCGGACATGCGCTCAACATCGGTCAGTTGACGCTGGAGTTCGTCGCGAGCTTGCTCGTGATGCTCTACCTGCTGTTTTTCCTGCTGCGCGACGGTGACGAGCTCAACGCACGCATCCGTGACGCGCTCCCGCTGCACCCGAGCTATACCGCCGAGATTTTGAATGCGTTCACGCTCGCCGTTCGCGGGACGATCAAGGGGATCGTGCTCGTCGCCCTGATTCAGGGGGCGCTTGGCGGGCTGATTTTCTGGCTGCTCGGCTTGACTGCGCCCCTGCTGGCGGGCGCCCTCATGGCGCTGCTTTCACTCCTGCCCGTGCTCGGCTCCGCGCTGGTCTGGGTTCCGATCGCACTCTATTTGCTTGTCGCAGGCTCAGTCACGAAGGGCATCATCCTGCTCGCCTTCGGGACATTCGTGATCGGCCTTGCGGACAACTTTCTCCGCCCGATCCTGGTCGGCCAGTCTATCCAAATGCCGAGCTATGTTGTGCTGATCGCCACCCTGGGCGGCCTTGCGGCCTTTGGAGCGAACGGCTTCGTCATCGGCCCACTCGTCGCCGCGATGTTTCTGACGGCGTGGCAGATTTACATCGGCTCGAAAGCGCAACGGGAAGCCCGGAAATGACCGTCATTCCGGCACCCGGACGGGTGAGTCACAAGCGGCGCGAGCGCCAGCCGGAATTCGAATCTGGCCGGCCCGGAAGAGTCTGATTACGCGGCACAGGCGACAAAGCGCGGCGCAGACAGCTTTCAGGCGGCGCCTGGCCTCCCCGGAAGATGGTGTCTACCTTGGCCGCACGCTTGCAATGCGGGCACACGAAGAGATGCGCGATGATCGGGGTCGGCTCGTCCGCGAGCAGCTCTGAGCGGAACCACTTCATCTCGACATGGCAATCGGGACAGATCGGCGCTTCGAGTTGCTCCGCAGCGCTTCTGAGACGATCGACCATGGTGCCTTTCCCGCCGTTTCCAAAGGAATAGCGGAATACCCATTGTTGGTCTGCAACAAAAGATACTTATCGCGCGAACCAGCCAGCGCCTCGTTCAGGGCGCCATCATAGCCGCCTGAGCGCCACGCTCTCCACCGTGTGATCGGCGCCCTTCTTCAGGATCAGCGTCGCACGGGGGCGGGTCGGCAGGATGTTGTCCTCGAGATTGGCGAGGTTGGTGCGTTCCCAGATCGCGATCGCGGTGGCCGTGGCTTCCTCGTCCGACAGCAGCGCGTAGCGGTTGAAGTAGGATTTCGGGTTGGTGAATGCGGTGTCGCGCAGCGCCAGGAAGCGCTTGATATACCACTGCCGCAGCGCCGCTTCGTCGGCATCGATATAGACCGAGAAATCGAAGAAGTCGGAGACGACAGGCACCGCCTTGCCGTCACGCGGCAGCTTGCCGGTTTGCAGAACATTGACGCCCTCGACGATCAGGATGTCGGGCTGGTCGATCTCGGCCCACTGGTTCGGCACGATGTCGTAGGTCAGATGCGAATAGACCGGCGCACGCACGTGGCGGCGGCCGGCCTTGATGTCGGAGAGGAAGCTGAGCAGCAGCGGCAGATCGTAGCTCTCCGGAAAACCCTTCTTCTGCATCATGCCGTGCCGCTCGAGCACCGCGTTGGGATAGAGAAATCCGTCAGTGGTGATCAGCTCGACCTTCGGCCGCGGCGACCAGCGCGCCAGCAGTGCCTGAAGAACGCGTGCCGTGGTGGACTTCCCGACTGCAACCGAGCCGGCGACGCCGATGATGTAGGGGACCTTGCGATCGCGGATGTTGAGGAACTGGCGCTCTGCGTAATACAGGCGCTGCATGGCGTCGACATAGATCGACAAAAGGCGCGACAGCGGAAGATAAATGTCCTCGACTTCCTGGAGATCGAGGCGGTCGTGCAGCGAGCGCAGCCGGTCGAATTCACCCGGCTCCAGCGTCATCGGCGTATCGTCGCGGAGGCGCGCCCACTGCTCGCGCGTATAGACGCGATACGGATTATACTGCTGCTCGGGTGCGCGGATATCCATAACGCCGCCTTTCCGTTACCACCAGAACATGATCCGGACCCGAAGGGCCGCGTTAGCGAAAAGTGTGAAGCGGTTTTCCGAAAAGATCATGCTCACACAAACCCTCTAGCTGCCGCTCTTGCGCGACGCCTTCTCTTCCAGCCCTGACATGTTCGTCCGCTTGTCCAGCGCGGCTTCGACCTCTTCCAGCTTTACGCCGCGGGCCTTGAGCAGCACAAGGAAATGATAGAGCAGATCAGCGCCTTCAGCGATCAGATGCGCGCGATCGTTTTCGACTGCAGCGATTACGGTTTCGACTGCTTCCTCGCCGAACTTCTTGGCGCAATGCTCGGCGCCCTTGTCGAGGAGCTTGCGGGTATAGGAGGCTTCGCCACCCGAGGCCGCGCGGGCGTCGATGGTCTCGGCCAGGTCGTGGATCGTGAAACGCGGCATCGGACTCACTTGGAAACACACAGGACCACGGCGGCCATCTCCGTCCGCCAATGTAGCATTCTTATGAACCGGAGTCGTCAGGCATCGAGGCGCATCGGCAGCCCGCGCCGCGCCATGTGCTCCTTGGCTTCCCGGATGGTGAATTCCCCGAAATGGAAGATCGAGGCGGCCAGCACGGCCGTGGCGTGCCCGTCGCGGATGCCGTCGACGAGATGGTCGAGATTGCCGACGCCGCCCGAGGCGATCACGGGAACGGGAATACTGTCGGCGATCGCACGGGTCAGCGGAATGTCGAAGCCCTGCCTGGTGCCGTCGCGATCCATCGAGGTGAGCAGGATTTCACCGGCACCGAGTGCGACCACTTCCTGGGCATATTCGATGGCATCGATGCCGGTGGAGTTGCGTCCGCCATGGGTGAAGATCTCCCAGCGGTCGCCGCCCGGGCGCTTGACGCGCTTGGCGTCGATCGCGACCACCACGCACTGCTCGCCGAATTTTTCGGCAGCTTCCTTGACGAACTCGCGCCGCGCCACCGCGGCGCTGTTGATCGAGACCTTGTCGGCACCGGCGCGCAGCAGCGTCTTGATGTCGTTGACCTCACGCACGCCGCCGCCGACGGTGACAGGCATGAAGCAGGCTTCCGCCGTCCGCCGGACCACATCCAGCATGATGCCGCGGTTCTCATGGGTCGCGGTGATGTCGAGGAAGGTGAGCTCGTCGGCGCCGGCGGCGTCATAGGCGATCGCGGCCTCGACGGGATCGCCGGCATCGCGCAGATCGACGAAGTTGACGCCCTTGACGACCCGGCCGTCCTTGACGTCGAGGCAGGGGATCACGCGCACTTTGAACATGGGCCAGCTCCTACGCGCGCGCGTTGCGGATCAAGGTGAGGCCGGCGGCGGGATCGAGCCGGCCGTCGTACAGCGCACGGCCGGCGATCGCGCCGGCGAGCTTTTTCGCCCGTGGCGCCAACATCGCCTTGACGTCCTCGATCGAGGCGAGGCCGCCGGAAGCGATCACGGGGATGGAAATGGCCTCGGCGAGCGCAATGGTCGCATCGAGGTTCAGGCCCTTGAGCAGGCCGTCGCGCGCGATGTCAGTGAAGATGATGGCGGCGACGCCGGCATCCTCGAAACGCCGAGCGATCTCGAGCACCGTGACCTGCGAGGTCTCGGCCCAACCTTCGACCGCGACCTTGCCGTCACGCGCGTCGAGCCCAACCGCGACGCGGCCGGGAAACTTCTTCGCGGCCGACTTCACCAGCTCGGGGTCGCGCACCGCGGCGGTGCCGATGATGACGCGGGTGATGCCCTTGTCGAGCCAGGCTTCGACCGTGGCGAGATCGCGAATGCCGCCGCCGAGCTGCACCGGGATCTTGATGGTCTTCAGCATCGCCTCGACGGCCTGCGCGTTGACAGGCTTGCCGGCGAAGGCGCCGTCGAGGTCGACGACGTGGAGATACTCGAAGCCCTGATCGGCAAAGCTCTGCGCCTGCGCGGCCGGATTGAGGTTGAACACGGTCGCGCGCGCCATGTCGCCTTGCTCGAGGCGCACGCACTGGCCGTTCTTGAGGTCGATCGCGGGAAAGAGAATCACGGCTTCCATCGTAAAAAGTTCGAGATCAGGGCCAGGCCGAAACGCTGGCTCTTCTCGGGGTGGAATTGCGTCCCGATGGCGGTGTCCTTCGCCACGATCGCGGTGACGGGGCCGCCGTAATCAGCGCGCGCGAGCACGTCCGCCTCGCTGGTGGCATTGAGGTGGTAAGAGTGCACGAAATAAGCGTGCTGGCCCTTGGGGCCGAGCGGAAGCTTGTTCAGCACCGGATGTTCTTGCAGCACGTCGAGCGTATTCCAGCCCATGTGCGGGATCTTCAGGCTTTCATCGCGTGGCGTGATCTTCTCGACGTCACCGCCGATCCAGTTCAGGCCTTCGGTGATGACATGTTCCTTGCCGCGGCTCGCCATCAGCTGCATGCCGACGCAGATGCCGAAAAAGGGCCGCGCCTTGACCCGCACCGCCTCGGTGATCGCCTCGACCATGCCGTTGACGGCATCAAGGCCGCGCCGGCAATCGGCGAAGGCGCCGACGCCCGGCAGCACCAGACGATCGGCGCTGTAAGCCTGGTCCGGATCGCTGGTGACGAAAACCTTTTGCGGGCTCTCCAGACTGCGCGCGGCGCGCTCGAACGCCTTGGCGGCGGAATGCAGATTGCCGGAACCGTAATCGATGATGGCGACGCTCATCTTGACCCTCCCGGTTCTGGAAACAATCCAATGATGCCGCCGGCCGGAATTGGCGGCGGGTTCGAAAACGCCTGACCCTGCGTGTTGCGGGTGGGCGGCGGACCGCCGCGATCGATGGCCCATTGATCGTTGACGATGCCGTGCTGCTTCTGGCTCCAGCGCTCGAAGAAGCGGCGCTCGGCGGTGTCGCCGTTGTCGGCGACCACCACGTCGAGCTGCCGCCATTTGCCGCGCGACAGCGTCCAGCGGCGCAGGCTCGAGGCTTCGAACCCCATCAGCAGCGCGACGACGAGATTGGCAAAGACGATCGAGCTGCGGCCGACACCGAGGCTGGACAGCCCTGCGCTGAACGCGGCCGTGAAAAGCACCCAGCCAATCAACGCCAGCCACAGACGATTCCACAAAAGCCAGAACGGACCGAAGACCATCGCCCAGAAATGGAAGCCGTCGCGCACGAAGACGAACTTGTCGGTCGCGCGCAGATCGGCTCCGCCAGGGAAGGGAGCGTGAACTGTGTAGACAGGCATGACGATGCCCCGTTCTCTGAATTCAGTGATGCCGCTCGGCAGCGTTTGCCACCGAGACGAAGATGTCAGCCGCCGAGTGAGCCCTTGGTGGACGGGATTTCGCCCGCCGCCTTCGGATCGATCGCGACCGCCGCCCGCAGCGCCCGCGCCAGACCCTTGAAGCAGGACTCGGCGATATGGTGGCTGTTATCGCCATATAGGGTCTCGACGTGGAGAGTCACGCCGGCGTTGATGGCGAAGGCCTGGAACCACTCGCGCACCAGCTCGGTGTCGAACTCGCCGATCTTGTCGCGGGGAAAATCGACCTTGAACACCAGGAATGGGCGGCCCGAGATGTCGATGACCACGCGCGAGAGCGTCTCGTCCATGGGCATGTGCACGCCGGCATAGCGGGTGATCCCCGCCATGTTGCCGAGCGCCTGCCTGACCGCCTGGCCGAGCGCGATGCCGGTGTCTTCGGTGGTATGGTGATGATCAATGTGCAGATCGCCCACCGCCTTGACCGTGAGGTCGATGCGGGAATGGCGGGCGAGGAGATCGAGCATATGGTCGAAAAAGCCGATGCCGGTCGCGATATTGGACACACCGGTGCCATCGAGGTTCACGGAGACCTCGATATCGGTTTCCTTGGTCTTGCGCTTGATCGTCGCGGTGCGCATTGAGAGCTTTCGCTATGGTTTGCCCGAAAACGGCGGTCTTTTAACAGCCAAATGACGCCTTCGCTACTGCGGGAACGCTCCGGCAGGCCAGCACTTCCGCCTATGGTGAGCGAAATCTAGGGCCGGAACGGCCCGTTGTGCCCAGGTTGTGCCCTTTGCCCCGACCGCCTAAATCAGGCCGGACAACGAGGATCATCCATGCAGGCTTCCCAGAACAGCTCGCCGGGCTGGCACGGCACCACGATCTTGACGGTCCGCAAGGGCGGCAAGGTGGTGGTCGGCGGCGACGGCCAGGTCTCGATCGGCCAGACCGTGATCAAGTCCAATGCCAAGAAGGTCCGCAAGCTCGGCAAGGGCGACGTGATCGGGGGCTTTGCCGGCGCGACCGCCGACGCCTTCACGCTCTTCGAGCGGTTGGAAGCCAAACTCGAGCAATATCCGGGACAGCTGACCCGGGCCGCGGTCGAACTCGCCAAGGACTGGCGCACCGACCGCTATTTGCGGCGGCTGGAGGCCATGATGATCGTCGCCGACAAGGACGTCTCCCTGGTGCTGACAGGCACCGGCGACGTGCTCGAGCCCGAGGCCGGGGTAATGGCGATCGGCTCCGGCGGCAACTATGCCCTTGCGGCGGCACGGGCCCTGCTCGACACCGACAAGGACGCCGAGACCATCGTCCGCCGCTCCCTCGACATCGCCGCCGACATCTGCGTCTACACCAACCGGAATGTGACGATCGAAAGCCTGGCGACGGGCTAGGGCTTGCCTGTGGCTGAACAGCGGAGCTCCGGACTGGCTGTCACCTCTCCCGCAAGCGGGAGAGGTCGGCGCGTAGCGCCGGGTGAGGGCTCTTTCCTCTTGGGGGCTGTCCCATTGCGGAAGCACCCTCTCCCCAACCCTCTCCCGCAAGCGGGAGAGGGAGCGCAACATCGCTCTGGTTGCGCACCATCGCTTCTCACTGCGATGATGCGCGTCCCATGACTCTTGTCCACGAAGATACGCGAGATATCCGCAGGGCAATCCCCTCCGCCTATTGGATCGGCATCGCGCTGCTGCTGCTGGCGCTGCAGGCCTCGATCCTGCTCGCGATGGGGCGGGTGCCGATCTGCACCTGCGGCACCATCAAGCTCTGGCATGGGGTAGTGAACAGCTCGGAAAATTCCCAGCAGATCGTCGACTGGTACAGCTTTTCGCACGTGCTGCACGGCTTCCTGTTCTACGGCTTGACCTGGTTGCTGTTCGCACGGCTGCCGTTCCTGCCCTTGTCCTGGCCGGCCCGGCTGATCATCGCCATGCTGATCGAGGGAGCCTGGGAGATCGTCGAGAACTCACCGTTCATCATCGAGCGCTACCGCGCCGGCACGATCTCGCTGGATTATTACGGCGACAGCATCGTCAATTCGGTCTCGGATAATCTGGCCATGATCCTGGGGTTCCTGGCCGCACGCGTGCTGCCGGTCACAGCGACCGTCCTGCTCGGCATCGCCTTCGAGATCATGCTGGCGCTTCACATTCGCGACAATCTGACGCTCAACATCCTGATGCTGATCCATCCGATCGAGGCCGTGAAACAATGGCAATCGGGGCCGCCGATCATCTGACCTGAAATGCGGCTTGTCCCGGCGCGCATCTGACCCTAGCTAAGCACACATGACAGACTTCTCTCCCCGCGAAATCGTTTCCGAACTCGACCGTTTCATCGTCGGCCAGGGCGACGCCAAGCGCGCCGTCTCGATCGCGCTGCGCAACCGCTGGCGGCGGCAGCAGCTCTCCGGCTCCTTGCGGGAGGAGGTTCTGCCGAAGAACATCCTGATGATCGGCCCCACCGGCGTCGGCAAGACGGAAATCGCGCGACGGCTCGCCAAGCTCGCGAACGCGCCGTTCCTGAAGGTGGAAGCGACGAAATTCACCGAGGTCGGCTATGTCGGCCGCGACGTCGAGCAGATCGTGCGCGATCTCGTCGAGGTCGCGATCGCCCAGGTGCGCGAGAAGAAGCGCAAGGACGTGCAGGCCCGTGCCCAGCTCGCCGCCGAGGAGCGCGTGCTCGACGCCTTGGTCGGCGCCAATGCGAGCTCGGCGACGCGCGAATCCTTCCGCAAAAAGCTGCGCGCCGGCGAGCTCAACGACAAGGAAATCGAGATCGAGACGCAATCGTCCGGCGGCGGCATGCCGATGTTCGAGATCCCGGGCATGCCGGGCGCGCAGATGGGCGCGATCTCGCTCGGCGACATTTTCGGCAAGTTGGGAGGCCGCAGCAAGACGCGGCGGCTCACGGTGGAGAGCTCGCACGAGATCCTCGTCAACGAGGAATCCGACAAGCTGCTGGACACCGAGCAGCTGACGCTGGAGGCGATCAGCGCGGTCGAGAACAACGGCATCGTGTTCCTGGACGAGATCGACAAGATCTGCGCGCGCGACGGCCGCGTCGGCGGCGACGTCTCGCGCGAGGGCGTGCAGCGCGATCTCTTGCCGCTGATCGAAGGCACCACGGTCTCGACCAAGCACGGTGCGGTCAAGACCGACCACATCCTGTTCATCGCCTCGGGCGCATTCCACGTCGCAAAGCCGTCCGACCTGCTGCCGGAATTGCAGGGCCGCCTGCCGATCCGCGTCGAATTGCAGGCGCTGACCCGCGACGACATGCGCCGCATCCTGACCGAGCCCGAGGCCTCGCTGATCAAGCAATATGTCGCGCTGATGCAGACCGAGGGCGTGACGCTCGACATCACCGACGGCGCGATCGACGCGCTCGCCGACGTCGCGGTGGCCGTCAACTCCACGGTCGAGAACATCGGCGCGCGGCGGCTCCAGACCGTGATGGAGCGGGTGCTGGACGACATCTCGTTCACCGCCCCCGACCGCAGCGGCGAGACGATCAAGGTGGATGCGGACTTCGTGCAGAAGCACGTCGGGGACCTCGCCAAGAACGCGGATCTGAGCCGGTTCATTTTGTAAATTTGGTTCAGTCCGCTATCTATCCGCGATCGTCCCTGCGAAAGCGGGGACACATAACCACCAGCGGTCCTTGTTGAAGCAGATGGCGGCTCCGATCCCGGCACAAACGACCGCCTGTGGTTATGGGTCCCGGGTCGCGCTTCGCTTGCCCGGGACGACAGCGGAGGTTGCTCTCACCAGTTCGGGTGGGGCGTGACCGTACGCATCCTGCAAAATCCCTGGCGGCTTCTGCTCGCGATCAACGCGGCGGTCATCGTTGGCGTCTTCATCCACAAGATCCAGCTGCCGCCTTACGTCCCCTATATTCATCTCCTCGTCGACTATCATTTCGGCTTCATCAAGCGCGCGCTGATCGGAGCGGTCGTCGCCCTCTTCACCGACAAGGTGCCGGTCTGGCTGGTGTTTGCGCTCGGCGGAGCGACGTGGCTGGTGACATCAGCGCTTTACGCAAAGCTATTCCAGAAGACCTTTGGTTTCAGTGCGAGGACACTGCCGCTGTTCGTCTTCATCGCGGGCTCGCCGTTCTTCCTGAAGAACTTCATGCACACGCTCGGCCATTTCGACATCTATGGCTGCGCGCTCGCGATCATCCTGCTGCTGATGCCCGCGGGCTCGCTGCTGTTCGTTGCCACGGCCGCGCTGTTCTCGATCGTGCTCGTGCTGATCCATCACATTCATCTCTTGATGTACGTGCCGACGATCATCACCATCGTCGTGATCAGGCACTATCTGACCCATGGCTGCAATCGCACCAACATTGCTTTCGGTAGCGTTGCCCTCGCCGTCGTCTCTGCGCTGTTCTTCGCCGCGCAGTTTCTGGGAACGATGCCGATCCCCGAAGCGGATTTCGTCGCCTATCTGAAGGGCCGGATGGCCGATCCCGCGCGGACCGACCTGCTGCAATTCGCCTATATCTGGTATCAGCCGCTGGCGAAGGAAGTTGCCGACACCTGGGGCCGCCTGCCGCACAACATTCTCGGCGTGCCTGTGTTTGCACTGCTGATCTGGCTGCACACGCCGTTGTGGCGTTATCTTGCGCGCCTGATCGGCGCACTTGCCAGCGAAACGCACCGCCGCCTCGTCGTCGCGGCGCTGGTCGGCATCAGCCTCGCCTATGTCGTGATGTTCGCGATGGTGTTCGACTATTCGCGCTGGATCTCGAACTGGGCGGTCTGCATGTTCCTGATCCTGCATGCGGTGAGGATGCTTCCGGCCGCTCGGGAGACAGAGCTGATCCCGGCGGAGGATCGCAAGACCAACATCTTCGGCTTGATACTCACGCTGATCCCACGCGTCGGAATTGTCCGGCCGTTTTAGTCTAAAGCTCTGCTTGGGCCGTATCGAAGGTGTGCTCCCTCCCCCGCCTGCGGGGGAGGGTTGGGGAGAGGGTGTTTCCGCAACGGGATTCCCCAAGAGGAGAAGAAGCCTCACCCGCGCCTTCGGCGCGACCTCTCCCGCAAGCGGGAGAGGTGTAGAGCCGCTAACCTCTCGCCCGCCTGATCCGTACATAAAGCGCGCCCTCGCCGCCGTGGCCGATATGCGCGGTCTCGAAGCCGACGACGAAGGCTCGGAATTCCGGCAGGCTGAGCCATTCCGGCACCTGACGGCGGAGCACGCCGCTTTCGCCGCCGCTGCGGCCCTTGCCGGTGATGACGAGCACGAAGGTCAGGCCATCCTGATGGGCGCGGTGCAGGAAACCGGCCAGCGCGCGATGGGCGCGCGTCTGGGTCATGCCGTGCAGATCGAGCCGCGCCTCGATCTCGCTGCGGCCACGCGAGAGCTTCGTCCGCTCGCGCTTGCCAAGCGGCGCCAGGGGCGGAATGGAGGGTTTCGTCACGCGCGGCGACGGCGCGGCGGCGATGGGCCGTGGCGATGACGCCGGTCGATTGGCCGGACCGGCGGGTGACGACTCCGGGCGCGCCGCGGCATGCACCTTTCGCACGCGGGGCTTCCTCAGCGGCTTGACCTGCCTCGAAACGAGGTCCCACAGCTCGCGCTCCTCATCGCTCAACGCACGGCGGCGCGGCGAGGGGCGAGGCTCCAGCACGGGCGGACGGGACGATCGTTTCATTGCTGCCGATGAGGGCGATTCTTCACCGGACGACGCGGCTCAGAGCCAGGGTCGATCGCGGGACGCGGCACCGGTAGCGGAACGGGACCGGCGATGGCAACCGTTTCGTTCTTGTCTTGCGGCGCGGCGGCAGCAGGCGTTGCCGCCTTGGCCGGGACGGTCTGCGGAAACAGCTTTGCGATCTTCTCCGAAGGCCTGGGATCCGGTATCGGCAATTTCGCGGCGCGCGGGCCGGGATCGAGGCTCTTCGGCACCAGCATCACGAAACGCATGGGATGGCGCAGCCGCCCGGAGACACGGCCGGCCTCCTGGCCGGCGCCGAAAAACAGATCGGCGCGTGCGGGGCCGATGATGGCCGAACCGGTGTCCTGCGCGATCATCAGCCGGTGAAACGGCGTCTTGGCGCGTTCGGACTCAATCGGCAGCTCGCCCTCGATGAAGAACGGCGTGCCGTAGACATGCAGCGATTTGTCGACCGCGATCGAGCGGCCGGCGGTCAGCGGAATGCCTTGCGCGCCCACCGCCTCGTCCTTGTCGGAGAGGTTGACCTCGCGGAAGAAGATGTAGGCACGGTTCGCGCGGCGCAGCTCCTTGGCGCCGTCGGGATTCTGCGCCATCCACTCCCTGATCTTCTGCATCGACATCTCCTCTTTCGGGATGATGCCGCGCTCGATCAGGATGCGGCCGACGGCCGTGTAGGGATAGCCGTTATAGGCATCGTAGTTGAGCCGAACCGAGCTGCCGTCTTCGAACTTGATCCGTGCCGAGCCCTGGATCTGGGCGAACAGAAGATCGGTCGGATCCTTGAGCCAGGCAATCTCGAGTCCTCGGCCGGCGATCTTGCCGTCCTCGATCTCGCCGCGGTCGTAATAGGGCACCAGCTTGCGGCGGCCGATCTTGCGATAGACCGGGCCCTTGTTGGGCAGGCTGACCGAATCCTGCTTGTAGCCGCGCACGAACAGATTCGAGGGACGGCGATAGACCGGCACGTTGTAGACATCGGTTTGCGTGCGCGATCCCTCCAGCACCGGCTCGTAATAGCCGGTGACGAAACCGTCGGGCTCGCCGAGGCGTGAGATCCGCAGCGGCGTGAAGTTCTCCTCGAAGAAGGTCTTCGCCTTGGCGTCGTCGGCGAGATCGAGCGTCTTGGCAGCGCGGCAAGGCTCGCTCAGCGAGGCGCCCAAGGCCTTGGGTTCGGCCGCGCCGTTCTGCGCATTGATCGGCCGGCAGCTGGCGCGGAACGTCTTGTAGGCGGCGAGATGGTCATCGTCTTCCCAACCCTTCACGTCCGCCCAGGCCAGCGGCAGATATTGCGCGCCGGGAATTTCGAACGGCAGGGGGAGCTGCGGATAGGGCAAGGCCCGCGGCGGGGCGGCAGGCAATTGCCGGGCGTGATGATGATGATGGCTGCGATGGTGGCGCCGCGCCGCCTCGGCACCGAGCGAAAACGACGAGAGCACGACGGCACACGCGCAAAGCGCCGTCGCGCTGTTCTTCAGAAAGACCTTAGTTCGCGCTTCCGGTGCCAACCAGCTTCCAGTTCGGATCGCGAGAGGAGGTGTCGCGGGCGAAAGTCCAGATGTCGGTGATGTCGGCGACCGTGTCGGCGCTGCCGTCGACGATGTTGCCGGCCTTGTCGCGGGTGGTCGAGATCATCTGCGAAACGAAGCGCACGGTGAGCTGGGCAGTGCGGTCGCGCATCTCCGCGCCGACGAGCTCGGCCTTGTCGATCGAGACGAAGCGCGTCTCGGTCTTCTGCTCGTTCTTCTCGCGTTCCTTGATCACGGCATCGAAACTGTCATAGACATCCGACGACAACAGATCGCGTAGCGCGCGGCGGTCGCCATTGGCGAAGGCCAGCACGATCATCTCGTAGGCGCCGCGGGCGCCCGAGATGAAATGGCGCGGGTCGAACGTGGAATCCTTCTCGACGATGGCATCGAGGCCCTGCGCCAGCGCAGTGCCCGGCTCGGTCAGCCCCTTCCAGCGATCGGAGGGCGGGGTCGGCTCGGCCGTCGGCGCCAGCGGGGCCTGGTCGATCACTTTGCCCGGCACGGTCACGACGTTGTTGTCCTGGGCACCTCCCAGCGCATTGCGGGCGGCGGTGCGATCGAACGGCGGCCGCTCGTTGCCCGTGCGCTGCCCCAGCACGCTACGCAGCCTCAAAAAGATAAAGACTGCCAGCGCCAGGAATATGATGGTGTAGATGTCCACGTCGTATTCGCTTTCTGGTCTTTTCAGGGGTCGTTGCCGGGAAAATCAATCCGGCCAGTAGACCGTTCCCCACGGAAACGGCAAGTCCACATCACCATTTTGGGTCCGCGTCAGGTCCGTGGGATGTAGGCACGAAATCTTGCCGGGCCAATGGCGCCTTTTGGCACAGTACCAAGTGTAGCGCGTTTTAGGCTTAAGGGGAAACCCGATCCTGCCGGGAAATCGCGCATCTTCAATCATTTAAGGCGCAATTTCGCGGAAAAGGCAGGATGACCCTCCAAACGGCGGGCGCGGCCCGATTCCGCGATCCGGGGCCGTTCGTCCTTGTGGAACGAGGCGGCCCTATGTTAGCCAACCGCCGCGAAATTCAGCCCCAATCGGGTAAGGAGAGACTTTCATGACCAACGGTAACGGCACCCCTCCCGAGGCGGCCCAGGCTCCCCAGCTCAACGTGCTGGCGCAATATACCAAGGACCTCTCGTTCGAAAATCCCAACGCGCCGACCTCGCTCCAGCAGCAGAGCCAGCCGCCGCAGATCAACATCCAGATCAACGTCAACGCCAACAATCTCAGCGAACAGGAGTTCGAGGTGACGTTGTCGGTCGAGGGCAAGGCCGAGACCGCAGGCAAGGTGATGTTCTCGTTCGAGCTCGCCTATGCCGGCGTGTTCCGGATCGTCAACGTGCCCAAGGAGAACCTGCATCCGCTAGTCATGATCGAGTGCCCGCGCCTGTTGTTCCCGTTTGCCCGCGAGATCATCGCGACCGCGGTGCGCGACGGCGGGTTCCCGCCCCTGATGCTGGATCCGGTCGACTTCGTCGGTCTCTATCGCCAGAACATGGAGCGGCAAATGGCCGCCCAAGGTCAAGCCGGTCAGGCCTGACCGACCGCCACGGGGGCTGGAGCGGGCAGGTACTCGTTCCAGATCGCCTTGTCGCCGAGCGTCGCGATGAAGGCCCGATGGGCCTCGCGCTCGGCCTCCGAAATCCGCGGCGCCAGCGGCACCAGGCGCTGCCGCCGCGGCGCATCGCCGGCCGCATTGACGCGGATTTCCTGGGTGTCAGAAGCCAGCAGCAGCTGCGACTGTCGCGCCCCGACCAGATCGACATAGACTTCGGCCAGCAGCTCGGCGTCCAGCAGCGCGCCGTGCTTGGTGCGGCGTGAATTGTCGATCGCATAGCGCGAGCAGAGATCGTCGAGCCGGTTGGACACGCCGGGATGCTTGCGGCGCGCCAGCAGCAGCGTGTCCACCAGCCGCTCGCGTGGGATTGCGGCGCGCTTGATGCGGTCAAGCTCGGCATTGATGAAGCCGATGTCGAACGAGGCGTTGTGGATCACCAGCGGGGCGTCGCCGATGAACTCCAGAAACTCGTCGGCGACCTCGTGGAACAATGGTTTCGTCGCCAGGAATTCGGACGACAATCCGTGCACCGCGAACGCTTCCGCCGGCATGTCCCGTTCAGGGTTGATGTAGACGTGAAAGGTCTGTCCCGTCGGCATGCGGTTGAGTATCTCCACGCAGCCGATTTCGACGAGTCGGTCGCCGCGGAGCGGATCGAGGCCGGTCGTTTCGGTGTCGAGGACGATTTCGCGCATGTCTTGGTCGCCGTGTGAGACGGCGAATCAGGCTCGCCGCTGCGGCATCTTAACGACCTCGGCCAGAATGTGCGCGATTTGCGCCCGCACCGGCTCAAGTCCGTGTGACGTATCCACCACGAAATCGGCGCGCCGCCGCTTTTCGGCATCCGGCGTCTGCTTGGCGATGATGGCATCGAGCTTGGCTTCGTCCATGGTGCCGCGCGCCAGCACGCGCTGGCGCTGGAGTTCGGGCGACGTCGAGACCACGACCACGGCGTCCACCCGCTTGTCGCCGCCGGTCTCGAACAGCAGCGGAATGTCCAGCACCACGACCGGCGCCTTGGCGGCCTCGGCGTCGGCGAAGAATTTCTGCCGAGAGGCGCCCAGCATCGGATGAACGATCTGCTCGAGCTGCTTGATCGCAGCAGGATCGTGCACGACGCGCGCCGACAGTTTTGTGCGGTCGACCTTGCCGTTGACGGTGGTGCCCGGAAAGGCAGCCTCGATCGCGGGAGCCGCTTCGCCCTCATAGAGCTGATGCACGGTGGCATCGGCATCGTAGACGGGGACACCGGCCTCCGCGAAAAGTTTCGCGGTGGTGGATTTGCCCATCCCGATCGAGCCGGTCAGTCCGAGGATCCGCATCAAGCCATAGCCATGTCTGTCAGTCAGACTGCAACTAGCCGCTCGCGGCGCAGGAACGCAAGCAGCGGCAGCAGCGGCAGGCCGAGAATGGTGAAATGATCGCCCTCTATCCGCTCGAACAGATGGATGCCTAGGCCTTCGAGCTGATAGGCGCCGACGCTGGTCGTGACGGCATAGCCGGCGGCGTCGAGATAGGCCGAAAGCTCGGCCTCGGTCATCTCTCGCATGGTCATGCGGGCGACTGACACGTCCTCGAAAACAATCCTGCCGTCAAGCGCCACGGCTACGGCCGAATTCAGCTCGTGGCTCTTGCCGGCGAGATCGCGCAGCTGCGCCAGCGCCTGTGTGCGGCCTGCGGGCTTGTTGAAGAGACGCATCCCGAGAGCCAATGTCTGATCGGCGCCGATCACGTAGCTTCCTGGATGACTCGTCGAAACCGCCTTGGCCTTTTCTCGCGCCAACAACAGGGCGATCTCGCGCGGGTTTGAGACTCTCGACGCGGTCTGAATGCCGCGCTCGTCGATATCCGCCGTCACAGCCTCGAATTCCAGCCCGGCATTGGCCAGCAGCATTTTGCGCGCGCTGCTTTGTGAGGCCAGAATCAACGGAGATGTGCCGCGCCACAGAGCCATGGCAGAAACTATTCCGAGGGCCGGTTGCGCTGGCGATCAGTATAGAGCTTCATGATCGCCGCCGCGGTTTCCTCGATCGAGCGGCGCGTGACGTCCAGCAGCGGCCAGTCATGCTTGGCGCTGAGCTTGCGAGCGAACGCGACCTCCTCGGTGACCGACTGCTTGTCGGTGTAGGTGTCGCTGCCGGACTCGGCACCCATGGACAGCAGGCGATTCTGACGGATCTGAATCAGGCGTTCCGGCGTCGCATGCAGGCTGACGACCAGCGGCCGCGTCAGCGTCTCGAGTTGCGAGGGCACCGGAATGCCTGGAACCAGCGGCACGTTGGCGGTGCGGATGCCGCGATTGGCGAGATAGATCGAAGTCGGCGTCTTCGACGTCCGGGACACGCCGACCAGGACCACGTCGGCCTCGTCGAGACCTTCGACGTGCTGGCCATCGTCATGTATCATCGTGTAGTTCAAGGCGTCGATGCGCTTGAAATATTCCGCGTTGAGGACGTGCTGGGCGCCGACGCGTCCCGTGGTCGCAGCGCCGAGATAGGCTTCGAACAACTGCATCACCGGGCCGATAATCGACAGGCTGGGAACATTGATCTGCTTGCACTTGTCCTCGAGCCTGGCGACCAGATCCTTTTCGAGCAGCGTGAACAGCACGATTCCCGGCGCTTCCTCGATCTCATCGAGCACGCGGTCGAGCTGCTTTTGGCTGCGCACCAGCGGATAGACGTGCTCGACCGGCGTCACGTTGGCGTATTGGGCCGCGACCGCGCGCGCCACGGTGATGAGCGTTTCACCAGTGGAGTCGGAGACCAGATGCAGGTGGAAATAATTGTTCGAGGTCGGCACAGAAACTCTTTGTATGAGGGCGGGGCAGTTTGTGGATTTCTGTGGAGCTTAACCCCTTGGAAAGGGATGTGCGACACCAGGGGCGGGACAACGGCCAATTTTCTTCACACCACTGCCGGTCAGGACAAGTCCGGCGCCCTCCGATGAGGGGAGCGGGATTGCGCGGATAACCCGCTTGATAAGCTGCCGACGGTCAAGCGCAAGCTCTTGAGTCCGGGCCGCTTATTCGAACGGCTCGAGGTCGCGCAGGATATGTTGATGGATGTGAACAAGCGCGCGTGAAGTGGCGGACGGAATTGTGTGAGTCCAATCCACGGTCACTAAGACTCAAACCTTAAGATTCTAAAAGTTTTAGGTTTAGAAGAGCCGAGCACGCGGATATGTGTGTGCACCCAAATCTATGAATGAATTCTTACCGGGCTCGTTCCATCCACTGTCCGGTGAGACAGGGCGCGTTCGAACGACATCGATCCTGGTTCGCGTCTGGAAAACGCGCAAGGCAAGACACGGAAGGGCTGCCGGCATGTACGAGTGGATCAAGGCGCTGCACGTGATCGCGGTCATCTCCTGGATGGCCGGCATGCTCTATCTGCCACGGCTGTTCGTTTATCATTGCGAAGCGGAGATCGGCTCGAAGCAGTCGGAAACGTTCAAGGTTATGGAACGCCGGCTGCTCAAGGCGATCATCAACCCGGCCATGATCGTGACCTGGCTGGCCGGTCTCTATCTCGCGTGGTCCGGTCATTGGTTCGCATCGCCCTGGTTGCACGTAAAACTGGCATTGGTCCTGGCCATGTCCGCGGTCCACGGCTTTTTTTCCCGTTGGCTGAAGGATTTCGCCGCTGACCGGCGGCCGCGGAGCCAGAAATTCTATAGAATAATCAATGAGGTACCGACTGTTCTGATGATCGTCATCGTCATCATGGTGATCGTGAAGCCGTTCTAGGCACGTCGCGCCGACGATTCGCTCAGCGCTTCGGCTTGCGGAGCAGGAAGCGATTTTCTATATTACCGACATCCCACCCAACGCAGGCGGATGTGGTTGTGTCCGAGCTTTCCAGAAGCCGGGTACCGCATCAGGTTTGAAGCCTCCCGGCGCTCACCTTGCCAGTCCTGCGGACCTTACCTTCTCACGTCCGCATTTCAGAGCCTCCTCGCACCCCCTCTTCTAAGGCTACCCCACAGGACCACCCCAATGCGGGAAATTAAACTCCAGGACCTCAAGTCGAAAACCCCGGCTGAGCTCGTCTCGTTCGCGGAAGAGAACGGGGTCGAGAACGCAAGCACCATGCGCAAGCAGGAGCTGCTGTTCGCCATCCTCAAGCAGCTCTCGATTGCCGAGACCGATATCGTCGGCGAAGGCGTCGTCGAAGTGCTCTCCGACGGCTTCGGCTTCCTCCGCTCGCCCGATGCGAATTATCTGCCGGGCCCCGACGACATCTACGTGTCGCCCTCGCAGATCCGCCGTTTTGGGTTGCGTACCGGCGACACCATCGAAGGCCATATTCGCAGCCCGAAAGAGGGCGAGCGATATTTCGCGCTGCTGAAGGTCAACACGCTCAATTTCGAGGACCCGGAAAAGGCCAAGCACAAGGTCAATTTCGACAACCTCACGCCGCTTTTCCCGAATCAGCGCTTCCGCATGGAAATCGACGATCCCACGCGAAAGGACCTGTCTGCACGCGTGATCGACATCGTCGCACCGATCGGCAAGGGTCAGCGCGCATTGATCGTCGCGCCGCCGCGCACCGGTAAGACCGTGCTGATGCAGAACATCGCACATTCGATTACGCACAATCATCCCGAATGCTATCTGATCGTGCTTCTGATCGACGAGCGTCCGGAAGAAGTCACGGACATGCAGCGCTCGGTGAAGGGCGAGGTTGTGTCCTCCACCTTCGACGAGCCGGCGGTACGTCACGTCCAGGTCGCCGAGATGGTGATCGAGAAGGCCAAGCGTTTGGTCGAGCACGGCCGCGACGTCGTGATCCTGCTCGATTCGATCACCCGCCTTGGCCGCGCCTACAACACCGTGGTGCCCTCATCCGGCAAGGTGCTGACCGGCGGTGTCGACGCCAACGCGCTCCAACGCCCGAAGCGGTTCTTCGGCGCCGCCCGTAACATCGAGGAGGGCGGCTCGCTGACCATCATCGCGACTGCGCTGGTCGATACCGGCAGCCGCATGGACGAGGTCATCTTCGAAGAGTTCAAGGGCACCGGTAACTCGGAACTGATCCTGGACCGCAAGGTGTCGGACAAGCGCACCTTCCCGGCGATCGACATCTCGCGCTCCGGCACCCGCAAGGAGGAGCTCATCACCGATCCGCAGGTGCTCAAGAAGATGTACGTGCTCCGCCGTATCCTCAATCCGATGGGCACGATGGACGCGATCGACTTCCTGCTCGACAAGCTCCGCTCGACCAAGAGCAACTCGGAGTTCTTCGAGTCGATGAACACCTGAGTGCACTGCAACAGAGGATTGGAGGGCGCCTTCGGGCGCCCTTTTGTTGTGCGGCTTTGCTGCAGCGAATTTGCAGCATGAAGGGTTGGTTCCTATCCGGATCGCTGGCGTTTATTAATATGTTGATATCACGTGGGAAAAAGCTGGATCGGACTCGGCCTGAAATCTCTTGGGTAGGGTGGTTTGCAGCAAAATGCTGTAGTTATGTTGCGTTGCAATATAGGTATTGCTGCAAGGTTTAGCGCAGCAAATCCTCCAGCTGGCCGGCGGAAATCGGAAGTTTGCCTTTTCGCCAGGAGGCGGACAAATAGGCCATGCATCCGAGAGACCAGACCATCTTTGCGCTGTCATCTGGCCGGGCGCCCAGCGCGATCGCGGTGGTGCGTGTGTCGGGCTCGCAGGCCGGCCGGGTGCTGACAAGGCTCGCGGGCCAGCTGCCGGCACCGAGGCAGGCAAGCCGCCGGTTGCTTTGTGACGGCGCGGGCCAGCCAATCGACGATGCCGTGGTGCTCTGGTTTCCAGGACCGGCCAGCGCGACCGGCGAGGACGTCGCCGAGTTTCACGTCCATGGCGGACGCGCGGTGCTTGCGACGCTCCTTGCGGCAATTTCGAATCTTCCGAATACCCGCGCCGCTGAGCCTGGAGAGTTCACGCGGCGCGCGTTCGAGAACGGCAAGATCGACCTCACCGAGGCCGAGGGTCTCGACGACCTCATCCACGCCGACACCGATCGGCAACGGCGCCAGGCGCTGCGCCAGTTGCAAGGTCTTCTCGGCGATCACGCGCGCGACTGGCGCGAACGCATCATCGAGGCGTCCGCGCTGATCGAGGCGGGCATCGATTTCTCCGACGAAGGCGACGTGCCGGCCGAATTGATGGCGCCGGCAGTCAGGGCAATCCAAGCCCTGTATGATGAAATCTCAAAAGCCCTTGCGGCGCAGGGACAAGCTGAACGTCTGCGTGATGGCCTGGTGGTTGCGATCGCGGGCGAGCCGAACGTCGGCAAGTCGACCTTGATCAACCAGCTCGCGCGGCGCGAGGTCGCAATCGTCTCGCCTCATGCCGGCACCACGCGCGACGTCATCGAGGTGCAGCTCGATCTCGACGGCTATCCCGTCACTGTCATCGACACCGCGGGAATTCGCGAGACCGATGATCCCGTGGAGCAGGAGGGCGTGCGTCGGGCGCGGGCGCGCGCCGGGGACGCCGACCTGGTCCTGTGGTTGGTGGAGGGCGGGCAAGCTGTCGATCCGGAAGCCATGCGCTCGCTTCGGAGATCCGGTGACGGTGCTGTTTCGCCGGGCGGCTTGGTCTGGATCGTCCGCAACAAGATCGATCTCGGCGGGCGCGAGGGCCCTGTGCCGCCGGGCGAGTTCCCGATCTCCGCGAGCCGGGGCGACGGCATTCCGGAACTGGTTGAGGCCCTCATAATGTTCGCCGCCAACTTCTTCGGAACGACGGAAGGTGCCTTGGTGACCCGGGCGCGGCAGCGCGATTTGCTGCGCCAGGCGTCGGACAGCTTGCGCCGGAGTCTGGAGCTTGTAGAAGAGGGCGAAGAGCTGGCGGCCGAAGAGCTGCGTGCTGCCGCCTATGCCCTGGGCCGGCTGTTGGGGCGGGTGGACGTCGAGGACGTCCTCGGGGCGATCTTCCAGAAGTTCTGCATTGGAAAGTAGAGCTAGTTCTTCATTGTAGAACTAGGACTTGTTCCATTCCTTGTGTTTCACGTGAAACAGCAATGATCGTGGTTCGCGGGTCTGCTTCACGTGAAACGGCGGCGACATTAGCTCGGGCCAATGTGCGAGCGGTTCCTTACTTCATCTGATGTCGCTTCATGGGGAATGGCGTTGGGGCCGCTGGCCGCGCGCCTCCATCTCATCTTTGGGATTTTGGGCCGCGTCGAGGCGCCGACCCGACGCTAACGAAATGGGTCAGTGCATCTGGTCGAATTCGACCCACTTTTCTTCCTATGAATCCCTTGAGACGACGCTGCGCCCGCGGGGGGATTCTGGTCTCGCCGTCGCTCGTTTCGGGCTCCTTCGACCGATATTGCTTCACGTGAAACAATAATCCCTTGAACGCTTCTTCTGCTGTGCATGGGGTTGTTTTGCGGAAAAGCGTATCGCCAGCCACTTCCTGTTTCACGTGAAACACCACCGTCCCGAGTTTCCACTTCCGGCTTCTTCTGCCCTGGGATAGAAGTCCGACCATGCGAACAGAACGAGCAAGCTTTGACGTCATCGTGATCGGGGGCGGCCACGCCGGCTGTGAGGCCGCGGCCGCTGCTGCGCGGATGGGCGCAACGACCGCTCTGGTGACGCACCATTTCTCGACTATCGGCGCGATGTCCTGCAATCCGGCCATCGGTGGTCTGGGCAAGGGTCATCTGGTCCGCGAAGTCGATGCTCTCGATGGTCTAATGGGTCGCGTGGGCGACGCCGGTGGCATCCAATTTCGTGTTCTCAATCGGCGGAAGGGGCCCGCTGTCCGTGGTCCGCGAGCCCAGGCGGACCGGAAGCTTTATGCGGCCGCCATGCAGGCCGCGATCCGGGAGACCGAGAGCCTTTCGATCATCGAAGGCGAGGCTGACGAGCTGATCATGGCCGAAGGGCGGGTCACGGGTCTTCGCCTGGGTGATGGCCGGGAACTGCGGGCGGGGGCGGTTGTGGTCACCACCGGCACATTCCTGCGCGGTCTGATCCATCTCGGTGAGAAGAGTTGGCCCGCCGGCCGGGTCGGCGAAGCTCCTGCGATGGGCCTTTCAAGCTCCTTCGAGCGTGTCGGCTTCACCCTCGGACGTCTCAAGACCGGTACGCCGCCCCGTCTGGACGGCACCACGATCGACTGGGCCGCCGTCGAGATGCAGCCCGGGGACGAGCCGCCGGAGCCTTTCTCGGTGATGACCGAGCGGATCACGACCCCGCAGATCCAGTGCGGGATCACCCGGACCACGGCCGCGACCCATGAGGTGATCCGCGCCAATGTCCATCGCTCTCCGATGTACTCCGGCCAGATCAAGAGCTCCGGCCCGCGCTATTGCCCCTCGATCGAGGACAAGATCGTCCGCTTCGGCGACCGCGACGGCCATCAGATCTTTCTGGAGCCGGAAGGGCTCGACGATACGACCGTCTACCCCAACGGCATCTCGACCTCGCTGCCGGAGGAGGTCCAGCTTGCGATCCTCGCCAGCATTCCAGGCCTGGAGCGGGTGAAGATGGTGCGGCCGGGCTATGCCATCGAATACGACCACATCGATCCTCGCGAGCTCGATCCGACCCTGCAGACCAAGCGCCTGCGCGGGCTGTTCCTGGCCGGGCAGATCAACGGCACCACCGGATATGAAGAGGCCGCCGGGCAGGGCATCGTGGCTGGCTTGAATGCGGCATTGTCCGCCGGTGGGGCCGCGCTGACGGTATTCGATCGGGCGGACGGCTATCTCGGCGTCATGATCGATGACCTTGTCACCCGTGGAATCAGCGAGCCCTATCGGATGTTCACCTCCAGGGCTGAGTATCGTTTGACGCTGCGGGCCGACAATGCGGACCAGCGCCTGACCGAGAAAGGCATTTCCTTGGGCTGTGTCGGCAGTGCCCGAACCCGGCATCACCGTGCCAAGATGGACGCCCTGAACGCGGCACGAACACTGTCGAAGTCCCTGACCATCACCCCGAACGAGGCGAGCAAGCACGGCCTGTCCCTGAACCGGGATGGGCAGCGCCGGTCGGCCTTCGAGCTGATGGCGTATCCGGAGATCGGCTGGAGCCAGATCCGGGCGATCTGGCCGGAGCTGGCGGCAATCGATCCTGTCATCGCCACTCATCTCGAGATCGACGCGAAATACGATGTCTATCTGGAGCGCCAGAGCGCCGACGTTGAAGCGTTCAGGCGCGATGAAGGGATGGTGCTGTCGGACGTCGATTACCAGCAGGTCCCAGGTCTCTCCAACGAGGTCCGGGCCAAGCTGGAGAAGGCCCGGCCCTTCACCGTCGGCCAGGCTGGCCGGATCGATGGCATGACGCCGGCCGCGCTCGGCATCCTCGCGGCTTATCTGCGCCGTGAAGCTCGGAAAACTTCCAAGGCAATCGCATAGGCGTTTCACGTGAAACAGCGCGGACCGGGCGGGGACAGGCCGCTATCGCGACGACCCGGAGCGGGTGAGGGTGCTGATCGGCGAGCCGAGCTGGCGCCGGCTGGACCGAAGAACGACAAGGCCAGGGCCAACGATCAGTCGCTGGACGCGATCATCGCAGCCGACAAGATCGCGGCGCTCAAGCTCGCTCCCGTTTCACGTGAAACCGAAGCCCGGCTCGATCGCTACATCGCCCTGCTGCGCGAGTGGCAGGCCAAGACAAATCTGGTCGCGCCTTCGACCTTGCCGCATCTCTGGACGCGGCACATTGCCGATTCGCTTCAGCTGGTCGATCTCGCGCCGACCGCCAAACGCTGGGCCGACCTCGGCAGCGGCGGCGGCTTTCCCGGCGTCGTCCTGGCCTGCGCCATGGCGGGGACGCCGGGCGCGAGCGTCCACCTCGTCGAGCGAATCGCCAAGAAGGCGGCTTTCCTGCGCGAAGCGATTCGCGTCACCACATCTCCGGGAGTCGTACATCTCGCTGAGATCGGGGATAATGTGGATAGAATCACCGGCCCCGTCGATTACGTCACCGCGCGCGCACTGGCTCCGCTACATCAACTCATCGGCTTTGCGGAGCCGCTGATGCGCCAGGGCGCAAAGGCGTTGTTTCTGAAGGGTCAAGATGTAGAGGCTGAATTGACCGAAGCCGCTAAATATTGGAATATTCAACCTCAGCTCCATCAAAGCCGTACGGGTGACGGCTGGATCGTGGAGCTGACGTCCGTCGAGCGACGCGGGTGAGGCGTTCAGGGGTGAGTGGGGAATTGCGATGAGCGTGATTGACGAACCGCAGCAAGAACAGACGGCCCAGGAGACCAATGAGGTCCCGCATGGCCACCCGCGCATCCTGGCGCTGGCGAATCAGAAGGGCGGTGTGGGAAAGACAACCACAGCGATCAACCTCGGCACGGCGCTCGCGGCGATCGGCGAGCGCGTTCTGATCGTCGATCTCGATCCCCAGGGCAATGCCTCGACCGGCCTCGGCATCGATCGCCGCAACCGCTCCTGCTCGACCTACGACGTGCTGGTCGGCGAAGCCGCGTTGCGCGAGGCGGTGGTCTCGACCGCGGTGCCGCGGCTGCACATCGCGCCCTCGACCATGGATCTCTCCGGCCTCGAGCTCGAGCTCGGCACCACGCCCGGCCGCGCCTTCAAGCTGCGCGACGCCATCGGCGCGCTCAACAACAACGTCTCGCCGGATGCCGACTACACCTATGTGCTGATCGACTGCCCGCCCTCGCTCAACCTGCTCACGGTGAACGCAATGGCGGCCTCCGACGCCATCCTGGTGCCGCTGCAATGCGAGTTCTTCGCGCTCGAGGGTCTGTCGCAATTGCTGCAGACGGTGGAGCAGGTGCGCTCGACGCTCAATCCGAACCTGTCGATCCACGGCATCGTGCTGACCATGTTCGACTCGCGCAACAACCTCTCGAACCAGGTCGTCGCCGACGTCCGCCAGTTCATGGGCGAGAAGGTCTACAAGACCATGATCCCGCGCAACGTGCGCATCTCCGAAGCGCCGTCCTATGGCAAGCCGGTGCTGGTCTACGATCTCAAATGCGTCGGCAGCGAAGCCTACCTGCGGCTCGCCACCGAGGTGATCCAGCGCGAGCGCGAGCTGCGCACGACGCATTGACGCTGCCGTAGGGTGGGCAAAGGCGTCTTCGCCGTGCCCACCGTCTTCCGCACACAATCGGTGGGCGCGCTTCGCTTTGCCCACCCTACGATAATTCAGTTCTGGAGTGCTGCACCGTGAATCCAAGGGAGCTGGCGATGGCCGACGAAGCGCGTTCGCGACTGGGCCGAGGTCTTGCGAGTCTGATCGGTGACGTCGGCGGCGAGGCTCAGCATGTCGATCGTCCGCGCGCACAGCGCAAGGTGCCGATCGAATTCATCAAGCCCAACCCGCGCAACCCGCGCCGCACCTTTTCGGAGACCGAGCTCAAGGAGCTCTCCGACTCCATCAAGCAGCACGGCGTGATCCAGCCGATCGTGGTGCGTCCGGTGAAGGGCGCGCAGGATCGCTACGAGATCATCGCGGGCGAGCGGCGCTGGCGCGCCTCGCAGCTCGCCGGCCTGCATGACGTGCCGATCGTTCCGGTCGACATCAGCGACAGCGACGCGCTGGAGTTCGCGATCATTGAGAACGTGCAGCGCGAAGACCTCAACCCGATGGAAGAGGCGCAGGGTTATCACGCCCTCGCCAACGAGTTCAAACGCAGCCAGGACGACATCGCAAAGGTCGTGGGCAAGAGCCGCAGCCACGTCGCCAACATGATGCGGCTGACGAAGCTGCCGGCAGAGGTGCAGGCCTACATCGCGACCGGCGAATTGACGGCGGGCCACGCCCGCGCGCTGATCGGCGTGCCGGATCCGCTCGCCGCCGCCAAGCGCATCGTCGAGGAGGGGCTCAACGTCCGCCAGGCCGAGGCTCTGGCGCACGAGGAAGGCGTGCCCGAGCGCAAGCCGCAGAAGGCGCGCGCCGGCGCGAAGGAAAAGGACCCCGATACGATCGACCTCGAAAAGCGTGTCAGCGACGCGCTGGGTCTCAAGGTCACCGTCAATCATCGCGATCCCGGCGGCTCCGTGCAGATCAACTACCGCAACCTCGATCAGCTCGACGAGGTGATGAAGCGGCTCGCCAAGGGCGCGCTGTAGGCCCGGCCTTCGCCGTCGTCCCCGTGTTCGCGGGAACGATGGCTGCGTGGGCGCGCGTCTGCATCCACATCGTCATTGCGAGCATAGCGAAGCAATCCAGAATCTTTCCGCGGAGAGATTCTTGATTGCTTCGCTGCGCTCGCAATGACGTGGAAAGATCGAAGGACTAAGCCCGCCGCTTCGCGTTTGCCGCAATCGCCATCAGCGCGCGCTGCGCTATGGCTGCAGCGAGGGTGGACTGCTTGCGGGTGTCGAGCGCCGCGGTTGCGAGCTGCTCGATGATGGCGGCGAGCCGCGCCGGGCTGAAATTGCGCAGCGCGGTTTCAACCGCGGGCTTTCGCGAAAAATGCAGGCGTGGAAAGCCGCCGTCGAGCACGGCGGAGGCCGGCGTGCCGTCGGCGATGGCGAGCGCGGATTTGTGCAGCCACGCAGCCTGCCGCAGCGCGGCGGAGATGATCACGCCGGGGTAGGTGCCGGCGATCATGGCCTTGGCGAATTCGGTCTCGACGATGTCGGGCCGTCCGGAAAAGGCGCCGTCGACGATCGGATCGAGCTTCAGCTCGGACGCATCGGCGACCACGGCCATGACGTCATCCAGCGTGACCTCGCCCTTGCCGTGGGCGTAGAGCGTCAGCTTGCGCAGCTCGTTGCGCGAGGCCTGGCGGTCACCGCCGAGAAAGGACATCAGCGCCGCGCGGGCGTCCTGCGCGATGCGCAAATTCGCGATGCGGAGCTCGTCCTCCATCAGCCTGGCAAGATCGCGCTCAGTGTCGGGATAGCAGCCGATCGCCACGGCCGTCTTGGCGCGCTCGCAAGTCTTGCGCAGCGGCGATTCCGGGCGAAGCTCACCGGCCTCGATCACGATGCGGCAATCCTTCACGTTCATCTCGGCCAGCGTCTCGATGCCGCTGGCAAAGCTGCGCGAGCCGGCGCGAACGCGGATGGCGCGGCGGCCGCCGAACAGCGGCACCGTCATGGCCTCGTCGACGAGGCGCGAGGGCTCGGCGGAGAGCTCGTCGCCGTCGAGCTTGACCAGCGAGAACGGATCGTTGGGATCGTCGACGGCGGATGCGATCAGCGCATCGGCGCGCTCGCGCACGAGGCCGGCATCGGGACCGTAGAGCAGGATGATCGGGCGGCCCGCGTCAGGGCGGGCGAGGAAAGCGTCGATCTCTTTTCCGCGCAGCGCGACCATGGTCTAGATCGTCATTCCGGAGCGCGCAGAGCGCGAATTGCGGTGCGCAATCGCGCACCAGAGAATCCAGAGGCTGGAGATCGACATTCCGGGTTCACGCTTCGCGTGCCCCGGAATAACGGGAACTGAATCAGGTGCCTGCGGTGAAGAACGAGGCGAGCCGGGTGGAGATGTTCTCGGCGATCTCGTTGGCGGCGCGATCCTCGGCATCGCGCACGGCGCGGGTGCGCGAGAAGCGCTGATAGGACCCCGGCATGTCATAGGACACGCGCGAGAATGTCGAGCCCGTCATGACCGACTTGCCGGTCGCGACATCGATCAGATTGTACTGGGCGTCGATGCCGAGATTTTCGCTGGTCGGCAGTCCCGTCGTGGCGCTGACGATCAGCGAGGAGCGGCTGGTGACGAAGCGGATATCCAGCCGGTGGGTCGGCGGCATGCCCGTTGCCGTGCCGTAAAGCTTGAAGGCCAGCGCGTTACGGATTTCGACGCCGACGCGGGCCTCGCGCGAAGCATTGGGCTTGTTGATCGGGGGTAGCTCGACGCCCATCAGCCGTTCGCGCAGACCGGGGGTGCCGTCAGTGCGCTCGGCATACATCGGCTGGAAGCAGCCTGCCGTCAGCGCCGCCAATGCAGCGACTGCCAGCAAGCGGGCTGCGATACGGATCCTAGCCGACAACATTCACGATCCTCTTGGGAACGATGATCACCTTGCGGACGGGCTTGCCGTCCAGGGCCAGCTTTACCGCATCGAGGGCCAAAACGGCAGCCTCGATTTCCGGATTCTGGGCCGCTGTTGCAACTGTGACCTCACTCCGCTTCTTGCCGTTGACCTGGACCACCAGGGTCACGCTGTCTTCGACCAGCAAATCGCGTTCGATTTGGGGCCAATTGGCCTCCGAAACCAGCCCCTTCTGGCCCAGAGCCCGCCAGCACTCCTCGGCCAGATGCGGCATCATCGGAGAGAACAGCTGGACCAGGATCTGGCTGGCCTCCCGGATCGCCCAGGCCAGATCTGGCGCCAGGTCGGCTGCGGGCTGGCCCGGGCGCTGGAGCACCTCCGAGAATGTATTGGTGAATTCGCGGATATGGGCGAGGCAGACGTTGAAGTGCAGCCGCTCGATGCCGGTGGTGACCTTGTCCAGCGCGCCATGGGCGGCCTTGCGCAAGGTGGTCGCGTCCGGGCCGAAGCTGGCCGGCCGGGCCGCCGGCGCACCGTTGCCGAGTTCGACGGAATCGTTCACCAGCCGCCACAGCCGCTGCACGAAGCGCGAGGCGCCCTGGACGCGCTCGTCGCTCCAGATCACGTCGCGGTCGGGCGGGGAGTCCGACAGCATGAACCAGCGGGCCACGTCGGCGCCGTAGGTCTCGATGATGTCGTCGGGGTCGACCGTGTTCTTCTTCGACTTGGACATCTTCTCGATCGGGCCGATCTGGATGTCCTCGCCGGTAGCGAGCAACGTTGCGCGGCGCCCGTTGCCGCCAACCTCGATCTTCACCTCGGCCGGCTGCACATAGGTGCCGTCGGCCTTCTGGTAGGTCTCGTGCACCACCATGCCTTGCGTGAACATGCCGGCGAATGGCTCGTCCAGCGCAATGTGCCCGGTCGCCTTCATCGCGCGGGTGAAGAAGCGGCTGTAGAGCAGATGCAGGATCGCGTGCTCGACGCCGCCGATGTACTGGTCGACCGGTAGCATCCGGTTGGCGACCGCAGGCGTCGTCGGCGCGTTCTCGTTCCAGGGATCGGTGAAGCGCGCAAAGTACCAGGACGAATCCACAAACGTGTCCATGGTGTCTGTTTCGCGCTGGGCCTTGCCGCCGCATTGCGGGCAGGTGACGTGCTTCCAGGTCGGATGATGATCGAGCGCGTTGCCCGGTCTGTCGAAGGTGGCGTCGTCCGGCAGCTTCACCGGCAGGTCCGCGTCCGGCACCGGCACCACATCGCATTTCGGACAGTGAATGACGGGAATCGGGCAGCCCCAATAGCGCTGGCGCGAAATGCCCCAGTCGCGCAGGCGGAAATTGACCTGGCGCTCGCCAACCGGTGCGTTGCCGCGCAGCTCCGTCTCGAGACGCTTCGCCACGTCTTCCTTCGCCTGCTCGATGGTCATGCCGTCGAGGAAGCGCGAATTGATCATGCGGCCGTCACCGTCATAGGCGGTGTCGGTGATCACGAAGGTCTTGGGATCCTGGCCTTCCGGGCACACGACGGGCGTGTTGCCGAGATTGTACTTGTTGACGAAGTCGAGGTCGCGCTGGTCGTGCGCCGGGCAGCCGAAGATGGCGCCGGTGCCATATTCCATCAGCACGAAGTTCGCGACATAGACCGGCAGCTTCCAGGACGGATCGAACGGATGCACCGCGCGGATGCCGGTGTCGAAGCCCTGCTTCTCCGCGGTGTCGATGATCTCCTGCGCGGTGCCGATCTTCTTGATCTCCGCGATGAACTCCGCAAGCCTAGGGTTCTTCGCCGCGGCGGCCTGCGCCAGCGGATGATCCGCCGAGATCGCCATGAATTTCGCGCCGAACAGCGTGTCCGGGCGCGTCGTGAAGATCTTCAGCTCGCTCTCGCCGGCCGGCGTCGTCGCTGGATCGAGCGCGAAGCGGACCAGCAGGCCCTCCGAGCGGCCGATCCAGTTGCGCTGCATCAGCCGCACCTTGTCGGGCCAGCGGTCCAGCCCGTCCAGTGCGCTCAAGAGCTCCTGCGAGTACTTCGTGATCTTGAAGACCCACTGGTTCATTTCCCGCTGTTCGACCACGGCGCCCGAACGCCAGCCGCGGCCGTCGATCACCTGCTCGTTGGCGAGCACGGTCATGTCGACGGGATCCCAGTTCACCTTGCGCTTCTCGCGCTCGGCGAGACCTTCGCGCAGGAAGTCCAGAAACATCTTCTGCTGGTGCTTGTAGTAGGAGGGATCGCAGGTTGCGATCTCGCGGCTCCAGTCCAGCGACAGCCCGATCGAGCGGAGCTGCTTCTTCATCGCGGCGATGTTGTCGTAGGTCCAGGCCTTCGGGGCGACCTTGCGCTCGATCGCAGCGTTCTCGGCCGGCAGGCCGAAGGCATCCCAGCCCATCGGATGCAGCACGTTGAAGCCCTTGGCGCGCATGAAGCGGGCCAGCACGTCGCCCAGCGTGTAATTGCGGACATGGCCGATATGGATGCGCCCGGAAGGATAGGGGAACATCTCGAGCACATAGTATTTCGGCCGCGGATCGTCGTTCCTGGAGACGAAGATCGCCTGCTCGTCCCAGAGGCGTTGCCAGCGCGGTTCGGCGTCGCGGGCGTTATAGCGTTCGGAGGTCATGGAATCGTTGGGTTTTCGTGGGTTCGGCCGTGTCAAGACGGCGGACTAGGCCATAGAAGACCTCAGGGGGTCAATGGGTTGCCGCGTTCTGGAACTTCGACCGCGCCTCCGCATAACTACGAGGGCCCGCGTTGGGGTGTGATTAAGGGGTCGATGCCAATTTGCGGCCCGACAAGGCCGCATGACCGCGATGGATTCCAGCTTCGACGATCCCGATTACGACTATGCCGCGTCCATCGCCGGACGGGCGATGCGGAGCATGGCCGAACAGCGTATCGCGCCGACTCCGGCCAATTTCGCGGTCTGGTTCCAGTATCTCTCAGGCAGCCATGACGATCTGCGCAACGCGATCGATCTGCTGATCGACCACAATCGTCCCTTCGATGCGCGAACCAATCAGGATCTGTTCGAGACCTACGTCGCGCCCCGGGTTAGTGCGGTCGTGGCCGACACCTCCGAGCGGCTGGAGGCGCTCATGGGGGCCGCGAAGGAGTTTCTGGCGACCGCGATCGCCGACAATCATTCGCAGATGCAGGTCATCAGCCAGGTAGCCGACCAGGGCAGGGCCGGCGTCGATCCAAAGCTGCTGGTCGCCCAGCTCATGAACGAGCTGGCGCGGGCCGCCACAAGGGCGACGCGGCTGGAGGCAGGCTTTGCGGAAAAGACCCGCGAGCTCGACGTGATCCGCGATTCGCTATCGAGGTCCGAGCAGCGCGCCCGGACCGACATGTTGACGGGGCTGGCGAACCGGCGGGCGCTCGACGAATTCCTGCGCAAGGCGCAGACGACTGCGGAATGGGGCGAGCCGCTCAGCGTGCTGTTGCTCGATATCGACTACTTCAAGGCCTTCAACGACAATTTCGGCCATGGCGTCGGCGACCAGGTGCTGCGCCTGATGGCGAAGGTGCTGCGCGAAAAGGTTCGCGAGCAGGATCTGCCGGCCCGCTATGGCGGCGAGGAGCTGATCGCGGTGCTGCCGGACGCCGATCTTGGCGCATGTGCCGAGCTCGCCGAGCGCATCAGGCGCGCGATTGCCGAATGCACGATCACGCGCCGCTCGACCGGCGAGATCCTGCCGAACATCAGCGTGTCGATCGGCGTGGCGCAGTACCGGACCGGCGAGGCGATCACCGATCTGATCGAACGTTGCGATCGCGCGCTTTATCTCGCCAAGAGCGGCGGCCGCAATCGCGTCGTGACGGAGGTCGAGCTCGGGCGGGCCGGGGCTGCGGCTACATGATCCGAAAAAATGTGCAGCGATTCTTCCTCGCGACAAACGCGGAACGCGTTAGCGCGGAGATCATGCTCAAACAACAACCCAGAGCGCGATGACGATTCATCTCAATCGCATCGCGCTCTAGGCGCTGACTACCATCATCATATCAGCCGCGCCGGTCTCGATCGCCTGCACGCCGTGCTCGACGACATTGTTGCGGCCGCGATGCTTGGCGGCATAGAGCGCGGCGTCGGCGGCTTCGATCAGGTCGCCGGGACGCAAGGACTCGTTCGGTTTCGTCGCGGCAACCCCGATCGAGACCGTGACGATCATGTGGTTCGAGGTGATGTGCGGCAGGCAGAGTTTCAGCACGGCCGCGCGCACCTGTTCGCCGATTTCGGCGGCGCGCATCACGTCGGTATTCGGCAGCAAGAGGCAGAATTCCTCGCCGCCATAACGTGCAGCAAAGCCCATCGTGTCGGCGGCGATGCCGGACAGCGACTCGCCGAGCCGGGTCAGGCAGGAATCGCCTTCGAGATGGCCGTAAGTGTCGTTGAACAGCTTGAAATGGTCGACGTCGATCATCAGGAGCGCGAGGTCGCTGCCGTATTGCTGCGCGCGCATCCATTCGAAATCGAGCCGGCTCTGGAAACCGCGGCGGTTGGCGAGCCCCGACAGCATGTCGATCGAGGCCATCACCGTCAACCGGTCGTTGCTCGCAATCAGCTCGCGCTCGCGCTGGCTCAACTGCGCAGCCATCGCATTGAAGGCGCGGGCCAGCGGAACGAACTCGGCCGGCAGCCGATTGCGTGCCGCGCGGGCCGACAGGTCGCCCTCGCCGAGACGCTTGGCCATGTCGGCGAGCATCTCGATCGGCTTGATGACGAGTTTCTCGGCGGCAATCAGGGCGCCGAGCAGGACGAACACGACGACGAATGCGAGCTGCAGATAGGCGGTGCGGATGTCGCGGCTGACCGCCGCCGACACCTTGTCTTCATCGATGCTGGCGATCAGGCGGGCATTGGTGCCGGCGATGCGGATGTAGCTGACCGCGCGGCGGGAGCCGTCGGCGGCGAGGAAGGACAGTGAACCCTCGTCCTGGTCGGACCGCAGCGCCTTGTCCGCGATCGCGGACATCAGCGGCATGTTGTCGAGGGGACGGCCGACCGCGCTGTGCTGATCGGCGGGGGCCGCCAGCACGGTGCCCGCGCTGTCGACCAGCACCGCGGTGATGCCGGCGCGGCCGCCAAGATTACTCATGACCTTCGACATCCAGTCGAGATTGACGGTGGCGAGCACGACGGCATCGGGCACCCCGCTGAAGGCCGAGACCGGATATACCGCCATCACGGTCGGCGAGAGCACCGGCCGCGACAGGATGAAATCGCTGAGAACGAAGCGGCCGGTTTGCTGTGCCTGCTGGAAGTAGGGCCGGTCACTGAGATCGAGGCCGACATACATGTTGTTGGTGGCGCATTGGATGCGCCCGTCCTGGCCGGCGATCAAAAGCGTGCGGATCCAGGGAAGGCTCGACGGCAGGCTTGCGCGCAGCACGTCGCAGCTCTTGCTGATGCCGCCGGCGGAGGCGCGGATGAAGGCTTCCGATTTCAGGATGGTCTCGACCGACGAGATCACCTCGCGTTGCGCATCGGCACTGTGCCTTGCCACCGTGGTGAACTCGGCCGCAGCCTGCGCGATCTGCCGCACACGCGTGTCTTCGAGCGAGCGGATGCGCTCGAGCATTAACGGCGCCACGAGAATGACCGCAAGCAACGCAAGCCGCGCCCGGATTCCCAGAACCTGCTTGAGTTTCGCGCGTTTGCGGTTGAGACTGACGCTTGCCATCTTCGTTACCCACCCCACGGGCCAAGGTAAAGCGAAGGGTTCAAAAACTGTTTCTTGAACTCGGTAAAATTGGACTTAACTCGGGCTACGATCACAGCCAAGAGACGTCATGACAGAAGCCATCGCCGCGCCGGTAACCGGCCATTCACCAAACGCGCTCGCCGCGGTCGAAGCTGAAATCGCCCGCGCCTGCAAGGACGCGCGGCGCGACCGCGCCTCCGTGACGCTGATCGCGGTGTCCAAGACTTTCGCCGCCGATGCAATTATCCCGGTCATCGCCGCCGGACAGCGGGTATTCGGCGAGAATCGGGTGCAGGAGGCCAAAAGCAAGTGGCCGGCCTTAACGTCTGTTTACCCCGATATCGCGCTGCATCTGATCGGGCCGCTGCAATCCAACAAGGCGAAAGAGGCGGTCGCGCTGTTCGACGCGATCCATTCGGTCGATCGCCCGAGCATTTGCCAGGCATTAGCCAAGGAAATCGAATCCCAGAACAAGCACCCGCAGCTCTTCGTCCAGATCAACACGGGCGAGGAACCGCAGAAGGCCGGCGTCGCGCCCGGCGAGGCCGATGCCTTCCTCGCGAGCTGCCGCGACACCTATGGGCTCACGATCTCCGGACTGATGTGCATCCCGCCCGTCGACGAACCGCCGGCGGCGCATTTTGCCCTCACCGCCAAGATCGCCGCGCGCAATGGATTGAAGAATCTCTCGATGGGCATGAGCGCCGATTTCGCGACCGCGATCATGCTGGGCGCCACCCATGTGCGCGTGGGGAGTGCGATCTTCGGGCATCGGTAGAAGCCGTTTAGCCGCTATCGACGGCGCAAGGCGCACGACCGACGCTCATGCCCGTGTCCCGGAAAAGCTGCAACGCTTGAAGCGTTGCAGGGCAGAGCCGGGACCCGGGGCGACACCGCACAATGCGGCGAGATGGGCCCCGGCTCTGCAGCGCACCGCTGAAGAAGCGCTGCGCTGCGTCCGGGGCACGAGCGCGAAACGTGGCGCTCGCAATGACGGCGGCGTTGCGAGTCGCGCCTACACGAACTCCACCGACACCTTGCCGAGCATGCCAAAGTCCGCCGCAAACCGATCGCCAGCCCGGATCGGCAGCGGCGGATGGCATGTGCCCGTCGTCACCACCTGCCCTGCCCGCAAGGTGATGCCAAGCCCGCGCAGCTCGTTGGCAAGCCAAACGAGCGCAACGCGGGGATCGCCGAGCACGTTCCTGCCGTGGCCGATATAGCGCTCGCCGCGCAGCGTGATCTGCGGGTGTTCCGCGACGAGATCGATCGCGCGCCAGTCCGCCGACGTCGCTGCGCCCAGCACGAACAGATGCGCGCAGGCATTGTCGGCGATGAGCTGGGCCTCGCCGGCGCGGGCGAAATCGGCAAAGCGCGAATCGGGAATCTCGATCGCGGGATGCAACGTCTCGACGGCGGCGAGCACCTCGTCGACGGTGTACGGCGCCGCGCGCGGCGGCAGATCGCGCCCCATCCGAAAGGCGAATTCCGGCTCGCCGACGCGCATCTCGTTGCCCTTCATCGACGCAGTCCCGCCGTCAGCGATCACGGTGTCGCTCATGATACGTCCGGCCATGGGGCCTGCGACATTGATGTGCTTCTGTCCGGCCTCGCTGGTTGCCGCGATCTTCCAGCCGAACAATTTCGCGCTCGATTGTCGTTCGAGCGCGGCCTGGATGGCGTAGCCCTCGGCGCGACTCTGTGGCCGCAACCGAGCCTCCAGTGCGTCCAGCTTGGTGCCGTCGCGCCAGTGTTGAACCAGGACCTGCGAAGCGGCGGCGATCTGATCCTTGTCGAGCATGCACCCTCACCCGATGATGATTCTTGTTCGCGGGCCCAGGCGCCGCAGCAATTGCAGCATCGCAGACTTCGTCATGGAGACGCAGCCCGCGGTCGGGCCGAAATTGTCGCGGGCGAGGTGCAGGAACACCGCGCTGCCGCGGCCGGCGATGCGCGGTCTGGTGTTGTGGTCGATCTCGATGATGAAGTCATAGAGGTGGTCGGCCCGCTTGAGCCGGTCACCGCCCTGCCCCTCGCCCAGCCGGATGCCCTGATTGTAATGGCGGTCCCGTGGATCCTCGCACCAGGCGTCTGCGCCGGTGATCTTCCGGGCCGGCAGGAACGTCTGGGGGCGGCTGTGCCGGTCGCCCCGCCACCACAGCCGCCTGGGACGGAAGCTGCCCCTGGGGGTGCCGCCATCGCCCTCGCGCTTGTTGGCGAGAATGCCGCCCCGCCCCAGCGCAACCGGGATGGTCAGCGTCCCGGCCGTCAGCCAGCCCCGGCGCGGATTGCCGGCCATAGCCTTAACGCGGATCGCAGACAGCGGCCCGGCGCATCGATTCCTGGCATAACCAACTGAAGCTGCTTTATTTTTCATGTGAACGTGCAATGTCGAATTCATTACAGGACATTCATCAAATCGCCCTGCTATTCTGAGTTAGAGTGCTTCTGGCTTGTGAATCGGTAACAGCCCACTACTTCAACACGAACAACAATAACAACGGCGACCCTAAACTTCCCTCGCGGCTGGGTGCGGCATGGATGCGCGCCGAGCCGGACCCTAAAAGGATGACCCCCTATGGCCAATGCCCGCAAGATCCTGATCGTGGATGACGATACCGATCTGCGCGATACGTTGGTGGAGCAATTATCGCTGCACGAAGAATTCGAAGCCTCCGCGGTCGACACCGGCGCCAAGGGCGCGAGCGCCGCAAAGGCGAATTCTCCCGATCTCGTCCTGATGGATGTCGGCCTACCCGATACGGACGGCCGCGAAGTCGTCCGTTCCTTGCGCAAGGGCGGATTCAAGGCGCCGATCATCATGCTGACCGGCCACGACACCGATTCCGATACGATCCTGGGGCTGGAATCCGGCGCCAACGACTATGTCGCAAAGCCCTTCCGCTTCGCCGTCCTGCTGGCCCGCATCCGTGCCCAGCTCCGCCAGCACGAAGCCAGCGAGGACGCGGTGTTCTCGGTCGGCCCCTACTCCTTCCGTCCCGGCTCGAAGATGCTGACCGCGGCCAATGCGCGCAAGGTCCGCCTCACCGAGAAGGAAACGGCGATTCTCCGCTTCCTCTACCGGGCCGGCCAGATGCCGGTGTCGCGCGAGACCCTGCTCCAGGAGGTCTGGGGCTACAATTCCGGCGTCACCACCCACACGCTGGAAACCCACATCTATCGGCTTCGCCAGAAGATCGAGAAGGACGCCGCCAACCCCGAGATCCTGGTCACCGAAGCCGGTGGCTACAAGCTGGTGCCGTGATACGTTCCGGAAACGCGCGATTCGTCGTAAATTGGCGCGTTCCTCGAGCCACGGACCGGAATGTCAATCGACGACGACGTAGCGCTTCTCGAGCGTGTCCCGACACTGCGCCTGTTGGGAGACGCCTCGTTGCGCATGCTGGCGATCGGTTCCGAGCAGCGTGACTTCGTCCGCGGTGATGTCCTGTTCGATCTCGGCGACGCCGCCGATGCCGGCTTCGTGGTCCAGCGCGGCGCCTTCAGGGTCGAAGACGGCGCCGGCGCCGAAATGAT
The DNA here is from genome assembly GCF_028128965.1 of Bradyrhizobium sp. CCBAU 25338. Taxonomy (NCBI): domain Bacteria; kingdom Pseudomonadati; phylum Pseudomonadota; class Alphaproteobacteria; order Hyphomicrobiales; family Nitrobacteraceae; genus Bradyrhizobium; species Bradyrhizobium sp. CCBAU 25338. The sequence goes on from NZ_LFKY01000035.1 coordinate 200,050, forward strand.
CGCCGGTCCCGGCGCGCTGATCGGCGAGCTCGCACTGGTGGTGCCGATGAAGCGGCCATCGCGTGCAATCGCGCTGGAGCATTCCTCCGTCATCCGCGTCGCACGCAGCCTGTTCCAGCGCGTGCTGGAGAGCGACCCCGCCGCCGCCGTGCGCCTGCGCGACGAATTCGCGGTGCGCTCCAGCCAGATCGCCAGCGACATCCTGATGGCCGGCGCGAAGCTGACGTCTTGAGTCTCTCTGTTGTCATTCCGGGGCTCGCGCTGCGCGCGCCCCGGAATGACAGGTGACGCTCATAGATCGAGCGTCACCGTGACGGGCACGTGGTCCGATGGACGCTCCCAGCTCCGCGCGTCGCGCAGGATCTTGAAATCGCTGACCGCGTCCTTCAACGCACGCGAGACCCAGATGTGATCGAGCCTGCGGCCGCGGTCGCCGACAGTCCAGTCGGCGGAACGATAGCTCCACCACGTATAGACCTTCTCCGACATCGGGATGCGCTCGCGCGCGACGTCGATCCATTCGCCGGCGGCGAGCGCCGCCTTCAGCTTCTCGGTTTCGACGGGTGTGTGCGAGACGACTTTCAGAAGCTGCTTGTGTGACCACACGTCGTTCTCGTGCGGGGCGACGTTGAGGTCGCCGACCAGGATGTGGCGGTCCTCGCCGCGCGGATGCAGCGGCTCGCACGCCTTCATCTCGTCGAGGAAGCGAAGCTTGTGGTCGAACTTCTCGTTCAGCGCGGGATCGGGAATGTCGCCGCCGGCGGGCACGTAGAAATTATGCAGCACCAAAGGCTTTGCGATGCCCGCCCTCTCGCCGAACGACACCGAGATGTGGCGCGAATCCACCTTGTCGCAGAAGGTGCGGATGTCCTTGGACTCGAAGGGAATCTTCGAGACGATGGCGACACCGTGATAGCCCTTCTGCCCGTTCAGCGCGACGTGCTCATAGCCGAGCCGCTTGAAGCGCTTCAGCGGAAAGGCGTCGTCGATGCACTTGGTCTCCTGCAGGCACAGCACCTCCGGTCGCGCGCTCTTCAAGAATTTCGCGACCAGGTCGATGCGCAGCCGCACCGAATTGATGTTCCAGGTTGTCAGGGAAAGACGCATGGTGACGATCTAACAAACTCCATCCGTCATGGCCGGGCTTGACCCGGCCATCCACGTCTTTTTGTCGGATCCAAAAACGTGGATGCCCGGGACAAGCCCGGGCATGACGGTGATTGGAGCGGTCATGCTATCTCAGCCCGGCGACGGGCCGTAATTGGTGAAATCGATCTTGAACATGTTGGGGTCGAGCTTCTTGCTCGAATCCAGATTGTAGACCGCGATCGTGGTGTCGTAGCCCTGCGGGTCGGTGACGGTCCACTGCTTGAGCTGGCCGTCCTTGGCACCGAACATCAGGAGCAGCCGGCTGGTGCCGACCAGCGCCTGCTTCTCCTCGATGGTGACGCTGACGAAGACGTCGTCGGCCGAGACGCCAACGACATTGGTGTCCTTCATCAGGTCGATGCGGTCGGACAGCAGGAAGCGCAGCGGCGTCTGCGACAGCGGATAGATGTCCTGGGTCGCGAGCTTGCGGTCGCGCACCACCAGCGACGATCCGTCGGCGACGATGTCGATCGGACTCGGCGCGTCATATTCGAAGCGCACCTTGCCGGGCTTCTGGATGTAGAAATCGCCCTGTGTCTTGCTGCCGTCGGGGCCGACCTGGACGAAATTACCGACCAATGTCTGAAGCGACGACAGGTAGGCGCTGACCTTGGCCGCCTGCGCTTTCTGGTTGGCATCGAAGGTCTGGAAGATGCTGCTCGGCACGTTGCGTCGCGGATCCGGGATGACCGGATTCGGTGGCGTCTGCATCGCGCCGGTCACAGCGGGCCCACCGGCCGGCCCGCCATCGCCGCGGCCCTTCGGCGCAGGCTTCGGCACGGGGACGGTCTGCGCGAACGAGGACGCAGTCACCATCGCGGCGGTGACGAGAAGCACGCCGGCCACGCGCGCGCCTCGCGCGGCGATGGTGGCGGCGAATCGAATGTGCGGATGTCTGATCAACGCGTCGTCCTGTATGGCTGGGCGCCTTTTTAGCGTGATTTCGGTCAAAAGCAGATAACGATTTCGCGTGAAATGATGTTCAGGGGCCGCTTGCCTCACATATGGCTGTCTTCTTCCTCGACCAGAATCTCGCGCTTGCCGGCGTGGTTGGCGGGACCGACGATGCCTTCGAGTTCCATGCGCTCCATCAGCGATGCGGCGCGGTTGTAGCCGATCTGCAGGCGGCGCTGGATGTAGCTGGTCGAGGCCTTGCGGTCGCGTTTGACGATGGCAACCGCCTGCTGGAACAGATCGCCGCCGCCATCCCCGCCCATGCCGGTTGCGTCGAACACGGCGCCGTCCTCGTCCTCGGTCGGCTCCTCGGCGGTGACGGCTTCGAGGTATTCCGGCTGTCCCTGCGTCTTGAGATGACGCACCACCTTCTCGACTTCCTCGTCGGAGGCGAACGGTCCGTGCACGCGGCTGATGCGGCCGCCGCCGGCCATGTAGAGCATGTCGCCCTGGCCGAGCAGCTGCTCGGCGCCCATCTCGCCCAGAATGGTGCGGCTGTCGATCTTGGAGGTGACCTGGAAGGCGATGCGCGTCGGGAAGTTCGCCTTGATGGTGCCGGTGATGACGTCGACCGACGGACGCTGCGTGGCCAGGATCACGTGCAGGCCGGCAGCGCGCGCCATCTGGGCGAGTCGCTGCACCGCGCCTTCGATGTCCTTGCCGGCGACCATCATCAGGTCGGCCATTTCGTCGACGATGATGACGATGTAGGGCAGCGGGTCGAGCGAGAGCTTCTCTTCCTCGTAGATCGCCTTGCCGGTTTCCTTGTCGAAGCCGGTATGCACCGTGCGCGTCGGCTCCTCGCCCTTGGCCTTCAATTCGAGCAGGCGCGTGTTGTAGCCGTCGATGTTGCGCACGCCGAGCTTGGCCATGTTCTTGTAGCGCTCTTCCATCTCGCGCACGGCCCATTTCAGCGCGACCACCGCCTTCTTCGGATCGGTCACGACGGGCGTGAGCAGATGGGGAATGCCGTCATAGACGGAGAGCTCGAGCATCTTCGGGTCGACCATGATCAGCCGGCACTGGTCCGGGCGCAGCCGGTAGACCAGGCTGAGGATCATGGTGTTGATCGCGACCGATTTGCCCGAGCCGGTGGTACCGGCGATCAGCATGTGCGGCGTGCGGGCGAGGTCGATGATGACGGGATCGCCGCCGATGGTCTTGCCGAGGCACAACGGCAGCTTTGCCACCGTGTCGGTCGCCTCCTTCGCCACCAGCAATTCGCGCAAGTAGACCTTCTCGCGATGCGCGTTCGGCAGCTCGATGCCGATCGCGTTGCGGCCGGGCACGACCGCGACGCGCGCCGACAGCGCGCTCATCGAGCGGGCGATGTCGTCGGCAAGCCCGATCACGCGCGAGGACTTGATGCCGGGCGCCGGCTCCAATTCGTAGAGCGTAACGACGGGACCCGGATTGGCCTTCACGATCTCGCCGCGCACGCCGAAATCCTGCAGCACGCCCTCGAGCGAACGGGAATTGGTCTCCAGCTCGGCCTTGCTGAGCGGCTGGCGATCGCCGGCTTTCGGGGCGGCCAGCATGGAGACGGAGGGAAGGTCGAACTTGTCGGAGGACTTCCTGGCCGCGGCCTTCGGTGCAGCCTTCTTGCGCGGGGCGCGCGCGGCCGGCTGCTCCTCTTCCTCCTCCTCGTCTTCCTCTTCTTCGTGCTCGTCCTCGTAGTTCTCGTCTTCGGACTGTGGCGAGATCGAGGGCGCGGCGCGGCCGCCGCCCAGATTCGGCTCCTGGCGGCTGAATGCAGCGGCCTTGGTCTTCGGTCCACTCGAGACCAGCGAGCGGTACGCGGCGCCAAGCAGCCAGATCAGCCGCGCCTTGGTGCTCATCAGCGCGTGGAACAGCCAGCCCAGCGATACCGAGCCGCGATCGCTCTCCTCGTCCTCGTCGAGCGGCTTGTCGTCATCCTCGATCTCCGCGAGCTCGTCGTCCTGCTCGCGGGCGCCAAGGCCGCAAGCGATCAGGAAGGTCACGGTCATCGCGACGAACAGGATCGTGCCAAGCACGACGCGATAGATGGTGCCGGCCGGTCCGAAGATCACTGCCGGCGCACGCACCAGCGCGTCGCCGACCACGCCGCCGAGGCCGGTCGGCAGTGGCCATGCACCGCCATGCGGCCAGCAGCTGACGAAGCCCGCCGCGATCACCGTGCAGAGAATCCAGCAGCCGAGCCGCAGCGCTTCGCGGTCGAACGGGCGATGGGTCATCATGCGCCAGCCCCAGACCGCAACCGTCAGGACCAGCATGATCGCGCCGAGCCCGAGGATCTGCATCGCGAGGTCTGCACCGATCGCGCCGGCATAGCCGAGGATGTTGCGGATCGGCCGCGAGGTGGCGTGGCTGAGGCTGGGATCCTGCACCGACCACGTCATCAGCGCGGCCGAGGCGACGCCCGCCAGCGCGATCAGGCCGAGGCCGGTGAGCTCGCGCATGCGCCGCGCCAGACCCTCGCGGATCGATGGCGGCAGATGGCCCACCAGCGGAATGACGCGTTCGATTGCCGACATGCTCATGGGCCCCGCCTAACCCAGAGTCTCGACCAGGCGGTGCAGCGCCTGCGCCGTGGTCTCTCCATCCTGCACCAGTGCGAGGCGAATGTAGCCGGCACCGGGATTGAAGCCGTCGGGCTGGAGCCGGGCCAGATAACTGCCGGGCACCACGCGCACGCCTGCTTCCTTGAAAAGTCTCAGCGTCACGGACACGTCGTCGCCGAGGGCGGACGTGTTGAGCCAGACGCAGAAGCCGGCATCGGGCCGGCGATAGCCGTAACGATTGCCGATGATCTGGTCGGCGAGATCGAACTTGATCCGGTAGAGCCTGCGGTTCTCCTCGACATGCGCTTCGTCGCCATAGGCGACGGTCGCGACATGCTGGAGCGGCACGGGCACCTGGGGCGCCGCAACGTTGCGCAGCTCCAGGAACATGCCGATGAACCTCTTGTCGCCGGCGGCGAAGCCGACGCGCATGCCCGGCAGGTTGGAGCGCTTCGACAGCGACTGGAACGCGACCACGCGGGTGAAGTCAGGGCCGGCGCATTCCAGAACGCTGCCAGGAGCCTCGCGAGTGTAGATCTCGGAATAGCACTCGTCGCTGAGGATCACGAAGCCGTAGCGGTCGGCGAGTTGCTTCAATCGTTTGAAATAATCGGGCGAGGCGACCGAGCCCTGTGGATTGGCCGGTGAAGCCAGATAGAACGCCACCGTGCGCGCCAGTGTAGCCTCGTCGATGGCATCGAGATCGGGCAGGAAGCCGTTCTCGACCGTTGTCGGCAGATAGACCGGCTCGCAGGCCGCGGCCCGGGTGCCGGCGCCATAGACCGGATAGAACGGGTTCGGCATCAGGATCACAGGCTTGCCGGGACGCGGCCCGACATAGCGCGCCGCGGTGATCGCCGCGAAGAACAGCCCTTCGCGGCTGCCGTTGAGGACGAGAATCTCGCCCTCGGGATCGAGCGGCCGCGGCAGCTTGAACCGCGACGACAGCCAAGCGCCGGCGGCTTTGCGGAACGGCTCGATGCCCTTGCCGAGCGGGTAGCGGCCGAAATCGGCGATGTGCTTCGCCAGCACCGGGCCGACGAAGTTGGGCACGGGATGCTGGGGCTCGCCGACTGCAAGCGTGATCAAAGGCTTACCCGGCTGATGCGGCGCCAGCAGCTCGTTCAGCCGGATGAAGGGCGAGCGGTCGGTGTCGGGGCTTCCACCGGCCAGCGGCGCACGGGATGAAGCGGTCATAGCCATTCTGGGCGCCAGCACTCTTGGAACAGCCGGTCGCGCGAAGGCACCGGCGGGAAGCGGTTCAGTTCACCATAGATAGGGCGAGGTTAAGACGCGATTAACCATCGGCCGCCGCCTGCGTCCAGAGCGGGAATATCGAGGCCGGATCACAATATATTCGGGACGCTTCTGCCCTGACTTGCAAGCGGAACCGACCAAAAGAAAGGGGCTCCAGCTTGCGCTGGAGCCCCTCAACGGTCAGGGCATTGCCGGGTATGTGCCCGAACCGGAGTTGTGGACGCGGCCTCGATGAGACCGCGTCCCGGGAGGAGACTTACATGTTGTAGGCGCGCTCGGTGTGCTCGGTGATGTCGAGGCCTTCACGCTCGCTCTCGACATTGGCGCGGAGGCCAACGATCACGTCGACGACCTTGTAGAGGATCGCCGAACCGACGCCCGACCACACCAGCGTGGTGCAGACGGCCTTGATCTGGGCGAGAATCTGCGTGGCGAAGTCGTAATCGGCAACCTTCGGCGGGATGGCCGTGTAGTCGACGATGCCGGCGCCGCCGAGAGCGGGGTTGACCAGGATGCCGGTGCCGATGGCGCCGACGATGCCGCCGATGCAGTGCACGCCGAACACGTCGAGCGAGTCATCGTAGCCGAGCGCGTTCTTCACGACGGTGCAGAAGAACAGGCAGACCACGCCGACCACGAGGCCGAGGACGATCGCGCCCATCACGCCGGAGAAGCCGGCTGCAGGCGTGACGGCCACGAGACCCGCGACAGCGCCGGAGATGACGCCGAGCACGGAGGGATGACCCTTGATGATCCACTCCGCGAACATCCACGACAGCGCGGCGGCCGCGGTGGCGACGAAGGAGTTGGTCATGGCGAGGGCTGCGCCGCCGCTGGCTTCGAGGTTGGAGCCGGCGTTGAAACCGAACCAGCCGACCCAGAGCAGCGAGGCGCCGATCATCGACATGGTCAGCGAGTGCGGGGCCATCAGGTCCTTGCCGTAGCCGACGCGCTTGCCGATCAGGAGAGCGCCGACGAGACCTGCGATGCCGGCGTTGATGTGCACCACGGTGCCGCCCGCGAAGTCGATCGCGCCCATCTTGAAGATCCAGCCGGCGTCGGCGTTGATCTCGTCGAGCTTGGCCTGCGCCGCGGTTTTCGCCGCCGCATCACCCGCCGCAGCCAGAGCCTTGGCCGCATCCTGGATCAGGTCCGGGCCAGGCCAGTACCAGACCATGTGCGCGATCGGGAAGTAGATCAGCGTCACCCAGAGCGGGACGAACAGGGCGAGCGCCGAGAACTTCATGCGCTCGGCGAAGGCGCCGACGATGAGGGCGGGCGTGATCGCCGCGAAGGTCATCTGGAAGCACATATAAATGAGCTCCGAGATGTTGGCGTCGACCGAGAAGGTCGCGGCCTTCGAGTCGGTGGTGACGCCCATCATGAAGGCCTTGGAGAAGCCGCCGATGAAGTCGGAGCCGCCGGTGAAGGTGAGGCTGTAGCCGTACACGGCATAGATCACGGTGACGACGCAGACGGTGTAGAACACCTGCATCAGGACGGAGAGCATGTTCTTGGAACGGACGAGACCGCCGTAGAACAGCGCGAGGCCGGGGATCGTCATCAACAGCACCAGCACTGTCGATGTCATCATCCAGGCGTTGTCTCCCTTGTTGACCGTTGGCTCGGCGTAGGCTGCGGTCGCAGCGAACAGGCCGACTGCGAGAGCCGCCAATCCCGCGCCATAGGGACGCTTGAACGTCATATTATTCACTCCTGATTGGATAAGGTTGAGCGCGAAATCAGAGGGCCGCGGCATCGGCCTCGCCGGTGCGGATGCGCACCGCATGGTCGAGGTTGATGACGAAGATCTTGCCGTCGCCGATCTGTCCGGTTTTCGCCGCGGACGTGATGGCGTCGATGGTCTTGTCGACCTGGTCGGAGGCGACAGCGACCTCGATCTTGATCTTGGGCAGGAAGCTCACGGCATATTCGGCGCCGCGATAGATTTCCGTATGACCCTTCTGGCGGCCATACCCCTTGACTTCCGTCACCGTGAGACCGTGAACGCCGATGGCGGTCAGGGCGTCACGGACTTCTTCCAGCTTGAATGGCTTGATAATCGCCATAACAATTTTCATGGGTCCTATCCCCGCTTGGGCCCGGTCCGGACGTGGCCGGGCGTTTCTCGACTGGTTCGCCACGAGGGAGAAGATTCACTACGCGGGCACAGCCGGACCCCTAGAATCAAATGCCGTGCCAGATCGGACGTGTTGCCTAACAGACTATGAAAACGGGTGTTTTCGCGTTCGACGGGTATTGTGGTGCAGTGCGCTATTACGTCGCGCTTAAATCGTGGTCAGGCCTGCTCAAATCCAGGGCAGGACAGACTGCCGACACAATGTTGCTCACGCGTCGGGCAGCAAGAAGGTAATTTCGTAGTGCAGTCGCCTATTGCAGGGCTTCACCGTGCTGCGAAATATCCAGCCCCTCGAGCTCCTGCTCACGGGATACGCGCAAGGGCACGAACAGGCCGACCAGCTTGAGCAGGATGAAGCTCACGCCCCCCGACCAGACGAAGGTGACGGCGACCCCGTAGAACTGAATCAGGATCTGCTGAGGATGGCCCTCCAGCAGGCCCGCGGTGCCGCCGATGGCGCTGGTCGCGAACACACCGCCGAGCAGGGTGCCGGTCAGCCCGCCGATGCCATGGACGCCGAACACGTCGAGCGAATCGTCATAGTTGAAGCGGTGCTTCAGCCAGGTACAGGCCCAGTAGCAGACCGCCCCGGCGACGATACCGATGACGATGCCGTGCCAGGGCGCGACGAAGCCCGAGGCCGGCGTGATGGTGCCGAGCCCGGCCACCGCGCCGGAGATCATGCCGAGCACGGAGGGCTTGCGCCGCGTCGACCATTCGATTGCGCCCCATGTCAGCGCGCCGGCGCAGGCGGCAAGATGGGTCGCGATGATCGCCATCACCGCGCGTGAATTCGCCGAAAGCGCCGAGCCGCCATTGAAGCCGAACCAGCCGACCCACAGCAGGCCGGTGCCCACCACCGCGAGCGACAGATCGAACGGCGAGAGATTCTCGGTGCCGTAGCCGTGACGTCGCCCCATCACCTTGGCCGCAACGAGGCCGCCGGTGCCGGCCGACAGGTGAACCACGAGGCCGCCGGCGAAATCCAGAACGCCCATGCTGGCAAGGAAGCCGCCGCCCCACACCCAATGCGCCAGCGGGATGTAGACGAAGATGAACCAGGCAACGGAGAACAGGAGATAGGCGGAGAACCGCATGCGGTCGGCGACCGAGCCCGCGACCAGGGCGACCGTGATGATCGCAAACGTCATCTGGTACAGCATGAACAGCGATTCCGGGATGGTCTTGGCCGCAGGGTTGACGCTGTCCATGGTCATGCCGGCGAGAAACCAGCGGTCGAGCGTGCCGATCCATGGGCCGTCGCCAACGAAACAGAGCGAATAGCCGAACGCCACCCAGAGAATGGAGATCAGCGTCACCGCGGCGAGGCTCTGCGCCATGGTGGCGAGCACGTTCTTCTTGCGCACCATGCCGGAATAGAACAGCGCGAGCCCCGGGATCGTCATCATCAGCACCAGCGCGGTGGCGACGATCATCCAGGCCGTGTCGGCGGTGTCGATCCCGGAGGGCGCGGCGTGCGCCGGCACGGCCACCGCGGACACGAGCCCGATCGGCGCAGCCATGCACGCTGCGCGGCGCAACAATCCCGCCATGTCGTTTCCCCCAGCATTAATTGGCGTCGCACGCTGTGGCGTCGTTGCCCGGTGCGATCGAAGATTTATCAGAGCGTTTTCGAGCGAAGTGGATACCGGCTCGCGTCGAGAAGACGTGTCGAACCGAAACCTAGAGCGCGTCGCTGTCGGTTTCGCCGGTGCGGATGCGCAGCGCATGGTCGATCGGCGTGACGAAGATCTTGCCGTCGCCGATCTGCCCGGTACGGGCGGTCGCGGTGATCACGCTGACTGCCTTGTCGGCAACGTCGGAGGCGACCGCGATCTCGATGCGCAGCTTGGGCAGGAAGTTCACGACATATTCGGCGCCGCGATAGATCTCGGTGTGGCCCTTCTGCCGGCCGTAACCCTTCACCTCGGTCACGGTCATGCCGTGGACGCCGATCGCGGTCAGGGCCTGCCTGACCTCATCGAGCTTGAAGGGTTTGATGATCGCGACGACGAGTTTCATGGTCAGGCCTATTCCCCGGGATGCGCCGCGCCGTATGTCCCCGGCGCAGCGTCAATCTGGCATCTTTCCGGGCAAATGGCATAAAAAAGTTGCAGACTGAAGCGGAAAAACGTCTGCCCATGTGAACGGGCGCCTCTGTACAGGGCAACCGTTCATCATTCACAATGCATTTTTGGCATGGATGCGGTGAACCCGCGGCGGTCGGGCGGTACAAAAGGGTTTTGGGGGACGCTTCATGGCGAGTTGGTTCTACGCATCCGAGGGCAAGCAGCAGGGGCCGTTTCCGGAGGGACAATTCCGCGATCTGATCGCCCAGGGCGTCGTCCGCCCGGATACGCTGGTATGGACAGAGGGCATGGCGGGCTGGCAGAAGGCCGCCGAAATCCCCGGCCTGATCGGAGGAGGCCCCCCGCCGATGATGCCGGCCGGCGGCCCGCCGATGATGGATTCCGGCGGTTATGCAGGCGCGGGCAGCGGCAGCTCTCTGGCGGTCGATTTCGACATCCTGGAATTCACCTGGCGCAGCATCGTCCTGCTGATCGGACTGATCTTCGTCATCCCGGCGCCGTGGGTGTTCGTCTGGTACACGAAATGGATCGTGTCCTGCGTGAAGGTCCCGGGCCGGCCCAATCTCAGCTTCACCGGCGACGCGATGACGCTGGTGCCCTGGTATTTCGGCTTCATCGTTCTGGCGATCGCCCTCGGCTTCATCGGCAGCGATATCTTGAGCAACCTGCTGTTCATCGCGCAGATCGTTCTCTACTGGCTCCTGATCAAATGGATGGTCGCGAACCTCGCCTCCAACGGGCAGCCGCTGGGCCTGAGCTTCACCGGCTCGATCTGGGCCTATATCGGCTGGAATCTGCTGTTTGCGATCTCCATCATCACCATCATCGGCTGGGCCTGGGTCGCCGCGGCCCAGATGCGCTGGTTCTGCCGCAGCGTCGAGGGCACGCGGCGCGAGGTCGTGTTCAAGGGGAGCGGTCTCGACATCCTCTGGCGCGGCATCGTCGCTGCGATCCTGTGCAGCCTGATCATCCCGATTCCGTGGGTCTATCGCTGGATCATGAACTGGTTTGCCTCGCAGACCGAGCTCGTTCCGCGCGGTTCGTTCGGAGCATGACCCAGAAAGCCACCGGCGCGATCCATCGCGCCTGTGGCGCTATGCCTTCCGCTCGCGCACGGAGCCTTCCTGCGCGACGGAGGCGACCAGCGTGCCGTCAGGCTTGAAGATCGAGCCGCGGGTCAGGCCGCGGCCGCCTCGTGCGCTCGGCGAGTCCTGCGCGTAGAGCAGCCATTCGTCGGCTCGGAAGGGGCGGTGAAACCACATCGCGTGGTCGAGGCTCGCCGGCATCATGCGCTTGTCGAACAGCGTGCGGCCGTAGCGCGCCATGATCGCATCGAGCAGCGAGAAATCCGAGGCATAGGCCAGCGCGCACATATGCAGCGCCGGATCGTCGGCCAGCTTCGCCGCGGTCTTGATCCAAACGTGAATGCGGCCGTCGTCGATCTTCTGGCCGAAATAGCGGCCGAGCTCGACCGGGCGCAGCTCGATCGGGCGGTCGGATTCATAGTAGCGGCGGATGAACTCCGGCATCTCCTTGAACATCGGCTGCTTCGCGACCTCCTCCGCCGTGAGCTTCTCCGGCGGCGGCACGTCGGGCATCTTGTCCTGATGGTCGAACGCGCTCTCCTCCTCGGCGTGGAACGACACCATGATCGAGAAGATCGCGTTGCCGTGCTGGATCGCAGTGACGCGGCGGGTCGAATAGCTCTTGCCGTCGCGCAGGCGCTCGACCTGGTAGATGATCGGGATCTGCGGATCGCCCGGCAGGATGAAATAGCAATGCAGCGAATGCGGCAGCCGGCCCTCGACGGTGCGGCACGCGGCAACCATCGCCTGCCCGATCACCTGGCCGCCGAACACCCGCTGCCAGCTCGTCTTCGGGCTGTTGCCACGGAACAGGTTCACCTCGAGCTGCTCGATGTCGAGGATCGAAATGAGGTCGATCAGGCTTTTGGACATGATGGTGCTTTCGAAGATCTCGTCATTCCGGGGCATCGCGATAGCGATGAACCCGGAATCCCGAGCTGACAACCTCTGGATTTCCGGGTTCGCGCTCGACGCGCGCCCCGGAATGACACATCGGGCCATTCGGCCCTTGTTTCACCGCACTGTTTCGCCCAGCTCAAGTCTGCTAGCAAGACCGGGAATTGACCGGGAAACTTGGTATGTCGGTACAGGGTAGCATTGTCATCGGTGGCGGCGCGTTTGCAGGGCTTGCACTGGCCCTGGCGCTGCGCCAGGGGCTCGGGCCCGAGATTCCCGTCATCGTCGCCGATCCCGCGCTCGGTACGCGGCCGAGCCGCGACCCCCGCGCCACCGCGATCGTGGCCGCCTGCCGCCGCTTGTTCGAGACGATCGGCGCCTGGGACGCCGTCAGGAGCGAGGCGCAGCCGATCCTCGACATGGTCGTCACGGATTCGAAGCTGGAGGATGCCACGCGTCCGGTGTTCCTCAACTTTGCCGGCGATGTCGCGCCGGGTGAGCCCTTCGCGCATATGGTCGAGAACCGCCGCCTGATCGATGCGCTGGTGGTGCGGGCGGAGGCCGAGGGCATCGATCTGCGTGCGACCACCGTGGCGTCCTACGACGCGCGTTCCGACGGCATCGACGTGACGCTCGGCGACGGCAGCGTGATCGCGGCGAGCCTGCTGGTCGCCGCCGATGGCGCGAGGTCGAAGCTGCGCGAGCGCGCCGGCATCGCCACCCATGGCTGGGAGTACGACCAATCCGGCATCGTCGTCACCGTCGGCCACGAGCGCGATCACGAGGGTCGTGCCGAAGAGCACTTTCTGCCGGCGGGCCCGTTCGCGATCCTGCCGCTGTCGGGCAAACGCTCGTCGCTGGTGTGGACCGAGCGCCGAGCTGAGGCCGCGCGCATCATCGCGCTCAGTGACGAGGAATTTCACAGCGAGCTCGAGCAGCGCTTCGGCCTGCATCTCGGCGAGGTGAAGGCACTCGACAAGCCGCGCGCGTTTCCGTTGTCTTATTTCGTTGCGCGTTCCTTCATCGCCGAGCGCCTCGCACTGGTCGGCGATGCCGCCCACGTCATCCACCCGATCGCGGGCCAGGGCCTCAACATGGGCCTGAAGGATGTCGCCGCGCTGGCGGAAGTGGTCGTCGATGCCGCGCGGCTCGGTATGGATATCGGCGGCGCCGACGTGCTCGAACGCTACCAGCGCTGGCGCCGCTTCGACACCATGGCGATGGGCGTTGCCACCAACTCGCTGAATTTCCTGTTCTCCAACCAGTCGACGCTGCTGCGCACGGTGCGCGACATCGGCCTTGGCCTCGTCGACCGCGCCCCGCCGCTGAAGAACCTCTTCATCCGCCAGGCCGCGGGGCTCACCGGCGAGGTGCCGCGGCTGTTGAAGGGCGAGGCGTTGTAGCGCGTGATCTTACCGCATGCTCAGCTGTCGTCCCGGACAAGCGCGCCATAGGCGCGCGCAGATCCGGGACCCATACGCCGCAGCAATAGTTTGCGAAGACCCGGAGTTGCCAGCCTCGTGCCACAACCACTCCCTGTGGCTATGGATCCCCGCTTTCGCGGGGATGACAGCGAGAATGTGGCGCGGCCATAGCGCCCCATTCAAGCGACGTGAGCTCAATCGATCTTGCGCGCTTCTTCCGGAAGCATGATCGGGATGCCGTCGCGGATCGGATAGGCAAGCTTGGCGCTGCGCGAGATCAGTTCCTGCTTTGCGGCATCGAACTCGAGGGGCCCCTTGGTCAGCGGACAGACCAGAATCTCCAGCAATTTGGGATCGACGCTGGCTTCGGCACGTTCGGTGGGCGCGTTCATGGGATTCTCCGGCAGTCGGTAGGCTTTAGCATAGAAATTCGCGCCCGCCCATCACGGGCCTAAGCGGCGAGCATCGCCAGGAGCTCGTCGAGCAGGGCCTGAAGCCGCGCGGCCGGCAGCGGCGGGCCCGACAGGGCGAAGCCGAGAAATGTCCAGTACAGGACCTGCGCGCGCGCCTCCGCCGTCGCCGGGGTGAGCCCACGCTTGCCCAGCAGCTCTTCGATGTAGTCGAGCCTGCGGCGGTCGATTGCGCGCACCGCCCCTTGCGCCGCCGCATCGAACGCCGCCCAGTTGCGCACCGCGCGCTCGAGCTCGAGCCGCGCGCCAAACGATCTCCTCAGCAGCGTTCTGAGCGGCTCGTCGCTGGCGGCTTCGACGTCGGCGATGATCTGCTCGGCCGCGATCTCGCGCCAGCGCTTCAGCACGGCGGCGTGAAACGCGGCCAGGTCGGCGAAATGCCAATAGAAGCTGCCGCGCGAGACGCCCATGGCCTTGGCCAGCGGATCGGCTTTCAGCGCCGTGAAGCCGCTTTTGGCGAGCACCTTCAGGCCCTCTTTGGTCCAGTCGTCGGCGGAAAGCTGTTCGGTCATGCCGGGCTCCAGATGACGACCATACACTAATGTATTGACAGCCCGGGGCAAGCGGTGCATATATCCATACAGTGCTGTACGGATGGAGCATGCCCCATGCGCGACCTTCTCCTGCAATGTTCCGGCCTCGCCGCGATCGTGCTGGCGCTCATCCACGGCGTGCTCGGCGAGACCAAAGTCTTCGCCCGCGCCAGCATCGAGCCGGCGCGCCTGCGCACGCTGATCCGACTGGTATGGCAGGCCGGCACGGTGGCATGGGTCGGCGGCGGCGCGCTGCTGCTGGTTGCGCCCCGGCTGGAGTCGAGCCTCGCCCGGCACTGGATCGTCGCCACGCTCGCCATCGTGTTCGGCTTTGCGGCCCTCGCCAACGCCTTCGCCATGCGCGGCCGCCATTTCGGCTGGGTCGGCATGGGTGCAGTGGTCGCGCTCGCGGTCGCCGGCTACTAGCGCTGCGCATCCGGCCCGTTAGGCGTAAGGCCGCCCCTGTGAGCCACGTTAGAACTTATCTAAAGCGAACCAGGCCCGTACCCGATTGACTTCATCACCTCCTTTGCTTCCTTCGGTGCGCTCCGCGGCCCTGCGGTGCGCCCACGACAGAGGAGGAGATGTTCGTGAAGGTCATTCGTGTTGTTGCCATTGCACTGACCATCGGGATTGGCATGGGATCGGCGGCCATGGCCGACGGCTTCAAGGACTGCACCAAGCTCGATAAGGCGTCGTGGAAGCCGGCCAGCGAAGCCGAAGCCAAGGCCAAGGCGGCGGGCTACGAGGTGCGCCGCTCCAAGATCGAGGGCTCGTGCTACGAGGTCTACGGCGTCAAGGAAGGCAAGCTCTACGAGCTGTTCTACAGCCCCGAAGATCTCAGCCTCAAGCACACGATCGCCAAGTAGATCGCGCGCGTGAGCCCCGAAGCGAAGTGGGCTTGATGAAAGAAGTGCCGGAGGAGCGCGGGGTGTCCGACAGGGCACCCGCGAATCGACTCGTCTCGCGGACGGTCGCGGTCTGGGACCTCCCGCTGCGCCTCTGGCACTGGATTCTCGCGATCTCGGTTCTGATCGCGTGGTTCACGCCGACCGTGTATGACGGCGTTCACCGCATCGTCGGCTATGCGGTCATCGGCCTGCTCGCCTTCCGCCTGCTCTGGGGTTTCATGGGGAGCCGCTATTCGCGCTTCCGGATGCTCGGTGTCAGGCTGCGCGTCGCGCCGAACTATCTCTGGAATCTGCGGCGCGGCATGACCGGCCGCTATATCGGGCTCAATCCCGCCGGCAGCTTGATGCTGGTCGCGCTGCTGGCCTCGCTCGCCGTCTCGACGATCACGGGAGCGATGTCGGTGACCGTCACTTTCTTCGGCGTGTGGTGGGTCGAAGACATCCACCATTATTCATCGGACGCGGTCATCGTTCTGGTCGTGCTGCACGTGTTGGGTGTGCTGGTGATGGGGATTCTCCAGCGCGAGAACCTGATCCGCGCGATGTTCACCGGGCGCAAGCGCATCCGGCATCATTCGTGAAAATTTTGAAGGCCGCATTCCGTCCTCGTCATGGCCGGGCTTGTCCCATCCACGTTCTTCTGTGTGGCAAAGACGTGGATGCCCGGGTCAAGCCCGGGCATGACGGAGCTTGTGGTGCCTACAGTCTCACTGCAGCGGCGGATCACCGCTGGTGCGCTTCTTGGCGAGGTCCATCTCGGTGACGGCGATCAGGATCTCGGCGCGGGTCTTCAGGTCGGGCGCTTCCAGCATCGCCTGCTTCTCCGCCGGGCCATAGGGCGACATCATCGCCAGCGCGTTGACGAGCGCCTCGTTGGGCGCGCTCTCCACGCCTTCCCAGTCGACCTTGAGATTGTTGGCCTTCAGGAAGTCGGCCAGCACGGCCAGCAGCGCGTCGCGATCGACCTCCTCCTCGCCCATGCGCGCGGTGAAGTCGTCGACGAAGGCGAAGAAGTCCACCTTGCACTGCCGGTAGGCGGTCAGCACTTCGAGCTCCTCGACAACCTTGAAGCGCGCGACGCCGGTGAGCTCGAGGATGTAGCGGCCGTCGCCGGATTCAGCGAGCTGGGTGATACGGCCGACGCAGCCGACGCGGAACAGCGCCGGCTTGTCGGAATTCTTCGGTGAATGCGCCGCGTCGGGCTGGATCATGCCGATCAGGCGATGCCCGTCGCGAAGGGAATCGTCGACCATCGCCAGGTAGCGCGGCTCGAAGATGTTGAGCGGCATCTGACCGCGGGGCAGCAGCAGCGCGCCCGGCAGCGGAAACACCGGAATGATCTCCGGGAGGTCGGCGGGCCCGCGATATTCGATGTTGATCGGCATCTGCCCGGTCCCCCTGGCGTCGCCAGCGCGCCCTTACGAAAACAGGATCGTCGACAAACGTTTCCGTCCTTCGACGGTTGCATCATCCGTGCCGCCCCAAGCCTCGAAGAACTGCACCAGCTGCTTGCGGGCGCCGTCGTCGTTCCACTTGCGGTCGCGCTTGATGATCTCGAGCAGCTGCTCGGTCGCCGCCGCGCGATTGCCTTGTGCGTTGAGCGCGGTGGCGAGGTCGAACCGGGCCTGATGATCGAGCGGATTTGCGGCGACTTTCTGTTCCAGCTCGGCGACCGGTCCAAGTGATTTGGCCTGCTCGGCGAGATCGATCGCGGTCTGCACCGCCTTCACGGCCGGGTCGTTGCGCTTGGACTCGGGCACCATGGCCAGCGTCTGCTTGGCCTGCTCCATCGCGCCGGAGACGGCGTAGCACTTCGCAAGGCCGGCAAGTGCCGCGATATTGGTCGAATCGTGCTGGAGCGCCTCGGCATAGATCTGCGCCGCCGCCGCCGTATCGCCCTCGGCGAGCACCGCTTCGGCCTCCTGCACGATCTCGGCGACGTTGACCTCGCCCGGCGCGGTGACGCCCTTGGTCAGGCGCTCGATGAAGGCATTGATCTGGCTCTCGGGCACCGCACCCATGAAGCCGTCGGCCGGCTGGCCGTTGACGAAGGCGATCACGGCCGGGATCGACTGGATGCCCATCTGGCCCGGGATTGCCGGATGCTGGTCGATGTTCATCTTGACCAGCTTGACCTTGCCCTTGGCCGCCTTCACAGCCTTTTCGAGCACGGGGGTGAGCTGCTTGCAGGGGCCGCACCACTCCGCCCAGAAATCGATCAGCACCGGCTGGCGCTTCGATTCCTCGATGACGTCCTTCACGAAGGTCTGGGTGGTGGTGTCCTTGATCAGGTCGGCCGCAGCCGGGCCCGCCGCTCCGTTACCCTGGTCGATGATCGTCACGGGATTCCCTCGTCATGTCTGGAATGACGGCTCTTTAGCACGCCGCCACATCATATGCTTGTGGTCGGCTCCTAAATTGGGCCGAATGGGCCGAATTTCAATCCAGGGCCTCCGATTCGCCGGTTCCGGGGCCTTTCCGGTCGATTTGGCGAGCTTCGGCGTCCATTGGGGCCCTCAATTGCGAATTGAGGCCGCCGGTAGCTGTTGCATTCCCCTCCCGCTTTTGGCATACGACAGCCGTTGCCGGCGCGTCACGCGACCGACACAGGATGCGGGTGTAGCTCAGTGGTAGAGCACGACCTTGCCAAGGTCGGGGTCGAGGGTTCGAGCCCCTTCGCCCGCTCCAATTTTTCCCAGAGCATCCAGCCGAACCGGGTCGGGCCGTGGTTTTCCGCGCCGCTGACGGCTGTATTGTTGAGTTTCGCATGACAATCCTGATCACCGGCAGTGCCGGCCATCTCGGTGAAGCCATTCTCCGGACGCTCCGTGGGCGCGGGTTGCCCGTGCGCGGGATCGATCTGAAGCCATCGCCCTTCACCGATGCCGTCGGCTCGATCGTCGATCCCGCATTCGTGCGGGAGCAGATGGATGGCGTCACCGCCGTCATCCACACCGCGACGCTGCACAAGCCGCATGTGGCGACCCACTCCAAGCAGGACTTCGTCGACACCAACGTCACCGGCACGCTCAACTTGCTCGAGGCGGCCGCGGCGGCGGGCGTGAGGAGCTTCGTCTTCACCAGCACCACCAGCGCGTTCGGCTCGCAGCTGCGCCCCGAGACGGGGCAGGCCGCGGTGTGGGTCACCGAGGATCTGCCGTCGGTGCCGAAGAACATCTACGGCACCACCAAGCTGATGGCCGAGAGCCTCTGCGAGCTGTTCTTTCGCGAGCGCGGTTTGCCGGTGGTGGTCTTGCGGACCTCGCGCTTCTTCCCCGAGGACGACGACGATCCTTTGATGCGGTCGGCCTACGCGCTCGAGAACGCGCAGGCCAACGAGCTGCTCTATCGCCGGCTGGATATCGCGGACGCCGTGAGCGCGCATCTGCTCGCCGCCGAACGCGCGCCGAGGATCGGCTTCGCCCGCTACATCGTGTCGGCCACCACCCCGTTCGAGCAGCGTCATCTCGCCGCGCTCGCGTGCGATGCGGCGGGCATCGTGCGCGAGCTCTATCCGGAGTGCGCGCAGCTCTATGCGGCGCGCGGCTGGCGGCTCTTCCCCGCGATCGACCGCGTCTATGTCAACGACCGCGCGCGGCGCGAGCTGGGCTGGCGGCCCGAATTCGACTTCGCGCATGTGCTGCGCAGCCTGCAAGGCGACCGCGATTTTCGTAGCACGCTGGCACGCGAGATCGGGTCGAAGGGCTATCATGACACGGTGTTCGACGATGGACCCTACCCCGTCGCCTCGTAAGCGCCGCAATCGCCATTTTGCTCGACGCTTCAGATGTCTGCCCGGCGTCACCGGGAGCGGGCCAGCCTGAGCCGTTCTACTGTGCATGGGGTTGTTTTCGTGTTTTTACATGAGCCGCCCCTCGTGCCGTCTGCAAACGATCCGTGCGCCACTTTGATTCCGCGCTGCAGCGAGAGCGTTGTCGTCGCTGCGATCGCCCCCTCATTGACATTCCGTCTCAATTTTTTCGGAGCGCGAACGCGGTGCAGGCGGCGCGCTTCTCACCGCTCGCGGATGTGCTAACCTTTTTGGGTCTGTCGTGTTGACGGACCCAAGACTTCGCCTCTCGACTGGCAAAAGCAAAATAAAGCGCAGCCCTGACGGCTGCCTTAGGGGAGTGACGCGATGCAATTCCATAGATCCGTCTTTCAATCCGTTCTGGCGCTTGCAGCGGTTGCCCTTCTCGCGGGGACCGGCGCTGGCCATGCGCAACAGCAGGACAAGAGCAAGCCGCTGAAAAAATACGAATCCGGCACCAAGGAGTTCTGGACCCACCCGCCGGACGACTGGTTCCTCGGTGACGAGACCGAGGCGCAGAAGGGCCTCGCGCCGCCCTCGGGCCCGCCGACCGGCGCCTCCGACGCCGAGCTCGCCAACATCGTCAAGAAGATCAAGCTGCCGCCGGGCTTCAAGATCGAGGTCTACGCCTCGGGCGTGCTGGCCGCGCGGCAGATGGCCTGGGGTGACAAGGGCACGCTGTTCGTCGGCTCGTTCGGCCTCGGCAACGTCTATGCCATCAAGGACAACAACGGAAAGAAGGAGGTCAAGACCGTCCTCAAGGGCCTGAACATGCCCACCGGTCTCGCCTTCAGGGACGGCGCGCTCTACGTCATCGCCGTCGACAAGCTGATCCGCTACGACAACGCCGAAGCCAATCTCGACAAGCTCGGCGACGGCAAGGTCGTCTATGACGACATGCCGTCCTATGCCGCGCATGGCTGGAAGTACATCGCGGTCGACAAGGAAGGCTGGTTCTTCCTGCCGTTCGGACCGCCCTTCAACATCGGCATCCCGCCGACCAGCGTCTCGCAGATCCGCCGCGTCGATCCCAAGACCGGCAACGCCGAAATCTGGGCGCTCGGCGTTCGCAACTCGGTCGGCGGCGACGTCGATCCGCGCACCGGCAAGCTCTGGTTCACCGAGAATGCCCGCGACTGGATCAGCGATGATCTGCCCAGTGACAAGCTGAACATGATCAACCGGATCGGCGAGCATTTCGGCTATCCCTATTGCCACCAGGGCAATCTGCCCGACGACAAGTTCGCGATGGGCCACAAATGCTCCGAGTTCACGCCGCCCGTGCTGAATCTCGGGGCCCATGTCGCGCCGCTCGGCATGAAGTTCTACACCGGCGACCAATTCCCCGCCGAGTACAAGAACAACATCCTGATCGCCGAGCACGGCTCCTGGAACAGGCACAAGTACCAGGGTGCACGGATCGTGCGCGTGATCGTCGGGCCCGACGGCAAGAATCCCAAGCAGGAGATCTTCGCCTCCGGCTGGCTCGAGGGCGACCAGGGCTATCTCGGCCGTCCCAACGACATCATCCTCGCCAAGGACGGGTCGATCCTCGTCGCCGATGATTGGGCCGGCGCGATCTACCGCATCAGCTACAGCAAGAAGTAGCGCGCGCACGACACGAGGCTGCGGCGGCCGGAAGGCGCCGCAGCCTTTTGCTTGACACGGCGAGCACACAGCGGAACGCGTTCGTCATGCCCGGACTTGATCCGGGCATCCATCAAGCGAGAAGCCGTTCAAGAATGAGATGGATTGCCCGGGCAAGCCCGGCAGTGACAGTCGGAGAAATCATCCATGCGAGCAGTTTGGTCTGGAGTTCTGGCAGCCACGCTTCTCACTGCGCCGGCCACGCGTGCCGCCGACGTTGCCGCCGGCAAGGCCAAGGCGGAGGTTTGCGCCGGCTGTCACGGCGAGAACGGCATCTCGCAGACCGAGAACATCCCCTCGCTCGCCGGTCAGCCCGATCAATTCCTGCAATGGCAGCTGGTGTTCTTTCGCGCCGGCTCGCGCAAGAACGAGCAGATGCAGCCGATCGTCGAGGAGATCACCAACGAGGACATCCGCAATCTCGGCGCCTATTTTTCTTCGCTGACGCCTCCGAAGGGAGCCGAGGACGCGGATCCGGACCTGTCGAAGAAGGGCGCGCAGGTTGCCGCCGGCCGCCGCTGCGCTTCATGCCACACCGACAGCTATGCCGGCACCAAGGGAGTCGCGCGGCTCGCTGGGCAACGCGAGGAATATCTCGTCAAGGCGCTGCACGACTACAAGGCCGGCCAGCGCGTCGGCGGCGGCGTCGCCGCGATGGCGGACGTCGCCTATCACATGAGCGACGAGGAGATCACCGCCGTCTCGCACTATCTCGCGAACTTCAAATAACGCGGGATGCTGCGGCAAACACAACTCGTCATCCCGGGGCGCGCAAAGCGCGAGCCCGGGATCCATAACCACAGGATGGCGTTTTGCGAAGACTCGGAGTCACCACTTCGCTCCACAACCACTCTCTGTGGCTGGGTCCCGGGCTCGCGCTGCGCGCGCCCCGGGACGACAGCGGAGTGTTTAGCTCGCCCGCTGCTTCTCATACGCCTTCAGATGCGTGTACGCGATGCGCAGCTTCGGCACCGGCACCTTGGCGGCGTCGGCGCGCGCGATGAGGTCGCCGATGACGTGATCGGCCTCGACCGGCAAGCCGGCCTTGATGTCGCGGAACATCGAAGCCGTCATCGGCGAGCCTTCGGCGGTGAGGTTGCCCTTCACGCGCTCGAAGAACGGCCCGCCCGGCGGATAGCCGGACGCGGCGGCGATCGCGCTGGTCTCGTCCAGCATGCCGAGCAGGAAATCCCGGCCGCCCGGAGCCGCAAGGATGTCGCCGACTGAGGCGCGCATCAGGCTGGTGGATGCCGCGAGCGAGGAGAGGAAAACCCACTTCTCCCACATGTCCTGCATGATGTTCTGGCTGGCGGTGGCGCCAGTGATGCCGCTCTTGAAGGCTTCGTCGATCGCCTTCACCCGGTCCGACATCTTGCCGTCGCGCTCGCCGTAACTGATCGACTGCATCGGCTGGAGCTGCACCACCTCGCGCTTCTCGTTCAAGGTCGCGGCGATGGCGCAGAGGCCGCCGAGCACCCGCTCCTTGCCGAACCTGGCATCCAGCGTGTCGAGATGCTTCATGCCGTTGAGCATTGGAATGATCGCGGTGTTCGGCCCGACCGCCGCGGCAAACGACTTGATGGCGTCGTCGAGGTCGAACGCCTTGCAGCTCAAGAGCACGACGTCGAACTTGTCCCTGAGCGCGTCCGCCTGCACGGTCGGTGGATTCTTCAAGGTCACGTCGCCGTTCGGGCTCTTGATGACGAGGCCGGCGCTCGCCAGCTCGCTGGCGCGCCGGGGCCGGACCAGGAAGGTGACGTCGCGGCCGGCCTGCAACAGCCTGCCACCGAAATAGCCGCCGATTGCGCCGGCGCCGACCACGAGAATACGCATTGCAGAGCTCCGTTGAACGAGGCGAATGGCGAGTAGGGAATAGCGAATAGGGTGCGAGGCCGCAAATGACGAGTCACAATTTCACGACTCGCTGTTCGCCATTCCCTATTCACCCCCTTCCAGCACCATCTCCTCGACTTCGCGCAGCTGTTCCTTGCCGAAGAACATCTCGTTGCCGACGAAGAAGGTCGGTGAGCCGAAGGCGCCGCGGGCGACCGCCTCCTCGGTGTTCTTGATCAGTTTGCCCTTGACCTCGGGTTCCCCAGCGCGGGCGAACAGCCTTTGCGCGTCGAGGCCGGAGGACGCCAGCGCCTTCCCCGCGATTTCAGGATCGTCCATCTTCTTCGGCTCGCGCCACATGTGGTGGAAAGCGGCCTCGACATATTTCTCGAACACGCCTTCGAGCTGCGCCGCGATTGCCGCGCGCATCAGGTTCAGCGTGTTGACGGGGAAATGCGGATTCCAGACATAGGGCTGGACATGGAAGCGCTTGATGAAGCGCTCGGTCTCGATCGCCTGGAATTCGCGCTTGTTCTTGATGCCGGCCAGGGTTTCGGCCGGCGACTTGTTGTTGGTCGACTTGAAGATGCCGCCGAGCAGGATCGGCACATATTCGAACTTGACCCCAATCCGCTGCTCGATCGCCGGAATCGCCAGATGGCTGAGATAGGCGTTGGGGCTGCCGAAGTCGAACAGGAATTGCGGGGCGGTACGGGTCAAAATCATTCTCCCTGACGTCGCTTTTCGTCATTGTGGCGCAGGCCGCGCCACAGGTCCACCGTTTAATGACGGTCATAATACTTAGGGCCGTCAGATCAGACGCTTGATCGCCTGCCTGCGCCACACCAGGAGGTAATAGCCCATCTGCAAAATGAACATGGCGCAGAACACGATCGGATAGGTGGCCCAGACGCCTGCGAGGCCGACCGTGCGGCTCAGGATCACCGCGGCCGGCAGCTCGATCGCGACAATCGCGAAGATCGACAGCAGCATCGGTGTGAACGCGACACCGGCCGCACGCATCGCGCCTGAAAACACCGTGGCGAGGCCGAACGGCACCGAGCTCCACAAGGCGATGTACAGCAGCCCTTTCGCCAGATCGAGGACGGCGCCATCGGTGATGAAGATGCCGAGCACCGCGCGCGGCACGAGATAGATCAGCGCCACCAGCCCGCCGGTCAGGACGATGTTGAACATGAGGCCGGTGCGGACGATGCTGTCGAGCCGCGTCCTGTCGCCGCCGCCGACAGCCTGGGCGCCGAGGATCGAGACCGCGATCGAAATCGACATCGCCGTGAACTGCGTGTAGCCCATCACCTGGTTGACCGCGCCGTACGCGGCCGTGGCCTCGGACCCATAGCCGTTGACGAGGCCGAGCAGCACCAGCTCGGCGATCGCCATCGCCACCATGCCGATGGCGCTCGGCAGTCCGATGCCGAGGACCTTTCCGAGCACGGCGCCGTTCAGCCGCAGGTGACGCAGCAACGCAGCGTCGGGTGCGAGCGCGTGCTTCTTCCGCAGCAGATAGGCCGCCAGCACGATCAGCGTCGTCGCATTGGCGATCGCAGATGCCCACGCCGGGCTGGTGATGCCCGCCGCCGGCAATCCGGACGCGCCGCGGATCAGCAATGGCGTCAGGATCAGGCCGGTCGCAGTCGACAACGCCAGCGCCAGCAGCGGTGTCAGCGCGTCGCCGACGCCGCGGATCATTGCAGTCATCAGCAGGAAGACGAAGCCGAGCGGCACGGTCAGCAGCATGATCCGCGCATAGGCGCTGGCCTCATCGAGAATGTCCGCGGGCGTGGCGAGCGCCATCATCAATTGACGGCTGAAGAGCCCGCCAATCAGTGCAACCGAAATCGACAGCAGCAGGCCGACTGCGAGTGTCGTACCCGCGATGATCTTGATCCGGCCGTGCTCGCCTGCGCCAAAGGCCTGGCCGATCAACACGGTGGCGCCGGTGCTCAGCCCCATGACGAAGGCGAACAGGAAGAACATCACCGGGAAGAACACCGAGACCGCGGCGAGCGCGTCGACGCCGATCATCTGGCCGAGATAGACATTGCTGACGGTGCCGAACAGCGATTGCAGCGCGTTACTCAGCATCAAGGGTGCGAGGAAGCGGAGAAATGTGGTCCAGAGCGGTTTTGGAGCGGACATTGGATCGGCCTTTCATCAGGGCGTGCGAAGCCGTTGCCGCGCGATGCGCGGCTCGGCCTTCGATGGGGTTGCGAAGAGCGCTGCGCTTTAAGCGCGGTCGCTGTAGGCGAGCTTGACGATGTGGTCGCGGATATCAGTCGGCCAATCGGCGATCAGCCCGGTGAAGCGCCGCCGGTCATCCGCGAACAGCGCGCGCGAGGCCTCCTCGAACTGCGGCAGATTGCCGGCCATGGTCGACATGAAGTGATAGGCCGCATCGCGCGCCTGGCGCTCGCGGTCCTTGGCGCCGCTGGCGCGCCTGGCCTCGTCGACGAGCTTGCGCAGCGCGACCGAGGCGCCGCCGGCCTGGGCGTTAAGCCACTCCCAGTGCCGCGGCAGCAACGTCACTTCGCGCGCGACCACGCCGAGTTTCGGCCGGCCGCGGCCGCGCGGCTCTGCGGGTGTCTCGGCCGCCTCGGCCGGCGGCGGTGCCAGCTTCTCCAGCCGCGCCAGCACCTCGCGATCCTCGCCGCGCAGGTCGAAGTCGATCGACCGACCCGTCCCGTCGTCGAAGATGATGATCGGTTGGTCCAGCGGCTGCGTTGCCCGCTTGACGGCGAGCGCGACTTCGCCGGCCGTGCCGGAGGCCAGCCGGCGCTGGCCGACGAACGCTGTGTAAGTCCCTTGCATTGGAATCATTGCCATATTGATCGTGTTGGCAGCTTAATACCCGGGTAAATTACCCGCGTCAATATACCCGGGTGAAAATATCCGCGCCGGCGCCTCGACAATGTGTTCCCGGGCTGGCACGAACGCTCGGCCGATCGACCACGCCTAGCCTTAAGGACCCCGCGATGCTGACCGTTCACCACCTCAACAATTCCCGCTCGCAGCGCGTGCTGTGGCTGCTCGAGGAGTTGGGCGTGCCCTACGAGATCGTGCGCTATCAGCGCCAGCCGGACATGCGCGCGCCGAAGGAGCTGCGCGCTATCCATCCACTCGGAAAGTCGCCGGTCATCACCGACAACGGCAACACCATCGCCGAGTCGGGCGCGATCATCGAATATCTCATCGCGACCTACGGCAACGGCCGGCTGATCCCGCCGCCCAACACGCCGGAGCGGCTGCGGTACACCTATTGGCTGCACTATGCGGAAGGATCCGCGATGCAGCCGCTGCTGCTCAAGCTGCTGTTCACGCTGATGCCGAAGCGCGCCCCGGCACTGCTGCGCCCGCTGGTGCGCAAGGTGTGCAACCAGGCGCTGACCGCGCTGGTCAATCCGCAGCTCAAGCAGCACATGGACTATTGGGAAGGCGAGCTTGCCAAGAGCGAGTGGTTCGCCGGCAGCGAGTTCACCGCGGCCGACATCCAGATGAGCTTTCCGCTGGAAGCTGCCCAGGCGCGCGGCGGGCTGGAGCAGGGCCATCCCAGGGCGATGGCGTTCCTGGAGCGCATCCACGCGCGGCCGGCCTATGCGCGCGCGCTGGAAAAGGGCGGGCCGTATCAGGTCGGGCGGTAGTTTCTTCACCGTCATTCCGGGGCGCCCGAAGGGCGAACCCGGAATCTCGAGATTGTGGCGCGAGATCCCGGGTTCGATGCTTGCGCATCGCCCCGGGATGACAGGTCAGTCCGCGTACAGCACGCGCCCGCGTGTCTCCGGCAGCGCGAAGGCGGCGATGAAGAACACCGCGTAAGCCACCACCGCGAAGATCGCGATCGCATTGGCGAGCGACGTCGTCGCCGACAGTGCGCCGACGAGGAATGGAAACAGCGCGCCGATGCCGCGGCCGAAATTGTAGCAGAAGCCCTGGCCCGAGCCGCGCAGCCGCGTCGGATAGAGTTCGGTCAGGAACGCGCCGATGCCGGAGAAATAGCCCGAGGCGAAGAAGCCGAGCGGGAAACCGAGTATCCAGAGGATCTCGTTGGTCAGCGGCAGCTGTGTGTAGAGAAGCACCACCGCCATGGCTCCGATCGAGAAGATCAGGAACAGATTGCGCCGCCCGATCCGGTCGGCGAGCCACGCGCCCACCAGATAGCCGATGAAGGAGCCGATGATCAGCGTCGCGAGATAGCCGGTCGATCCGACGATCGACAGGTGCCGCTCCTTGGTCAGGAATTGCGGCACCCAGAAGGTGACGGCGTAGTAGCCGCCTTGGCAGCCCGTCGCCATCAGCGACGCAAGCACCGTGGTCTTCACGATCGGAAAGGTGAAGATCTCCCAGAGCCTCGGATGACTGCCCGTTTCCGCCCGCCTGGCGCGGGCCTCGGCTGCGATCTCCGGCTCGGTGACAGAGCGGCGGATGTAGAACACCAGAAGTGCCGGCAGCGCACCGATCACGAACATCCAGCGCCAGGCCGTCTCCGCCGGCAGAAGCGAGAACAGGATCGCCTGCGACAGCACGGCCAGGCCCCAGCCGACCGCCCAGCCCGACTGGACCGAGCCGACCGCGCGCCCGCGATATTGGGGCCGGATCGCCTCACCCATCAGCACGGCGCCCGCCGCCCATTCGCCGCCGAAGCCGAGGCCGAGCACGGCGCGTGCGATCAGGAGCTGCTCGAAATTCTGCACGACGGCGCAGACCAGAGAGAAGAACGAGAACCAGATGATGGTGATCTGGAGCGTCCTGACACGCCCGATATGGTCGGAGAGATAGCCGCCGAGCCAGCCGCCGATGGCGGAGGCGAGCAGCGTCACCGTGCCGGCAAGGCCGGCCGAGGCCGCATCGACCTTCCACAGGGCGATGATGGTGCCGATCACCAGCGGGTAGATCATGAAGTCCATGCCGTCGAGCGCCCAGCCCGCAGCGCAGGCCCAGAACGTCCGCCGCTCGGGCGTGTTCATGTCGCGATAGAAGGCGAGCAGGCTGGTGTCCTCGATCTCCGCGCGTTCGATGCGCAGGTTCGGATCGGCGGTGGTCATGTGCGTTTCCCCGGCAATTGCTTTGGCCGGCCGGTGGTAGCATGCACGCCGGCCTGTGCAAGCCGGTGCGCGCTGCCGTGCCATGCAGAGAGAGCGGGCTACTGCGCCGCCGCTTCCGCGCCGCGCGTTCGCGGATCGGCCGCGCCGAGCAACCCGCTCGGCGTCACGAGAATCGAATTCGCCGATGTCTGCCCCATCGGCTCGACGATGAGGTGGCCCATGGCCTTCAGCGCGAGCAGCACGTCGTCGGGAAAGCCGCGCTCGACGCGCACCTCATCCGGTAGCCATTGGTGATGTAGCCGCGGCGTTGCGACGGCGGCCGCAACATCCATCCTGTAGTCGAGAACGTTCACGATCACCTGGAGCACGGTCGAGATGATGCGGCTGCCGCCGGGTGAGCCCGTCACCAGCACCGGCTTGCCGTCCCTCAGCACGATGGTCGGCGACATCGACGAGAGCGGCCGTTTGCCGGGGCCAGGCAGGTTTGCCTCGAAGCCGACGAGGCCATAGGCATTGGAAGCGCCGACCGCCGCCGTGAAATCGTCGAGCTCGTTGTTGAGGAGCACGCCGGTGCCGTCGGCGACGAGGCCGACGCCATAGCTGAAGTTCAGCGTATAAGTGTTGCTGACGGCGTTGCCGCGACCGTCGACGACGGAAAAATGCGTCGTGTTGCTGCCCTCACGGGGCGCGGCAGAAGCGGACACGAGCTCCTTCGACGGCGTGGCGCGTTCGGCAGAAATGCCCGCGCGCAGCCTGGCGGCGTAGTCCTTCGCGATCAGCGTCTCGATCGGGGCGTTGACGAAGGCGGGATCGCCGAGATAGCGCGCGCGGTCGGCATAGGCGCGCTTCATGGCCTCGATCAGCAGATGCAGCGATTCCGGCGATCCCTGCTTCAGATCGGCAAGCTGAAAGCCTTCGAGGATGTTGAGCGTCTCCAGCAGTACCACGCCGCCGGACGAAGGTAGCGGCATCGAGACGATGTCATAGCCGCGATAGGTGCCGCGCACCGGCGCGCGGATGACCGGTCGATAGGCCTCGAGGTCGGCGGGCGTCATGATCCCGCCGGCATCGGTCACGGCCTTGGCGAGTTTCTGGGCGACCTCCCCCTCGTAGAAGCCGCGCGGTCCCAGTGCGGCGACGGCCGACAGCGTTTCGACGAGATCGCCCTGCACCAGCCGGTCGCCCTCGCCCAGCGGCGTGCCGTCAGGCCGCGAGAAGATCTTGGCCGAGGAAGGCCAGCGTGCCAGCCGCCGGTGCCAGCTCGGCAGCGTATCGGCGATGTCGTCGCTGACGATGAAGCCATCGCGTGCGAGCGCGATGGCGGGCGCGAGTAGCTGCGCCAGCGTGAACTGGCCGGAGCCGTATTTGTCCAATGCCAGCGCGAGGCCCGCGACCGTGCCGGGAACGCCGACGCCGAGCGCGGAATCCCGTGACTTCGTCGCGTCAGGCTTGCCGTCTGCGCCGAGGAAGATCTGTGGCGTCGTCGCAGCCGGCGCGGTCTCGCGATAGTCGATCGTGATGTCCTCGTTGCGATCGGCGGAATGGATCACCATGAAGCCGCCGCCGCCGATATTGCCGGCGCGTGGATAGGTGACGGCCATCGCAAAGCCGGTCGCGACCGCAGCGTCGACCGCATTGCCGCCGCGTCGCAGGATGTCGGCGCCGACCTGCGCAGACAACCTCTCCTGCGCCACCACCATGCCGTGCTCGGCGGCGACGGCGCGCACCGTGTCGCGCGCGGGCGGCACATAGCCACGCCGCGCATCCTGAGCGGTCGCAGGAGCGAGACTGAACGCCAGAGTGGCTATGAAGGCGAAGAATGTCCGTCGTGTCGAATATGATGACATCATCAAAACGTCCGCCGTGGCCTCGGGCCAGTTCACACACCTCGCTGCAATGCTATACGGTTTGCTCCAAGAGGGACAAAACTGTTCGTGATGAGGACCGCGGGATGACGACGATTGCCCCCGATGTGCGTATGGCCGGCGCGCAGCGGACCTATCCGCCGCGCGCTGCCGTCGTCAGCTGGATCTTCTTTGATTGGGCCGCGCAGCCCTATTTCACGCTGGTCACGACCTTCGTGTTCGCCCCCTATTTCGCGACCAGCGTTGCGCCAAATCCCGCGACCGGTCAGTCGCTGTGGGGTTTTGCGATGGCCGCCGCAGGCCTTGCGATCGCGCTGCTGTCGCCGGTGCTGGGGGCCATCGCGGATGCATCGGGCCGCAGGAAGCCATGGATCGCAGGTTTCGGCGTGGTGCTGGTGCTGGCATCCTGCACGCTGTGGATCGGCAAGCCCGGCGACTACGCCATCATACCCTTGCTGCTCACCGCGGTTGCGCTCGCCAGCGTCGGTGCGGAGTTCGCAACCCTCTTCAACAATGCGATGATGCCGACCCTGGTGCCGCCGGAGCGCATCGGCCGGCTCTCCGGCACCGGCTGGGCTACCGGCTACGTCGGGGGCATCGTCAGCCTGATCATCGTGCTCGGCTTTCTCGCCGCGAATCCCGAGACCGGTCGCACGTTGCTCGGCTTCGCGCCGTTGTTCGGGCTCGATCCCGTGACTCATCAGGGCGATCGCGCTGCCGGGCCGTTGACCGGGCTATGGTTCATCATCTTCGTGACGCCGATGTTCCTGTTCACGCCGGACTATCCGGCGAAGCGCCCGTTGCGCGAGGCGCTGCGCGAAGGTCTGTCCGAGCTGAAGCGATCGATCAACGGCCTGCCCAGGCAGAAGTCGCTTGCGGCATTCCTGCTCGCCAACATGATCTACACCGATGGTCTGGTGTCGCTGTTCGCGTTTGGCGGCATCTATGCCGCCGGCACGTTCGGTTGGCATACGATCCAGATCGGCACCTTCGGCATCATGCTCGCGATCGCCGGCGCGTTCGGCGCGTGGCTCGGCGGCAAGCTCGACGATCGTCTCGGGCCGAAGCGCGTCATTGCCGGGAGTCTGCTGGTCCTGCTGCTGTCGGTGACCGCGATCCTTCTGGTCGACAAGGACAGTGTCCTGTTCGTCAAGGTCGCTCCGCCGCAGGCAGGCGCTCCCCTGTTCTGGAGCGCGGCGGAGCGCGCCTATCTCGTGCTCGGCTGCTTGATCGGTGCAGCCGGCGGCCCGCTCCAGGCCGCCTCCCGCACACTGCTGATCCGCCTCGCACCGAAGGATCGCATCGCGCAGTATTTCGGCCTGTTCGCATTGACCGGAAAGGTGACATCCTTCATCGGCCCGCTCTTGATCGGCGTGATCACCGCCGTGACCGCAAGCCAGAAGGCCGGCATGGCCGTGCTGGTGGTGTTCTTCGTTGCAGGACTGGGGTTGTTGATGCGGGTGCGGCAATAGCGGCACCACCGTCGTTCCGGGGCATCGCGGAGCGATGAACTCTGGTGCGCAATTGCGCACCAGAGTTCGCGCTGCATGCACCCCGAAATGAAAGCGGCTTCAATGCCTGAAGTGCCGTGTTCCCGTGAACACCATGGCGATGCCGTGCTCGTCGGCGGCCTTGATCACCTCGTCGTCGCGCATCGAGCCGCCTGGCTGCACCACGGCGGTGGCGCCGGCCTCGATGCAGGCGAGCATGCCGTCGGCGAACGGGAAGAACGCATCCGACGCCACCACCGAGCCCTTGGTGAGCGGCTGGGCGAGCTTCAGCTCGGCTGCGGCATCCTGCGCCTTGCGCGCGGCAATGCGGGCTGAATCCACCCGGCTCATCTGGCCCGCGCCGATGCCGACGGTGGCGAGATCCTTGGCGTAAATGATGGTGTTGGACTTGACGTGCTTGGCCACGCGGAACGCGAACTTGAGATCGCGCATCTCGGCATCGGTTGGCGCCCGCTTGGTCACGACCTTGAAGGTCATGTCGTCGACCACGGCGTTGTCGCGGCTCTGCACGAGGAGGCCGCCGGCCACCGTCTTGGCGGTCAGGCCCGGCGCGCGCGGATCGGGCAGGCTGCCGGCGAGCAACAGGCGGAGGTTCTTCTTGCCGCCGATGATGGCGATCGCCTCCTCGCTGGCGTCGGGCGCGATGATGACCTCGGTGAAGATCTTGGTGATCTCGCGGGCGGTGTCGGCATCGAGCGGACGGTTCATCGCAATGATGCCGCCGAACGCCGAGGTGGAATCGCAGGCCAGCGCCTTGCGATAAGCGTCGACGAGGCTGGAGCCTTCCGCGACGCCGCAGGGATTGGCGTGCTTGACGATGACGCAGGCCGCGGTACGCCTGGCGTCGAACTCGCCGATGCATTCATAGGCCGCATCGGTGTCGTTGATGTTGTTGTAGGAGAGCTCCTTGCCCTGGAGCTGCCGTGCGGTGGAGACGCCCGGGCGCTTGTCGGGCGTCGCGTAGAACGCCGCGGTCTGATGCGGGTTCTCGCCATAGCGCAGCGACTGGATCAGCCGGCCGCCGAAAGCGCGGAAGTCGGGCGCGTCGATCTCGAGCTGACGGTTGAACCAGTTCGAGATCGCGGCATCATACGCCGCGGTGCGCGCATAGGCCTTTGCCGCGAGCCGCCGGCGCAGCTTCAGCGTGGTCGCGCCCTTGTTGGCGGCGAGCTCGTCGAGCACGGCCTGATAGTCCTGCGCCTCGACCACGACGGCGACGTCGTCATGGTTCTTGGCGGCGGCGCGGATCATCGCGGGTCCGCCGATGTCGATGTTCTCGATGCAATCCTCGAAGCCGGCGCCCTTCTCGACGGTCGCCTCGAACGGATAGAGATTGACGACGAGGAGGTCGATCGGCGCGATGCCATGCGTCTTCATCGCGTCGGCATGCTCCTTGTTGTCGCGGATCGCGAGCAGGCCGCCATGCACCTTCGGATGCAGCGTCTTGACGCGGCCGTCCATCATCTCGGGGAAGCCGGTCAGCTCGGACACGTCCTTCACCTTGAGGCCGGCTGCGGCGATGGCCTTGGCGGTGCCGCCGGTCGAGACCAGCTCGACATCGTGCGCGGCAAGCGCCTTTGCGAATTCGATCAGGCCGGTCTTGTCGGAGACGGAAAGGAGGGCGCGGGTGACGCGGCGGGGATGGTCAGTCATGAGCAAGATCCTCTGTCTTAAGGAGTGTCTATGCCCAGGCGCGCGGCGGATGTGTCCCGCGCTTCCCGATGGTGCTCCATCCAAGGTCGCCAGTCGCGCGAGCGCGTGTTCGTTAGCAGCTTTTGCCCGTTTTCACAACGACGAGATGCGTTGAATTCGTGCGTCTACAGCGGAAGTTCCGGCTCGCGGCGAGCGTTGCGGCGGGCATTGGTGACGGCCGGCGAGGCAGTGGAGCGGACAAAGCTCCAGCGGATCGAGGGCGCCTGCCGCGCGTCCTGACGGATCACGATCTGGGCGGTGCGGCGCGGGCCGTCATTGCCGGCCAGGAACACGCTGTCCTCGAGGTCGACCTTGTCGTCGAGCGCCTCGAAGGTCCAGACGTCGCGGTTCGGCAGCACCAGCATCACGCCGCGGGCATCCGAGAGCCGACTCGCCTTCACCGCCGGATGCAGATGGAAGCGCAGCGCGAAATCGGCATCCGCGCCCTTGAAGCGTCGGCCCTGCGGCGGCGAGAGCGTGTCCTCGCCGTCGACGCGTGCGCCGTCGTTGGCGACCATCAGCACGCGACGGTGGATTGCCCCGAACTTGGCGAGGTAGCCGTCGTGCGATGTCGTGAGCAGCGTGCCGTTCTGCACGATCTCGCGATAGCTTTCGACCTCGACGGGACCGCTGGTGATGGGCGCGCCGTGCAGGAGCCGCTTCATCGCCGACATCTCGACGAACTGGCATGACGAGGTCTCGTGATAGGTCAGCGTCGAATGCGCCGGCGTGCTGCGTGCGAACGGTCGCCAATTGTCGCGGCCCGTGGTCGGCATGCCGCAATTGGTGACGATGCGGCTGATGCCCGAGGACAGTTCGAACGACAGGCAGCCGGCGTGGGCGTCGTGGCTGACGCCGGCCGGCGGCGGCGGTCCGGTGTCGATGATCACAGTGGTCTGGCCGGCATCGAGGCGCTGGAAGCCGGTATGCGGCATGTTCGCCATCGGCACGCCGTGGGTGTCGTCATAGGCGAGCAGCGTGGCGAGCAGGTCCGAAGAGGTCGCGCTCATGCCGTTGAACAGGGCGAAATTGCCGTCGCCGTGCCGGAAGAAGCGCAGCATCGGCATCATGCGATCGATCGCGTTGAGCAGCGCCGGCGGCGGCGCGATGTTGCGCGCCGCAAAGGTCTGCCGCAGTGGCAGCAGGTCGATCAGGAGTTCGATCAGCGCGCCCGGGTTGCGTGAGATGTGTCCACCGTCGGGCAGGATCTGCCGCTGCAATTCGTCCGACAGCTTCTTCGAGGCGCTGCGGATGTGACGCGCCTGGTTGGCGAGACACAGGGCCGCATAGCACAGTGCGATCAGCACCTGGAGCTTCGGCACCCCGTCCGGAATGTCGACCATGGCGTAGCGCAGGAAGCGGATCTCGCGAGCCAGGGCGCGCAGATAACGGCGATAGAACTTGTTGTCGGTCTCGCCCAGCACCAGCGGCGCCTGCGACAGCAGCGAGATCAC
Organism: Bradyrhizobium sp. CCBAU 25338; assembly: GCF_028128965.1. NCBI lineage: Bacteria > Pseudomonadati > Pseudomonadota > Alphaproteobacteria > Hyphomicrobiales > Nitrobacteraceae > Bradyrhizobium > Bradyrhizobium sp. CCBAU 25338. The sequence continues at coordinate 234,376 of NZ_LFKY01000035.1, forward strand.
GCGCCTGGCCAGCACGTCTGCGCGGCGCGCGACGGGGCGGCGCTTGTTGGCGGGGTTGGCGATCCAGTCCTCGATGAGCGCGCGCGCATTCGCTCGCGTCAGCGCGGTGTCGGCGGCGCGCAAATGACGCAACCAGCCGAAGCCGAGCAGTGCAACTTCCCAATCCTCCGACGGCGGCTCGAGATCGAAGATCGAGCGGCCGTGGCAATTGACGATCTTGCCGGCGAAGACGAACCGGCCGGCATAGATTTCGGCGGCGCGGGTCGCGTCCGCGGTGCGCAGGTCGTGCGGTGCGATGATCAGCCGGTCGGTGCGGCCGGGCCAAACCCGCGACAGCGCAACGGAACCGCCGCTCGCGCGCGCGAGCATGTTCCGCGCGAAGCGGTTCATGACCAGCGTCGAGATATGTCTGCGTTGAGCGACCGACACGCCTTGCCTTGAAGGGGGAGAGGACGACGAATCCTTATTAATCCCAAAATCGGACGGCTGACACCACCTTGAACGGCGCGAATCAGCGTCGTGATGGCAAAATCCAGTGCAAAATCAGGATTTAACGAGACGGGCCGCGAAAAATCCGTCGAGGCCGCCGAGCTTGGGATCGGCGTTCGGCAGATGGCAGGGCAAGGTGCGAAGGTCGCCGTCCCGGTTAAGGATTTCGTCGAGGCCTGCGACCTCCGACGCGTCGATCGGAACACGGCGAAGCGCAGGCTCGGCGGCGAGTAGCGCCGCCACGGCCTGTTCGCCTTCCTCGGGTTCCAGCGAACAGGTACAATAGACCAGTGTCCCGCCGGGCTTGAGCAGCGACACCGATTTTCGCAGCAGCCGCTGCTGCAGCGCCGCCAGCGCGGCGATGTCGGATTCCTGCCGCAGCCACGCCACGTCGGGATGGCGGCGGATCGTGCCGGTCGAGGTACAGGGCGCGTCGATCAGAATACCGTCGAAGGCCTCGGCCGGGCCGGCCCATTCCACGGCGTCAGCAACGACAGTCTCCGCCTGGAGCGACAGTCGCGCCAGGTTTTCGCGCAACCGAGCCACTCGCGCGGGCGAGCGGTCGATGGCCGTGACACGCGCGCCGGCATGCGCCAGCTGCGCGGTCTTGCCACCGGGGGCGGCGCAGAGATCGGCAATGGACTTGCCCTTGACGTCGCCGAATAGCCGGGCCGGCAGCGCGGCAGCGGCGTCCTGCACCCACCATTGTCCTTCGGCGAAGCCGGGCAGCATGGTCACCGAACCGTGCAGCAGCATCCGCACCGTTCCCGTCGGCAGTGTCTCGCCATGCAGGCGGCTCGCCCATTGCGCGGGATCGGACTTCACCGTCAGATCGAGCGAGGGCTCGTGGCCGAGCGCCAGCGCCATGTCGCGTGCGGTCGCCTCGCCATAATGCGCGCTCCAGCGTGCAAACAGCCATGGCGGCAGATCCAGCGATTGTGTCGCGACCTCCTCGATCAGCCCCTTGCCCTCGCGCGCGCAGCGACGCAGCACGGCGTTGACGAGGCCGGCATAGCGCGCGGCGCGGCGGTCGGATTGCACGAGGCGAACGGAGAGGTCGACCGCGGCGTGATCCGGCACGTCCATCCAGAGGATCTGCGCCGCGCCGATCAGGAGCGCGCTCTGCGCGCGGGGCGCATCGGAGGGAATGCCCTTGTCGAGCAGGCGGGACAGCACATGGCCCAGCGTGCCGAGCCGGCGCAGCACCGTGGCGACGAGGCGGCGCATCAGCGCGCGGTCGCGGTCAGCCAGCGTCTTCAGTCCGGGATGGGCGCCGCTGCCGTCGAGCTGGTCGTCGAGCGTGCGGTGCTTGTGCAGCACGCCGTCGACGATGTCGGCGGCAATCCGCCGTGCCGCAAGACCGGGCACTTCGGATGGAGGGACGAAACGTTGAGATGGCATGCGGAAGCAAGGTTCTGAGCGAGCGGCAGTTCCGCCGCAATGGCGCATGCCTCGAGAGACTCGATCTCTGGCATGCGAATATGCCAAATGTAAGAATGGACCCTCGCGATTGCAGCCCGCAATGACCATTTCAGCAATGCGTTATTGGACCTCGCACTTCCCGTGATCCTGCGTTAGGAACCCACCGAGATGAGTGACCAGCCCTCCCGTCCCGATCGCAAGCCGCTGTCGCCGGCCGCCCAGCGGGCGTTGGCCGAAGCCGAGGCGCGCCGGCAGGCTGCGGCGGCCGCGCGTGATGAAGCTGCGCCGAAGGAGTTGCAGGGGCCAAAGGGTCCGGAGCCAACCCGCTACGGCGATTGGGAGCGCAACGGCATCGCTTCGGACTTTTGAGACGCCGCTCTACGCGCGCTCCTCATGAGCCATCTTGCCGGTTCAGCCGACTCAGCCCTAGCGTGCGCGGATGTCGCGCTTCGATCCCAGCCGTCACTACCGGACTTCATACAGCGGCTCGCCGTTCGGCCGTCGCTTCTCCGGACTGTTGCCGTGGATGTTCGTGGTCGGCGTTGTGACGGCCGTCGTGCTCGGCTTCCGCCAGGGAACGATCTGGCCCATTCCGCATGCGGATGACGAACGGTCGCGCGATGCCGAAATCATCCTGCAGCAGTCCGGCGCGGCGGGTGCTCGTCAACCGGTCGAGGTGATTCGCACCGTCGACGGCGACACGTTTCTGGCGCGCGTGCACCAGCACAACGGCGGCGATCTCGTCGCACGTGTCCGGCTGCGCGGCATCGATGCGCCCGAACTGAAGGCGTCCTGCCAGGAGGAGCTGGACAAGGCCGAAGCTGCTGCCCGCGCGTTGCGCGATCTGCTCAGTCAGGGGGGCGTGACGATCACCAATCTCGGCCCCGACAAATACGGTCGCGTTCTCGCCGACGTCGCCACCCGGAAGACCGCGAGCGTTGCGGCGGCAATGCTCGCCGGCGGCTTTGTGCGCAGTTACAATGGCGGCCATCGCGACGGCTGGTGCGCGCGGGGCTGGCGCTTGTGGTAACAAGAAAGCCGCGTGGCAACATGCGGCTTCTATCTCGACTGTTTCAGGCGATCAGCGCGTCACGACCACCGTCGTGCCAACCGAGACGCGGCCGTAGAGATCGGTGATGTCCTCGTTGAGCATGCGGATGCAGCCATAGGAGACGAAGCCGCCGATCGAGCCCGGCACGTTGGTGCCGTGGATGGCGTATTCGCCGCCGGCCAGCGTCATCGCCGCGACGCCCATCGGGTTGCGCGGCGAGCCGCCGGGAATGACATCGGGGATATTCGGCTTGTCGCGCTTCACCTCGGCGGGCGGCGCCCAGGCCGGATTGAGATACTTGCCCTCGATCTTCGTCGTGCCGGCCCATTGCTTGCCGGCCTTGCCGACGCCGACCGGATACCGCACGGCGTGGCCGTTATCGAGGATGAGATAGAGCCGCCGCTCGCTGGTCCTGACCACGATGGTGCCCGGCGAATAGTCGGCGAGGTGCGTGCCCACCAACTCCGGCCGCGCCTCTGCCGCGGTCGACATCAAGGCCCCAACCCCGATGGTGGCCGCCAGCGCCGCCGCAATTCTCATCGACATCGATGCTTCCCCTTGCCCCAAATGGATTGTCCAAAAATTACGCAGAACCCGGCAATCGCCGCCGCGCCAGGCCCTCGTTAGCGCTTCATTCTGAACCGCGCCTGTTAACCGGATGGTTTCCACGCGCGGCCGCCGAGGGCCGGCCGGCAGCGGGAACAAAGGAAATGTTCGAAATAAAGTAAATGATCTGAAAACAACACTTTCCGGGAAAGATGCCGGCCGCGCCCTGACAAGAGCGTGAGGATGTTGAACGACTGTTGTTTTGGAAGGATCGCGAGCTGTTAGTTGCTCTCGTGTCCCGGACGCGCAGTAGCGCCTGAGCGTTGCTGCGCAGAGCCGAGCCCCAGGAGGCCACACGTTCCGCCGCTGCATGGGCCCCGGCTCAGCAGCGCACCGCTGAAGTGCGCGCTGCGCTGCGTCCGGGGCCCAAGATCTTACGCCGACTTCCGGTTCTGCCGGTTCTTGACGAGGTCGTCGACCACCGCCGGATCTGCCAGGGTCGAGGTGTCGCCCAGGCTGCCGGGCTCGTCCTCGGCGATCTTGCGCAGGATGCGGCGCATGATCTTGCCGGAGCGGGTCTTGGGCAGGCCCGGCGCGAACTGGATCTGGTCGGGCGAAGCGATCGGGCCGATCTCCTTGCGCACCCAGGTGACGAGCTCCTTGCGCAGATCTTCGGTCGGCTGGACGCCGGCCATCAGGGTGACATAGGCGTAGATGCCCTGGCCCTTGATGTCGTGCGGGAAGCCGACCACCGCCGCCTCCGAAACCTTCTCGTGCGCGACCAGTGCGCTCTCGACTTCTGCGGTGCCCATGCGATGGCCGGAGACGTTGATGACGTCGTCGACGCGGCCGGTGATCCAGTAATAGCCGTCGGCGTCACGCCGGCAGCCGTCGCCGGTGAAGTACTTGCCCTTGTAAGTCGAGAAATAGGTCTGCTCGAAGCGGGCGTGATCGCCATAGACCGTGCGCATCTGGCCGGGCCAGGACCGCGTCAGGCAGAGATTGCCGGTGGTCTCGCCTTCCAGCACCTTGCCATCGGCATCGACGATCTCGGGCACCACGCCGAAGAACGGCTGCGTCGCCGAGCCAGGCTTGAGCCTGGTCGCGCCCGGCAGCGGCGTGATCAGGATGCCGCCGGTCTCGGTCTGCCACCAGGTGTCGACGATCGGGCAGCGGTCTTCGCCGACGACGCGGTGATACCACTCCCAGGCTTCCGGATTGATGGGCTCGCCAACGGAGCCGAGCAGGCGCAGGCTCGCCCGCGAGGTCTTCTTCACGGGCTCGTCGCCGCCCTGCATCAGCGCGCGGATCGCGGTCGGCGCGGTATAGAAGATGTTGACCTTGTGCTTGTCGATGACGTTCCAGAAGCGGGAATTGTCCGGGTAATTCGGCACGCCTTCGAACATCAGCGTGGTCGCCCCGTTCGCCAGCGGCCCGTAGAGGATGTAGCTGTGGCCGGTGACCCAGCCGACGTCGGCGGTGCACCAGTAGATGTCGCCGTCGTGATAGTCGAAGACGTATTGATGCGTCATCGAGGCGAACACGAGATAGCCGCCCGTGGTGTGCAACACGCCCTTGGGCTGACCGGTCGAGCCTGAGGTGTAGAGGATGAACAGCGGGTCTTCGGCGTGCATGTGCTCGACCGGGCATTCCGTCGTGACCATGGCCGCCGCCTCGTGGTACCAGAGGTCGCGCGTCGGATTCATGTCGACCTTGCCGCCGGTGCGCTTGACCACCACGACCCAGTCGACGCCGTCGGCCTTGGCGAGCGCTGCGTCGACATTGGCCTTCAGCGGCACCTTCTTGCCGCCGCGCAGGCCTTCGTCCGCGGTGATGATCACCTTGGACTGGCAGTCGTTGATGCGCTGGGCGAGGCTGTCCGGCGAGAAGCCCGCGAACACGACCGAGTGGATCGCGCCGATGCGTGCGCAGGCGAGCATCGCATAGGCGGCTTCGGGAATCATCGGCAGGTAGATGGTGACGCGGTCGCCCTTCTTGACGTTGCGGGTGCGCAGGATGTTGGCCATCCGGCAGACCTCGTCGTGCAGCTCCTGATAGGTGATGTGCTTTGACTGCGAGGGATCGTCGCCTTCCCAGATGATCGCGGTCTGGCTGGCGCGCTTGGCGAGATGCCGGTCGATGCAGTTGTGAGCAACGTTGAGGACTCCGTCCTCGAACCATTTGATCGAGACGTTGCCGGGCGCGAACGAGACGTTCTCGATTTTCGTCGGCGCCTTCATCCAGTCGATGCGCTTGGCCTGCTCTGCCCAGAAGCCGTTCGGGTCCGAGATCGAGCGGGCGTACATCTCCTTGTACTTGGCCTGGTCGACCCAGGCGCGCTTCGCCCACTCCGCGGGGACGTCGTAGATCTTCTCGGACATGCTTCCCTCCACATGCGGCAGGCCGAACGCCAGCGACCGGCGAGCCGACTTGATCATTGACTGATTATGCGTCGGGCTAACCGGACCCGACAAGGAGCACAAGCTGGACCTTCGGCGGGCCACCGGCCATGCGGAGGATCAAGGTGACCTGCCGCGACTGTCGCAGATCTGAAACAGGCGCCGCGAGCGGCCTTTGGGCCTTCACCCGGATGTGCGGACCAGGCCGGTGCAGAGCTCTCATGCACCCCGTGGAGGTATTTAGAGACCTCCTCTCACTGATTCGGGACTCGCAATACGGTTCGGAACACCCTAAATGGCCAACCCGGGTCCAAAGAGACCCCTCGGAACAAAAATCAGAACAACGGCATTGATCGATAACAGGCAGGGCTAAAGGCGTAAGACCATGATGGATCAGCAGAATCTCGGGACGATGCGGCCCGCTTCAGCCGATCCTGCGGCCATTGCCCTGGCCAAAGCCCTCGGACAATGGCCCAAACCGGCCCCTTTCCGGCGCCCCAGCCCGAAAAAGACCTTCGATACGGCGCCGGCGACGGTCGAGGCGCTCGCCAGGGAGCATGGCCTGCGGCTCGGCGACCAGAACGAGCTGACCATCCGGCGCGTCAAGCGCGGCAAGGGCTACTCCTTCGTCCGTCCCAACGGCGCGCATATCCGTGATGCCCGCACCATCCGCCGACTGCACGCGATGGCGGTGCCGCCGGCCTATCGCGAGGTGCGTTACTCCGCCGATCCCAACTCGCACCTCCAGGCGGTGGGCCGCGATGCCGCGGGCCGGCTGCAATATCGCTATCACGCCGATTGGGAGAAGGTCCGCGAGCATCGCAAGGCGCATCGCCTGGAGAAGCTCGTCGGCGCGCTGCCAAAAATCCGGCGCAAGGTCTCTGCGTTCCTGTCGGGCGACGAGCCGACGCGCGAGTTCGCGCTCTCGGCCGTGATCGAGCTGATCGCGCGTACCGCGATCCGCCCCGGTAATGAGTCCTATGCCCGCCTCAACGGCACCCGCGGCGCCACCACGCTGCTGAAGTCCAACGTCATGCTCGAAGACGACTGCTTCGTGCTGACCTTCAAGGCAAAGGGCGGCAAGGCGGTGCGTAAGGAGTGCGACGCCGCCAAGCTGGTGCGCGCCATCCGCATTTTGCAGGGCGTCCCCGGCAAGCGCATGTTCCAGTATCGCGATGCCTACGGCATCGTGCGCGCGGTCAACACCACGCAGGTGAACGCGTTTCTGCGCGAGATCGCCGGCATCAAGATCTCGCTGAAGGATTTTCGTACGCTGATGGCGTCCGCCGTCGTCGTGGAATCGCTGTCGCGGATCACGCCGGCGACGAGCCAGCGCGGCCGCAAGAAGCAGGTGCTGGACGCAATCCGCGCCGCCGCGGACAAGCTCTCCAACACGCCGGCGATCTGCCGCAAGAGCTACGTCCACGATACCATCGTCACCGCGTTCGAGGAGGGCATCCTCGAGCGCTTCGCCGCGACCATGAAGGGTCAGCGCTCGCAGGGGCGGCGCGAGCAGCTGCTGGCACAGGTGGTGGCGACGGCGGCGGTGTAACGCGGGTGCGGTATAGGGTGGGCAAAGCGAAGCGTGCCCACCACTTCTAACGAGATACCGAGAAAGATCGTGGGCACGGCGCTAAGTGCGCCTTTGCCCACCCTACGACAGCTGTGCCTGCCGCGCTAAATCCCGCCCATCTTGCAGACGTAGCCCGCATGAGCATCGCGATATGCGGGACCAGACCATCCCGGATGTCGCTGCGCTCATCCGGGCTACGGCAGCTTCGACTACAGCCCACCCATCTTGCAGACGAGCTTCCACTCCTCCGTCGTCACCGGCTGCACCGAGAGGCGCGAATATTTCACCAGGGCCATGCCTTCGAGCTTCTTCTCGGCCTTGACCGCGGCCATCGTCACCGGCGTCTTCAACGGCTTGTCGGCCTTGATGTCGACGCAGACGAACTTGCCCGTCTTGTCGGTCGGGTCGGGATAGGCTTCCTTGATGATCTCCGCGATCCCGACGATCTCCTTGCCCTCGTTGGAATGATAGAAGAACGCCTTGTCGCCCTTCTTCATGTTCACGAGGTTTTGGCGCGCGGTGAAATTGCGCACGCCGGTCCAGGCCTCGCCCTTGGCGCCCTTCGCGACCTGCTGGTCCCAGGACCACACCGACGGTTCGGATTTCACGAGCCAGTAGTTCATGACAACGCGCCCTGTCCATTCGTCATGGCCGGGCTTGTCCCGGCCATCCACGTCTTTGTCACCAGTTCAATATCAAGACGTGGATGCCCGCGACAAGCGCGGGCATGACGAGAAGACGTCATTCCTCTGCCTTGAAGGGGCGCGTCATCAGCGCCGAGATCGCGGAATCGATCGTGCTTCGGCCGCTCAGGATCGCCGCGACCGCTTCCGATACCGGCAACTCGATGTTTTGCGAAGCTGCGAGTTCGATCAGCACAGGTGCCGTGAACTCTCCCTCGGCGAGCTTGCCGGCGGGAGGCTGCTCGCCGCGCCCGAGCGCAAGTCCGAGCGCGAAGTTGCGCGATTGCGGGCCCGAGCAGGTCAGGATCAAGTCGCCGAGGCCGGACAGGCCGGTGAGCGTCTCGCTGCGCGCGCCGAGCGCGCGGCCAAGGCGCGTCAGCTCGGCAAAACCGCGGGTCGTGAGCGCAGCCTGTGCGGAGGCGCCGAGCTTGCGCCCGACCGCGATGCCGACTGCGATCGCCAGCACGTTCTTGGCCGCACCGCCGATCTCGACACCCCGGACGTCCGTGGAGTGATAGGGCCGGAACGTCGGCGAGCCCAGCGCCTGCACGAGCGCGCGCGCCAGCGCCTCATCGCTTGCCGCCAGGGTCACTGCCGTCGGCAGGCCGCGTGCGACGTCGTCGGCAAAGCTCGGGCCCGACAAGATCGCCGGCTGCGCGTGCGGCGCGGCCTCGGCGATCACGTCGGTCATGAATTTGTGGGTGCCGTGCTCGATGCCCTTGGCGCAGGCGACGATCGGCACCGGCCTTGCGAGGTGAGAGGCCAGCATGTTGACCGCGCCGCGCAAATGTTGCGCCGGTGTTGCAATCAGCAACATCTCCGCACGCGCGGCGAGCGCCAGATCGCTCGTCACGACAATGTCCGGCGCAAGCTGAACGCCCGGCAGCCGTGGATTATCGCGCGACGACGCGATCCGCGCGGCATGCTCGGTATTGCGCGCCCAGAGCGTGACGCTCCGGCCGGCGCGCGCTGCCACCGTCGCCAGCGCCGTACCCCAGGCGCCCGCGCCGATCACTGCGACGGATTGCAGCGCGGCCATCGCTAAAATCCCGCCCGGGTGTTGCCGTAACCCGCGGGTGCCGTCGCGTTGGCGTCGAGCAGCCACCGTGCGCGCGGCTGCGCCTCCATCGTGTCGGTCAGGCCGAGCGCGAGGCGTTCGGCGCCGGCCCAGGCGATCATCGCGCCGTTGTCGGTGCAGAGCGCGGGCGGCGGCATGATCAGTTGCGTCCCGGCCTGCCTTGCAACGTCATGCAGAGCGCCGCGGATCGCTTGATTGGCCGCGACACCGCCGGCAGCCACGAGCGCGCGCGGCGCGCCGAACTGCTCGCGGAAAAGTTTCAAGCCGACGCTCAGCCGGTCGGCCGTCGATTCGAGCACGGCGGCCTGAAAACTCGCGCAGAGATCGCTGATGTCCTGCGGCGTGAGCTCAGCCAGCCGGCTCGCTTCGGTGCGCACCGCCGTCTTCAATCCCGACAGCGAGAAATTGGCATCGGGACGTCCCTGCATCGGCCGCGGAAACGCAAAGCGGGTGGCATCGCCGCTCGCCGCCGCGCGCTCGACCTGCGGTCCGCCCGGATAGGGCAGTCCCAGCATCTTCGCGACCTTGTCGAAGGCCTCACCGATCGCGTCGTCGACCGTGGTGCCGAGCCGTACATATTGGCCGACGCTGGTGACTGCGACGATCTGGGTGTGGCCGCCGGAGGCGAGGAACAGGCAATAGGGAAATTCGATTCCGTCGGTGAGGCGCGGCGTCAGCGCATGCGCTTCGAGATGGTTCACCGCGACCAGCGGCGTGTCGTGTACCATCGCGATCGCCTTCGCGGTGGTAAGCCCGACGATGACGCCGCCGATCAGGCCCGGCCCCGCGGCGGCCGCGACGCCGTTGAGCTGGGCAAAGCCGATGCCGGCCTCGCGCATGGCGCGGTCGATGATGCCGTCGAGCAGATCGACATGCGCGCGCGCGGCGATCTCCGGCACCACGCCGCCGAAGCGGGCGTGTTCCTCGATCTGCGACCGCACGATGTTGGACAGGATCCGGCCGCTGCCGTCAGGCGCGCGTTCGATCACGGCCGCGGCGGTTTCGTCGCAGGTGGTTTCTATGCCCAGCACCAGCATTGGCGAATTGTTATCCAATTTGCGCCCTTGCGCTCATCCATAAAGCAGCGTTCTGGTACGTCCGGTAGCATTCCGGGGTCGGCTTGCGCAATCGTCACGCGCAACCGTCCTGGTCAATGCGCCACCGCCACGTGGTTCGGGAACACCAGCGATGTCCATTCTTGTCACACGGCCGCATCCCGACAATGAGGCGACGGCGGAAGGTCTGCGCGCGCGGGGGCATGCGGTGCTGCTCGCGCCGGTGCTCAAGTTCGAGCCGGTCGCCGTCCATGACGAGAGTGAAGGTCCCTACGGCGCCGTTCTCGTCACATCGGCCAACGCGATCCGCGCCGTCGCGCCGCAATTGCCGGAGCTCGGCCTCCTGAAGCTGCCTTTGTTCGCGGTCGGCGAGCATACGGCTGCTGCGGCGCGCGAGGCCGGTTTCGCCGAGGTGATCGTCGCCGGCGGCGATGCTGCTTCCTTGCGCGACAGGGTGATGCAAAGCGCGCGCGACAAGGTGCTGAAGAAAAAGAGCGCGCTGCTGTATCTCGCCGGCGCGGAGCTGTCGCGCGACCTCGGCGGCGAACTCGGTGCGGAAGGCTTCCGCGTCGTCACGCGGACCACGTATCGCATGGCGCCGGTCAAGCATCTGCCGCGCGGGGTTTGCGAGGGCTTTGCCGCGCACGGGGTCGAGGCGGTGCTGCACTACTCCCGGCGCAGCGCACGCGCGTTCCTGGATGCGGCGCGGGACGAAGGCGTCGAAATCTCGGCGCTGGCCATTCCGCATTGCTGCCTGTCCGAGACGGTTGCGAGCGTGCTGCGCGACGCCGGCGCGTCACGGGTCCTGGTGGCAGCAACGCCGGACGAAAGTGCCCTATTCGACACCTTGGAGCGTGCGTTGCGCACCCGTTTGGCGTAAGAGGTCAGGCCGAATCCGACGCAATCTGGTTCATCCAGGTAATGGAAGTGTGAGGAACCGTCACGATGGCCGACGACAAGCCTGAAGACGCTGGATTGGCGCCCGAGACGGGTCGTACCAAGCGCACCCCGCCCACCATCGATCTTGAGGCGACGGAAGTTTCGACCCAGCCGCAGCAGGTCGCGGGCGAGCCCGAGGCGTCCGAGCATGCCGCGCAGGAGCAGGCCAGGTTCGAAGAGCCCGGATCCGAGGAGGTCAAGACCGAGCCTCAGTCCGAGCCTGCAGAGGAGCAGGTTTCCGTCGCGGCCGCACCCGTGTCGGCGCCGATTTCCCCCTGGATCATTGCACCGTTTTCCGGCGCTGTCGCGGCCGCGGTCGTGATCGCGGTCGGCTGGATGCTGGGCTGGCCCGCGGTGCAGGCGCCGCCGGCCGCGCCTGAGGTCACCCGTGCGACAGTCGATGCGCTGAGCGCACGCGTTGCCGCGGTTGAAGCCAGGGCCGGCAGGCCCGCAGCCGATCCGGCCATGGCGGCGCGGATCGACGCGTTGGAGAAATCCGCGAGCAGCCTGCGCAGCGACATGGCCAATCTGCGTGCGCAGTCCGACAAGACTGCGAGCGCCCTGAACGACGTGAAGGTTGCATCGCCTGCTGCAGCGCCGGATCTTGCCGCCGTCATCGACCGCATCGCCCAGCTCGAGCGCGCCGGCAAGACGGAGCGCGCCGAGCTCGCGCGGCAGGGCGAGAAGATCGCCGAGGCCAGGACGATGGACGACAAGCCGCTCCGCCATGTGGTGGCGGCATCCCTGCTCGACGTCGCCGTCCGCCACGGCGATCCCTATCAATCGCAATTGGCCGCGGCGCGGTCGCTTGCGGCCAAGCCCGACATGCTGAAGCCGCTCGACGCGTTTGCATCGTCCGGCATCCCGACGCCAGCCGCGCTGAGCCGCGAGCTCCTCAACATCGTGCCGAAGCTGTCGCCGCCGGCGGAAGCTCCGCCGAGCGATGCCGGCATCGTCGAGCGTCTCCAGGCCGGCGCGTCAAAGCTCGTTCGCATTGAACGTACCGACGGGGTCGGCAACGATCGCGGCGCCATCGTTGCGCGCGTGACCGCGGCGGCGCTTCGCAATGATTTCGTGGAAGCGAGGCGCGAGCTGAAGACTCTGCCTGAGGCCGATCGTGCCCCGGCGCGGGCCTGGCTCGACAAGACCGATGCCCGCGAAGCCGCGCTCGCCGCGTCCCGCAAATTCGCCGACGATGCCATGGCGGATCTCGCCAAGTCCGATCCTGTCAAGTCCGATCCTGTCAAGTCTGATCCGACCAAGCCTCTTCAGTAAAAGTTCACGCAACAATCGGCGCGTATAGGGATCGCCATGCTTCGCATCGTCCTCTTTCTCGTCCTGATCGCGCTGGCGGCGGCCGGCGCGGCCTGGGTTGCCGATCAGCCCGGCGACCTCGTGCTGACCGCGGGTGGTTTCCGCATCTCGACGACGCTTCCCAGGTTCGTTCTCCTGCTTGGCCTGTTTGCCGTGGCCGTCGTGCTGGTCTGGAGCATCCTGACCACGATCTGGCGCACGCCGGGGCGTCTGCGCCGCCGTCGCCACGAAAAGCGCCAGGCCCGCGGCCGCCACGCCATCACCCACGGCCTGCTCGCGATCGGCCATGGCGATTCCGCGCTCGCCCGCCGTCACGCCGACGCGGCACGGCGGCATGCGCCGAACGATCCGCTCGCGCTGCTGCTGCACGCGCAGTCGGCGCAGCTCGAAGGCAATCGCGACGAGGCGCAGCGCGTCTTCCGCGTCATGGCCGAGCGCGAGGACACGCGGCTGCTCGGCCTGCGCGGCCTGTTCATCGAGGCGCAGCGCGCCGACGATGTGGTCGGCGCGGTGATGATCGCGGAGGAAGCGATCAAGCTGTCGCCGTCCTCGACCTGGGCCTCGCATGCGGTGCTCGGCTTCCGCTGCGCGCGCAGCGACTGGAGCGGGGCACTCGCGATCCTCGACTCGAATCTGCGCGCGGGGCAGATCGACAGGCAGACCTATCGCCGGCAGCGCGGCGTCCTGCTCACCGCGCGCGCGCTGGAATTGCAAACGATGGACCGCGACGTCGCGCGCGAGAGCGCGATGGAGGCGGTCAAGCTCGCACCGACCCTGGTGCCGGCGGCGGTGCTCGCGGCGAAATTCGAGAGCGAGGCGCATCAGGTGCGCCGCGCCATGAAGCTGGTGGAAGCCGCTTGGCTCGCCAATCCGCATCCCGATCTCGCGGACGCCTATGCGCATGTGAAGCTCGGCGATACCGCGTGGCACCGCTTGCAGCGGGTCGAGACCCTCGCCGCGAAGACGCCAGCCGACAAGCCCGGTCATTTCGAAGGGCAGCTCGCGATCGCACGCGCTGCGATCGAGGCCTCGGAGTTCGCCCGCGCGCGCGAGGTGCTCGCGCCTTATCTCAAGGATCCGACCCAGCGCGTCGCGCTGCTGATGGCCGAGCTCGAGCGCACCGAGCATGGTGATGGCGGCCGCGCCCGCGCCTGGACCTTGCGCGCGGTGCGCGCCCGCCTCGATCCCGCCTGGACCGCGGACGGCTATGTCAGCGACAGCTGGCGTCCGGTCTCCCCGGTCACCGGCCGTCTCGATGCGTTCCAGTGGCAGACACCGGTCGCCAGCCTGCCCTCGGACCGGGGCGCCACGATCGAATACTCGGCCTTCGAGGAGGCCATGCTGGCCGCTCCGCCGCCGAAGCGAGTGGCCGCCGCTGCCAGCGAGGCGCCGGTGGAACCGCCGGTGACGGCCCCGGTGTCAACGCCGGCCGCCCAGGACAATTCGCCCCCCCAGGCCCAAGAGGTTGCCGGGGAATCCACGAAGGAGGAGCCGGTGGTCGCGCCGTCCGAGCCGGTGAATCCGGCTCCGGCACCGGCCGAATCATCGCAGCAAGCGGAAACGCCGGTCTTCCGAACCCGAGCTGACCTCGGCAAGCCGGCTTCGGCGCCGATTCAGGCCGTCATCCCGATCGTCCGTGCGCCGGATGATCCCGGAATCGACGACGACGGCCCCACCGATGAATTCACGGAACAAATCGGCACGCCGAAGGCCCAGGCCGGCGGCTGGCGCGGATTCTGGTCCCGCTGGGGCGCGTGAAGCGCATTTCGCGTCCCGCTTGTCCTTGCCAATTCGGGCCATGCCCGATATCAGGAGCGCGCGTATCGGGGCCGGCATCGCCCGGGTCCCGGCAGGGTCGCCGCAATAGCTCAGTCGGTAGAGCACGTCATTCGTAATGACGGGGTCGGGGGTTCGAATCCCTCTTGCGGCACCACTCTCTCTTCTCCCACGTTCTCCACCGTTCGTTTTCAGCGGGCAACCAACTGAAAACAATCGTTATTCTGCATCACGCGACCGTAACAGTTCGTTCTGGTTCGTTGACAGCCGGAACAATTGTTGGCCTTCTTGTTGGCCTTTAACCTGATGCGATTTGCAGAAGGCCAACATTTCGGGGCAGGCATGGCGCGCGGAAAACTCACGGACGCGACTATCAGGAACGCCAAGCCCGGCGAGCGGCTGGTGAAGCTGTCGGACGGTGGCGGCCTGCAGCTGTGGCTCACGCCAAGCGGCGGCAAGCTCTGGAATTTTGCCTATCGGTTCGGCGGTAAGCAGAAGAAGCTGTCCCTCGGGGAATACGGCAAGGCGCCGGCCGGCGTGCCGCTGGAAGCCGCCCGCAAGTGTCGGGATGAGGCGGCGGGCCTGCTGCGCCAGGGCATCGACCCAACCATGCAGAAGCGCCAGAGAAAGGCAGCGCGGGCCGAAGCCTTGGCCAACACGTTCGAGTTGGTGGCCGATGAATTGTTGGCCAGAAAAAAGCGGGAAGGTGTTGCTCTCGCCACGGCCGACAAGCTGGACTGGCTGCTCGGCTTAGCGAAGGCCGATTTGGGGCCGCTGCCGATTGCCGACATTTCGGCCGGCGAGGTCTTGCGAGTGCTGCAACCGCTCGAGGCGGCCGGCAAGCTCGAAACGGCCAAGCGCCTGCGCGCGGTCATCGGTGCGGTGTTCCGCTACGCCGTTGCGACAGCGCGCGCCGATAACGACCCGACGCAGGCGCTGCGCGGCGCAATCGCCGCACCGAAGCCGAGACACCGGGCGGCGATAATCGAGCCCTTGGCATTCGGTGGCCTGCTGCGGGCGATCGAAGGCTTCCAGGGCCAGCCAACAACGAGGGCAGCGCTGCAATTGCTGGCGTTACTGGCGTGTCGTCCCGGCGAATTGCGTCATGCGACGTGGCCTGAGTTCGATCTGGACAGCTGTGTGTGGAGTATCCCTGCCGAGCGAACCAAGATGCGCAGGCCCCACCGGATTCCGCTGCCTGCGCAAGCCGTCTCTATCCTGAAGGCATTGCACCCGATCACGGGGCATGGCGTCGCTGAGCTCGTCTTTCCCGGATTGCGCGCTGTGACGCGGCCGATCAGCGAGAACACGCTTTGCGCTGCGCTGCGCCGCCTTGGCTATTCGAACGATGAAATGGTTGCACACGGCTTTCGCTCCACGTTTTCGACGCTAGCCAATGAAAGCGGCAGGTGGAGCGTCAACGCTATCGAGGCGGCGCTGGCGCACATCGAGCCAAACGCAGTGCGCCGTGCCTACGCGCGCAGCGACTATTGGGATGAGCGAGTGAAGCTGATGACGTGGTGGGCGGACCACTGCGACACGTTGCGCCAGGGCGGGAGCGTTGTGCCCTTCAAGCAAGCCGGCAATTCTGCCGGGTGAAGGGGCGAGAGCGAGCGATAGAAGGATCTCGGCGATTGCATTGATTCACGAAAGTCGCGCGGGCCGGATGGCTATCCGTTGGGTGCGCTTCACCGCCGCGCCTGCCCGCGCGGTGACCCTTCGCGGTGGTGCGGTGAAGTATGGAAAGAACTTCGAACGGGAGCGCTGGTACGGCTACATCGTCCGCTGCCGAAACGTCGATTTCAGAATCCAGGAGCGGGTGGTCAAAGCCTCTAGACGGCTGGGTCCCGGTCCGCATGGCAGTGTTTCAATTTGGAATTGAAGCACCGCCGCACACCCTTGAGTACCTCGCCGACCTTCTTCGAGAAGAGGCCAATGCGTTCAAAGCTGAAATACATCGAGAGAACGGTGAGTTTCAGTTCGACTTCACGCCGGGAGGTGGAGGAGCATCATCATCCTGGGGTGGCGCGCCCTGGACGCTACTGGGGCTACCGAAGATCGAACCAAAGCCCGAGGCAGACGCTCTCTTTCGCAAGGTGGGCGTCGTCAGGGTCAGCGACGCAGAAGCAACGGAACACGCCCGGCGGTTGGCGGACGTGCGTCATGCGACACGCCTCGTTTGGCGTGGCCTCATGCTTCCGGCATTTGATCGCGCTGTGGCGGCAGGACAGGTGAGGCTATATGCCCGCATCCCGTCACCTCTCGACGACTTTCAAGGGCTGCCTGCGGACCTCTGGCCTCAGCTGGAGGTCTTAGATTGGGAGCACGGAGTGGCGGTCGATTTAGATGGCACGCTCTATAGATCGATTCACGCTGTGGATAGCGCGTTGCCAAGTGCCACGGTTCAGGTCGAACGATCCTCACCGATCGCAAACGGCGGTGTTTCGGCAATGCCGGACAAGTCCGGCGGACAATCGTTCAAAGCCCAAGACGCCGTCCTGGTCGAAGAAATGCGCCTGTTGATCACGAAAGGTGAGGTCAGTAGCGTCACCGCAGCCGCGCGCGCGGTGACGTCAAAGGCTCAAAAGCTCGGAAGCGAGGAGTCTGTCGTTGAGAGACTGCGACGGGCCTACGGAAGGCAGTATCCGACCAGGCGGAATGTCTAGCCAAGAGTTGGTACCGCTCCCGACTTTGGCTCTACCAAACCGTTACCTTCTCCCAAGCCCTGCAAATCACGGAAGCTCGCAGCACGTCGTGCGCAATCGCGCACGGTCAACGAAAGGACGTGCTGGATGAATCTTCCTCCTGCCTCAACCTCGATCGACTTGTCGGCTGCGCCGGCCGACCAGTCCACGCCCACCGGCGGTGCAATGAGTGTCGAAGAGTTTTGCCGGTGGGCATGTGTCGGCAAGACGAAAGCCTATGCCGAAGCCAAGGCCGGTCGCTTGGTCCTGCGCAAGATTGGCGCCAAGACCGTCATCATCCGCGCTGATGCCGAAGCCTGGCTGCGCGCGTTGCCCGCCGCATCGTCGGCGGCCGCTTAGCTCCCTTCCCATTCAGCACCCGTTGCGGGCTTCTCGGACGAGAAAGCCCGCGCCGCCTGCAAGCGGACACGGGCCAAAGAAAGTAAGCACCCATGACTTCTACCAAAAATTATCCACGCCACAAGTCTGTCCATCGTCTGGATCTGCTTGACTGGCTGCGCGGGCAGGACAACCCGACGGACCGTTGGCGGCACGAAACCCTCAGTCCGGCTACCGCTGCCGGCAGTTTCGTCGCGCGCCGGTATCGAGTTCGTCCCGGCATCGCTGACCTGATCGCCGACCTGGCCGGCCTTGGAAGCGAGGTACGCTCATGAGCTATCCCAAAGCTCCAGGCTTCAAGTCCCGCGGTACGAGCAGTATGGCTGCCCGCCGGATTGCACCGCATGCAACTGCGTTGCGAGATCGGATTCACGCTTTTCTGAAAGCGAACTATCCGGCGTCGTTCACGGCTGACGAGGTGGCTGAACGGCTCGGGGCATCGATTCTAAGCGTGCGACCCCGCGTAACGGAGCTCCTCCAGGGGGGCCTGATCATCAAGACAGCCTCGCGCCGGAAAAATGTTTCCGGCATGAGCGCAGTCGCGGTGCGCTGGCGCGATCCGGTGAAGGAGGCGTCTTTTTGAGTTCCTCAGCCCGCACGCCCCTAACGTCGTTGGAGCTCGAAAGGCGCGCCGCAGTGCTCCGGGCGTCTTCCGCAAACAATGGAGCGCCGGATGCTTCCGACGCCCGCCTGTACGGTCAGCGAGCGGCGGCCATCTTGCGCGATTGCAAGCGTGACGTCGCCTTGGCGCCCCACGACAGCCGGCTCGCCGCCTTCGAAGCGGCGGCTAACACCCTCAGCGCTGCCGTTACTGATCGATGGCTGCCAAAGGCGATCATCGCCGACCGCCTGCAAGAGATCGCGAATGCGCATGGTGCGTTCGGAAAGTCTCCCGAGGAGATCCAGCAGGTCATTTCGGGCGCAGTCGCCAAGATCGACGTCACCCCAATCGCATTGCAGGCAAAGACGCCAAAGCGACGGCTGATCGCCCATCGCGCAAGTGAGCTGGAGCCCGAGAAGCTCGTCTGGGTCTGGCCGGGCCGGGTTCCGGAAGGCAAGCTCGTCTTGCTGGGCGGCCCGCCTGGGCTCGGCAAGAGCCAACTGACGGCGTTCATGGCTGCCACTGTTTCGAACGGGGGCCACTGGCCGTGCGGAGAGGGCTCGACGCGCCAAGGAGAGGTCATCTTCATGTCCGCAGAGGATGGGGTGCAGGACACCATCATCCCGCGCTTGATGGCTGCGGGAGCGGTGCTTGAGCGAGTTCACATCGTGTCGGCGGCAACGAAACCTGATGGGACTGGCAGGAAGACGTTCAGCCTTAAGACCGATGTCGATCTCCTGGAGGAGATGGCCAAGAAGATCGGCTCCGTCCGTCTCATCATCGTGGATCCGATCTCGGCCTATATGGGCGGGAGCGACGGCAATGGTAACGTCGAGACCCGTGAAGTCCTGGAGCCGCTAGCCGACATGGCCAACCGCCTCCGGATTGCTGTGGTCGCCGTGACGCACCTCAACAAGGGTGGTGGTGGTCATCAGAGCGCACTCAACCGGTTCGCCGGCTCGATCGCATTCGTGGCCGCCGCACGCGCGGCCTTCGCGGTGATTGAGGATCCCGAAGACGACGAGCGGCGGTTCTTGCTCCAGGCCAAGAACAATCTTGGCAAGAAGTGCAAGGGGCTGGCCTTCCGGCTCGAGCAGCGCCTGGTGTCGGACGATATCCTTTCGTCGAACGTCATGTTCGAGGGCGAGCACGTCAACGAGTCGATCGACGAGGCGCTGACCGCCTCCGAGAGCCGGAGCTTCAAGAAGGGGGAGCCCAGCGGCAAGGAGGATGTGATGCGATTCCTGCGGGACATCCTGTCGAGCGGTCCGGTGGAGGTTCTGGAGGTCGAACGCCAGGCAAGGGCGGCGGCTTTGTTGGAGGACGACAGACGACTGAGCAAGAGCAAGGTGTTCCGGGACGCGAGGGAGGCGCTCGGCGTGCAAACCACGAGAGAAGGGTTTGGTCCAGGTTCGAAGTTCATCCTCAGCCTGCCGGGCATTTCATTGGCGCCATAGGCGCCCGTCCGAAACAGGGGCGCCAATGGACGAAGAATGGCACCTATGGAGAGGCTGGGTGTGTCATGATCACCTACCGAACTCGCTTGCCAAACTGCAGGCCACATTGGCTGTACCGGTTCGGGTGCGGTGGTCAGGTCTACACGGCGCCATCGAGGATGTTCGTCATGGCGACAAGGTCGGGACCGCCGCCCAGACCAGCGCCCACCCGGCCATCGTCGCCTCATTCCACCTGCAGCATCGCTGCTCAGTAGAGACGATCCAGCACCCTTTGGGTCGTCCGGGCGGCGGCGGTGGCCCGCTGGTCATGTTACCGCCGATGGTCGTTGTGAACCGACTTTGTGAACCCGCTAAGCCTGGTGTGAACCTGTGAAGGGCCTCGGAGCATCTGATTTGGCGTTTTGAGAGAGCAAATCGGGCACAAATCGAACAAAAAGCCACCAGCTTCACACCGGTGAAGATTTGTGAACCGTTCTGTGAAAGTTGATTTTGTGAAGCCACTGTGAAACGCACCGTATTCCGCGCGCTCAACCGGGTAATGGTGGACTTGGTTTAAGAGAATGTCCTTTTAGGTCGTGCCATGCCCTTCCCAGTAAGCCCTTCACCCACAGACGACCCTCGACGGTTCTTGATCCAAGATCCATTTGGGGAACGGCATCCGATCATTTCGCTTTTGGCGATCGACAATCGGACGGACCATGTCTTCGGTTTGGGCACCGCGTTCAGGGTCGATCCCTTTGGCCAGTACCTCACTGCGCAACACGTGCTCGAAGCCTGGTTCAGTCCTGCCCGTCCGCATACGACCGTCGCTGGACTGCTCAATCCCCGACTTGTTTATGGGCTCGGTCCGCTAGGGAACGATCCGTTCGTGACGATCGCGTCCGCGACCGCATTCCGCATGCCACCGGAGGACGCAGTACGTGACGCACTCCTCGGGCAGGATTCCAGCCGCATGACGCTCGACTGCATGACCCTCCGCTTTGCGGACAGTCCGCGCCTGGATGACGTGCGCAATTTCCTTCCACTCAGGCTGACAGGCAGATGGCCCGAGGTCGGCGACGAAGTCATGGCCATAGGATTTCCGGAGCTTGGTCATCTGGATGATCATCCGATTGACAGGGACGTCCTGACCGAGCGCATGTACGGCTCCATCGGCCGAGTAACCGGTGTATTCTCGCAAGGCCGGGAGCATAGGCGCTGGCCAACCTTCAGCGTCGATAGCCTCTGGCCGCGCGGTATGAGCGGCGGGCCGGTATTCAACCAGGATGGCGAAGTGATTGGCTTGGTGAGTTCGAGCGACGAGCCCGGCAGCGACAATGCGCAATCCTATGCCTTTTGGTTCGCGCCGATCCGGCATCTTCAGCGGTACCTTCCGCACATCGACCCAGTAAATCCGGGTTGGGTGCGCGGCTGGGGCGTCCTGAGGAACGCTCCATGGCACTTAGCTGCATTGACCCAGGATCGACCCCGAGCGGAGGAGATCCGCTCCACACTTGGGCCGGGATACGAGGTCCGATTCGGCTCCTTGGGACCAGGATCGGACGATTTCGTGAGCGCTAACTCCAACCCCATGTGAAGCTCGCTTCGGACTAGATGGAAGACGTGGGCATGATTGGCGCCACCTTCGGAAGGCACCTTAGGCGTCTAAGCTGTCCAAGACCTTTAGTGCTCCATCGATCGCATCCTTTGCCTCTCGGAGCAGGGCGTCCGGTTGCTGCTGGAGCGGCCGCTCCAGGTCAACGTCGAAAAACCCACGTAGCAACAGCGAGGCGAGCAGGTCTTCATCGTTTCTTTTAAGGTATGGTTTCAGGGCCTGCAGGATTGCGTTCAGGTTCCTCAAATCGGCTTCGGAAAGGGTTGAGGCTGACATTTCCTCCAGGTTCTGATGCGCAAAACTCTCTCCACTCAGAAGACAGCTCTTTCGGCGTAGACTTCTAAAGCCAATCACCGGTGCGCGTTTTGGCGGGGCCTTCTTTTCGAGGCAATTTTAATAGCTCCGCGGGCCCTACTTGCAAGACAGCCGCGAGCTTCCCGACGATCTTAACGCTGGCGTAGAACGCGCCTTTTTCAAGTTGGCTCAGGGAGCTTCTGCTGACTTCTGCTTCGTAAGCAAGATCATCCTGCGACAACCCCCTTGTCATGTCGCAGCCGGCGGAGATTGATCGCAAATGCCTCTCGCAGATCCGTGCGAGAAACGTGGCTGGGCGTCTAAATTGTGCACCTCGATATATTGAACACTGGATCGCGGACGCTAACTGGCGTTCACGGGCAGAGGCGCCGACAGCCGGGGGCGAAGGCTCGACATGAAATGGTCGATGAAAGGTCATTTCTCCCCGCCGAGACTTATATGCATAACGCTTGGAGCCGCTTATGAGCATCTCGGAGCTGAAAGCGATGGCTCGGAAGCACTGGACGAAGTTCTTGCCCGACAGAGTGCGGAAGCTTCGGGCAGAGGGGGCGCTTGAGGAAGCGCTCCAGGGGGCGGCGCTGTTGGCGCACGAACCGGTTGAAGGCGTTGGGCTATCAAGAGGACGAGGCGCGGGGAGTGGCGCTGCCGATGTTCATCCTGCATCCACCGGAACCGGAGGAGGATGACGAGCAGGCGCAGGAGCTCGTCGCAAAGAGAGGTGGTATCATCAGAACGTGGCGCCATTCCTGACTTGGCAGGATGATGATGAGGATCGTCTAATCAAGTGAGACCGAACTGCCCTCGCCTACGCTCCACCGGCGCCGCCGAACTCTTACACCTCCGTTGCTTCAGACAGCTATTCTGCCTTAGATTGCGCACGAAAGCACCATAACCCGGGGGCGGCGAAGGTGGCCAATGAAGCGTTCGCGCGCGTCAAAATCGACCAACTGCTGAAAGACGCCGAGTGGGCGCTTACCGACAGCCGTAGCGTCCGGTTCGAGTATCCGCTCGATGACGGGGGCAAGGCCGATTATGTGTTGTTCGACCGCCAGGGCCGTGCGCTCGCCGTGCTGGAAGCCAAGAGCACCAGCGTCAACCTGAGCGCGGGAGAAGCGCAGGGCCAGCGCTATGCCGATCAACTGGGCGTGTCCTTCGTGTTTCTCTCGAACGGTGAAGAAATCTGGTTCCGCGACAAGAGCCACGACGCCCATTTCCGCCGCGTCGAGACGGTGTTCAGTCAGGATGACCTCAGCCGCCGGAAAGCTGCGAGCGAGATTCGCCGCAGCCCGCTAGATATCCCGATCGATGCGCGCATCGCGGGCCGCCTTTATCAGAACACCTGCATCGATGTGGTGTGCCGGCAGATTGTCGCCGGGCGCCGCAAGCTGCTGGTCGAGATGGCGACGGGCACCGGCAAAACGCGCACGGCGGCGGCCCTGTTCAAACGCTTGTTCGAGGCGAACTGGACGACGCGCGCCCTGTTCGTGGTCGATCGCAATACGCTCGCGATCCAGACGGAAGACGCCTTCGCTGAGCATCTGCCGCACTTGCCCTGCTATCGCGTGCCGCGCGTCGGCCGTCGCTTCCAGGACGAGAAGCGCGTCACCATCGTCACCCTGCAAACCCTGGTGAACGAGTATGAGAACTACTCGTCCGGCTATTTCGACCTGATCGTTATCGATGAGTGCCACCGCAGCATCTACGGCAAGTGGCGCCGCGCCCTCGATCATTTCGACGGCATCAAGATTGGTCTCACCGCCACGCCCTGCGTCATGCGGGATACGCCGGACGCGGATGAGGAGGACCGCGCCGTCATCCGCGACACCATGCGTTTTTTTGAGGTCGATAGGCCGACCTACAGCTACACCATGGGAGAGGCGATCGCGGACGGGCACCTGGTCCCTTATGAGATTTACCGCGCCATGACGGCGCGCACGGCGGCGACTGAGGGCTTCTCCGTCTCGCGTAGCGAAATTGACTGGGACGCAATGGACGAGGCGACGCGCGCCGAAATGGAAAGGCTGTTTGCGGACCATGATCCGCTGGTTGTCGATCCTACCGCGCTCGAACGCAAATTCACTATCCCTGAACGCAACCGCGCCATGGTGCGCGAGTTCCGCGAAGTGCTGGAGCACGGATATGTTGGCCCGAATGGTGTCCGCCGCGCGCCGGACTGGGGCAAGACCATCGTTTTTGCCGTCACCAAGCGCCATGCCGAAACGCTAGCCCGCCTGTTCGACGACGTCTTCGCCGACAAGAAGCCCACGCCCACCACCCGTTATGCCGATTTCGTCGTCTCGGGCCTCGGGCCGGACGATACCGTCGACGGCGCGGCCAAGATCAAGCGCTTCAAGAAGGAGCATTTCCCGCAAATCCTGGTCAGCGTGAACATGCTGGACACCGGCTTCGACTGCCCGGAGGTACGCAATCTGATCATGGCGCGCTTCACCCATTCGTCGATCCTCTATCAACAAATGCGCGGGCGCGGCACGCGCCAGGCGCAGGGCAAGGATCGTTTCACCATGTGGGACTTCACGGGCGTCACTTTGCGCCACAATGATGACGAAACGCCCCATGAAGGCGGCGTGGTGGTTGTGCGCGCGGCAAAGCCGCCACCGCCCGCGCCCCGCCGGCTGCTCACCCTCGATGTACATGACGAAATCGACCCCTCCACTCGTGAATGGGTGACGGTTGACGAGACCGGCCACGCCTTCATGGACGTGGATGAGGCTCAGGCCGAGGCGCTGGGTGTGGCGTTCGAGACCTGGCTCGATGGACGGGACTTCAACACCGAGCAGCTTCGCCTGCTGCATCTCCTCAAGGAACAGATCAAAGCCAACGCCGCCGACGTGACTCAGTTCGAGAGCTGGCGCTTCGACGCCCCGCCTCTCTCCATGAACGGCGGCTTCGAGCGCGCTCGTGCCGTGTTCGGCGGCGAAGCCGAACTGGAGCGCGTCCTCGCCAGCCTGAACCAGGCCGTGTTCAGTGTTGATTCCCCCGGCGCCGCCCCGGAAGGGCCCACGACGCGCCCCAACAAACCGATCAATTAGAGACCGCCGATGCCCTTCACTCCCGACATGCGCCGCAAGGTCGATCAGATCCGCGACTACCTCTATGGCGGCGGCTATCCCGATCCGCTGTCAAACGCGGAGCAACTGAGCTTCCTGTTCTTTTTCTACATGATCGAGGGGATCGACGCCGCCAACGTTCGTCAGGCCAAGGCGACCAAGCGCGTCTACACCTCACTGTTCGCCGGCGACTGGACGCTGCGGAATCCCCTGAACGCCCCGGCCAAGGGCGTCGAGACCATCCGGCGCGACCGGATGCGCTGGTCCTCGTGGGCCAATGCTATGTCGGGCGAGCAACTTGTTACCTTCGTGCGCGACGAAGTGTTTCCCTTCTTCGCGGAGGTTGGTGACAAATTCGGCATGAGCTTTATGGCGCAGGCGCGCCTTGCCATTGACGAGCCGACTGTCCTCACCCAGGTGGTGACGCTCGTGAACGAGTTGCGCCTCGAGCAGGCCGATCCCGACACCAAGGGCGATTTGTTCGAGCATGTGCTGCGCCAAATCAAGCAGGCGGGTGAGCTCGGCCAGTTCCGTACGCCGCGCCATATCATCCGCGCTATCGTCGATTTGGTCGATCCGAAGATCGGCGAGACCGTCTATGACCCCGCCGCTGGTACCGCCGGTTTCCTGGTCGCGGCCTATGAGCACATCCGCCTCGCCAACTCCTCCGCCAATGGGCGCGAGGTGGCTGAGCTGGAGGGCAAGACGTTCGAGCGCGGTCTCGGCGACAAGCTGAGCGCGGCGCAATGGCGCAAGCTGCAGACCGAGACCTTCTACGGCAACGACGTCGATCCCAAGATGGTCAGCCTCGCCAGCATGAACCTGGCGCTCCGCGGCCTGCCGGACGTGCGCATCCTCAAGCGCAATGTACTGACCACTAGCTTCGACCGTCAGGCCAAAGCCGAGAAGGGACTGCCGCTCGACGGCTATGACGTAATTCTAGCCAACCCGCCCTTCTCGGGCCGGATCGACCGCGACCGCATCGTCGACGACGTGAAGATCGGGACGAGCACCGCGACCGAGCTCCTGTTCGTCAAATATATGATCGACAATCTGAAGCCCGGCGGGCGCTGCGGCGTGGTCGTACCGGAGGGCGTGCTGTTCGGATCCACTGGCGCCCACCGGGAACTGCGCCGTGTCCTGATGCAGAACAACCAGGTGGAAGCGGTGCTGTCGTTGCCCGGCGGTGTATTCCAGC
The DNA here is from genome assembly GCF_028128965.1 of Bradyrhizobium sp. CCBAU 25338. NCBI lineage: Bacteria > Pseudomonadati > Pseudomonadota > Alphaproteobacteria > Hyphomicrobiales > Nitrobacteraceae > Bradyrhizobium > Bradyrhizobium sp. CCBAU 25338. Next base: position 260,017 of record NZ_LFKY01000035.1, read on the forward strand.
CCTATTCAGGAGTGAAGACCTCTGTGCTGGTCTACCGTCAGGGCGGGCGCACGGATCGGGTGATGTTCCTCCACGCCAGCAATGATGGCTTCAAGCTCGATGCCAATCACGACCAGCCAATCGAGGCGGACGACCTACCCGCCCTAATCGCCGCTTTCAACAGCCGGGAAGAGATGTGGGCGGATTGGCAGGCGCGTGATATGGCCCAGCCGTGGACGGAAAACTGGTGGTTTGCCGATGCCGGCACCATCGAGCGGGAGGACTGGAACCTCTCGGCCTCCCGCTACCGGCCCGAGAGCCGCGAGGCCGCCGAGCATCGCGACCCGCGCGAACTGCTGGAGGAATTACAGGAGGATGTGGAGACAATCCTCGGCGACATTCAGACGTTGGCGGCGGAGCTGCGGGAGTCTGCCGCATGAGCATGCATATGCAGCCCGTGGGAAGACTCCTGGAATTGAGCGACTCCGGCGTCTGGGCGGGAGACGATCCTGTTGGAGGCGTAAGCATCCTTCGCTCCACAAATTTCGGTGAGGGCGGAGAGATCGACTATTCAAACTTGGCTATTAAGGCGGTGCCCGAGAAAGAACGTGTGCGGAAGGCACTACGCCCAGGCGATATTCTCATAGAAAAGTCCGGCGGTGGCCCAAAGCAACCGGTAGGTCGGGTCGCCTACTTCCGGGGAGAAGAGCGAGCCCACGTGTTTGGCAATTTCATCGCGCGCCTGCGGACAAGGCCCGAGGTTTGCGAGCCCAGATATTTGTTCTGGTTCCTGTTCCGCGCTTATGAGAATGGCGTCACGGAGGCGTTTCAAAAGCAAACCACCGGCATCCGAAACCTTGAGCTGAAACGCTATCTCGACGTTGGCATTCCCCTCCCCCCGCTAGAGGAACAGCGGCGGATCGTAAAGCTGCTGGATCGGGCAGCAGAGATCAGGCGCCGCGCCGATGTCGCCCGCGCGAAGATGCGCGCCATCGTCCCAGCCCTTTTCCTCGACACTTTCGGCGACCCAGCGACCAACCCAAAGGGGTGGCCCCGGCGGCCTTTAGGCGAGCTAATAGGCAAAATCGTTGGCGGAAAGAATATTGAAGCGGGTAATGGATCGAGCGCTTATCGAATATTGAAAGTCAGTGCCGTGACCTCGGGGTATTTCCAGCCGGAGGAAGCCAAGCCTGCACCAGATGGATATCAGCCCCCTCCGGAACATCACATCCGCAAGGGCGATTTCCTGTTTTCCCGCGCGAACACGAGGGCTTTGGTGGGAGCGGTCGCGATTGTCGAAAACGACAACACCACTGGATTGCTGCTGCCGGACAAGATTTGGCGTATCGAGTGGCGGCAGGAAACGATCGAACCCCGGTTCGCGTATTCGCTGCTGCGTTCTAACGAAGTCAGACGGATTTTTGCTCAGGTCGCCTCGGGCACGAGCGACAGCATGAAGAATATTTCTCAGAGGAAGCTCGCCAGCATCGAAGTTCCTGTGCCATCTCTCCCGCTCCAACGCACGTTCGCCGAGCAGGCCAAAAGCCTTGAAGCGACCGCCCGCGCCCTCGACGCCGCCGCGGCAAAGGCTGCAGCCATCGCCGCCGCGCTCTCGGCGGAGGTGTTCGGATGAGCAGGACTGATCTTACCGCCACGATTCCAGACTACCAGAGCCTCATGCTGCCGGTGCTGCGTCTAGCCTTGGCGGGCGAGGTCCGGATTGCCGATGTAGTGCATCGCTTGGCAAATGATCTGGCATTGAACGATGAGGCGCGCGCAATCCTGTTGCCGTCCGGTCGCCAGCCTCTTTTCGCCAATCGTGTACATTGGGCTAAAACCTATCTCGCAAAAGCCGGGCTGGTGGAAAGCACGCGGCGTGGGCATTTCCGGATTACGGCCCGGGGGCGAGATGTACTGACCGCGCGGCCGGAACGGATCGACAATCGATTTCTGAGGAGGTTTGAAGAGTTCCGACAGTTCATCGATCGTACGGAATCCTCGCTCGAGGAGGAGTCTCCTCTCGGGACGGACACCGCCGCGGATCAGACGCCGGATGAGATTATGAGGGCCGCGCACCGGCGGATCGATGCCACGCTGGCGCTGGACTTATTAGATCGCGTACGCGCTGCACCACCTGATTTCTTCGAGCGGCTGATCATCAATCTGCTGCTCGCAATGGGTTATGGCGGATCAGCGGCTGAGGCAGGCCGTGCCCTTGGACGCAGTGGTGACGATGGTGTGGATGGCGTGATTGACCAAGATGCGCTCGGTCTCGACCGCGTTTATATCCAGGCAAAGCGATACGCCACCGGCAATACTGTGGGTCCTGGCGCGATCCGCGATTTTTTCGGAAGTCTCGACCGACACAAGGCTGCCAAGGGGCTGTTCGTCACCACCTCAACTTTTACGGCGAGCGCCCAAGAAACTGCCGATTATTTGAGCAAACGCATTGTGCTGATCGATGGCGAATATCTGACGCGCCTCATGATCCGGCACAATATCGGCTGCCGCATCGAGGAAACCCTTCACGTCAAGAAAATTGATGAGGACTTCTTTGAATAGAGAATACGGTGACCAATCGTCACAAGGGGCAATTTAGAAGCTTAGGAGGGGAGCGCGACCATGCCGGTGCGCAAGCGGGGGAATAAGCTCGAGCGATGGGAGATCGCCCTTATCAAGGCGATGGTCGCCGATGGTCGCTGGCCGAACGATCAGGACATTCTCGCGTATTTTACGCGCCCCACACGCTCCATCAATCACCGTGCCATTAGCGAAATCCGCACGGGCGCGAAACACGCCACAACCAAATCCGCTGTGCCCGAGGACCTAGACGAATTTCTCGCGTCATGGCCGGCGATCGACGCCGAGACCGGCCTGTCCCTTCAGGGCGACGAACTGTTGATAAAGGCGCGCGAGGCGATGATCGCGGCGGTCCACACGTTCAACAGCGCCGGACTAACCTTTCGCGCGGAGCTGTTCATCGTCACCGCCGTAATTGCCTGGACCTACTTGTTGCACGCCTGGTTCAAGCGCGAGGGCATCGACTATCGTCACACGAAGAACCAAAATGGGCAGAAATTCGTGGTCAAGACGCCGAGCGGCGCGGATAAGTTCTGGGAGTTGGGCCAATGCCTTAAACATGCACGTTGTCCGCTCGAACAAGGGGCGAAGGACAATCTGGCCTTCCTTCTCGAACTACGACATGAGATCGAGCACCGATCGACCAATCGCATCGACGATGCCGTCAGCGCTAAGCTCCAAGCCTGCTGCATTAACTTCAATGAGGCCATCAAGCAAATGTTCGGTGCACAATATGCCCTTGAACGCCGCCTGCCGATCGCCCTACAGTTCGTGACTTTCAGTCCCGATCAGCGCGCGATCCTGAAGAAAGCCGGCGGGCTACCGCGCAATGTCGGCGCGATGATGAATGAGTTCGAGGGGCGTTTGACCGCCGAGCAGCAGGCCGATCCACGCTATGCCTTCCGCGTCTTCATGGTGGGCAGGACAGCCAACCGCGCGCCTAACGCTGATCTGGCCGTGGAGATCGTGCCACCAGGATCCGAGGTGGCCGAAAAATTCAACATCGCCCTCAAAGAGGTCGAGAAGAAGAAATATCTACCGAGTGAGATCGTGACGCAGATGAAAGCCGAGGGCTGGGATCGGTTCACCATGGACAGTCACACGAAGCTCTGGAAGACGCTCGACGCGAAGAAGTCGGCAAAGGGATATGGCACCATCGCGATCGGCAAAACTTGGTGCTGGTACGAAACTTGGCTGAATCGAGTACGGGAGGAGTGCGAACGGAGCCCCGAAAAATACCGAACCGCTTCGGCTGGTAATGCCGGGGCTCATCTGGAGCAGACGGCGCAGATCGTCTGAGCCGCTCAGGACCGCGGTGCCTATTGATTCATCGCCTGCTCTTCTCCTGCCGTCGCTGGTCAATGCAATCGTTGTCGGCTTCGTCGAGCAGCCCAATTGCCTTGTCGATGGCCTGCTCTCTCTTGAGAGACCCCGCAGTAATGGATTGGAGATCGATAAGTGCGCGAGAGATCACCACGCACTCCTCATCCTCATGGACTTCCTGCGGATCAGGCCCTTCGAGGTCATAGTGATCGAACCGGCCGGCATTCGACGCTAAAGTCATCAGGTGAAAGGCGCAAACGGCGATAGGAAGTCTCACCACTCAATTCTCTATTTGCAGGAAGTGCCTTTCAGCCCACCTTTCGCGCGCTGCTCCGCGCAAAAGGCCGCGACCGCGGCCGCCTTTTCGAGTTCCGCCTTCGTGGGCTTGCTCGGAAAACGTGAATTGACGATGCCGCCAATGTCGAAGTCCCCGCCAACCTTTACCAGTACGACGATGACGCAGAAGGCGACCATGGTCGCGCCCATCGCCGTTGCGACGATCGTTGTGCTGTCAGGCTTCCGATTCCGGAAGATGAAGCGCTGGATCAGGTAGCCGCTGTACAGCCATATGGTGCACGCTGCCGCAATGATCGCCCCGGCGATGAACTGCTGAAAGACCCCGCTGGTCATGGCTCGTGGCAGATCGTGTTGGAGATGTCGCCCACGCGAACGGTGTCGCAGAGGGTGACGCGGCCTCTCAGGGGAGCCGGTCCAATCACCTCATCGTTCTGTCCGAAGTCCGGCCTGGGCCGCGCGCGGCGCCGCTCCGCCTCGATCAGGGCTCTACGTTCCGCGCGCAGGCGGCGGATACTGATATCCTGCTGCAACATCTCCTCTTCGTGTGCAGCTCGGTAACTCTCGATCTGTTGTCGAGTTAACCACTCGATCAAATCTTCCGCGGCGGCGGGCACCGGAGCAAAACCGAGAAGGCAGGTCACGCCGAGCGCGGCGCGGGCCGCGCGAAAGGTCGCAAACATTCTATGGCCCCGCCATCATTCCGGACAGCAACAGCTTAGTGCCCTTCGATCGCTTTGTTCAATATATCGAGGTGCAGATTTTGAACAGATGGCTTCGCTTCTCGCATGGACCTGCGAGAGGTGTTTGCAACCAATCTTCGCCGGCTGCGGCACGCCAAGGGGCTTTCGCAGGACGACCTCGCATATGAAGCGGAAGTGAGCCGGAGCTATCTAAGCCAACTTGAGAAGGGCGCGTTCTATGCAAGCCTCAAGATCGTGGGTAAGCTCGCAGCCGTACTCCACGTCGAGCCTGCCGAGCTGCTGAAGCTGCCGGCGACAAAGCCCGAACGAGGCAAGCGCAAATAGATCGGCCGTAAAGTTTGTTGGCCTTTCTGTTGGCCTTTCGAAGAATCGCGCGGAAATACGCAAGTAATATCAAATTGATATTAGTAAAGTGAGGTGCCCTCTTGCGCACCAGCGCTCAAGATTTCATCCGATCACCCGCAAACGGGCGTTTGACCAGCGCGTCAGCCTTCATGAAGGTTCGTTCAGCTGGGGTGATCGCGATCACATAATCTCAGACATGACTTCCCTAACGTCCCCGGCACGCAAACACGGGGAGACTTCACATGCGCAAGATCATTCTGATTGCCGCCATGCTCCTGGCTTCTGGGTCTGCCCAGGCAGGCGGGTCTCGCAGTTTGTCCTTGGCCGCGGCAGGTGAGCAGAGCTCCGCTCCGCAAACCACGACGACGTCGGCGACCACTGTCACGACGCAGCTGAGCGAAGCCGCACCAGCCACCGAGGCTCAGAAATATTACGATCGTCCGCCGGCGGTATCGCTCGCGGCGCCGGCTCCAGTGACCGCTCCGGCGGTGACCACACCCGCGACGACCTCCGCGCCGGTCACGACGACAAAGCCAGCCGCCAGCACCACGGCAAGAGCCGACAAGCCGAAGCACAAGCGCAGCTGGACCGAGCGCCTCATCATCAGCGAGCTGCATCGCCACGGCATCTACTGGTAAGCCGCAGACCTGTACCTCAATCTCGCCGTCATGCCCGGGCTTGACCCGGGCATCCACGCTTTCGCCGCTGATCCAAAAACGTGGATGGCCGGGACAAGCCCGGCCATGACGCAAGAGTTTTGGATTGGACCAATCGCGCCTTACTGCGTAACCGTCTGCACCACGCTCGAGATCGGGCGTGCATTCGTGCCGGCGGTCGGCACCTTCATGTCCTTCATCAGCGCCTCGTCATATTCCGGCAGCGTCTGGAGCGTCGCCTTGGCCTTCATCTGCACGACCTTGTAGCCGCCGGCCTTGAGCCGCGCGAGCAGCGCCGGCATGGCTTCGCCGGTGTGCTTCTGGAAATCGTGCATCAGGATGATGCCCTTGCCGAGCTTGTCGAGCCTGGTCATCACCGTCTCGACGATCTTCTCCGGCGTGGCACCTTTCCTGAAGTCGAAGGAATCGATGTCGGTCGAGAACATCGCGACGTTGCGGGTGCCGAAATAGGTCACCATCGCGGGATTGTGCTGGAGCTGCGGAAAGCGGAAAAACGGCGCCGGGTTGGTGCCGAGCGCGAATCTCACCGCGCTGAAGCCCTTCTCGACCTCGTCCTTGACCTGCTGCTCGGTCATCTTCTTGCTGTTGAGGTTGACGTGCGACCAGGTGTGCGTGCCGACCGTGTGGCCCTGGGCCAGCACCTGTTTCAGGATTTCCGGATGATAAGTCGCGTGCTTGCCGACCGAGAAGAACAGGCCCTTGGTGCATTCGTCGGCGAGCGCCTTCAGCACCGCGGGCGTGTTGATCGGCCACGGACCGTCGTCGAAGGTCAGCACGACCTCCTTGTCGGTGAGGAAGTCGAACTGCTTGAAGTGCTCGAAGCCGAAGCCGGGACCGCCCGTGGTATCGATCTCGACGACGCGGGACACACCCAACGCGTTCGGATTGGCGCAGGCCTGCTTCGGCTGCATCGGCATGACCGGGGCGGGCGCAGGTGCCGGAGCGGCTGCCGTGGGCTTGGCCGCGATGGCCGCGGTGGTCTCGACGTCATCCCTGGCGGCGAGCTTCGCCTGTGCCGGCAGTTGATCGGCGGCACGAGCGGCAACTGTCTTGGGAGCGCCCTGGTCGGCGCGCGCGGAATAATAGAACCAACCGCCGGCGGCGATCACGACCGCCGCAACTACACTGGCCAGCATCAGGCCCAACGCATTACGCATCGCTACTCTTTCCAATTACGCAACCAAACCAGCGGAATCTTCCGCGCGACCAGCTATTAATGCGAAGTAAGAGTTAACGCGACACCAACACGACGGCGGCTGCGGAGGAATTTCAACGGGGTGCGCCAAAGTGACCGTGATCACAGAGGATGGGTCTCCCGTGAGCGTCATCACAGTGGAAACGGTTTTGCCGGAGCATCGTGGCTCCCATCGACAACCGGCCCGCTTTGCGCGGAGCCAATGGGAGCTTCAAATGACCAGGTCTCTGAATACCAAGCCGTTTACCAGCAAGATCCGCGACACCAGCCTGGCTCTGGGCTTTGCCGCCATCGTCTCGATCGCTTCGACGAGTTCGAGCTTCGCCTTCTCGGCCGAGGCGCAGCAGATGTGCACCGGCGATGCCTTCCGCCTGTGCTCGGCGGAGATCCCCAACATCCCGAAGATCACGGCGTGCATGATCAAGCATCGCTCGGATCTGAGCGCCGGCTGCCGCGCGGTGATGGACAAGAACCTCGCCAAGGGCGCCTCGCGCAAGGTCGCTGACGCCCAGGACAGGCAGTAAGAGCGGGCAACCGAGATCGTTGCGTCGGTCAGCTCCCCTCGCGATGTGCCCCGGCGTCAAGCCGGGGCCCTCGCGGCGGCGCTCGTCCCGCCCGGCCACAAAGCCGTTGCAGCCCCGGGATCGTCGCACTAGCTTCGCCCGCAGATCTTTCCGGGTAAGAGGCATTACGCGATGACCAGATTTCTTTTCATCATCCCTTTGCTCATGTTCGCATCGGGCGCGTCGGCGCAGCAGCTGGGTCAAGACGCTTGCGCGCGTGACGTCACGCGCTTCTGCCGCGCCGTCATGAACAATGGCGATGGCGCCGTGCTCGCTTGCCTGAAGCAGCACCGCACCCGCCTCAGCAAGGCCTGCGATAAGGTGCTGACGGATCACGGACAGTAAACGCCATTCCGGGCTCGCGTTTCGCACGCCCCGGAATGACAGCACCTACGTGCTGCTGCCCGCAGCGGTCGCAACCACCGGCAGCACCTCGCCATCGGCGCGGTCCGGCGTCTCGTCCTTCCAGCGCACCGAACCGAACGGGCGCTCGAGCATGCGGCGGATCCGCACCGGCTCGGGGCCGATGTGGAAATCGATCGCCTGCTGATGCAATGCGCGTTCGGACTGCGTCGAGCGGTTGCGCTGGCGCAGGTAGTCGAACCAGGTCGGGCAGTGATAGCGCTCGGTCCACAATTCGGGATCGGCAATGTCGCGCGCGATCGACCAGCCATAGGCGCCGTTGCGCTGTCGCGAGAGCTGCACGTCCTGCATCACGTTGTGGAACGCGCGCGCATTTTCCTGCGCGACGCGATATTCGATCTCGACCACAAGGGGCCCGCTGCGCCCCGTCAGCGACAGCTTCACCTCGGGATCGGCCAGCATGTCCGCATCCTCGTTGCGGGCGCCGACGCGCGGCATCGTGAGCCAGATGCCGAGCACCGGCGAGATCAGCATCAGGCCGGCCGCCGTCAGCAATGCGATCTCGACGCCGGCATAGTCGGTGAGACGGCCCCAGCCCCAGGCGCCGATCGCGATGCCGCCGGCGATCGCGGCCTGGAACGCCGCAAGCGAGCGGCCCGCGACCCAGCGCGGTGCCGACAGCTGCACGCCGATGTTGAACAGCGCGATCGCAGCCATCCAGACCGCGCCGGCCAAGACCAGCGCCGTTGCCGTCAACACCGGCTCGCTGCTCACCGCGAGGGCGGCCATCGCGAAGGCCATCGAGATGGTGCAGGCGCGGATCGCGGCCTCGCCGCTCATGCGCTTGCGCAATTCGTGGATGTTGAGTGCGCCGATCACCGCGCCCATGCCGAAGGCGCCGAGCATGATGCCGTAGGTCTGCGCGCCGCCGTGCAGGAGGTCGCGCGCGACCAGCGGCATCAAGGCCATCACGGCGCCGCCGATCAGGCCCATCACCAGCGTGCGCAACAGCACGATCTTGATCGGCGGCGAATTGGTGATGTAGCGCGCGCCCGAGACCATGGCACGGTTGAGCTTCTCCCGCGGCAGGCGCGAGGGCTCAGTGCTGCGGCGCCAGAGCAGCAGCACGACCAGCAGCGGCAGATAGAGGATCGCATTGCAGGCGAACGCGGCCACGGCGCCGAGTGCAGCGACGATGACGCCGCCGACCGCAGGACCGAAGCTGCGCGCGATGTTGTAGCTGATGCCGTTGAGCGCCACCGCGGACGCCAATGCCTCGGGCGGCACCTGTTCGCTGACCGAGGACTGCCAGGCCGGGCCGAACAGCGCATTGCCGCTGCCGACGACGAAGCAGAAGACGAGCAACGATTCGGGGGTGATCAGGTTGAGGCCGGCCAGCACGGTGAGCGCGCTCGCGCCGGTCAGCGCGATCGACAGCGAGACCAGGGTGACGATGCGGCGGTCATACATGTCGGCGATGGCGCCGGCGGGCATCGAGATCAACATGATCGGCAGCATCAGTGCGGTCTGCACCAGTGCCACCTTGTCGGCCGAGGCGGCCATCTGCGTCATCGCCCAGGCCGCGCCTACGCCTTGGATCAGGAGGCCGAGATTGGAGAGCAGGCTGGCGAGCCAGATGCGCCGGAACAATGTGTACCGCAGGGGGGCGGTGATGCCGTCGCCGGCAAATGTCTGGCGGTTCGTCTGCTCGGTCATATCCCCTTCCAAATCGGGTGTCAGAACTGGCTTCAGCGATTCCGATTGGATCAGTGATGCCTGCGAAAGTCCTTCGCTGTCCAGTGGTTAGACAGGTATAAGCGGTGCAAAGTCATGGTTTTGCCGGGAGGAACAGATGAGGCTGTCGCGACGGACGATCCTGCTCGGAGCCGGCAGCTTGCCTTTCGCGGTTGCGAGCATGCGGGCCGGCGCGATCGCCCAAACGGCACCTGGCGTCCCGCCGAGCACCGAGGTGCCGCCGATCCTGCTCGTTCACGGCAATGGCGATTACGATGCGCTCTGGATGACGACCTTGTGGCGGATGGAATCGAACGGCATCGCCCGCGAGCGCATGATGGCGATCAATTTCACCGATCCCCTGGCGCGCAGCGATGACAAGGTCGAGCAGGCGAACCGCTCCTCGACCGAGGACCAGCGCCGCGAGCTCGCCGCTGCCATCACGGAATTGAAGCGCCGGACCGATGCGGCGCGCGTGGCGCTGGTCGGCAGCTCGCGCGGCGGCTATGCCATTCGCAATGTCATCAAAAACGGCGGTGCCGGCGATGTCAGCCACGCCGTCCTGTGCGGCACGCCCAATCACGGCGTGTTCGCGACCGATGACCAGTCGAACAACGAATTCAACGGCCGCGGCGTATTCCTGCGCGGCTTGAACGAGGGCGAGAGCGAGGTGACGCCGGGTGTTGCCTTCCTCACCCTGCGCAGCGACGGCATGGACAAATATGCGCAACCCGACGGCCGCTTCATCGGCAAGCCCGGCACGCCGACCGGTGTGACCGCCGAGGGGCCTGAGCTGATGGGCGCCACCAACCTCGTGCTCGGTGCGCTCGATCATCGCGAGGTGGCATTTCACCCTCGCGCCTTCCGCGAGATCTACAAGTTCATCGCCGGCCGCGAGCCCGCCCGCATCGCGATCGTGCCCGAAACCAGCGTGAAGCTGAGCGGGCTTGTCACGGGAACGCCAGGCGGTGTGCCGACCAATCGTCCGGTCGCGGGCGCAACCGTCGATGTCTTCCGTGTCGATCCTGATACCGGGGAGCGCAAGGGTGGTGCGCTGCACAGCGCAAAGACCGCTGCCGACGGCCGCTGGGGACCGGCGCAGGTCGATCCGGCCTGGTCGCTCGAATTCGTCCTGGCCTCGCCGGGCGCGCCGACCACGCACATCTATCGCTCGCCGTTCCCGCGTTCGTCCGACGTCGTGCATCTGCGGCCTGCGCGCCCGCTCGGGCCGGCGGACAAGGACGCGGGGGCGGTCGTGATCATGTCGCGGCCGCGCGGCTATTTCGGCCTGCCGCGGGACGTGGTGCTGTTTGATGGCAAGGAGCCGGCCGACGTCAAGCCGGGCGTGCCCACGGATGCGGCAGCAACCCTGCGGCTTCCGGCCAGCGAGATCGGGCGTAACATCGTGGCCCAATTTGGCGAAGAACGGATCGTGGCGCGCGCCTGGCCTGCCGCCGAGAACAGGATTGCGATCGCCGAGCTGACTTATTAGCTGTTTAGCTGCGACACATCTGCGGGAGAGAGCCATGAATATCGCCAGCGTGCGTCGGCCCATAATCCCTCCGGCTCCTCCGCGTGCGCCCGACGACATGTCGTTCTTTGGCCGTCTCGCGGTGATCCGGCAAAACATGATCGCGACCTGGGGGCAGCGTGCCTATGAGGAAGAGGTCGTCCCGGGCCGCTTCTTTTTCCGCAACAGTTTCATCCTGAACCAGCCGGACGCGATCCGGCACGTTCTGCTCAGCAACTACGAGAACTATACGCGCACGCCGGCCGGCATCCGCATGCTGCGGCCGGTGCTCGGCGACGGCCTTCTGATCGCGGAAGGTCATTCCTGGACATTTCAGCGCCGCACTCTCGCGCCGGCCTTCACGCCGCGCGCCACCGCAAATCTCGTCCCCCACATGACGGCGGTGCTCGACGAGACCATCGCGAAGCTCGATGCGCAAACAGGCAATCCGGTCGATCTGCGCGAGATCATGCAGCGCATGACGCTCGAGATCGCCGGGCGCACGATGTTCTCGTTCGGCATGGACCGGCATGGCGCGACCTTGCGCAACTTCATCATGGAATATGCCGCGCGGTTGGGGCGCCCGTATCTCCTCGACATGGTGATGCCAGTGTCCTGGCCGAGCCCGATGGATTTCGCCCGCGCGCGCTTCCGCAGGCGCTGGACCGAATTCGTCGCGATGCTGATCGCTGAACGACGTGCGGCCGGCAAGAAGGACGGCGCGCCGCCGCGCGACCTGTTCGATCTCATGGACGAGGCGCGCGATCCCGAAACCGGCAAGGGCTTCTCGGACGAGCAGCTCGTGGACGAGGTCGCGACCATGATCCTCGCCGGTCACGAGACCACGGCGACGGCGCTGTTCTGGGCGCTCTATCTGCTGGCGCTCGATCCTGACACGCAGCAGGAGGTGGCGTCCGAGACCCGCGGCGAGCACCTCGACAGCATGGCCGACATCGATCGGCAGAAATTGACCCGCGCCGTGATCGACGAGACCATGCGGCTCTATCCGCCGGCCTTCCTGGTCGCGCGGGCCGCGCGCGAGAAGGACAATGCGGCCGGTGTCGAGATCGGCAAGGGCGACATCATCATGATCGCGCCCTGGCTGCTGCACCGGCACGAGAAGCTATGGGATCAGCCGAACGCGTTCGTTCCAAAGCGATTTATGTCGAAAGAGGTGCCGGACCGTTTTGCTTACCTGCCGTTCGGCGCAGGTCCGCGCGTCTGCATCGGCGCGCCGTTTGCCCAGGCCGAATCCGTGCTGGCCCTGGCCCGGCTGATCGGCGCATTCCGTGTCGAGCTTGCCGACCCGGCGACTCCCGTGATCCCGCTCGGCGTCGTCACGACCCAGCCAGACCACTCACCCATGTTCCGCATCACGCGTCGGTGACAGGCGCTCGTCTGGCCGATGGCGTGATCCACCCTAGATAGAGCCCCGCCATGAGCGACATCCAGGCCCAGTTTTCCGTTCTGAAGCAGACCGCCGACGCGAAGGTGGTCGATGCGATCACCCGTCTCATCGAGGATGGCGAGGATCACGAGCTCAACCGCGTCAATGTGCTCGATTTTTCCAGGCAGCACGGTCTCGACGAGGAGCGCGTGATCTCGGCGTTCCTGCATTCGGCGCGGCTCGGACTGTTCGACCTCGGCTGGAACGTGCTGTGCCCCGGCTGCGGCGGCGTGCTGGGCGCGCACTCGACGCTGAAGGCGCTCAAGCCGGACGATTATCACTGTGCGCTCTGTGCCTGCGGCTACAAGGCCTCGGTCGACGACCAGGTCGAGGTCTCCTTCACGGTGAACCCGCGCGTCCGGCGCATAGCCGCGCACGATCCAGATACGCTGCCGGTCTGGGATTATTTCAAGCAGGTGTTCTGGAGCTCCGGGGTCGACTTCAACAAGGAATCCTTTGCGGCACTCGCGAACGAGGTGACGCTCGACACAATGGAGCTGCCGGCGGGCGAGAAAGCGACCATGTCGCTGCAACTGCCGAACGACTTCGTCATCATCTTCGAGCCGGTGACGCACGCCGCACATTTCATCGACGTCCAGGGCGAGCCGACCAAGGACCGCCAGCAACTCGCCATCATGTACAACAAGGTCCAGGCGCCGACGGGCACGACGACCATGCGGCCGGGCCCGCTGCGTCTGTCGCTGGAGAACCAGGCCGGCGTGCGCGTGCTGCCGTCGGTGTTCATCGCAGCCGAGGCGCTTCACCACCTCATCGGCAAGCGCAAGCCGTTCCTCACCGCTAAGCGGATGCTGTCGAATCAGACCTTTCGCGATGTCTTCAAGGCGGACAATCTCAGTCTCGACCAGCGCCTCCAGATCACCTCGCTGACCTTCCTGTTCACCGATCTCAAGGGCTCGACCGCGCTCTACGAGCGCGTCGGCGATCTCGCCGCCTTCGATCTCGTGCGCGCGCATTTTCATGCCCTGCTCGAGATCATCTCCTCCGAGAAGGGCGCGGTGGTGAAGACCATCGGCGATGCCGTGATGGCGACCTTCGTCCGCCCCGAGCACGCGATCGTCGCCGGCCTGCGCATGCGCGCGGCGATGGACGAGCTCAACAAGAAGCGCGGCACCGACGATCTCATCGTCAAGATCGGCATCCATGAAGGGCCGTGCCTCGCGGTCATGCTCAACGAGCGGCAGGATTATTTCGGCCAGACCGTCAACATCGCCGCGCGCGTGCAGAGCCTGTCGACCGCGCAGGAGATCCACATCACGGGTCCAGTGCTGGACGCTCCCGCGGTCGCCGAAGTGCTCGAGCGGCGCGCGATCAAGCCGATCCAGAAGCAGGCTGCGCTCCGCGGCATCGCCGACAGGATGGTAGTGTATGAGATACCGTAAGGGGTGGGAGGTGGTTGCTACGCACTCCGTCTTTGCGAGCGCAGCGAGGCTTCGCTGCGCTCGCAACGGCGTTGTGGAAGCGGACGTTCGCCACACTCTCTGTCGTCATGTCCGGGCTTGACCCGGGCATCCACGTCTTTCTTGGTGGTGACGCGTGGATGGCCGGGATAAGCCCGGCCATGACGGTGAATGAGACAGCCCAGATTGCCGAAACGTAATGCAGCGCGCGGAACTGACACACGTTGCGCCCGTTGAGTTTCCCTCTCATATAATGCTGGTAACAGCCGCGCTCCTTGCGGCTGTCATCGATCCCGGTAGGACCTTATGCTCGACGGCTTACGTCAATTCATCGCCGACATTGTCGGTCCTCAAGCCTCGGACCGCGCATTCGGCGACAGCGATTATCGGCTGGCGGCCACTGCACTGCTGGTCCACGTGGTCTCGCTGGACGGCCAGCCGAGCGCGGCCGAGCAGCGCAAGCTGCACAGCCTGATCGAAAGCCATTTCGGGCTCGATCGCGGCACTGCGGATCGTCTGATCGCGGACGCCACCCAGGTCGAGGGCGAGGCGGTGGACCTTTATCGCTTCACCAGCGTCATCATGCGCTCGCTTGACGAAGAGGGCCGCAAACGCATCGTCCGGATGATGTGGGAGCTGGTCTATGCCGACGGCCAGGTCAGCGAGTTCGAGGACAATGTCGTCTGGCGTGCTTCCGACCTGCTCGGGATTTCCCAGCGCGACCGGATCGAGCTGAAGCACGCGGTCGCGGAGCGTGCCGGTGGTCAGCTCAAGGATAGTGCCGTCGGCTGACGGCGCTGGACCCGGGGTATCGCGGCTCGGGTGGGCACATGACGAAAGTTTAATATATTCGTCGCCTGCGCCGAATACGCCTGCAAATCAACGGTTTTCCTGCATTGCCGCTCGTTCTGCTCAAGCGGCCATGCTGCCAGTGCCGCTTGCCTGTTGCGCACGGCCTATGCTCTCGTTCCGCCGTTGCGGGGCTAAAATAGTTGAATTCAAGAGACTTCGATCGTGGCTGAGCGGGTGACGCTGATTACTGGTGCTTCGGCGGGCATCGGGATGGAGCTGGCGCGTGTGTTTGCCGCCAATGGACACCGCCTCGCATTGACCGCGAGACGGGCGGATCGGCTCGAAGCGCTCGCGAACGAGCTCGCTGTCAAGGGCGGCAAGAAGCCGATCGTGATCGCCTGCGATCTCGAGAAAGCGGATGCCGGCGAGACGATCGCGGCAGCCCTTGCAGCCGAGGGCGTCGAGCTCGACCATCTCGTCAACAATGCTGGCTTCGGCGTGTTTGGCGATGCCATCGAGCGCGATCGCATCGAGCAGATCGGTATCGTCGATGTCAATGTCCGGGCCCTGACGGATCTGTCGCTGCGCTTTGCCGATCAGCTGATCAGGAACAAGGGCGGTCTTCTCAATGTCGGCTCCGTCGCCGGCTTTCTGCCCGGTCCCGGCATGGCCGTCTACTACGCGTCGAAGGCTTATGTGATTTCCTTCACCGAAGCGTTGCGGGCGGAGCTTGCACCGCGCGGCGTCCGCGTCACCGTGCTTTGCCCAGGTCCGGTGCCGACCGAATTCCAGGCCCGCGCCGGTGTTGGATCGCAACATGATACGGCCGTTCTCAACGTCTCCGCGACCGAAGTTGCGCGTGAGGCGTATCGTGGCCTGATGGCCAACAAACGGGCAGTGCTGCCTGGCCTCGGTATCAAGATCGTGCCGTTCGCGCTGCGTTTCTTCCCGCGCGGCTTCATCCTTGCGGCGACCAGCCGGTTTCAAAGGCACAGGCACTAGAGGCCCCGTAGTGGCCCGGAGTTTGCTTCAGTATCGCACGTATGTGCGCGAACTCACACGATGTTAACCATCGCTTAGCTATGCTGGCGGTCTGAACCGATAGCACTCGCAGAGGCCATGTCGTTCCGGACGGACAGGTTTGGTGGCGCAGAGGTGGTGGCCTTCCCACGGAGGGCGCCGAGCGTCGCCGCCTCTGAAACCCGGTTGCCGGTTCTGATCGTCCTGCACCAGGAATGCTCGACACCGGGCCGCGTTGGCAATGCGCTGCGCGCGCTTGGTCATCGCCTCGATATCCGCCGTCCCCGCTTCGGCGATCCCCTGCCCGAGACGCTCGATCGGCATGCCGGCGCCGTGATCTTCGGCGGCCCGATGAGTGCCAACGATCCCGATGATTACATCCGCCGCGAGATCGACTGGATCGAAATTCCGCTCCGCGAGCAGCGGCCGTTCCTCGGCATCTGCTTAGGGGCGCAGATGCTGGCGATGCAGCTCGGGGCCCGAGTCGCCCCCCATGCGGAGGCGCTGACCCAGATCGGGTATTACCCGATCAGGCCGACCGCTGCGGGCCGTGCGCTCTGCCCGCACTGGCCGGCGCAGGTCTATCACTGGCATCGCGAGGGATTTGAGCTGCCGGTTGGCACTGAGCTGCTCGCCGAAGGCGATGATTTTCCGGTGCAGGCGTTCCGTGCCGGCAATGCTTTCGGCGTGCAGTTCCACCCCGATGTGACCTACGCGATGATGCATCGCTGGACCACGCGCGGCTATGACGGCTTCAGCGCGCCCGGTGCGCGGCAGCGGCACCATCACTTCGCGGATCGCGCCGTCTACGATGTCGCGGAGCGCGCCTGGCTCGATCACTTCATCAATGGCTGGCTCGCACGCCGGCCGGTGCTGGCGCAAGCCGCCGAGTGATCGCGCCTTCGCGCAAGTCCTTGTCTCTTCCCTGGATATGCTAGGTTCGCTGCCAACGAGCGCGCGCGAAATCGCACCGGCAAACAGGGGAGAGCGTCATGGCCTACGAACACATTCTCTACGAGGTGAGCGACAAGATCGCGACCATAACGCTGAACCGCCCCGACCGCATGAACGCGTGGACGCCGATCATGGAGCGCGACGTGCGTCACGCGATGGAAGCGTCGAATGTCGACGACAATGTCCGCGTGATCGTGCTCACCGGAGCGGGCCGCGCCTTCTGTGCCGGTGCCGACATGGATGCGCTGAAGGGGCTTGAGCCCGATGACGTCAGGCGTGCCTCGAACCTGCCGCCGTTCGACATGAATCGCCGGCCGGATTGGCAGACGCGCTACGGCTATTACCCTTCGATCAAGAAGCCTGTGATCGCCATGCTCAATGGCGCCACGGCCGGCATAGGACTCGTGCACGCACTCTATTGCGACTTGCGCTTTGCTGCCGACAACACCGTGTTCACGACCGCCTTCGCGCGGCGTGGCCTGATCGCCGAGCATGGCATCAGCTGGATGCTGCCGCGTATCGTCGGCCACGCCAATGCGTTGGATCTGTTGCTCTCGGCGCGGCGCGTTTCGAGCGAGGAGGCGTTGCGGATCGGGCTGGTCAACCGGCTCTGTGCGCCGGAGAAGCTGCGCGAGGAGACCTACGCCTATGCGCGCGATCTCGCCGATTTCGTCTCGCCGAGCGCCATGGCCGTCATCAAGCGTCAGCTCTACGAGGTCCCGTTCCAGACGCTTGCCGAGGCGACGATCGAGGCCAACCGGGAGATGATGGTGGCGTTGAACGGGAGTGATTTCAGGGAAGGCGTGGCGAGCTTCATGGAGAAACGGCCGCCGAGGTTTACGGCGAGGTAGGGGGAGATTCGGAGGGAGCCCGCCGTCGCCCTTCGGGCTATGGCGCGGCAGCCTTCGCTACGAAGCGGCTTGCCGAGCCGAAGCAGGCGCAGCCTGCGAAGGCTGGTGGAGCCAGGCGGGATCGAACCGCCGACCTCGTCATTGCGAACGACGCGCTCTCCCAGCTGAGCTATGGCCCCTTTGCTGGCCGCTCTGGTGAATGCGGCCGACAACCGGGCGCCATTTAAGTCCCCGCCAAGGTCAAGTCAAGGACGGGCGTAACCCGGTTTTAGCCATTCCGGTGCCCGAACTTCCCTTGTTTGGGCCGGGGGGAACCGATATCTAGCAAAAGGCGTCAATCCCGACCGCAGCCAGAGTTTTCAAAAGCCAGAGTTTTCAAAAGCCATGCGTGCCGTTCTCGACATCGTCATCATCGTGCTCGACCTCTACGTCTGGCTGCTGATCGCCTCCGCGATCCTGTCCTGGCTGATTGCCTTCAACGTGGTGAACACCCGCAACCAGTTCGTGTCGGCGGTGGCGGAGTTCCTGTACCGGATCACCGAGCCTCTGCTGGCGCCGATTCGCAATTTCCTGCCCAGCCTCGGCGGTCTCGACATCTCGCCGATCATCCTGATCCTGATCATCATGTTCGTCGAGCGGGTGATCCTGTACTACATCTACCCGAACGTGATCTGAGACGGCTGGAGCGCCTTTGGTTGCCAAGGAAGCTCATAAAGAACCCTGGCGCTACTCGGCCACAGGAATCAGCATCGCTCTGAGGGTGACGCCGCGCGGCGGCCGCGACGACATCGACGGGATCGAGCAACTCTCGGATGGGCGTACGGTGCTCAAGATGAGGGTGCGCGCCATTGCCGATGGCGGCGAGGCCAACAAGGCCGTTTTGGCGCTACTGGCGAAATCGCTCGGCGTTCCCAAGGCCAGTGTAAAGCTGCTATCCGGAGCCACCTCGCGGCTGAAGCAGATCGCGATCGACGGCGATCCGGCGCGGCTCGGAGAAACCCTGCGCCAGCTTGTGTCGGCCAAATCGAAAGACTGAGGGAACTGACATGACGGCCAAGATCATCGATGGAAAAGTCATTGCCGCGGAGCTGCGCGCCCGGGTCGCTGAGGAGGTCGCCAGGGTCAGGCGCGAGCACAATCTGATCCCCGGCCTTGCGGTGGTCCTGGTCGGCAACGACCCCGCCAGTGAGGTCTATGTTCGTTCCAAGCATACCCAGACCCAAGCGGCCGGCATGGCCTCGTTCGAGCACAAGCTGCCGGCCGACGTCTCGCAGGGAGACCTGCTGGCGCTGGTCGCAAAGCTCAACCGCGATCCGGCCGTGCACGGCATTCTCGTGCAGCTGCCCCTGCCGAAGGGGCTGAATACCGAAGCCGTCATCAACGCCATCGATCCCGCCAAGGATGTCGATGGCTTGCATCCGAACAATGCCGGCCGGCTCGCCGGTGGTTTCGAGGCGCTGTCGCCCTGCACGCCGCTCGGCTGCATCATCCTGACGAAGAGCGTGCACGCTTCGCTCGAAGGCATGAACGCGATCGTCATTGGCCGCTCCAACCTGGTCGGCCGCCCGCTGGTGCAGCTGCTGTTGAATGAAAATGCCACGGTCACGATCGCGCATTCGCGTTCACGCGATCTGCCGGGTCTCGTGAAGAAGGCGGACCTCGTCTATGCTGCGGTGGGCAAGCCCGAGATGGTGCGCGGCGACTGGCTGAAGTCGGGTGCAACCGTGATCGATGTCGGCATCAACCGCATCCCGAAAGATGACGGCAAGACGCGCCTCGTCGGCGACGTCGCCTATCAGGAAGCGCTTGGCGTTGCCGGTGCAATCACGCCGGTGCCGGGTGGCGTCGGTCAGATGACGGTGGCGTGCCTGCTGGTGAACACGCTGCGCGCCGCTTGCGCGATCGCCGGCCTGCCGAAACCGGCGGTGTAAGTAAACTCTCGTGCCCCGGACGCAGCGCAGCGCTTCTTCAGCGGTGCGCTGCTGAGCCGGGGCCCAGTGGCGGCATGGGTCCCGGCTCAGCGTCGTGTCATTTCATGCCGCGCCGCGTCCGGGACACAGAAGCTCAGCCCTTCTTTTTCTTCTCGCGCTCGATGCCTTCGAGGATCAGCTTGTGCGCTTCCTCTGCGCCGCCCCAGCGCAGGATCTTCACCCACTTGCCCTTTTCGAGATCCTTGTAGTGCTCGAAGAAGTGCTGGATCTGCTGCAGAGTGATGTCCGGCAAGTCGGAATAGCTCTTCACCTTGTCATAGCGTTGCGTGAGCTTGGACGACGGCACTGCCAGGATCTTCTCGTCGCCGCCGGCTTCGTCTTCCATAAACAGCACGCCGACCGGCCGCACGCTCATGACGGCGCCGGGAATGATGGCGCGGGTGTTGATGATCAGGACGTCGCAGGGATCGCCGTCATCCGACAGCGTGTGCGGGATGAAGCCGTAGTTACCGGGGTAACGCATCGGCGTGTAGAGGAAGCGGTCGACCACCAGCGTACCGGCCTCCTTGTCCATCTCGTACTTGATCGGTTCGCCGCCCACGGGGACCTCGATGATGACATTGACGTCGTGTGGTACGTTTTTCCCGATCGAGACCGCATCGATACGCATTCAAGGCTCCGTTGTTGCCGAGGTGAAATCGCGCCCGGCAGCGATTTTGGCGCTGTCATACGCGGGCTTGGCCCGCTGATCCATCGCGTTTTTGTGAAATAATGAATCCAGCGATCACCGGCTCGAAAGGCGGGCGGTATCGACGGACGGAGAACGCTGCCGGGTAGGGTTTCAGCAGCTCAATTGGTCCAAGCGAAGGCAACCTTGTCGAGCGACTTCGGCCCGAATCGCTCGGAAGAGCGTGCCACCATGCGGCCGCCCAAGGCACGGTAGAACTCCGTGGCGGGATCGTTGTCCGAGAGCGCCCACACCACCATGCTCTTCAGCCCGCTCTGCATGAGGTCGCGGCGGGCGGCAGCGAACAGGCGGCGGCCGAAGCCTAGCCCCTGGAATTCCGGTCGCAGGTAGAGCTCGTAGATCTCGCCGTCGAAATGCAGGCTGCGGGCGCGGTTGCGGCCGTAATTGGCATAGCCCGCGATCTTGTCCCCGAACACGAGGACGCTGACGCGGCTGCCCTTGCGGATCGCGCTGTCCCACCACTGCGGACCGCGGCGGTTGATCAGCTTTTCCAGCTCGGCGCCGGGAATGATGCCCTGATAGGCCGAGCGCCAGGCTTCGTCATGAGTGGACGCCACCGCAGTTGCATCTGCAGCTTTGGCCGGCCGGACCTCGATCAGGGTTGTGCTCATGGACACGATCAAACCAAGTCACCGCGCCGGCGGCAAGACCTATCGTTAATTATCGGTTAACCTGTGGACTTTCTGCATCAGTATTTCGACCATGTTGTACCGAAAGAGGACAAGCCGCTGCCTCGAGCCGCAACCGCGTGCCGCGCGTCGGTGCAAAACTACGTCTCGGCGGCGAGGGGACGGCAATGGCAACGCAGAAAGTCGGCCGAAATTGATTCGTTCCGACTAATCTGGCTGTCGCTGTTCGCGTTCGCCCTCGGCCAATTCATGCGGCTCCTCAACACCATCGCGCTCCTGCCTCTGCTGGCTTTGCTGACTGCATCCCCTCTGTGCGCCCAGGTCACGTTTGGCTCATCGGGAGGGGAGAGCGAACCGTTTCGTCGGCAAGCGTGGCGGGTACCCGCGCCGGATACCGACCTTGCCGCGCATGCCGTCCTGTTTCGTCCTCCTGGCCCAGGTCCATTCCGGCTCGCGGTGATCGCGCATGCCTCGACGCAGAACGCACTGCGTCGTGCGCAAATGCCGCAGCCGGAATACCGTCCGCTTGCGGCCTATCTCGTCGCGCGTGGTTTTGCCGTGCTGGTGCCGGAGCGGCTCGGCCATGGTGCGACGGGCGGCCACTATGTCGAGGACCAGGGCGGATGTGACGAGGCCGACTACGCCCGTTCCGGCCGCGCGACGGCCGCCGCAATTTCGCTCGCACTGGGCTACTTGCGAAAGCAGGATTTCATCCGCAAGGACGCCGCGATCGTGATCGGCCATTCTGCCGGCGGATGGGGCGTGCTGGCGCTCGCCAATGCTGATCCGAAGGTGATCTCCGCGATCACAGCGTTTGCGCCGGGGCGCGGCGGTCATGCCAATGGTGAGCCGAACCGGGTCTGCGCGCCGCATACGCTGCTTGCCGCGGCAGCGGAGTTCGGCAAGGCGGCGCGCATTCCCGTGACATGGCTCGTTGCAAGCAATGACAGCTATTTCGCGCCCGCATTTTCGCAGAAGCTCGCCGATGCGTTTCGCGGAAGCGGCGGCAAGGCCGACCTGCGCTTCCTGCCGGCCGTCGGTAGCGAGGGCCACTGGATGATCGAGACCGAAGCCGGCGTCAAAGCCGCAGGCAGTGCGCTCGAACGCGCGCTGAACCCGGCCAAGCCTGTGGCGACCAAGAAGCCATGACGCTGTATTTCCTGGTCAAGTTTCTCCATGTGCTCGGCGCCATCGTCATCCTCGGCACAGGAACCGGCATCGCCTTCTTCATGCTGATGGCGCATCGCGCGCACGATGTGGAGTTCATCGCGCGTACCGCTTCTGTGGTGGTGATTGCGGATGCGATCTTCACGCTGTCGGCGGTGATCCTCCAGCCGCTCAGCGGCGGGCTGTTGATGATGTTGTCCGCCACATCGATAACGGAAGGCTGGCTGCTCGCTTCGCTGGCGCTCTACGCCATCGCCGGTCTGTTCTGGATTCCCGTCGTGTTCATGCAGATCGAGATGCGCGACCTCGCGCGCAAGGCCGCCGCCCAGCGCAGTGCGCTGCCACAGCGCTACGACGCCCTGTTCCGCCGCTGGTTCGCATTCGGCTTCCCCGGCTTCGGCGCGACGATGGCGATCCTGTGGTTGATGATAGCCAAACCATTCTGAGTGCAGCGATGAATCAGCGAACCATCCTGGTGCTCGGCGCCTCCGGCCTGATCGGCCGCTTCGTCACCGACGATCTGCGCACGCGGGGCTTTCGCGTCATCGGCGTGGCGCGCAGCCTGTCGCCGGCCCAGACAATGAGCGCGCTGGACATCGAGCGGCCGATCCTCTCGCTCGATGCGGCCGCGCTGACGCGTCTCCTCGGTGAGCATGCCATCGATGTCGTGGTGAACTGCCTTGGCGTCCTCCAGGACGGTCCCGGCAGCAGCACGAGCGCGGTGCATCGCGATCTCGTCGCGCGCCTGCTTCAGGCGATCGGCGGCAGCGGTCGCGCGATCCGGCTGGTGCATATCTCGATCCCCGGCGCAGCCGAGACGGATCGCACCGCCTTCGCCACGACCAAGCGCGAGGCCGAGCGCCTGATCGCGGCCTCCGGCATTCCCCATGCCATCCTGCGGCCCGGCTTCGTGGTCGCGCCGGCAGCCTATGGCGGCAGCGCCATGCTCCGCGCGCTTGCTGCCTTCCCGGTCGATTTGCCTGCAAAGGAATTGGCAACTCCATTCCAACCCGTCGCGGTCGAGGACATTTCGGCGACCATCGCCTGGCTCGCCGCACGCGACGTCGACGATGCCGCCGTGAAGGCGGTGAGCTGGGACCTGATGCAGGCGGAACCCGTCACGATGGCTGGAGTCATCGAGCTGTTTCGCGTCGCGTTCGGCACGGCCGGCTGGCCGCGTTTCGCGATGCCGCGCTTCATGCTCGATCTCGGCGCGAAAATCGGTGATCTCGCCAATCACCTCGGCTGGATGCCGCCGATGCGTTCCACGGCCATCGCCGAGTTGCGCCGCGGCGTGCGAGGTGATCCCACGGCGTGGATCGCCGCGACGGGCATCGCGCCGAAGAGGCTGGCGGATGCGGTCGGACGCCATCCCGCCACCATCCAGGACAAATGGTTCGCACGGCTGTTTCTGGTCAAGGCGCTGGTCTTCGCGAGCCTGGTCGCATTCTGGATCGTCTCGGGCTTCATCGCCCTGTTCGTGTCCTACCGCGCCGCCGCCGGTATTCTGAGCGCGCATAACTTCCCGCCCGCGCTCGTCGACCCCATCACCATCGGCACCAGCCTGATGGACATGGGCATCGGCGTATTGATCGCCTTCCGCTGGACCGCGGCGACCGGGCTGGTCGCGGGCATGGTCGCCTCGCTCGGCTACATGGTTGGCGCGGCGATCCTCACGCCCGATCTCTGGATCGAGCCACTCGGCGCGCTGGTGAAGACGGGACCGGCAATCGTGCTTATGCTCGTTGCGCTGCTCATGCTGGATAACCGCTGATGAGCAAGTGGCCGGACGATGACGTGATCCTGTTCGAGGGCGTCTGCATCTTCTGCTCGCGCTGGGTCCGCTTCGTCGCCAGGCGCGACACGGCGAAACGGTTCCGGTTCACGCCGATTCAGTCGGATTATGGGGCGCGATTGGCGCGCACGTTCGGCATTGATCCCGATGATCCCGACACGAACGCGGTCGTCCACGGCGGCGAGATCTTTATGAAGTCAGATGCCGCGCTGACGGTGCTATCGCAGCTGCCGGGATGGAGCTGGGTGCGCGTATTGTTTGCCGTGCCAAAACCGGTGCGGGACCCGATCTACAGCCTGGTCGCGCGCAACCGCTATCGCATCTTCGGCAAGTACGATGCCTGTTTCGTGCCTGATGCCGATTTGCGGGCGCGGGTGATCGAGTAGCGCGCAATGACGGCGTGTGCGGTTACGGCTTACCCAGAGCCGCCAGCACTTCCTTCGCCGCCCGCTCGCCACTGTCCCGCGCGCCATGCGCCGTCGTGAAGAAAGTCGGCGATGTCGCTTCTCCCGCGAAGAACAGCCGGGCATCCACCGGTGCGGCCAGCACTGCGCGATCCCCCGCGTGACCCGGTAGCGCATGCGAATAGGAGCCTCTCGCAAGCGGATCATGCGCCCAGCGCGACTCGTAGAGTGGCCTCAGCTTGCGCCTGATCTCGTTGCCGAGGAAGCCGGCGATCTCGTCGATGCTCTGCGCGGCAATGGCGCCGTCGCCGGCCTCTTCCAGCTCGCGCGCAAAGCTGCCGCCGAAGAAGCCCTCGATGCAGGGCTGGCCGAAGGGGCGGATGTGGTAGGTGCCCATGTCGGTCCGCATGGTGGCGCCACGCAGATTGGCCTCCTTCGGAAAGGCTTCGGCGTCATCGAGCGCCAGCGTCACCTTGTCGTCGACGCCCAGCGGCAGGCCGGCTGCGGCCTCGACCTTGGCGGGGAGCGGCGGCGAGAGGCGGATCGCCTCCTCGGCGATCAGATTGGTCGGTACGGTGACGATCGCCTTGGCCGCGGTCAGCGTGCCCTGCGACGTCTCTAGGCGTAGGCGCTTGTCGGAGTGGTCGATCAGCGTAACGTTGCAGTTCAGCGCCACCGGGCAGGGTGCCCCATACGCTGCAACCAGCGCGCCATAGCCGCGGCGGACGCGCCAGTTGAGGCCAGTATCCTCATAGGCGTCCCAGTCCAGCGTGGACATGTCCTTGAGTTCGCAGCCGTTGATGTAGGTCGAGATCGCGTCGATCATGGGATTCCAGCGATTGCCGGCCTCGAGGCTCAGGCTCGCGGGTTCGTCCCTGCCCTTTTGCGCGGCGTCCCACAGGCGCTCATAGAACGCGTCCATCGCGCGCATGAAATCGTCGCGCTCGGCTTGCGGGAAAGCGTTGCCGAAGGCGCGCTCGCGCCAGGGCGGCAGGTCCTTGTTGAGCTCGAAATCGAGCTGTCGCGCGATCGGAACGTAGGAATTCTTGTCCGCGGAGTGAAGCCAGCCGCAGCCGACGTCGAACGTCACCTCGGGCGAGGCCTGCACGGTCCAGGCCCGGCCGCCGAGCCGGTCACGGGCCTCCAGCACGATCACGGAGAGGCCGGAGCCCGCCAGCGCATGCGCCGCGCCAAGGCCGGCGGCACCGGCACCGATGATCGCGACGTCGACGGAGGAGGGGAGGGAGGTCATGGGCGGGCTCTAGCACGTTCGCGAAGAGTGCTGAAGCCAGTCAAGTATGCAGCTCTCGTGTCCCGGACGCGCTGCAGCGCGTAGCGGTGCGGCGCCGGGACCCAGGTGATGCGTGGGTGCTGAGAGTATCTGGGCCCCGGCTCGGCAGTGCACCACTATCGTGTTGCGCTGCGTCCGGGGCACGAGAGAACGATGGCCTTACGCCACGGCTTCCTTGGCCTTTTCCGCGCGCTTGCGCTCGTTCGGGTCGAGGTGCTTCTTGCGCAGGCGGATCGACTTCGGGGTCACCTCGACGAGCTCGTCGTCCTCGATATAGGCGAGGGCCTTTTCCAGAGTCATGCGGATCGGCGGGGTCAGGCGCACCGCTTCGTCCTTCGAGGTCGTGCGGATGTTGGTGAGCTGCTTGCCCTTGAGCACGTTGATCTCGAGATCGTTGTCGCGGGTGTGCTCGCCGACGATCATGCCTTTGTAGACCTTCCAGCCCGGCTCGATCATCATCGGGCCGCGGTCTTCCAGCTTGAACATGGCGTAGGCCACCGCCTCGCCCTGGTCGTTCGAGATCAGGACGCCGTTGCGGCGGCCCTGGATCTCGCCCTTGTAGGGGGCGTAGCCGTGGAAAAGGCGGTTCATGATCGCGGTGCCGCGGGTATCGGTGAGCAGCTCGCCCTGATAGCCGATCAGGCCGCGGGTCGGCGCGTAGAACACCAGACGCAGGCGGTTGCCGCCGGACGGCTTCATCTCGATCAGCTCGGCCTTGCGCTCGCTCATCTTCTGCACGACGACGCCGGAATGCTCCTCGTCGACGTCGATCACGACCTCCTCGATCGGCTCCATGGTGGCGCCGGTGGCCTCGTCCTTCTGGAACACCACGCGCGGGCGCGACACCGAGAGCTCGAACCCTTCGCGGCGCATGGTCTCGATCAGGATCGCGAGCTGCAATTCGCCGCGACCCGAGACTTCCATCGCGTCCTTGTCGGCAGCTTCGACCACACGCAGCGCGACGTTGCCCTCGGCTTCGCGCAACAGACGGTCGCGGATCATGCGGCTCGTCACCTTGTCGCCTTCGGTGCCGGCGAGCGGGGAGTTGTTGACGATGAACGACATCGACACGGTCGGCGGATCGATCGGCTGCGCCGGCAGCGGCACGTCGACGGTCGGATCGCAGAAGGTATCGGCGACGGTGCCCTTGGTCAGGCCGGCGATGGCGACGATGTCGCCGGCTTCGGCTTCATCGAGCGGCGTGCGCTCCAGGCCGCGGAACGCCAGGATCTTGGTGATGCGTCCGGACTCCACCAGCTTGCCGTCGGCGTTCAGCACCTTGACCTGCTGGTTCGGCTTCAGCGTGCCGGAAGAGATGCGGCCGGTGATGATGCGGCCGAGATAGGGGTTGGCTTCGAGGATGGTGCCGATCATCCGGAACGGACCTTCCTCGACCTTCGGCGCCGCGACGTGGCGCAGGATCAGGTCGAACAGCGGCTCCATGCCCTTGTCCTTCGGACCCTCCGGGCTCTCGGCCATCCAGCCCTGCTTGGCCGACCCGTACAGGATCGGGAAGTCGAGCTGCTCCTCGCTGGCGTCGAGCGCGGCGAACAGGTCGAACACCTCGTTGATGACCTCGGTCGGGCGCGCGTCGGGGCGGTCGACCTTGTTGATGACGACGATCGGCTTGAGACCGACCTTGAGCGCCTTGGAGACCACGAACTTGGTCTGCGGCAGCGGGCCTTCGGCGGCGTCGACCAGCACCAGGGCGCCGTCCACCATGTTGAGGATGCGCTCGACCTCGCCGCCGAAATCGGCGTGGCCGGGCGTGTCGACGATGTTGATGCGGGTGTCCTTCCACTGCACCGAGGCCGCCTTGGCCAGAATGGTGATGCCGCGCTCGCGCTCCAGGTCGTTGGAGTCCATGGCGCGATCCGTCACCTTCTGGTTTTCGCGGAACGTGCCGGACTGCTGGAGGAGCTTGTCGACGAGGGTTGTCTTGCCGTGGTCGACGTGGGCGATGATGGCGACGTTACGAAGGTTCATGAGTGAGCTTCTTTGCGGTCGAACAATGGGTTAAGCGCGATCTCGCCGGTCGGACCGGGACCTCTTCTCGAAACAACGCTGGAAGACTGGAAACAGGGCGCTTTGCGCCCAAAAAGGAAACCCGGCCATATCAGACCGGGCGCCCTGCGCGTTGCGGCGCAATATATGCAAAAACGGCCAAAAAACAATGTGTTCTTTGGCCGTTGGTTGACTGAATTTTGTCCGGGAATCTCCGGGGCTTAGGCGCCTGGACGGACTTGACCGCGCCGTCCCTTGATGGCCGCCCAGATCAGGGCGACCCCGCCGATGCCCACGACCAGGCCCAGGAACACCAAAGGCGCGATGTCGGAGGCGATGCTGCCATCCTCGAACACCGACATTCCGCCGAACAGCAGCGCACAGACACCCGGCAGCAGCAGGATGATCCCGAAGATCGCCATGAGCGCGGTCAGGCAGCCGCTGCGCTTTTGCGTCGGCGGAGGCGGCGGCGGAACGGGAGGCGCGGGCGGCGGTGTGTCGCTGATGCTCATGCCTGCAAAACTCCTTCGCTCGCCTGAGCGGCCAACCCGGCGCGGATGCCGTCGATCTGTCCGTTCCGATAGAACAAATTGTAGGTGTCGAACGGAATGATCGCGCCCTGCTCCGTCACGAAATGGATGCAGCTGCGCTTGACGTTGCCGACGCAGAAATTGAAGCGGTCGAGGAATTGCACGATGGTGACGCGGAAGACGTTTTCGTAAGTGAGGCCCTGTGGCACCTCGAAGCTCGGCAGGCAGCACAAGAGTTCGCAGACGCGCTTGGAAGTGTTGAGCGGGCCCGACGACAGCGAGAACAGATCGACGAATTTCTCCCGCAGCATCGGATATTTTTCCGGGCTGATGGTGTTGGGCATCACCGCAACCAGCTGCTCCTGCGGGATCAGTGAGGTCAGCGGCAGCACCTTCTCGCCGTTGCGCAGGCCGTAGCCGATCGAGATGCTTTCAGGGTTGCAGGGCAGCGGGATCATGTCCTTGTCGCCGAACACGCCGGTCTCGATCACGCGCCTGCGAATCTCCGACAGCATGATGCGGTCGGTGGCCTTGTCGAAATTCTCGTTGCGCCCGGCATCCTGCACCGGCTGCAGCGTGACGCCGCGCACGCACTTCCAAGTCAGCGCGTGGCGCACGATGTCGCCGATCTCGGCGTCGTTGACGCCGCGCTTGATGGTCGCGACCAGCGTGGTCGACACGCCATAATGCTCGAGATTTTCCAGCGCCTGCTGGCGGATTTTTCGCAAATCCGCGCCGCGCAGATCGATCAGCGCATCGCGCTGAAGCGAATCGAACTGGAGATAGACCTCCAGCCCGCGCTTGTTCTCGGCGAGCCGCGCCACAAAATCCTTCTCGCGGGCGATGCGCAGGCCGTTGGTGTTGATCATGACGTGGCGGATCGGGCGGGCGCGCACCGCGTCCAGGATCTCGAAGAAATCAGGATGCAACGTCGGCTCGCCGCCGGAAATCTGCACGAGATCCGGCTCGCCTTCGCTCGCGACCAGCGCGTCGAGCATCTTCTCCACCGTCGGGAGCGGGGTGAATTTCGTGCGTACCGGCGAGGATTCGGCAAAGCAGACCGGGCAGGTGAGGTTGCAGTGCTCGGTGATCTCGATCAGCGCCAGGCAGGAATGCTGCTCGTGGTCGGGACAGAGGCCGCAATCATAGGGGCAGCCGAATTCCGTGCGGTGCTGGACTTGCAGCGGCCGGTCGCCCGGCTTGATGAAATCCTTGCACAGCCGCCAATAGGCAGCGTCCGTCGACACCAGCGTCGACTGAACGCCGTGCTCCTTGCAGCGCTTTTCGTACCAGACCTCGTTGCCAGAAATCTGGATCTTGGTCGGCACCAGCTTCAGGCAGGTCTCGCAAAGGGATTGGGTCTGGCCCCAGAAGATGTAGGGACGCGACTTACGCAACGGCGCGTTCATGCAGGGATCTCGCTTTGGCCGCCGTCGCCAGCATGAATGCGGCGTAGAGCAGGATGGACAGCGACAGCAGGTGAAACAGCGTGAAAGGACCGATCAGCGTGCCGTAGGGCTTGAGGAATTCCCATAGGAAGCGCTGCGCTCCATAATAGGCGAGAACGAGGTGGAAACCATTGGTGATCGCAAAGGCGTTTCGGTTCAAGGCCGCCACGACATAGAGGATCGCGAAGACCGCCATGGCTGCGCTCTCGTAGAGCTGCACGGGATGGCGAAGGACGCCGTCGCCGAAATCATGGCCGAAAGGCAGCGCCGTCGGCGTGCCGTAGGTGAAGTCTTCGAGGCCCGCGAAGTAGCATCCGAGGCGGCCGATCGCGATGCCGAGCGCCAGCGGCAGCGCAAACCGGGCTCCGGTTCGTATCGCAATCCCTGCGGACCATTTGTAGAGCTCGATCGCCACGATGCCGCCGGCCAGCGCGCCCTCGACCGAGCGCGCAATGCCGCTCTGACCCGACAGCCACAGATTGGCAGAGCCGAACAGATAGGCGCCAATGCCGGCGCCGAACACCAGCGCAGCGATATAGGGCAGCTCGAAGGATTGCGCCGGAAACTGCAAGCCCTGTCGCGCCAGCCAGTAGACGGCCGCTGCGGCCGCCAGCCACGCCGCGATGTCGAAGAGAGTGTGAAGGAAAGCCCCGCTCATGCGGGGAAGAGTATAGCACGATCACGCTCCAAACAGCGCGCCGCGCATTTTCGTGCTCTCTCCTTTGCGGGGGGAGAAGGAAAGAGACCCGGTCGCTATCCGGCCTCCCGCTCCTCGGTTGGATAGACGCCGCGCAGCACCTCCTCGAAATGCATCTTCACGGCATCATTGCACAGGCAGGCGCGCAGCTTCAGGCCATCGCGGCTGAGAACCAGGATCGAACCGCGCCTTGTGTCGAGTATCCGCTCCGCCTTGAATGACTGAAGCACGCGGCTGGCATAGCTGCGCCCGACCCCGAGCAGCGTCGCGAGCTGTTCGTGGGTCAGCGGCACACTGGTCTCGTCACCGGTCCGCTCCATCGCCGCCAAAATCCATTTGGCGGTACGCTGTTCAATCGAATGGATCGCGTTGCAGGCGGTCGACTGGAAGATCTGGGCCAGCATGCAATCGGCATAGCGGGCAAAGATGTTGCGCAGCGACGCCGAGCGCAGCTTGGCCGCTTCCAGCTTGGCAACGTGAACGCGCGCAAACGGTCCGCCGAATTTCACGCAGATCCGGGTATAGGCCGGCAGGAATCCCTCGCTGACGATGCCGCCCACCGCGCCTTCGCGGCCGACCAGAATGGTTTCGACGTCGCGGCCGTCCTCGTTGGGGACGAGGAAGGTCGCGAGCGACGGCCCGCAGGGGAAGTGGACGACCTGCACGTCATCGCCGGGATTGTAGAGCAATTGGCCCGCTGCGGAGTCTTCGACAGTCACGTGCGGCGCAAGCAGCCCGTAGTCGGCCTGGCTCAAGCGCCGCAGCAGATTGTTGGCCGGCCGGCTCTCGACCTCGGTGACCTTGCCGATACGCGCATCCATCGTGAAACTCCCGTCCGTCCTCCCACCTTAGCGAGTTCCGTGCATCCCCTGTGTGCACAAGTGGACAGACTGAACAACGATGATGTGGTGAGTTTCGTTCCGGGAACCCTCCGATGCGCTACGCGCAGGCATCGTGTCGCGGCAGTCCTGATCCTAAAACCCCAACGCAAGATGCGATCATGGCACCCGCACTTTCCAACGGCTCAGGCTGGCCGGCCGATGTTCTGATCGTCGAGGACGATCCGATCATCGCAATCGATTTCGAGGACCGTCTGCTCGGATTTGGCGTGACCGGCGTGCGGACCGTCGGTTCGGTGACGCTGGCGCTGGACGCCATTGCGAAGCGCACGCCCGACTTCGCGCTGCTCGATGTCGAGCTGATCCGCGAGACCAGCTTTGCGATCGCCGAGCGGCTGACCGCGCTGAAGGTTCCGTTCGTTTTCGTCACCGGCTATGGCGCCGAGGCGCGCATTCCGCCCGCATTGGCGGGCCGGCCGCGGCTGCAGAAACCGTGTTCGAGCGATGCGCTGGAAGCGGCGCTTAAGCTACGCGCCGTGGGCTAAAGTGCGGTGAATTAAGTTTCGAGGTGAACCGAGCCCTGAGCGCGCATTGCTTCAACCAAATCCATCCTGACTTAACCATCAGCTTTGCTTCGGGTCGAGCGTGGTCGACCACAGCGCCACGTCGGCGCGGTCGCGCAGGGTCACCGTCATTTGGCCCGAGGCGCCGTCGATCTTGACGTGACCGAAGAACTGCATGCCCGCTGACGGCGGCAGGTTCTGGCTCTCCTTGCCCGGTGCCTTGATGAAGCGAACCTCGGGGCCAAAGGTGTTGTCGAGCGCGTTCGGACCGAACGTACCGGCGTGCAGCGGACCCGACACGAATTCCCAGAACGGCTCGAACTCCTGGAATTGCGCCTTGTTCGGATCGTAATAATGCGCGGCGGCGTAATGCACGTCCGCGGTCAGCCATACCGTGTTGGTGATCGGCGCCATCTTGATGAAGCGGAGGATGTCGGCGATCTCGAACTCGCGGCCACGCACCGGACCGTCGCCCTGCGCAATGGCCTCCGAGCCACCCTTCGGCGTGTCCGAGACAATCAGGCTGATCGGCATGTCGGACGCGATCACTTTCCATGTCGCGCGCGAATTCAAGAGGCCGCGCTTGAGCCAGGCGATCTGGTCCGGCCCGAGGAAGTAGCTGGCGGGGCCGTAAGCGGTCTCGAGATTGGGCCCGTTCGGGCCACGATAGCTGCGCTCGTCGAGCACGAACACGTCGAGATGCGGGCCGTAGGCGATCTGGCGATAGACCCGGCCGGGCTCCACAATGCTTTCCCGCATCGGGTACATCTCGTGGAAGGCGCGCCCCGCGCGGGCCGCGAGCAGCGAGATGTCCCGCACCTTGTAGGCGGCCGGCAACTCCTTCGACAGCGACCAGTTGTTGGTCACCTCGTGGTCGTCCCACTGCACGAAGATCGGCACTTCGGCATTGAAGGCTCGGAGGTTCTCGTCGGTGAGATTGTATTTGTGCGCGGCGCGGTACTCGTCCAGCGTCTCCGCGACCTTGGCCTTCTCCGGGATCGTGACGTTCCTCCAGACCTTGTCATCGGGGAGCTTCACCTCGGACTGGATGGGACCGTCGGCATAGATCGTGTCGCCGGAATGCAGGAAGAAATCCGGCCGGTGCTTGCGCATCGCCGAAAAGGTGAACATGCCGCCGTCATCGGGATTGATGCCCCAGCCCTGGCCGGCGACGTCGCCACCCCAGACGAAGCTGACGTCGCGGCGGTCGGCCGGCGCGGTGCGGAAGCGGCCGACCACCGGCTCGCCCTCGACCGCGCTGTGGGAGAGATCGCGGAAGCGGACGCGGTAAAAGATGTCCTGGCCGCCCGGCAAATTCTCCAGCAGCATTTTTGCCGTGAAGTCGCTCTCGGGCAGCGCCGCGATCGGCGGCAGCGCACGGGCATCCCTGAACGTATCAGTCGTCGCCACCTCGACCAGCATCTGTGCCGGCCGGTCGGTACGCGCCCACACCACACCGCCATCGACCGTGACGTCGCCAGACTGCACGCCATGAGTGACCGCCGGACGATCGGCCGCGCGCGAGAGATACGGCATTGCCGTCGTGCCGAGCGCACCGGCGCTGGTGGCGAGGAAGCGGCGGCGGGAGAATTTGATGTTCATGAAGATGGCTCGCTGTGTTGCGCGCATCTCGCGCTGTCATTCCGGAGCGCGCGAAGCGCGAATCCGGAATCTCGAGATTCCCCGGTGCGCAATTGCGCACCTGTGGTCTGGTCCTTCGGACCATCCCGGAATGACAGTGGGAGCTATATCGAGACAATGTGACGCAGCCATTACGCAGGCAAGCGCCTACGCGTTGCCGGCGGCCCTGAACTGCGCGCCGGCGCGCTGCAGGTTCTGCGGCAAGCTCATCAGCAACGCCTTGCGGTCGGCGACCGCAGAGTGGAACTGGTCGAGTGCGATGTTGAAGGCGGTGAGCGCGCCTTCCTCGATCGCGCCGTGATCGTAGCAGCGCAGCGTATCGCGCAGGATGTCGTCAGCCTCGGTCTGCATCTGGTCGAGCTCTTCGGCCGTCTCGCATTTGCGCGCAGCGGCGATCATGTCGAGCAGGCGCTCGCGCTGATGATTGTTGCTGTCGCGCTCGTCCTTCTTCAGGTACCCGGCGAACCAGGCGCCGATCGAGCCCATGGCGGAAAGCGCCATCAGGCTCCACCAGATGTAATCGCTGTATTTGTCGAGGAAGGTCTTTTCCTCGCCGTCGACGAAGGCGGCCGCACCTGGATGCACCGGGATCACCGCATCCTTGTCGGTATCAGGCGTTTCGATCTTCGCCGCGAGCGGGAATTCCGTGACCAGTTGCTGGCGCACGGCGAAGAGCTGGCGCGTGAACGCCGCAATGGTGGTTTCGGCCACGCCTTTCCGCGCCACGATGTGGTGCGAAAAGCTGATGGTCTTCACCTCGTCCTCCGGGCGAGCAGGCGAGCCACCATAGGTGCCGGCGGGGATCTCGGACGCTTCGTAGACCGGATGGTTCTGCGCGATCGCATCCGCCGAATCGATCGCGAGGAAGGTGGGCGCGCCGAAATCCTTGGTGGAGGCGGCGATCGCATCCGACGTGATCTTGCTGTTGACGGGGCCGGCCGCGAGATAGACGTCGGCCTTCTGCGCCTTGATCGCCTCGGCGGCTTCGTTCGCCGGGAATTGCACGATCTCGACCTTGGCGGGATCGATGCCGTACTGCTGGAGGATCACCTTGAGCAGATTGACGTTGGCCTGGGTGCGGCCGACGACGCCGACGCGATGGCCGGCGAGCTGTGCGATCCTGGTGATCTTCGGGCCCCGCTTCTTGCCTTTGGCCGGCACGGACCACAGCACCACGACGTTCTTGCGCAGGGTCGCGACCGCCTGCGCGTTCTTGGGCACGTCGACGTCGCCGCGCACGATGGCGAGATCGACCTTGCCTTCCGCGAGCGCGTCGGCGCTGGCCGTGGCGCCGTCGGTCTGGAACGGGCGCAGCCGTACCTGACCCTTGGTCTGGGTGAAGGCCTGCGTCAGCGCCTGCACGACCTTGATGTCATCGCTGTTGGCTGGGCCGACCGCGATCTTGAGCGTCACCGGACGCATCGCGAAGTAATAGCCGCCGGCGAGCGCGCCGACGATCGCAAGCACGAGCGCCAGAGACACGAGCGCCGTCTTCCGCGCCGCCGATCGCGGCGAAGGCGGAGGGGGCGCTTCGGCCAGGTCCAATCCCCCGGTCATCGATCTCCCAAACAGGCGCTTCAGGCTCAGTTTCATCTTGGCCGGCGATCTACCGTTGCAATTGTAGCAAATTTCCTTGTCCGGAGGGGTTACATCTCCGTCATGGTTAGCGGACGCAGGAAATCCCGTATGAACCCGGGCGCCGGCGCGGTGTTAGAGTAAAGTTCCCCAAAAAGGACGGAGATGACCATGGTAGAACGGCTCTCGGCGGACGAGCGCAGGCAGGCGCTGGGCGGACTACCGGGCTGGACCGAGGCCCAGGGCCGCGACGCCATCGGGAAAACTTTCGTCTTCAGGGATTTCAACGAGGCGTTCGGCTTCATGACCCGCGCCGCGCTGGTCGCCGAGAAGATGGATCACCACCCCGAATGGCGCAACGTCTACAAGACGGTGGAGGTGGTGCTGTCGACCCACGACGCCGGCGGCGTCACCACGCGCGACATCGCGCTGGCCAAGGCGATGAATACCATCGCAGGCTGACATCGAGCTGACGTCTTGCAGGGATCGGCCGCATCCCCATCTTGTGATCAGCCGGGACGGGACGACCCTCCGCCTCCGGCAGAACGGGGAGTTTTTGAGCATGGCTGCCGAGCATAGCGTCGGCTTCGAGCCGGCCGATCGGCTCGCGGAAGATCGCGAAAGCGTGCGCCGTCGCTTCTGGCGCAAGCTGAAGCGTGTCGCCGCGCACCTGCCGTTCGCGGAAGACCTGCTTGCCGCCTATTACTGCGCGTTCGACCGGCAGACGCCGCGCCACGTCCAGGCCTCGTTGCTCGGGGCGATCGCCTACTTCATCCTGCCGCTCGACTTCGTCGCGGACGTGATGCCGATCCTCGGCTTCGCCGATGACGCCGCTGTGCTCGCCACTGCCATCCGCATGGTCGCCAGCCACATCACGAACGAGCATCGCGAGGCCGCCCGTGCCGCGCTGAAGCGCGGGGTGGAGGAGGCGGAAGAAGAAGCGGAAGCTTAGGCGCGCTCACCGCGAGCGCGCAGTCATTCCCCGCGACCCGGCTACGCCAAGGCTTCGCCGGGGTTGAGGTCCAGGGGCGCCGAAGCTTTAGCGAAGGCGGCAAGCGGGAATCCAGCACGCCGCGGCCTCTCGGTTCAGTCACTGACGTCACGGAGTACTGGATCGCCCGCCTTCGCGGGCGATGACAGTGAGTGTGTGGCGTGCAGGTCGCGACAAACGCGCTTCCGCCACAACATCCTCACGGATGCAGGATCACCTTGCCCATCGCCTGACGTCCCGCGAGCACCTTCAGCGCGTCCGCGGTCTGGGCCAGCGGGAAGATGCGATCGACATGCGATGAGATCTTGCCCTCCGCCGTCCACTTCACGAGCTTTTCCAGATTGGCGCGGTTCTTGGCCGGGTTGAGTCGGGTCCAGGCGCCCCAGAACACGCCGCGGATGTCGCAGCCTTTCAGCAGCGCGAGGTTCAGCGGCATCTTGGGGATGTCGCCGGCGGCAAAGCCGATGACGAGGAAGCGGCCTTCCCATGCGATCGAGCGCAGCGCCTGCTCCGCATAGGCGCCGCCGACCGGATCGAAGATGATGTCGACGCCCTTGCCGCCGGTGAGCTTGCGCAGGCCTTCCTTCAGATCTTCCTTGGCGTAGTTCAGCGTCAGCTCGGCACCATGCGCTTTCGCGAATTCCAGCTTCTCGTCCGACGAGGCGCAGGCGATCACCTTCAGGCCCATCAGCTTGCCGAGCTCGCAGGCGGCGAGGCCGGTGCCGCCGGCCGCGCCGAGCACCGCGAGCGTCTCGCCGGGCTTCGGGCTCGCGCGATCTTCCAGCGCATGCAGCGCGGTGCCGTAGATGATGATGATGCCGGCCGCGCGGTCGTAGTCGAGATTGTCGGGGATCTTCACGATCGATGCCGCAGGCAGCGCGATCTTCTCGCGCGCGCCGTTGTGGCCGCAGGAGGCGACGACGCGGTCGCCGACTTTCAGATCGGTCACGCCCGGGCCGACGCTCTCGATCACGCCGGCGACCTCCGCAGCCGGCGAGAACGGGAACGGCGGCTTGATCTGGTACTTGCCCTGAATCATCAGGATGTCGAAGAAGTTCAGCGCCGCCGCCTTGATCGCGATCACGGCTTCGCCGGGACCCGCCACCGGATCCGGCACCTCGGCCAGAACGAGATCGTCGGGCTGGCAATATTGCGAGCAGAGGATGGCTTTCATGGCAGCACCTGAGGCGTTTCGAGTGGAATTATAGTTGGCCCGTTTCTGCCGGATTTAGTGCGGCCCGACAATCCGGATTCTTTGCTGGACGCAATGTTCGGCCTATCCTCGCCATTGCGAGCCACCGGGGCCGCGCTGCGCGCGGACCCGGTGGCTCGCAATGACTGAGTGTGTGGCAACAGCGAGGATTCAAACGATGTTTGAAACGGGCCTGCTCAAGAACAAGCGCATCCTCGTCACCGGCGGTGGCTCGGGTCTTGGCGCGGCGATGGGCCGTCGCTTCCTCGCGCTCGGTGCAGAGATCGTGATTTGCGGCCGCAAGCTCGACCGGCTGGAAGCAACGGCGCGCGAGATGCGCGAGCAGACGGGTGGCAAGGTCACGACGATCACCTGCGATATTCGCGACGGCGCGGCCGTCGACAGCATGATGGATCAGATCTGGCGCGAGGCGCCGCTCGACATCCTCGTCAACAATGCCGCCGCGACCTTCATCGCACAGAGCGAGCATCTCTCCTTCCGCGCCGCGGATGCGATCCTGGCGCCGACGCTGCATGGCGCGATGTATTGCACGCTCGCCGCCGGCCGGCGCTGGATCGCGGGCAAGCATGGCGGCGTCGTGCTGTCGATCCTCTCGACCTCCACCATCACCGGCCGCGCCTTCACGGTTCCGTCGGCGATGGCGAAGTCCGCCCTGCTGGCGATGACCAAGAGCCTTGCGGTGGAGTGGGGCCCGAAGGGCATCCGCACCGTCGCGATCGCGCCCGGTCCGTTTCCGACCGCCGGGGCGTCCGGGCAGCTCCGCCCCGAGGGCCGCGACGAAGGCTGGACCGCGCGCAACCCGCTGGGGCGGACCGGCGAGCATAGCGAGCTTGCCGATCTCGCCAGCTTCCTGGTCTCCGACCGTGCCGGCTACATCAATGGCGAGATGGTGGCGATCGACGGCGGCGCGCATTTGCGCAGTTCCGGCGCCGAGGATTTGCTTGGCTGGACCGAGGCGCAATGGGCCGAGCAACGCGCCGCGCGATCCAGGGCCTAGCCGCAGCCGATACAGCTAACTGCCTTCCCAAATTGGACTTTCCCGGCTATCCCTGCCCGGGGACAAAGCGCAGTCGGGCCATCTTCCAGTCACAATATTGAGGGAACCACTCCGAGCATGTGGCGGGTGCTGATTTTAGCTTTGATGACTGGCGTCATGGCCGGGGGAATCGCCGATTCCGCGCGGGCGCAGACGGCGCAACCTGCGCCCAAGTCTGCTCCAAAAGAGTCTGCTCCAAAAGAGGCGACCCCGAAGCCGGCGGCGTCGCCGGCCCATACGACCGCAAAGGGGGCTTCGAAGCCCGAGAGCAAACCGGCGGCCTCGCCCGCGGCGGTTGCGGGTGGCGCTGAGCCGACCTTGATCGGGCAGTTCGGCACCTGGGGGGCCTATGCGGCGACGCCCAATGGCAAGAAGGTCTGCTTCGCGCTGGCCAAGCCTTCGTCGTCGAAGACCAATCCGCCGAATCGGCCGCGTGATCCCGCCTATGCGTTCGTCTCGACCCGGCCGGCGGAGAAGGTCAACAACGAAGTCTCGGTCATGATCGGCTACGCGCTGAAGCCGGGCTCGGAATCGACCGTCGAGGTCGGCGGCGCCTCCTTCGCGATGTACACGCAGGGAGACGGCCTCTGGATCAAGAACGCGGCCGAGGAGGAGCGGATGGTCGAAGCCATGCGCAAATCCGCCGACCTCGTGGTCAAGGGCGTCTCGGCCAAGGGCACGGAGACGACCGACACCTTCTCGCTGAAGGGCCTCGCCCAGGCGCTCGACAAGATCGCCCAGGACTGCAAGCGGTAAGGCTAGGCAACGGCCACGGTCGCAATCGGCAGTTCCGATTGCTATATAGAGGCGGTTCCACAATTTCGGTCGTCATGGCCGGGCTTGACCCGGCCATCCACGCGCAACCGCGATTGACGAAAGACGTGGATGCCCGGGTCAAGCCCGGGCATGACGAATTCAAACAGCAGTAATCCCAGGTCCTTTCGATGCAACCCACGACCGAGCCGCACAACGCAACCCTGGTGGAGAAGACTCCGCTCGAAACCTATGTGCCGCCGGCAAAACCGTCGCTGATCGGCCTGTCGCGCACCGAGCTTGCCGATCGCCTCGGCGAGATCGGCGTCGCTCCGGCCCAGCGCAAGATGCGCGTGCAGCAGCTGTGGCACTGGATCTATTTCCGCGGCGCCCAGAGCTTCGAGGAGATGACCTCGATCTCCAAAGGCATTCGCGCCGATCTCGCACAGCATTTCACGGTCGACCGGCCCGAGGTCGTGGCCGAGCAAATCTCCAACGATGGCACCCGCAAATGGCTGCTGCGGCTGCCGAGCGGCGACAATGTCCAGAAGGCGCATGAAGTCGAATGCGTCTACATCCCCGAGACCGACCGCGGCACGCTGTGCGTCTCCTCGCAGGTCGGCTGCACGCTGAACTGTTCCTTCTGCCACACCGGCACGCAGCGCCTGGTGCGCAATCTCACCGCCGGCGAGATCGTCGGACAGGTGATGGTCGCGCGCGATCGCCTGAACGACTGGGCCGATCGCGAGGACGGCACGCGCCGCGTCACCAACATCGTGATGATGGGCATGGGCGAGCCGCTCTACAATTTCGATGCGGTGCGCGATGCGCTGCTGATCGTCGGCGACAACGAAGGCATCGGCATCTCCCGTCGCCGCATCACCCTGTCCACCTCCGGCGTGGTGCCGAACATCGTGCGCGCCGGCGAGGAGATCGGCGTCATGCTCGCGATCTCGCTGCATGCGGTGCGCGACGAGCTGCGCAACGAGCTGGTGCCGCTCAACCGCAAATATCCGATCAAGGAGCTCTTGCAGGCCTGCCGCGACTATCCCGGCGCCTCGAACGCGCGCCGCATCACCTTCGAATATGTGATGCTCAAGGGCGTCAACGATTCGCTCGACGATGCCAAGCTGCTGGTGAAGATGCTCAAGGGCATTCACGCCAAGATCAACCTGATCCCGTTCAATCCCTGGCCCGGCACCGCCTATGAATGCTCGGACTGGGACCAGATCGAGAAATTCTCCGAATACATCTTCAACGC
Organism: Bradyrhizobium sp. CCBAU 25338; assembly: GCF_028128965.1. NCBI lineage: Bacteria > Pseudomonadati > Pseudomonadota > Alphaproteobacteria > Hyphomicrobiales > Nitrobacteraceae > Bradyrhizobium > Bradyrhizobium sp. CCBAU 25338. Next base: position 300,282 of record NZ_LFKY01000035.1, read on the forward strand.
CGGCTATTCCTCGCCGGTGCGCACCCCGCGGGGCCGCGACATCCTCGCCGCCTGCGGCCAGCTCAAGTCCGAGACCGAAAAGCTCAGCGCTCGCGAACGTCAGGCGCTCCGCGCCATGGCGATGACGGATTGAGAATGGCGACTGTCTCCACGCGCGTCGTGGCCGGGTCAAGCCCGGGCATGACGACCAGGGGCCTGGCGACTCTGCCAGTCACCAATTCGTTTGCGTCATGTCCCTGATCGGCCGCCTCGTCGTCATCTTCATCGGCTTCCTCGCCGCCTGCTTCGTCGGCGGCATGATCGTCGTCGTCGCGCTGCTGTTTCCGGAATTCGCCGATCTCGGCGCCGGTCCCGTCGATCAGGGCACGATCGACATCCTGCTCGGCTTCGGCTTCATTTTCGTCTCCGGCTTTGCGTTGGTGCCGGCGGCGGTGATCGTCGCGATCACCGAGGCGCTCTACATCCGCAGCGCGCTCGCCTACGCCGTCGGCGGCGGCGTCGTGGGGCTCGCCTGCTATCTCGGTCTCGTTCCCTTCCACGCTGACACCTTCCAGTTCGAGGGCATCGTGCGCCGTCACCTGGAGATCATGACCGGCGCCGGCATCGTTGCCGGCGTGGTCTACTGGCTGATCGCCGGCCGCAACGCCGGCGCCTGGCGCAATCCGCCGCCCGCGCGCCGTCCGCCTCCGCCGCTGCCATCACAGTCGCGGCCGGATGCGCGGTGATTTGCGCTGTCGTTCCGGGGCGATCTAACGCAATTGAGCGATTTCAGCAACTTAGCACTGTCACATCCGGCGCAGTCGTCTCGCTGAATTCCGCAAGGGAGTGTCACACGTTTAGGCCAGCGGCTCGGGCCTGATCGGTCGGCGCTGGCGGGGATCGATCCGCGAGACCCGCACGAATCGCCTATGATGGCCCCATGGAAGAACGACCGTATCTGCCCGGAGCAAAGCAAGGCCACGCGATTGAGCGAGGACCGTTCGTCCTCGACCTTTACCGGCTAATTTGTATGGTCTCGGCGTCCCGCATCGTGGCGAGGCATGGCCTCACCTCATCCACCATCGCCATGATGCAGGGAGGCTTCTTCAAGACTGAGGTGACGCGGATTTTGATCTCTTGCGCGGCTGGACTGCGCATCCGTTTTGATCAATCGCAAGGTCCAACAGACGAGCAGAAAGCAGATTGCGGAAAGCTGTTTCCAAACTGGGCAACCGATCCGAAAAAGGTCGAGGTACTTACGCTTCGCGAGGCCTGCAACAAGATCATTCATGCAACTGACATCCGGTTCGATGTCGTGATTCCGGATGCCGCCATCAATCCGGATGAGGAAGGCGCTTACTACCTGCCGCAGCTCTACCTGTACGGAAGCAAGGGGCGCAATGACTGGCGCGCCGAGCTGTCGTTGATCGACTTCGCAAGATGGGGCTCGGCGGCATTCAGATGGTTCGCCTTATAACGCTAGGGCGACGCGACTGCTCATGGGTTCACGACAACTCACAGGCCCGCACGTTGAACGACAGCAAGCAATTCGAGAAGTCGATAGATGAGCCCTTAAAGATCAAACGGGGCAATAGGCAATCGCTCAGCGGGAAGCAGGTTCATGCGATTGTTGCGCGGCGACTTCGTAGAATTGACAGGCTCAGCTTTCTGGAGAGCTTTGCCATGTTCATGGGCAAGGCCCAACTTGTCGAACTAGGACTGAAAAACCTCCTGACGAGCATGTATGGCTATGACGAAGAGAGGATCGAACGCTGGACGCTCGGGCGCGTGGTAAAAGAGTTGGGCGAGCGCGGGTTGCGGCAAGACTTCATCCAGTTGATGGAAGAGCTAAAGGAGCGACGCAACTACATTGCGCACGAAATGCTGGCCAATGACGCACTCCTGCGAAGATTGGCAGGAGTCGGCGCACACCGCCTTGCGTGGAAATCGCTGCGCCGTGGCCTGTATCTAGTAGAAGAGGCGATTGTGGTGCATGATTTCCTTTTTGGTGATGAATGAACAGCTCCAAGATCAAGATCCTGCTCGCGTTACTCCATGGGATAATAGGAAGTGAATGGACAAATGGCCGAAGAGAAGCCGGACGATAAGGATCTGAGCAGCATCCGTGAAGCAGCTTTCTTCGCAGCAACGCAGACCGGCATGTTCCCGTCGCCCAGAGCGTCACTGTTTCGCTACGTCAGCATGCGGTCACCGGAATCTTGGCAATTTCTTGAGAACACAGTTCTTGAAAGCAGACTAAGGCTCGCGACGCCGGATAGATTCAACGATCCGTTCGATAGCGACCCGTGCTACGTCAACGATGTCCCCATTGAAGAGCTATTGCGACGCGCCACGATCAAAGATGATCAGGGAAATGTCGTTAAGTCGACCAGCCAGATTCGCGGCCCTAACGGAACGCTCACGAAAGCTCAGATGGAGCTGTTGGTGCGGCAGGTTGTTGAAGAAGACACCAAACGAGCAAACAAGAAGAGATTCATTGCATCTTTCTGCCGCCGTATCTCGTCGCAGCTTCTATGGGCGCACTATGCTGATTCCTATCGGGGTATCGCTTATCATTTCGTCGCAAGGGGACCGACGATAAGTCCGATTAGTGAAGTGCGACCGGTCAAATACGAGCGACAACGACCTATCATTCTTCTAAGCGAATTACTTGATCGTTTCGCCCCCCCCCTCCGCAAGCAGAGACAACACAACAGCATCTCTCGTTTCTTCGTAGAGCTTACCTGACGAAGTCGATTGAATGGAGCTATGAGGAAGAGGAGCGCCTAATAGATGACCAAGCTGAAGTTATCTTTGATCCGCGAGAGCTTGCGTCGGTTATTGTTGGTCCGCGCTGTCCGCCCGACCATGTGGAGAGATTGAAGGAAATTGTTTCGCGTCGATCCAGAGCGTTGCCGATCTATCGCGCAAAGACCGCTGAATCGGATTATGCCATTGAGGTCGAGTGGTCGAAGGGTGCTATCTAGCTTACTCTGCGGCAGCAATCATGGTTCGCATTTCTCGGGAGTCAACTGCCGCATCTGCGGCAGTTGACTAATCCCATTTCCCAATAGGATTATTCCCAGCCACTGTTGTGCCGTCATGTGGGACGGTACGAGCTTGTTGGAGGCTGTCCCAATCACTGAGGATGCACGCTCACTCGGAGCGGCCAAGCTCGCTTGCGAGCAACACTTCGCGACTAGTGAAGCGCAGCAACGATTAGGCGCCATGATCGAGGCCGAGCGAAGGGAACGAGAACAAAAAAGTGTCACTCATCGCACCGTGTGACAGTGAGGACGACGGCGTGACAGAGCTAGGTGTTGATTTTGCTGAAGCTTTTCCTGTAGGTGAGTGTCACACTTCGCTTGGAGGCGATACGAAGCATCGAGCCTGGAGTCTCCAGATTCCCCGGTGCGCAATTCCGCACCTGTGGTCTGGTCCTTCGGACCATCCCGGAATGACGGCAAGGGTTTTCATCTCCGCACCACTCCGCTAAACCGCGCGCCATGAACCGGACTGGACTTTTCATCGCCCTGGCGCTGTGGCTCGTGATCGGCGTCGTCTTCGGCCTCTATCCCGAGCTCGATCTCAAGCTCGCCGCGCTGTTCTTCGACCCCGCGACCAAGACATTCCCGCTCAAGCTGAACGGCTGGGCCGGCTTCGCGCGTGACGCGGCGATGTGGATCGCCTGGGCGTTCGCGCTGCCGTCGATCGTCACGCTCGTGGTCAAGATGGTCCGGCCCGACCGGCCGCTAATGGTGCCGGGGCGCACCGTCATCTTCCTGCTGGTGACGCTGACCATGTCGGCCGGCATTCTGACCAACCTGACGTTCAAGACCTATTGGGGCCGTCCGCGTCCGGTGGTGGTGACCGAGTTTGCCGGCGATCAGCAGTTCGTGCCGTGGTGGGATCCGCGGGGCGGCTGCGGGCGCAACTGCTCGTTCTTCTCCGGCGAAGGGGCGACGGCCTTCTGGACGCTGGCGCCGGCCGCGCTGGCCCCGCCGGCGTGGCGGCCGCTCGCCTATGCCGCCGCCGTGGTGTTCGGCGCCTTGACCAGCGGGCTGCGCATGGCCTTCGGCGGCCACTTCTTCACCGACGTTTCCATCGCCGGCCTCGTCACCTTCGTCGTGATCTGGTTCGCTTACGCGCTGATCTACCGCTGGCCGCGGACGCGGTTTTCGGACGAGGCGGTCGATGGGGCCCTGACCCGGCTGAGCATGCCCGGCTACCGGCTCCGCCAGCGCCTGTTCGGCCGCAAGACCGGTCCCGAGCCGTCGGTTTAAGCGATTATAATGGGTGCCGAGCCCTGCGAAATTTGATATTCGCGCGGTCGAGTTCGCACCTTCACCAGCCCTTGAGACCCGATTGGAAGCCCCATGACCACGATCCTGAAAAGCCTGCCCAAGGGCGAGAAAGTCGGCATCGCGTTTTCGGGCGGCCTCGACACCAGCGCGGCGCTGCTCTGGATGAAGCAGAAGGGCGCGCGCTGCTACGCCTACACCGCCAATCTCGGCCAGCCGGACGAGGCCGACTACAACGAGATCCCGCGCAAGGCGATGGAGTTCGGTGCCGAGAAGGCGCGCCTGGTCGATTGCCGCACGCAGCTGGTCCATGAGGGCATCGCCGCGATCCAGTCCGGCGCCTTCCACATCTCCACCGGCGGCATCACCTATTTCAACACCACGCCTCTGGGGCGCGCGGTGACCGGCACGATGCTGGTCGCGGCGATGAAGGAGGACGGCGTCAACATCTGGGGCGACGGTTCGACTTTCAAGGGCAACGACATCGAGCGCTTCTACCGCTACGGCCTGCTCACCAATCCCGGCCTGAAAATCTACAAGCCCTGGCTCGACCAGCAGTTCATCGACGAGCTCGGCGGCCGCGCCGAGATGTCGGCGTTCATGACCGCCCAGGGCTTTGCCTACAAGATGAGCGCCGAGAAGGCGTATTCGACCGACAGCAATCTGCTCGGCGCCACCCACGAGGCCAAGGATCTCGAGAGCCTCGACAGCGGCATCAAGATCGTCAACCCCATCATGGGCGTGCCGTTCTGGCGCGACGACTGCGCCGTCAAGGCCGAGAAGGTCGTGGTGCGTTTCGAGGAAGGCCAGCCCACGGCGCTGAACGGCCAGACCTTCTCCGATCCCGTCGCGCTATTCCTCGAAGCCAACGCCATCGGCGGCCGCCACGGACTCGGCATGAGTGACCAGATCGAGAACCGCATCATCGAGGCCAAGAGCCGCGGCATCTACGAGGCGCCCGGCATGGCGCTCCTCCACATTGCCTACGAGCGCCTCGTCACCGGCATCCACAACGAGGACACTATCGAGCAGTACCGCATCAGCGGCATGCGCCTCGGCCGGCTGCTCTATCAGGGCCGCTGGTTCGACTCGCAGGCCCTGATGCTGCGCGAGACCGCGCAGCGCTGGGTCGCGCGCGCCGTCACCGGCGAAGTCACGCTCGAGCTGCGCCGCGGCAACGACTATTCGATCCTCAACACCGAGAGCCCCAACCTCACCTATGCGCCGGAGCGGCTCAGCATGGAGAAGGTGGAGGACGCCGCATTCACGCCGGCCGACCGCATCGGGCAGCTCACCATGCGCAACCTCGACATCGCCGACACCCGCACCAAGCTGAAGCTCTACAGCGACACCGGCCTGCTCTCGGGCAGCGAAGGCTCGCAGATCTTCCGCCTGGAGAGCGACAAGGGCTAGGCCTTCCGCCAGCCCGGATTGCGCTTTGCCCGATTCGGGCTGCGAATTTAATGACGGCGTCATTCTCGATCGCTACGCTTCCTGTTCCTGTCGGAAACCGGATTGCGGAGCATCGAGCATGGTCAGGGGATCGGCACTCGCCTCTCTCATCGTCCTCTGTTGGACATCGTCACTGTCGGCGCAGACGATCTATCCGATCGATCGTGCCGAGATCCTGGCCGGAGCCAAATTCGACTTCAAGGTCGAGCTTCCCGGGCCGGTCGATCCCGCCAGGTTGAAGGTGACGGTGAACGGTGCGGATTACGCGACCGCGTTCGGCCGTGCCGGGACCTTCATCGACCGCGAGGACGGCAAGGAGCAGTCGGCCCTGATCCTGCGCGACGTCACGCTGGCCAGGCCGGGCAGCGTCGTCGTGGACGTGAGCGACGGCATGGGCCAGCGCAGCGTCACGTGGACGGTCTACGACACGGGTCCGCGCAAGGCGAAGAACGTCATCCTGTTCGTCGGCGACGGGATGTCGCCTGCGCATCGGGTCGCAGCCCGAATCCTGTCCAAGGGGATTTCGGAGGGCAAGAGCCGCGGCAAGCTCGCCATCGACGACATGCCTCACATGGCGCTGGTGGCAACCGCCGGGTCGGATTCGATCATCACCGATTCCGCGAACGCGGCCAGCGCCTATGCGACCGGCCACAAGAGCGCCGTCAACGCCTTGGGGGTCTATGCGGATCGCAGCGCGAGCGCGTTCGACGATCCCCGGGTCGAGACCATCACCAGCCTTGCCAGGAGGCGGCACGGCATGGCGATCGGCGTCGTCACCAATACCGAGATCGAAGACGCGACCCCGGCGGCAATGGTTGCGCACACGCGCCGCCGTGCCGCCTATGACGAGATCGTCGAGCAGTTCTTTGCGGCGAAGCCGGACGTCCTGATGGGCGGCGGCAGCGCGAATTTTCTGCCGAGATCGGCCGCCGGCTCGAAACGCAAGGACGAGACCGACTACATCGCCAAGTTTCGCGATGCAGGCTATCAGGTCGCGACCACCGCGAGCGAGCTCGGCGCTCTCTCGGCAAAGCCCGAGACGGCTAGGCTGCTCGGCCTGTTCGCCACCGGCAACATGGACGGTGTGCTCGACCGCAAATTCCTGAAGGGCGGCGGCGTCAAGAAATTCCCTGAGCAACCCGACCTGACCGAGCAGGTGCAGGCAGCGCTGAACATCCTCTCAAAGAACGAGGCCGGCTTTTTCCTGATGGTCGAGTCCGGACTGATCGACAAATATGCGCATGCTCTCGACATGGAGCGCGCCGTCTACGATACGATCATGCTCGACAACGCGGTGCGCCAGACGCGCGAATGGGCGCGGGCGCGCGGCGACGACACCCTCATCCTGGTGCTGGCGGACCACAATCATCCCAACAGCCTTGTCGGCACGGTGAATGACGACATGGGCACCGTGCCCAACGTTCCCTTGCGCGAGCGCGTCGGAGTCTATGCGCAGGCCGGATTTCCCAACTATCCGGCCCCGGATGCGGAAGGTTATCCGGCACGCATCGACGTGAGCCGGCGGCTCGCCATCTTCTCGGCGAGCCTGCCGGATCACTACGAGACGTTCCGCCCGAAGCTCGACAGCCCCAACGAGCCGACCGTCAAGGCCGCCGCCGACGGGACCTTCAAGGCCAACGACAAATACAAGGACGTCCCGGGCGCGGTGCTGCGCCCCGGCAATCTCTCGGCGATGATCGGCGCCAGCGTGCATTCGGGCGAGGACGTCATCCTGACCGCGGCCGGTCCGGGCAGCGAGCGCGTGCACGGCTCGATGGACAATACCGAAGTGTTCCGTGTCATGGCCGACGCGTTGGGATTGGCTGCGGGGCAATGATGCAGAGGTTCGGACCGCGCACGATTGCACTCCTCCCGCAAACGGGCGCAGCAAGGCGGTCCGGCCTTGCCTCGCTCACGTCACATGCATTTCACGATGAGGGGGGTGGCGCGAAGACCAGCTTCACGCAGCTGCGGAAGAGCAGGATCTGCCGCTCCAGCCGCTTCGGATCGTTGAGTGTCTTCGACATGATGATCGCGCCGTCGACCACGCACGAGATCATCTCTGCGAGATCGTCGAGGTCCACCGGCTCGCGGGGTGGATAGACTGCGGCGATGCCGTCGAAAATCTCGCGGAAGTGCGCATTCCAGGCCCGGACCGATTGCGCGGTCAGGTCGCGAACCTCGCGGTCGAACAGGCGCTCCTGATAGCAGATGCTGGCGATCAGGCACCCGGGATGGCCGTTGGGCAGATCGGCCATGACCTCGGCCAGCAGCTTCAGCGAGATCAGGAATGATTGCAGCGGATCGTCCGAGAGCTCACGCCCTCGCTGGAAGATCTCCTCGAACAGGCGATCGTTCGTCTCCACATAGCGGCGCAGCATCTCCCGCGCGAGCGCGTTCTTGTCCCTGAAGTGATAGAAGAATCCGCTCTTGGTCAGTCCGGCCTCGGCGATGACCTCGTCGATCGAGGTCGCTCCGAAGCCCTTCGCGAGCACCGCCGCTTCCGCGATCTCGAGAATGCGCTCGCGCGTCGCTTCGCCTTTTCCCATCGATGCCTCCAAAACCGTACCAACGGTGCGGAATTTGCCGCGTGGGCAAGCGTGCCGGGCCGAGCGCCTCACGCAAGTCTTTGATTTGTATCTGTTTGCGGGAGGAAGTTCAGCCGCACCATCAGGCCTCTAGAGCGGCGCGACATTATGCGGCACCACTTGCTCCGAGACCGAAGGCGGGCATGACGCGACCGAACGAAGGAAGCGGTCCGTGCGAATGATGGAGCGATCAATGGCCAGGTACAGACACGCCCTGCCGCAGCACCGCGGCGGCATTTTCCTGACGGATGGCGGCATGGAAACCACCCTGATCTTTCACCACGGGCTGGAGCTGCCGCACTTCGCCGCATTCGTGCTGCTGGACAGCGCGGATGGTCGCGCGCATCTGAAGCGGTACTACGAAGCCTATCTTCGCATCGCGCGACAGCATGGACTCGGCTTTGTGCTCGACAGTCCGACTTGGCGCGCCAACCCTGATTGGGGCGGCAAGCTCGGCTACGATGCGGCCGGGCTCGAGGCCGTCAACATGGGCGCCATTCGCTTTCTCGACGAATTGCGCGGCACATGGGAATCGCCTCGCACGCCATGCGTGATCAACGGTGCGATCGGTCCGCGTGGCGACGGCTACAAGGCCGGCAACATGGACGCGGCCGAGGCGGAGGTCTACCACTCGGCCCAGATCGCAGCCTTCGCCGAGGCGGGCGCCGACATGGTAACTGCATTCACGCTGAACAGCATCAAGGAAGCCGTCGGCGTGGTGCGTGCAGCCAGGACGCAGGACATTCCGGTCGCGATCTCCTTCACGGTCGAGACCGATGGCCGCCTCGTCAGGGGCGAGTCGTTGCGCGAGGCGATCGAATCGGTTGACGACGCAACGGAGCGCGCATGCGAGTATTTCCTGATCAACTGCGCGCATCCGACCCATTTTGACAGCGCACTTGCGGCCGGCGAACCGTGGGTCCAGCGCATCCACGGCATCAGGGCCAACGCGTCGACCAAGAGTCATGCCGAGCTCGACGAGTCGGAGACGCTCGACAGCGGCGATCCCGTCGATCTCGGCCGCCGTTACCTCTCGCTCAGGCGCGCGTTTCCGCAAATGCGGCTTCTCGGCGGCTGTTGCGGCACCGATCACCGGCACGTCGCGGCCGTTTGCGAGGCCTGCCTGCCGCCAGAAGCGATGAGTGCGTGATACATTGCAAAATGAAATGGCCGGGATCGCTCCCGGCCATTTGCGTTTGTGGCTTGTGCCTCAGCGCGGCGGCGCAGTGCCGGGCGGGGGCGGCGGCAGCGAGGCCTGGCCGCCGTTGAGCAGCGGCGTGATGCGGCGGACCGTGACGCGCCGGTTGATCACGCTCGGTCCTTGCGTCTGCTCCTTCAGATACTGCTCGCCGTAGCCTTGCGACGTCAGGTTCTCCGCCGGGACACCGAACTGCTGCGTCAGCAATTCAGCCGCGGACTGCGCACGACGGTCCGACAATGACAGATTGTCGACCTCGTTGCCGACCGCGTCGGTGTGCCCCTCGATCAGGAACACCTCGCGCGGGTTGCGCTGGATCGCACGGTTGAGGCCGTCGGCGATCGCCTGCAGCCGGGCCGCCTGGTCCGGCGGGATGGTCCACGATCCCGTCTCGAAGTTGATCGTGTTGACGTCGATGCTCGGCATCTGCATGCGAACATTGGGGCTGTAGCGGATTTCGTCGAGCGAGTAGCGCCGATCGATCCGCTGCACCGGCGGTGCCTCCATGGTCTCGTAGATCAGGTCCGGCGAGGCATCCTCGGCATCGACGATGTAGCGATCATAAGGCATGTTGACGACCGGCGGCGGCAGGTCGACATAGAAGCCACCGACCGACCGCGGATCGCGATAGGTGTTGTCGATGATGATGACCTCGCGCCCAGCGGGGTCTCTTCGGATGCGCCGCATCAGCCGGCCGTCGGTGCCTACCACGGTGATGATCTCGCTGCCGTCGGGACGGATCACGACGGTGCGGGTTTCGCCGCCGACGGTGTCGGTGCGGATGTCGCGGGCGCCATAGCGGAAGCGATAGAGATCGTTGCCGCGGACATAGGCCTGTCCGCCCGGATCGCGGACGATGATGCGGTCCGGCTCGGTGTAGACGGTGCGGCCGCCTTCGACGGTCTCGCGGCGCTGGTTATGGAGATCGGCGATGGTGGCACCGATCACGGCGCCGGCCACCACGCCCGCACCAACTGCGAGCGGCGTCAGGTCACGCTGCGGCGGACGCGGCGGAGGCGGCAGCGGTGCTGCAACCGTGGGAGCGGCCCGGAAGGCCGGCGTCACCGTGGGCGGGGCGTATTGCGCCCGGTTCGGCGGCGGCGCTGCGGCCGGCGTGCCGGGAACGACCGTTGGCGCCGCAGCGCCGGCCGGAGGCGCCGGTGGGCGGGCCGGAGCGCCAGCCTGCGGTGACGCGGGCGGCGTACCACCTT